>CAISOB010000046.1 GCA_903886975.1 uncultured beta proteobacterium
CCAGAAGGACATTGAATTCACCATGCATCGTCTCAACCACCGTCCCAGAAAATGTCTCGGATTCAAAACGCCACATCAGATCTTTATGAACCAGCTACACTCTCGTCATAACGCGGTTGCACTTCAGACTTGAATCCGCCTCTGATGACATTGGAGCCCAATGATGCAAATCCACGTCGGTTTCGAAATGATCTACGAGTGCCCCCAGCCCACGCCAATGATTCTTGTCCTGCGCGTCCATGATTCGCGCGTCCCGAACCTGGTCGGCCGCGACGAATTGCACTTCGACCCGCCGGTGCCAGCGACCGAATACCGTGACAGTTTCGGCAACCGGTGCACGCGCATCGTTGCCCCGGCCGCTCGCCTGCGCATCTGCGGCGACGCCATGGTCAATGACAGCGGCGCAATCGATCTCGTCGCTGCGCAGGTGCAGCAAACGCCGGTTGCCGATCTGCCTGACGAGACGCTGCGCTTCCTGCTCGGCAGCCGCTATTGCGAAACCGACCGACTTTCCGAAATGGCCTGGGCGCTATTTGCTTCGGCGCCCACCGGCTGGGGCCGCGTCCAGGCGATCTGCGACTACGTGCATCAACATCTCGTTTTCGGTTACGAGCATGCGCGCGCTACGCGTACTGCGCTCGAGGCGTATTTCGACCGGCGCGGCGTCTGCCGCGATTTCACGCACCTGGCCGTCGCCTTCTGCCGCTGCATGAATATTCCCGCGCGCTACTGTACCGGCTATTTGGGCGACATCGGCGTGCCTGCGGCCGACCTCCCGATGGACTTTGCCGCCTGGTTCGAGGCCTACCTCGACGGCCGCTGGTATACCTTCGATCCGCGCAACAACACGCCGCGCATCGGCCGGGTGTTGATCGCGCGCGGCCGCGACGCGGCCGACGTCGCGCTGAGCACCGCGTTCGGGCCCAATGTCCTGACGAGCTTCAAGGTGTGGACCGACGAAGTCGTCAGCGCCGTGGCTTGAGACCGAAACAGGCATTTCAATCCCAGCGCGCGTCGCGAACCTGGACCATGCCGCCTTCTACGCGCACCGGGAAAGTCGCCACGTTTTCATAAGCGGGCGGCGTGAGTACCGCGCCAGTCTTGATCGAAAAGCGCGCGCCGTGCCGCGGACAGACGATTTCCTCGCCCTCCAGCGCGCCGCCGGTGAGAATGCCACCATCATGGGTGCAGACGTCTTCGATAGCATAGTAGCCGCCGCCGAGGTTGAAGACCGCGACCGGGGTCCCGTCGACGTTCAGCGAACGCCATTGCCCGGCGGCAAAATCGACCTGCGGCGCAACGTCAATCCAGCCCGACACGGCCGCCTCTCACAGCAAACCCAGTTGCAATTTGACCGCTTCCGGCATGCGTTCCATGCTCCATGCAGGCTCCCACACGAGTTGCACATGCACATCGCTCACCCCGGGGACTTCGCGCAGGCGCGACTCGACGGTGCCCGGGAAAGTCTCGGCCACTGGGCAAGCCGGCGCGGTCAGCGTCATCTCGATATCGACGACGCCCTGCGCATCGATATCAAGCGCGTAAATCAGGCCAAGGTCATAAATATTGACGGGGATTTCCGGATCGTAAATCGTTCGCAGCGCAGCGATCAGTTCGCCGCGGAACTGCGCGTCCGACACCTCTGAATCTTGCGCCGCGCTGCCCGCCTGTGTGGAATCGGTCATCGCTGGCTACTCCGTGCTCACCGGATTTGTCTGCTTACGCAATGCGCTCTGCAGGGTGTGCCAGGCCAGCGTCGCGCATTTGACCCGGGCCGGAAATTCGCTTACGCCCGAGAGCACTTCGAGTTTGCCGAGATCCCGCCGCGGCGCGCCCTCCGGCGCACTTTCCGGGGTGGTGACCATCTGATGGAAATCGTCGAACAGATGCTCGACCTCCTTCAAGGTCTTGCCCTTGAGTGCCTCGGTCATCAACGAAGCCGAAGCGGTCGAAATCGCGCAACCGCTGCCATTAAAGCTCAAATCGGTGATCACGCCGTTATCGACCTTTAGGTACACCGTCAGCTGGTCACCGCACAGCGGGTTGTAGCCTTCGGCCTGATGGTTGGCGCAGTCGAGCACATGACAATTACGCGGCTTCTTGTAATGGTCAAAAATCACGTCCTGATAGAGTTCGCGTAAATCGCTCATCGCTTGAACATTTCCTGTACTTCATGCAGCCCGGCGACCAATGCATCGACTTCGGCGCGTGTGTTGTATAGGGCAAACGATGCGCGCGCCGTTCCGGCGATGCCAAAGCGCTGCATCACCGGCATCGCGCAGTGATGACCGGCACGGATGGCGATACCTTGATGGTCAAGGATGGTGCCGATATCATGCGGATGAATTCCTTCAAGCGTGAAGGACAGGATGCTGGCCTTGTGCGCTGCTGTGCCGACGATGCGCAGACCGGCGACTTCCTCGACTTGTGCCGTCGCATAGTCGAGGAGGTCGCGCTCGTGTGCCGCGATGGCGGCGATACCAATGCCCGAGACGTAATCGAGCGCCGCGCCGAGCCCGATCGCGCCGGCGATATTGGGCGTTCCGGCCTCGAATTTGTACGGCAGGTCGTTGTATTCGGTCTTCTCGAATGTAACCGAGCGGATCATGTCGCCGCCACCCTGGTAGGGCGGCATCGCAGAGAGCAGCGCGGTTTTGCCGTAGAGCACGCCGATTCCCGTCGGGCCGTAGAGCTTGTGCCCGGAGAACGCGTAGAAATCACAATCGAGCGCGCGCACGTCGACGCCGAGGTGCGCTATCGCCTGCGCGCCGTCGAGCAGCACCGGCGTACCGTGGGCATGCGCAAGTTCGATGATCCGTTCGACCGGAACGATGCTGCCGAGCGCATTCGATAGATGCGTGACGGCCACGAGCCGCGTGCGCTCGCCGAGTAGCCGCGCGAAGTATTCAAGGTCGAGTTCGCCGCGATCATTGATCTGCACAACCTTGAGCAGCGCGCCGGTCTGTTCGCAGACCATTTGCCACGGCACGATGTTCGAATGGTGCTCCATTGCGCTGATCAGAATTTCGTCGCCGGCCTTCACGCGCGGCCTGGCGTAGCTTTGGGCGACGAGGTTGATCGCTTCGGTCGCACCGCGCACGTAGATTATTTCTTCGGGGCTGGCCGCGTTGATGAAACGCGCGATCTTGCTGCGCGCCGCTTCGTAATCGTCGGTCGCGCGCTGACTCAGCGTATGCACGCCGCGATGGACATTGGCGTTGCGCCGGCTGTAATACGCGACTTCGGCGTCAATCACCGCTTGCGGTTTCTGCGTCGTCGCGCCGTTGTCGAGATAGATCAGCGGCTTGCCGCCGATCTCTTCGCGCAGGATGGGGAAGTCATCGCGCCAGTCAGGCGCATCAGATTCAGTATCCGCCGGCCTGACGGCCGCATTGCTTTCGATCTTCATGCCAGTGCTCGAATGCGCTCGCCTTGCGGCAAGCGTGAAAACAGGATTTGCTCGAGGCGGGAGCGCAGCGCCGCGACGCGGATCCGCTCGACCACGTCATGGGCAAAAGCGTGCACCAGCAGACTGCGCGCCATGGTCTCGGAAACGCCGCGGGCGCGCAGATAGAACAGCTGGTTGTCGTCGAGCTGGCCTATCGTCGCACCATGCGTGCATTTCACGTCATCGGCATAGATTTCGAGCTGCGGCTTGCTGTCGATTTCGGCATCGCGCGAGAGCAGCAGATTGTGGTTGGCCTGGTGCGCATTGGTCTTCTGCGCGCCCGGATGGACAAGGACCTTGCCGTTGAAAACCGCGCGCGAACGGCCGTCCAGGACGCCACGATAGAATTCATGGCTGGTGCCGTGCGGGGCGCCATGGTCGATGCGCGTGTGGTTATCGACGTGCTGCCGGCCACCGACCAGATACAAACCATCGAGGGTCGCTTCGCAACCGGGCGCGGTGAACGCGGTGCTGATGTCGTTGCGGGTCAGCACCGCGCCCAGCGTCGTCGAATGCGAGCTCAGCCGGCTGCCCTGCGCCTGCCGTGCGTGGATGCCCGCGACATGAAAGGCCTGCGCCCCTTCCTGCTGCAGCTTGTAGTGTGTCAGCGAAGCGTTGGCGGCGGCAGAAATCCGCGTCAGTGCGTTGGTCAGATAGGGCGCGCCATCGGTGCCGACATAATGCTCGATCACCGTCGCCTGCGCGCCTTCTTCGGCGACGATCAGATTACGCGGCGAGATGATAGCGCCCGCCGCGCCGTCCTGCGTGGCGATGAACAGCAGATGGACAGGCTGTTCGACAACAACGCCGCGCGCCAAGTGCAGATAGGCGCCGTCGGCCATGAAGACGGTGTTGAGCGCGGCGAAGATCGTCTCCTGATCGTCGTCGGCGAAATAGGCCTCGAGGGATTCCGGCGCCGTTTCGAATTCCTCGCCGATGCTCGTCATGTGCGCGCCGGCCGGTAAGCGCCCCGGTACCGACAGGCTTGGGCAATGGCGGCCATCGACAAACACCAGAAGATGCCCGGCGCCTGGTCCGAGGGCCAGTTGGTCGACCAGGCTCGCGGCAGCCGCGAGGTCGCCGTCCCGGTGCGACGCGGCGCGAAAAGCCTGCTTTTCGATCGCCGCGACGCTGGTGTATTTCCACTCCTCGTCGTGCGTGTCGGGATAACCGCTCGCCACGAAACGCTCGAGCGCCGAGCGCCGGGCGCGTGCCAGCCATGGCACGCCGGCGCCGGGCAGGGTCACGGCCGAACGGGCATAGTCGGCAAGCGTATGTTCGCGCGCGTTCATGCATTCTCCGCCGGGCGAGCCGCCGCTTCCGCGCCTTCGAGCCAGCCGTAGCCACGTTCTTCGAGTTCGAGCGCGAGTTCCTTGCCGCCGCTCCTGACGATCTTTCCTTGCGCCAGCACATGCACGAAGTCAGGCACTACATAGTCGAGCAGGCGCTGATAATGGGTCACCAGGATCATCGCGCGCTGCGGGCTGCGCAGCGCGTTGATGCCCTTGGCGACGATTTGCAGCGCGTCGATGTCGAGCCCCGAATCGGTCTCGTCGAGGATCGCGAGCTTGGGCTCGAGTACCGCCATCTGAAGAATCTCGTTGCGCTTCTTCTCGCCGCCGGAAAAGCCTTCGTTGACCGCGCGGTAGAGCAGATCTTCGTTCATTTCCATCTGCTTCATCTTCTGCTTGATCAGCGCGAGAAATTCCATCGCATCGAGTTCGGCTTGCCCGCGATGCTGGCGGATGTTGTTCAGCGCCGCCTTGAGCAGATAGACATTGCTCACGCCGGGGATCTCGACCGGGTACTGGAAAGCCAAAAAGATGCCCTCGCGCGCGCGCTCTTCGGGCGCCATGGGCAGGATATCGACGCCCTGGTAGAAGACCGTTCCACCGGTCACCGCGAAAGTATCGCGGCCGGCCAGGACTTGCGCCAGCGTGCTTTTGCCCGAGCCGTTCGGCCCCATGATGGCGTGCACCTCGCCGGCCTTGACCGAGAGATCGATGCCGCGCAGGATGGGTTTCCCGTCGACGCTCGCCTGCAGATTGCGGATTTCCAACACGTCTGTTTCCTTCACGCTAATCTTCAACTTATCCGACCGAGCCTTCGAGGCTCACGCTCATCAATTTTTGCGCTTCCACGGCGAATTCCATCGGCAATTCCTTGAACACTTCCTTGCAGAAGCCATTGACGATCATCGACACCGCGTCCTCGACCGAAATTCCGCGCTGCTGGCAATAGAAGAGTTGGTCCTCGCCGATGCGCGAGGTCGAGGCTTCGTGTTCGACGCGCGCCGTCGGGTTCTTGACTTCGATGTAAGGGAAGGTATGCGCCGCGCACTGATCGCCGAGCAGTAAGGAATCGCACTGGCTGTAGTTGCGGGCGCCTTCGGCCGACTTCAATATCTTCACCAGGCCGCGATAGGCGTTCTGCCCATGGCCGGCGGAGATGCCCTTGGACACGATGGTGCTTTTCGTATTGCGGCCGATATGGATCATCTTCGAGCCGGTATCGGCCTGCTGGCGGTTGTTGGTCAGCGCCACCGAATGGAATTCGCCGATCGAGTCGTCGCCGCGCAGGATGCAGCTCGGATATTTCCAGGTGATCGCCGAACCGGTCTCGACCTGGGTCCACGAAATATGCGATCCGGCGCCGCGGCATTCGCCGCGCTTGGTGACGAAGTTGTAGATGCCGCCCTTGCCGTCCTTGTCGCCCGGATACCAGTTCTGCACCGTCGAATACTTGATGCGCGCATGATCGAGCGCGACGAGTTCGACGACCGCCGCATGCAACTGGTTTTCGTCACGCATCGGTGCCGTGCAGCCTTCGAGATAACTGACGTAGGCGCCGGCATCGGCGATGATCAGCGTGCGCTCGAACTGGCCGGTGTCGCGGGCGTTGATGCGAAAATAGGTCGACAACTCCATCGGGCAGCGCACGCCGGGCGGGATGTAGCAGAAGGAACCGTCGGAGAACACCGCGGCATTGAGCGCAGCGAAGAAATTGTCGGCGTAAGGGACGACCGATCCCAGATACTGCTGAACGAGATCGGGGTGCTCGCGCACCGCGTCGGAAAACGAACCGAAGATGATGCCGAGTTCGGCGAGCTTGTCCTTGAAGGTCGTGCCCACCGAAACGCTGTCGAAAACGGCGTCGATGGCTACTCCGGCCAGCATTTCGCGTTCTTTGAGCGGCACGCCGAGCTTCTCGTAGGTCCTCAGTAACTCGGGATCGACGTCGGCCAGGCTTTGAGGCCTGTCCTGCATCGACTTGGGCGCCGAATAGTAGATGATGTCCTGGTAGTCGACAGCCGGATAGCGGGCCGTCGACCACTTGGGCTCGGACATGGTCAGCCAGTGCCGGAAAGCCTTGAGCCGCCACTCGAGCATGAACGCCGGCTCGTTCTTGCGCGCCGAGATCAGGCGGACGGTTTCTTCGCTGAGGCCGCGCGGCACGGTGTCGGCAGCGACATCGCTGACGAAACCGTGCGGATATTCGCGGTCCATCAATTCGGCCAGGCGATTTGCCGTCGCAGTCATGGCGACACCTCCGCCGACCGTGCCGCGCGCCACGCCGGACGCAGGACGTCGAGCCTGGGCCGGCCCGGATCGATCATCTGCTGCAGCGTGATGTGCTCGAGCGCCTGCAGCACGACCCGGTTGATCATGTGCCAATGGGCACGCGTACCGCAGTGCGCTTCGCGCTTGCACAGTCCAGGACTGGCGCTGCATTCGGTGACGCCGAGCGGGCCATCGAGTGCATTGAGGATCTGCACGGTCGAAATCTCCGCCGGCGAGCGCGCCAGTCTGTAGCCGCCGTTGGCGCCGCGCAGCGAGACGACGATTCCCTGGCGCAGCAGGATCTTCAGGATCTTGCTCACCGAAGGCGCCGGCAGACCGGTGCGCAAAGCGAGCTCGGCCGCACTGAAGGTCCACGCTGGCTCACGTGCCATTGCCGTCAGGACAATCGTTCCGTAATCCGCGAGTTTGCTTATCCGCAACATCGTTATCGTGCCTCAAGCCATATAGGACCGAAGCGGTCCTCTTTAACCTCTGACGCAGTTTTCGCCGAATGGTTCGCGCATTTCTCGCACGGGGTGCTTACAAACCCTTACAAATCGACGTCGGCGGCTGGCTGCACCAGGCGTTAATGGAAGTGCGGGCCGGGCAAACGCCAGAGGTCCCGCAGTTGAGGAGTCCATCATGCGCAAACTTGCTATTTCTGTTGTCACCGCGCTCTCGCTGGTCGCCCTGCCGGCTTACGCCGATCGCGGCGGTGATTGGCACGGCCATGGCGGCTACTACGGCCATCATCATGGCGGCGGCGTGCCTTGGGCCGGCCTCGCTGTTGCCGGCGCACTGACCGGACTGGCGATCGCGGCAACACGGCCGGTCTATGTCGAGCCCTATCCAACAACGGCGTATGTCCCGCCTGGGCGCGTTTCGTATTTCTGCCAGTCGAGCGGAATGTATTACCCCTATACCACGGCCTGCCCCGAAGGCTGGGTGGCGGTGCCGGCGCGCTACTGAGTTTGTCTGACGCGCCGCGTCTTGCGGGCCCGGACTAGGGCCGCATTCCCACCGCCGGCACGTCGCGGCGCGCGGCGCCGACATAGAGCTGGCGCGGGCGCCCGATCTTGTGCTCCGGATCGGTGATCATTTCCTCCCATTGCGCCATCCAGCCGACCGTGCGCGCCAGCGCGAAGATGCAGGTAAACATGGTCTGTGGGATGCCCAGCGCTTGCTGCACGATGCCCGAGTAGAAATCGACGTTCGGATAGAGTTTCTTCTCGATGAAGTAATCGTCTTCGAGCGCGATCTTTTCGAGTTCCATGGCCAGCTTGAACAGCCGGTCATTCTGCAGGCCGAGTTCCTGCAGCACGTCGGCGCAGATTTTGCGCATCAGCTTGGCGCGCGGATCGAAGTGCTTGTAGACGCGGTGGCCGAAACCGATCAATTTGAAACTGTCGTTCTTGTCCTTGGCGCGCTTGATGTATTCGGGGACGCGCGACACGTCGCCGATCTCCTCGAGCATTTTCAGCGCGGCTTCGTTGGCGCCGCCGTGCGCCGGGCCCCACAGGCAGCCGATGCCGGCCGAGATGCAGGCGTAGGGGTTGGCGCCCGAGGAACCGGCGAGGCGCACGGTCGAGGTCGAGGCGTTCTGTTCGTGGTCGGCATGCAGCGTGAAGATGGTGTCGAGCGCGTGCACCAGGACCGGATTGGGGACATACTCCTCGCAGGGGTTGCCGAACATCATGTGCATGAAGTTGGCGGTGTAATCGAGGTCGTTGCGCGGATACATGAAGGGCTCGCCCATCGAATACTTGTAAGCCAGCGCGACGATCGTCGGCAGCTTGGCGACGATGCGGTTGAAACTGACGCTGCGGTGCGCCGCGTCGGAGAAATCTTCCGCTTCGTTGTAGAACGCCGACAGCGCGCCGACGACGCCGACCATCACCGCCATCGGGTGGGCATCGCGACGAAAGCCCTGGAACAGCTTGCCCATCTGCTCGTTCACCATCGTATGCTTCTTGATGATGCTTTCGAATTCGCGCTTTTCCGCGGCGTTGGGCAGTTCGCCGTGCTTGAGCAGGTACGCGACGTCGAGAAAGCTGCACTTCTCCGCAAGTTGCTCGATCGGGTAGCCGCGGTAGAGCAGGATGCCCCGGTCACCGTCGACGAAGGTGATTCGGGACTCGCAACTGGCGGTCGACATGAAGCCCGAATCAAAAGTGAAGAGGCCGGTCTTGGCATAGAGCGCGCGAATGTCGATGACATCGTTGCCGTGCGTGCCGCTGATTACCGGGAGTTCGATGCTTTTACCGTCGACCGTCAACGTCGCGGTGCGTGCTGCGCTCATGGGGAGTTCCTTTCTATCGGCTTGGCCGTGGTTGGAGTGCCGATCCGGCATTCGGTTTCACGCCTCGAGCCGATAGATCCCCGCTAAGGTCGGTCGCTAGCGTCAAACCTTCACGAACAGTGTCACCAGCGGTGCGCCGCCGACTTGCCGGCTCCAGTGACCGTGGATCGCCGGGTCGAAGGTCGCGCCCGCCGGCAGGGTATCAGCCGAATAGAAATGCTCGCCGGCGGCAAACACGCGCGAACTGCCGTCAGCAAGGCCGATCTCCATCGCGCCGCTGAGGATGAACACCCATTGCGGCGCGCCGGTGCAGTGCTGCTGGCTGCGAAACCCGACCGGACTCTCGCGCAGCTGCAAACCGGTAGCCGGCAGAATCGCCGACAGGCGCGTCGCCGGCGTGCCTTCGCCTAGCTCGATGGGCGCCGCGCGAAACTTGGCGCGGCCATCGCTATCGGTGTAAAGAACGACTTGAGTGAAACTGCTCATGGTGATTCCTTAGTACGAATGGAAGGGAAGCAGATAGTGCTGCCTTTGCCGCCCTTTATCAACCACGCGTGCCATCGTCCCTGGGATCCGGCTCGCCGGCGAGCAAGGCGCGCATGCCGACATAGGGCTTTTCCTCGGTGTCGATCGCGTCCGCGGCGGTGCCAGTCGGAGACAAACGCGCGACCTCCGCGGCCAGCGCACGATTCTGCCCCTGGCTCTCGGCCAGCTCACGCTCGAGTTCGGCGACGCGCCGGCGCAAGCGGGCGGCCATCCACTGCCGGCGAATGACCGCCGGCGACGAAAGCAGGCCGGTAATCAGCACGCCGAGACCGAGGGCGATCAGCAGCACCAGCGCCAGCGATCCCTCGAAATGCCAGACGGCCAGCGTCACCGCGACGGGAATGTTGTTTTGCAAGGCGAAGAGAACAGCGACAATGGCAAAGACGATACCGAGAACGAGGACGAGTTGCATCGATTTGCTCCCGCAAATTGAAATCCCAGCCGCCGCAGCGCAAGCAGCTACAAATGTTGACCGCCAATACGCCGAATAAGTGCCGCAAAGCGGCAGTCAGCCTTCGGCGGCCTCGATTGCTTCAGAAATCGTCAGCCATTGTTCCTCGTGCCCGGCGAGTTCGTCGTCGATCTGCTTGAGTTCAAGCCCAAGCTCCCCGATCGCCTGCGGCGGCAGCGGCGTCGATAGCCGCGCTTCGAGTGCGTGCTTGCGCGCCTGCAAGCCGAGCATCAGCTGTTCGAGTTTGCCCAGGTCGCGCTTCAAGGTCTTGACCCGGGCGCTGACCTGCTTGCTGGCCGTCACCGGTAACGGCGCCTGGGTAGCGACGTCCTTGGCGTCCTTGAGCGACGCCTTCAATTCCTCGCGCGCGCGCTTCGCTTCGTCGAGCAGGTAGCGCTGGTAGTCGTCGAGGTCGCCGTCGAAGGGTTCGATGCCGCCGCGCGAGACCAGCCAGAACTCGTCGCACACCGAACGCAACAGCGAGCGGTCGTGGCTGACCAGCATCACCGTGCCCTCGAATTCATTGAGCGCCATCGACAGCGCTTCGCGCGTCGCGAGGTCCAGATGGTTGGTCGGCTCGTCGAGGAGCAGCAGATTGGGCCGCTGCCAGACGATCATGCACAGCACAAGCCGCGCTTTCTCGCCGCCACTCATCGTACCGACCGCTTGCTTGACCATGTCGCCGGAAAAATTGAAGGTGCCGAGGAAAGTGCGCAAGTCCTGCTCGCGCCCGCTTTGTCCGGCCGGCAAGCCGAGTTTGGCCATGCGCACCATGTGTTCGAGCGGGTTGTCGAGCGGTCGCAGCACGTCGAGTTCCTGTTGCGCAAAATAGCCGACGTTGAGCCCTTTGCCTTCGGTGACGATGCCGCTGGTCGGCGCGAGAACCCTGGCTATCGTCTTGACTAAAGTAGACTTGCCCTGGCCGTTGGCGCCGAGAATGCCGATGCGCTGGCCGGCCAGCACCGACTTGCTGATGCCGCGCACGATCACCGTCGGCGGCGTTCCGGCCGGCGCATCCTCCGGCGGCGGATAGCCGAACGAGGCATCCACCATGGCCAGCATCGGGTTGGGCAGATTGGCCGGCTCCTTGAATTCGAAGGTGAAATCCGCGGAAGCGAGCACCGGTGCCAGGCGCTCCATGCGCTCGAGCGCCTTGACCCGGCTCTGCGCCTGCTTGGCCTTGGTCGCTTTGGCCTTGAAGCGCGTGATGAACTTGGTCAGGTGGGCGATCTTGTCCTGCTGTTTGACGTAGGCGTTCTGCTGCAACTCGAGCTGCTGCGCGCGCATGTCCTCGAAAGTGCTGTAGTTGCCGCCGTAGCGCGTCAGCTTGCCAGCGTCGATATGCAGGGTCACTGCGGTCACCGCATCGAGGAACTCGCGGTCGTGGCTGATCACCACCATCGTTCCCTCGTAGCGCTTGAGCCAGGATTCGAGCCAGACTAGGGCGTCGAGGTCGAGGTGGTTGGTCGGTTCGTCAAGCAGCAGCAGGTCGGACGGGCACATCAGCGCACGCGCCAGTTGCAGGCGCATACGCCAGCCGCCCGAGAAACTGTTCACCGGCTTGGATAATTCGGTAGTCTTGAACCCAAGGCCGAGAATGAGTGCCTGAGCACGCGCCTGCGCATCGTGCGCGCCGGCGTCGTGCAATGCCATATAGGCATGCGCCATGCGCTCGCCATCATTGCCCGTTTCGGCAGCCTGCACTTCAGCCTCGGCCGCCATCAGCGCGCTATCGCCCTCGATGACGAAATCGGTCGCGCTCTGATCGGTCTCCGGCATCTCCTGCGCGACCTGCGCCATGCGCCACTGCGCCGGCAGGAAAAAATCGCCGGCGTCTTCATGCAGCGTACCGTTGAACAGAGCGAACAGCGTCGACTTGCCGGCGCCGTTGCGCCCGACCAGGCCGACCTTCTCGCCCGGATTGAGCGTCATTGAAGCGTTGTCGAGCAGCACCTTGGCGCTGCGGCGCAGGGTGACGCTCTTGAGGGTGATCATGAAATGAACCTTGAAAAGCGGGAGCTTTCTCTCAACGAAAAACCACCGTCTTGTTGCCATGCACCAGCACGCGGTCCTCGAGGTGGTAGCGCAGGCCGCGCGCCAGCACCGCTTTTTCGATGTCCTTGCCGTAGCGCACCATGTCGGCGACCGAGTCGGAATGGTCGATGCGGATCACGTCCTGTTCGATGATCGGTCCCTGATCGAGATCCGCCGTGACGTAATGGCAGGTCGCGCCGATCAGCTTGACGCCGCGCTGGTAGGCCTGATGGTACGGCTTGGCGCCGACGAAACTCGGCAGGAAGGAATGGTGGATATTGATGATCTGGCCCGGGTAGGCCGCGCACATTGCCGGCGGGATGATCTGCATGTAGCGCGCCAGAACCATGGTGTCGCCCCTGACCTCCTCGTAGAGGCGATGCACTTCGGCGTAAGCCGCTTCCTTGTCGTCCGGGTTGACCGGAACATGATGGAAGGGGATGCCGTGCCATTCGACGAAACTCTTGAAGGCATCGTGGTTCGAGATGACGCAGGGAATCTCGATGTCGAGTTCCTTCGACTGCCAACGTGCCAGCAAGTCATAAAGACAGTGCTCCTGCTGGCTGACGAAGATGACGACGCGTTTTTTAACCGCCGAATCGCTGATTTTCCAGTCCATCTGCATTTCTTCGGCGATTGGAAGAAAGCGTTCCCTGAACTCGGCAAGATGGAAAGGCAGCGAATCGGCTTTGACTTCAAGACGCATGAAATAACGGCTGCCGCCGTTGGCGTCGTCCGAGTGGTAACTCGATTCGAGGATCCAGCCATGCTGCTCGGCAATGAAGCCCGAGACGCGGGCGACGATGCCGACGCGGTCGGGGCAGGAAGCGGAAAGCGTGTAGTAGCGCTGACTGTGCATGGCGGCCTAGGCGATCTCGGGCACGCGGGCAAAGGCCCGGTCGATTTCCGCGCGCAGTTCGTCGAAGCTGTAGGTCACCGGATACTGCGGGAATTCGCGAATCACGTTCTGCGGCGGATGGAAGAGAATGCCGGCGTGCGCTTCGCCGAGCATCGCCGTATCGTTGTACGAGTCACCGGCGGCGACCACCGTGAAATTCATTTCCTTGAAGCGCTTGACCGCCTCGCGCTTCTGCTCCGGCATGCGCAGGTGATAATTGACGACCACGCCCGCGGCGTCGACTTCGAGACTGTGGCAGAACAGCGTGGGCCAGGCGAGTTGACGCATCAGCGGATGCGCAAATTCATAAAAAGTGTCGGAAAGAATGACGACCTCGTAGTCTTCGCGCAAGCGATCGAGAAAATCCCGCGCACCCGGCACCGGCCCCATGGCGCAAATCACCTTCTGAATGTCGGGCAGTCCGAGCTTGTTTTCGGCGAGCAGCTTGAGCCGGGACTTCATCAGCTTGTCGTAGTTCGGCTCGTCGCGCGTCGTGCGGCTCAACTCCGGAATACCCGTCTTTTCGGCGAAGGTGATCCAGATTTCGGGGACAAGCACACCCTCGAGGTCGAGGCAGACGATCTTCACAAGGAACTCCAGTGGTCTGATGTAGAAGGCAACCGCGCATTTTACCAAACTGCAGCCGCCTGCAGGCACCGGATTTCGCGCGGAACCGGCGCCTTCGCTGGTGTTGGCGAGCAAAAACGTCTAGTTTACGCGCTCGGAGGAAACAGATAATGGGTATTCGCTATTCGCTGGTCGGCGCTCTGCTCGTCGGCTCGCTGCTCGTCAGCCACAGTCTTTGGGCACAGTCCTCAGCCGCCACCCCGGCCGCCGATAAACCGCAGACACTCGAACAAGCCGCGCAACAGCGCGCGCGCGCCGAAGATATGCGCAAGGAGGCCGATAAACGCTACGCTGCCGACGAAGCCGAATGCTACAAGAAATTTCTGGTAAACGCCTGCCTCGATACCGCCAAGAAGGCGCACACCAAGACCATACTCGAAGCGCGCAAGATCGACACTCCGGCGCGCGAGTTTCAGCGCGAGACGAAACGCGCCGAAGCCGATGCCAAGGATCAGCAGCGTGCCGTTGACTTGCCGCGCCGCAAGGCCGAGCAACAGCAACAGGCTGCAGACTATCGCGCCGAAGAAGCCGCGAAGGCCGCCGAACGCGAGAACAAGAAAGCGGCTAAAGCTCGGCAAGCCGTCGAAGGGCGCGAGAAAACCGCCGCGCAACAGGCCAAGCGCGAGGCAAAACAGCAACAGCGCGCAAAAAAGGACGCCGAACGCGCGGCGAAAAAAGCCAAGGCCGATGCCAAGGCGCAGGCCAAGGCAGCAGCCGCGGCCGGGGCGGCAGCTAACTGAAGATGGCCGCTGTCAACTTTCCCCCGACCCGCCGTTGTCCGTGGCGCGGGAAGCCCTCTGACAAGGGGCGTGGGCTGAGAACTTAACTCTGCCATAATCCGTCTTCATAAGTGTTCGACGGCGGCGCTCGCCGGGCTTAGCGGTTGCCTGTATCCGTTGCCGCTGGACCGAGGACAGGACGAAGGGTTCATGATGAAGATATCCCTGCAGCGCTGGCTGATCCTGGCTGCTGCCCTGGCGGCTTCCGCCGGCTGCGGAAAAGATGTCGCGCCGGGCTATCCGGGCTACATCGAAGGCGAGTATCTCTACCTCGCCGCGCCGCAATCCGGTTACCTCAAGTCGCTCGACGCGCCGCGCGGCACCCGTGTCGATGCCGGCCAACTGTTATTCGCCATCGCCACCGATCCCGATGCGCAGGCGCTCGCCGAAGCCGAAGCGCGTACCGGTTCGGCGCGCGAGAAGGTCGAAAATCTCCGGGAGCCGCATCGCCAGCCTGAAATCGCCGCGCTCGAAGCCAATCTGAACGCCGCACAAGCCGCCCTGCGCCTGGCCCGCACGCGACTGCAGCAACAGACCGCGCTGGCGCAGGCCAAGTTCGTCTCGCAAGCGGCACTCGACGATGCGCGCAGCGCCTACGATCAAGCGGCAGCGCAAGCCGAATCGGCGCGCCAGCAGTTGGCGACCTACCAAGCGACGCTCGGCCGGGCGGCCGAGGTGCGCGGCGCCGAAGCAGACTTGCAGGCGGCCGCTGCATTGGCCGCACAAAAGCGCTGGGTGGTCGAGAGAAAGACGGTGACCGCGCCGGCCGCCGGCGAGATTGCCGAGACCTATTACCGCCCCGGCGAATGGGTGGCGGCTGGCGCCGCCGTCGCCAGCCTCTTGCCCGACGCACGTCGACGCCTGCGTTTTTTCGTTCCCGAGACGATCGTCGGGGGATTGCGTACCGGCCAGGCCATCGAGGCCGGCTGCGACGGTTGCGCGGCGACTATCCGCGCCACCATCGATTTCATCGCACCGCAGGCGGAGTACACGCCGCCGGTGATCTACAGCCGCGGCAGCCGCGAGAAACTGGTGTTCCGTGTCGAAGCGGCGCCTGCGCCGGAGCAGGCGGCGACCCTGCGCCCGGGATTGCCGATCGATGTTCGCCTCATTGCGCGCTGACATGCAAACCGCGCAATCTGCGGATTCCCCGTTGGTCATCGACGTCACCGGAATCAACAAGCATTTTGGCGACAACCATGTCGTCAAGGACCTTTCGTTGCAGGTCAGGGAAGGCGAGATATTCGGCTTTCTCGGTCCCAACGGCAGCGGCAAGACCACTTCGATCCGCATGCTTTGCGGCCTGCTCACGCCGGACAGCGGCAGCGGCACCTGTCTCGGGCTCGACGTGATTCACGACAGCGCGGCGATCAAACGCCAGGTCGGCTACATGACGCAACGCTTTTCGCTGTGGGAAGATCTGACGATCGGCGAGAACCTCGATTTCGTCGCCCGCATGTTCGGCATGCAAAACCGCCGCGCAGCGGTCGATGGCGCGCTTGCCGGCCTCGGTCTCGAAGGGCGTCGCGGGCAGATCGCCGGGACGCTGTCAGGCGGCTGGAAGCAGCGCCTCTCGCTCGCCGCCTGCCTGCTGCATCAGCCGCGATTGCTGCTGCTCGACGAACCGACCGCCGGCGTAGACCCGAAAGCTCGGCGTGATTTTTGGGAGGAAATCCACCGCCTCTCGAGCGCCGGTATCACCGTCCTGGTCTCGACGCACTACATGGACGAGGCCGAGCGCTGCCACCGCCTCGCCTATATTTCCTACGGCACCCTGCTCGCCTCGGGCACGGCCGAAGAGGTCGTCGCCAGCCAGCATCTCTTCACCTGGGAGCTCAGCGGTCCCGACCTCGGCGATCGCGCCGAAGAACTGCGGCAGCTGCCAGGCGCCGAACTCGTCGCCACTTTCGGCACCGTCCTGCACATCAGCGGCAGGGACAGCGCGCAGCTCGAAGCCAGCCTGCGCGTCTTCGTCGCAGGCCGCGCGCTGAAGATGGCCGCCGTCCCCGTCTCGCTCGAGGATGTCTTCATCCACCTGATGCAGGGCAGCGAAGATCCGTTCCGGGGGTGACGCGATGAAGGCTTTTTCGGGTTTCTCGGGGTTTTCATTTTCGCGCTGGTTCGGCATCCTGCTCAAGGAGTTCATTCAGCTCAAGCGCGACCGGCTGACCTTCGGCATGATCGTCGGCATTCCGATCCTGCAGCTCCTGCTGTTCGGCTTTGCCATCAATTCCGATCCGCGCCAGATGCCGACCGCGGTGGTGATGGCCGATCCCGGCCCTTTCGCCCGCGCCTACCTGGCGGCGATGCAGAACAGCGATTACTTTCGCATCGTCGGCAGTGTCGATGAAGCCGAGGCGGATCGCCTGCTCGACAGCAATGCCGTGCAGTTCGTCGTGACCTTCCCGCCGGGCTTCAATCGCGACCTCTTGCGCGGCAAGTCGCCGACCCTGCTGGTCGAAGCCGACGCCACCGATCCGATGGCCGCCGGCGGTGCGATCTCGGTTCTCAACCAGTTGGGAACGCAGGTCTTCGCGCCTGACCTGCCGGGCCAGCAGCTCTCGCCAACACTACCGATCGACCTGCGCGTCCAGCGCCGCTACAACCCCGAGGGGCTGACATCGTACAACGTCGTGCCCGGCCTGCTCGGCGTGATCCTGACCATGACCATGGTGCTGATGACCGGTCTGGCGATGACCCGCGAGCGCGAGCGCGGCACCTTCGAAAACCTGTTGTCGACGCCGGCAACGCCCGTCGAGGTGATGACCGGCAAGATCGTTCCCTACATCATGATCGGCTTGCTTCAGGTCACGCTGATCCTGCTCGCCGCGCGCTGGGTGTTCGATGTGCCGATGCAGGGCAGCCTGCTCGTCCTCTACGCGGTCGTGCTGCTGTTCATTTGCGCCAACCTGACGCTCGGCATCACCTTCAGCTCGATTGCCCGCAATCAGTTGCAGGCGATGCAGATGACATTTTTCTTCTTCCTGCCGTCGATCCTGCTCTCGGGTTTCATGTTTCCGTTTCGCGGCATGCCCGATTGGGCGCAAGTGGTCGGCAATCTCCTGCCGCTCACGCACTTTCTGGTGCTGGTGCGCGGCATCATGCTCAAGGGCAACGGCGTAACGATGCTCTGGGATCAGGTCTGGCCCATTCTGCTGTTCATGGGCCTGGTGCTCGCCCTGGGGCTAAAGACTTTCCGGCGAACGCTGGACTAGGATTCCCGCCGCGGCTTCAGCGCGGAGAATCCAGCATGCCGCGCTCGAGGATGTAAGCGATGACCGTGGCCAGGCCGTCGCCGGTCTTGAGATTGGTGAACACGAAAGGCCGCTCGCCGCGCTGCGTCTTGGCATCGGCCGCCATCACTTCAAGCGAAGCGCCGACCATCGGCGCAAGATCGGTCTTGTTGATGATCAGCAGATCCGACTTGGTGATTCCCGGTCCGCCCTTGCGCGGAATTTTTTCGCCGGCCGCGACGTCGATGACGTAGAGCGTGAGATCGGAGAGCTCCGGCGAAAACGTCGCGGCAAGATTGTCGCCGCCCGATTCGACGAGGATCAGTTGCAGGTCCGGAAAAGCGCGCTGCAGCCGATCGATGGCTTCGAGATTGATCGACGCATCCTCGCGAATGGCCGTATGCGGACAGCCGCCCGTTTCGACGCCGATGATGCGTTCGGGCGCTAGTGCCGCGTGGCTGACGAGGAATTTCGCATCTTCGGCAGTGTAGATGTCGTTGGTCACCACCGCCATCGCGATCTTTTCGCGCAAGGCAAGGCACAGCGCCAGGGTCAGCGCCGTCTTGCCGGAACCGACCGGGCCGCCGATGCCGACGCGCAGGGGCGAACCGCGCGAACTTGCGGCGGGCATGATCGTGCGTGATGGTTTGGCGCTGCGCGCAAGAGAATTGTCAGCCATGATTTAGGCCCTGAATGTGAATTGGCATGTTGTCAACCCTAGGACCTGAACAACCGCGAATACTGCGTTTCGTGGCAGGCGCTGGCAATCGCGAATGCCGGCATGAAATTCGCCCACGCAGTTTCCGGCAGTTGCAAGGCGGCCTCGGCGACTGGCACAATGCGCCGGCCAAGATCGGCGAGCAGGCGCTGACCGGCGGCCTGCCCGAGCGGGACAGACTTCAATGCGGCCATCACCTGATTCTCCGCCCACGACCAGAGGTAAGCGGCGACGGCGGCCGACGGCTCGATTTTCGAGGCGACGGCAAGGCCGGCCCAGACGCTTGGAAAAGCGAGTTCCGCGATCGGCGTCAGGCGCTCGAGGAGAATGTCGAGTGTCGGGTCACGCAGTTCGCCGAGCAGGCGACGCAGCGAATAACCCATCTGCACGGTCTCGGCGTGCAATTCGGCGCTCTCGCGACTGGCCAGAAAATCGGCGTTGAGGCGGGCAATTTCCGCGCCGTCGGACGCGGCCCACGCGCCCATCAGCGCCACGAGCAGGGGCGCTTCGAAGCGGCCGATGCCGAGATCGAGCAGGTCGCCGATCCAGTGTCCGGCGCTCGCTTCGTCGCTGATGGCGCCGGCGTGCACGGCCCATTCGAGGCCTTGCGAATAGGTGTAGGCGCCGACCGGCAGGGCCGGGCTGGTGAGTTGCAGAAGACGCGTGAGCGCAAAATTGTCCATGTTCAGCGCGGCTTGAACTCGTGGATCTTCGGCAGCGAACGGTGCGGGCCGTGGCCGGGATGGTGCAAGTCCGGCGTCGCGTCGTCATGCCAGTGCGGCGCCGGATGCGCGCCGTAAGCGCCGGCTTCAGGTTGAAACGGCGCTTCCGTTTCGCCGACGACGCAGCCGAGGCCGCGTGCCATTTCGGCAAGCACATGATCGGTCTGGAAGCGCAATCGGCCGCCGCCGGCCTCGGCGATGATCTGCACCGGAACGTGACGGTTGCCGAGGTGGTAGGCGGCGCGCGCGAAAAGCAGCGGATCGCTGGCCGTCACTTCGATCAGTTTCTCCGGCGCAGCCAGGATTTCGACAACGGCGTTGCCGTCCTCGGCCGCAAGGCGGTCGCCGCCGCGCAGGTACTCACCGCGCTCGAGGAAGATGCCGGCGGCGCTGCCCGATGCGAGCGTGACCTTGAGCCGGCTGCGCTTGCGCTCGTCATAGGCGAGGGCAACGCGGTCGGTAGCAGGCTCAGTGCTTCGGCGGTTGAGGATCAGCATGATCAGAACAGGAAATAGCGCTGCGTCAGCGGCAACGTAGTCGCCGGCTCACACACCAGCAACTCGCCGTCGGCGCGCACGTCGTAGGTTTCCGGATCGACGTCGATTTTCGGCGTGGCGCCATTCAGCACCATGTCCGACTTTTGCAGCCCGCGCGTGCCGCGCACGGCGATCAGCGGTTTCTCGAGGCCGAGCGCCAGCACCGCCGGATTCTTCAACGCGGCTTGCGAGACGAAGGTCACCGCGGTTTTGAGCGCCTTGCCGAAACTGCCAAACATCGGCCGGTAATGTACCGGTTGCGGCGTCGGAATCGATGCGTTCGGATCGCCCATCGCCGCGGCGGCGATCATCCCGCCCTTGACGACCAGGCTTGGCTTGACGCCGAAGAAGGCCGGCTTCCACAACACCAGGTCGGCAAGCTTGCCGGCTTCGAGCGACCCGACGACATGCGCGATGCCGTGCGTGATCGCCGGGTTGATCGTGTACTTGGCGATGTAGCGCCTGACGCGGAAGTTGTCCGCCTTTCCGTCGCCTCGCGCCGAGTCCTGCGGCAGCGGCCCGCGTTGCAGCTTCATCTTGTGCGCGGTCTGCCAGGTGCGAATGATCACTTCGCCGACGCGGCCCATGGCCTGCGAATCCGAGCTCATCATCGAGAAAGCGCCGAGGTCGTGCAGGATGTCTTCGGCGGCGATCGTTTCGCGGCGGATGCGCGACTCGGCGAAAGCGATGTCCTCGGCGATCGACGGATCGAGGTGATGGCAGACCATCAGCATGTCGAGATGCTCATCGATGGTGTTGACAGTGTAGGGCATCGTCGGATTGGTCGAACTCGGCAGCACGTTGGGCAGCCCGGCCGCTCGAATGATGTCGGGCGCATGCCCGCCGCCGGCGCCCTCGGTATGGTAGGTGTGGATAGTGCGGCCCCTGAACGCGGCCAGCGTCGTTTCGACGAAACCCGATTCGTTGAGCGTGTCGGAGTGGATGGCGACCTGCACGTCCATCTCCTCGGCCACGGCCAGGCAGCAGTCGATGGCCGCCGGCGTCGTGCCCCAGTCCTCGTGCAGCTTGAGCCCCATGGCGCCGGCTTCGACCTGTTCGCGCAGCGCGGCGGGCAGGCTGGCGTTGCCCTTGCCGAGAAAACCGAGGTTCATCGGGAAAGCCTCGGCGGCCGAGAGCATCGCATGGATATACCAGGGACCCGGCGTGCAGGTCGTGGCGAAGGTGCCAGTCGCCGGCCCGGTGCCGCCGCCGATCATCGTCGTCACGCCCGAGTAAAGCGCCTCATCGATCTGCTGCGGGCAGATGAAGTGGATGTGGCTGTCGATGCCGCCGGCGGTGACGATCATGCCTTCGCCGGCGATCACCTCGGTACCGGGGCCGATGACGATAGTGACACCGGGCTGGATGTCCGGATTGCCGGCCTTGCCGATCGCCGCGATGCGGCCGTCCTTGATGCCGATGTCGGCCTTGACGATGCCGGTCACGGCGTCGACGATCAGGGCGTTGGTGACCACCGTGTCGACGACTTCGGCGGCGCTGCGCTGGCTTTGTCCCATGCCGTCGCGAATGACCTTGCCACCGCCGAATTTCACTTCCTCGCCGTAAATCGTGAAGTCTTTTTCGACTTCGATGAAGAGCTCGGTGTCGGCGAGGCGAACGCGGTCACCGGTCGTTGGGCCGAACATTTCGGCGCAGGCTTGCCGGCCGATTTTCGTGCTCATTTCAGCGCTCCCTGGATCAGGCCGCGAAAGCCATAGACCTTGCGCTCGCCGGCGAGCGCGACGAGTTGCACGCTGCGGCTCTGGCCGGGTTCGAAGCGCACGGCGGTGCCGGCGGCGATGTCGAGACGGAAGCCGCGCGCCGCTGCGCGATCGAAATCGAGCGCAGCGTTGGTCTCGTAGAAATGGTAGTGCGAACCGACCTGGACCGGCCGGTCACCGGTGTTGGCGACGGAAAGCGTCAGCGTCTCGCGGCCGCTGTTGAGTTCGATCTCGCCGGATGCAACGAGCATTTCACCTGGGATCATGATTGCGCCTCGATGATTGAACGAATCAGACAATCGGCTGATGCACGGTCACCAGCTTGGTGCCGTCGGGAAAAGTCGCTTCGACCTGGATTTCCGGAATCATTTCGGCGATTCCCTCCATCACATCGTCGCGGCTCAGGATGCGCGTTCCGGCGCTCATCAGTTCGGCGACGCTGCGGCCGTCACGCGCGCCTTCCATGATCGCGCAGCTGATCAACGCGACCGCTTCCGGATAATTGAGTTTCAAGCCGCGCGCGCGGCGCCGCTCGGCGAGCAGGCCGGCGGTAAAGAGCAGCAGCTTGTCTTTTTCTCTGGCGGTCAGTTCCATGCGCCCTCCTCAAATGTCAAGTATTCCATATGCGCGGCGGCACCGCCGGCCGGCCGATCAGCAGCGGGCGCAGCGTCTGCCACAGCGCGGTGAACCAGTGGCGCGCGGCTTCGCCCTGCTGTCCGAGGTAGCGCGCAACGACGAGGCCCGGCAGCGCGGAGACGCCGTGTTCAGCGCCGTCGGCGGGATGGATGAGCCGGCAGGCGGTGAGCAGCGCCGCGATGTCGAGACTTGCCGCTTCGCCCGTCGGCAAGGTCGCCAGTAGCGTGCCGCAGACCGTCGCGCCGGCCCAGCCCGCGCGGCTGTGCAGCAGGCGGTCATCGCCGGAAAACTGGCCGCGCTCGAGCCAGAGCGGCAGGCCGCAGCGTTCAATGCGCGTGTGCAGCCCGACCTGCCCGGCGGAAAATCTTTCGCCGGCGGCGCGCCGGCCGAGGCAGAGAATTTCCCAACCCAGATAGCGGCTGTCGACGTCGAGCCGGATGCGCGTTGCCATGTGCGCTTTGGCGCCGTCGAAGACGATGGTCTCCTGCGGCAGCCATTCGAGCACGGCGCCCCTCTCGACCGCGAAGTCGAGTTCCTGCGAGGCTTCCGGGCCGCCCGAACGGTACCATTTGCCGGCGCCCGGCGTGGTGATCTGGGCGTGCGCGCCTTCGGCGAGCGCCGCCGAAATTTGCAGGCGGTCGCCGCCGGCAATGCCCGACGGCGGATGCAGGATGATCGTTTGACAGACCGTCGCGCCTTCCGGGTAGAGGGCTTTCTGGACGCGCAGCGGGCCGCGGTGGCGGCAGCCAGTCAGGCGCGTCGCGCCGTCGCGCGCAGCGAACTCGAGCGCCAGCGCCGCTTCCCAGTGCTGCGACTGCGGCAGCGTGGAATCAACGGGAAGCATCGCCCCTCACACTGCCAGCGCTTCGCGCACGCCATCGCTGTCCATATTGCAGCCGAGGCCGCGCATGATGATTTCGCCGCGCTCCATGAGCAGGTAATGGTCGGCGAGGTCGCGCGCGAAATCGTAGTACTGCTCGACCAGGAGTATCGCGACACTGCCGGTTTCCGCCACTTTGCGTATGGCCTCCTTGACTTCCGCGCGTTCGTCGGTGGCGGCGCTCGCCGCCAGCTGCCGCCGCTGGGCGACGACGCGTATAGCATAACCGATGTCCTTGATGATCGACGGTTGGATGCCTTCGGTCGGCTCGTCGAGGATCAGTATCGTCGGATTCATGGCCAGCGCGCGGCCGATCGCCAGTTGCTGCTGCTGGCCGCCCGATAGATCGCCGCCGCGCCGCCCGAGCATGTTCTTGAGTACCGGAAACAGCTCGAAAACGAGGTCCGGAATGCGCGCGCCGCGCGGCTGCGTTGCAAGTCCCATCTGCAGGTTCTCCTCGACCGTCAGCAGCGAGAAGATTTCACGGCCCTGCGGCACGTAGGCAATGCCCATGCTCGCACGGACGTGAGGCGCGGCATGGGTGATATCGCGTTCGCCGAAATGCATCGTTCCGTTCTTCGCCGGAATCAAGCCCATCAGACACTTCATCAGCGTCGTCTTGCCGACGCCATTGCGCCCCAGCAGCGTCGTCACCTGGCCCATCGGGACCTCGAAGGAGAGGTCGCGGAGGATGTGGCTGCCGCCGTAGTATTGGTTAAGGTTTTGGACGCTTAACATGGGGATGGCCTGACACGTGGGATTGCTTCGGATATGCTGGGTTCCGCGCCTGACGCGCGGGCATACTTTCTTTTGCTTCGCCAAAAGAAAGTAGCCAAAGAAAAGGCGACCCCCGCGTTACGCGGTCGGCTGCGCCGACTACCCTGCGCTACTCGGCGAACCGGGCGGCTGCGCAACTCGGGCCTGCGGCCCTCAGACAGTGCTCGCCGACGGCCCCCGGTTCGCCTCCGTTGCTCGGCGCTGCACGAGGGGGAATCAAAACCCGTTGCAGGCTGAACGCGCAGGCGGCTGATCGCCAGTCGGTTTTCAAGTTGCCCTCTGCGTCGTCGAGCAGCGCAGGGCGCAAGGGGAAAAAGGGCGAGGACTGTCTGAGGGCCGCAGGCCCGAGTTCCGCAGCCCCCCTTTGCGGCCGAGCAGCGTGCCCCGCAGGAAACACCCTTGGGGTGCAGAGCACCCGGCGCAGCCGGGCGACGCAGCGGGCGCGCCTTCTTCTTGGCTACTTCTTCTTGGCAAGACAAGAAGAAGTATGCCCGCGCGTCAGGCGCGGAACGCAGCGCTTGATAGGCGAAAGACATATCAGCGCCCAAGGTACACCTCAATCACCCGTTGATCATTCTGCACGCTGTCGAGATCCCCCTCGGCAAGCACCGACCCCTCGTGCAGCACCGTGACCTTGCCGCCGAGCTGCTTGATGAAGGCCATGTCGTGCTCGACAACCATCAGCGAGTGTTGGCCGGCGAGCGAAACGAAGAGTTCGGCGGTGCGCATCGTCTCGTCGTCGGTCATTCCGGCGACCGGTTCGTCAAGCAACAGGAGCTTGGGCTCCTGCATCAGCAGCATGCCAATTTCCAGCCACTGCTTCTGGCCGTGCGAGAGCAAACCGGCCGGCCGATCGGCGTCATGGTCGAGACGGATCAGACGAAGCGTGTCGCTGATGCGGTCGCGCTCGTCGTCGGCGAGCCAGGCGATGAGGCTCATGGCGGCTCGCTTGTCGGTCTTCATCGCCAGTTCGAGGTTCTCGAATACGGAATGACGCTCGAATATCGTCGGCTTCTGGAACTTGCGGCCGATGCCGGCGTGGGCGATCTCGGGTTCGGAAAAATGCGTGAGGTCGATGCTCTGGCCAAAGAAAGCTTTTCCCGAATCGGGGCGCGTCTTGCCGGTGATCACGTCCATCATCGTCGTCTTGCCGGCGCCGTTCGGGCCGATGATGCAGCGCAGCTCGCCGACGTCGATGGTCATCGAAAGCTTGTTGAGCGCCTTGAAGCCGTCGAAGCTGACGGTGATTTCGTCGAGGTAGAGGATGACGTTGTGCGAGAGGTCGAGCTCGCCGCGTTCGACGCGGTGGCCGAAGTGCTCGCCGCCCTGGCCGCGGCCTTCGTCGAGTTCGATGCCGATGATCCGGCGCGCGATTTCCTTGGCCTTCATGGCGCGCCCCGGTTCGTCAGCTTGCGCCACAAGCCGACGAGGCCTTGCGGCAGCAGCAGGGTGACCACGATGAACAGCAGACCGAGGAAGAACAGCCAGTACTCGGGGAAGGAGACGGTGAACCAGCTCTTGGCGAGATTCACTGCGAAGGCGCCGACGATCGGCCCGATCAAGGTGCCGCGGCCACCGACAGCGACCCAGATGGCGATTTCGATCGAGTTGGCGGTGCTCATTTCCGACGGGTTGATGATGCCGACCTGCGGCACGTAGAGCGCGCCGGCGATGCCGCACAGGACGGCCGACAGGGTCCACACGAAGAGCTTGTACCACAGCGGGTTGTAGCCGATGAACATGACCCGCGATTCGGCGTCGCGAATCGCGGTGAGCACGCGACCGAATTTCGAGCCGACCAGCCAGCGCGCGAAGACCAGGGTGAGCGCCAGCACCAGCGCGGTAAGGCCGAACAGCACCAGCCGCGTCTGTGGCGAAGTGATCGAGTAGCCGAGCACGCGCTTGAAATCGGTGAAGCCGTTATTGCCGCCGAAACCGGTCTCGTTGCGAAAGAACAGCAGCATCGCCGCGTAGGTGAGTGCCTGGGTGATGATCGAGAAATAGACGCCCTTGATGCGCGAGCGGAAAGCGAAGTAACCGAAAATAAACGCGACGACGGCCGGAACGACGACGACCAGCAGCGCCACCCACCACAGATGGTCGCTGCCGCTCCAGTACCACGGCAGCTTCTTCCAGTCGAGGAAGACCATGAAGTCCGGCAGGTCGCTCTGGTAACTGCCGTCACGGCCGATCTGCCGCATCAGGTACATGCCGAAGGCATAGCCGCCGAGCGCAAAGAAGAGTCCGTGGCCGAGCGAGAGGATGCCGCCGTAGCCCCAGATCAAGTCCATGGCCACGGCGACGATGGCGTAACACATGATCTTGCCGAGCAGGGTGATGGCGTAAGTGGATACATGGAAAGCGCTGTCCGGCGGCAGCGCCAGATGCAGCAGCGGCACGGCAACCAGCGTCAGCGCCAGGAAGGTGCCGAGCGCCGCCCAGCTCTTGCGGTCAAGTGAGGAGATTAGTCGCAGGGTGAGAGACTTACGCACGCGGGCACTCATTCGGCGAAGCGGCCCTTGAGGGCGAACAGGCCCTGCGGGCGTTTCTGGATGAAGATGATGATGAAGACGAGCACGACGATCTTGGCGATCACCGCGCCGGCCCAGCCTTCGAGGAGTTTCGAGAAGATGCCGAGGCCGAGCGCCGCCCACACCGCGCCGGCCAGTTGCCCGACGCCGCCGAGAACGACGACCATGAAGGAATCGACGATATAGCCCTGGCCCATGTCCGGCCCGACGTTCGAGATCTGCGACAGGGCCAGGCCGCCGAGGCCGGCGATGCCGGCGCCGAGCGCGAAGGCCAGGGTATCGATGCGCGCCGTCGGCACGCCGACGCAGCCGGCCATCGCGCGGTTCTGCGTTACGGCGCGGACGAACATGCCAAGCCGCGTGCGCTTCATCAGCACCCAGACGAGCAGCAGGACGAAGAGCGCGAAGCCGACGATGATGATGCGGTTCCACGGCAGCATCAGGTTGGGCAGGAGTTCGATGCCGCCCGACATCCAGCCGGGATTGGCGACCTCGACGTTCTGCGCGCCGAAGCTGACGCGCGCGCTCTGGATCAGCACCAGCGACAAGCCCCAGGTGGCGAGCAGCGTTTCCAGCGTGCGGCCGTAGAGCCAGCGGATGACCGTGCGCTCCATCAGCACGCCGACCAGCGCCGCAGTGAAGAAGGCGACCGGGATTGCCGCCGGGAGATACCAGTCGATGGCCGACGGAAAGTACGCGCGAAACACACTCTGCATGACGTAAGCGGAATAGGCGCCGACCATCAGCAGTTCGCCGTGCGCCATGTTGATGACGCCCATGACGCCGTAGGTAATCGCCAGGCCGAGCGCGCCGAGCAAGAGAATGCTGCCGAGCGATATGCCGGAGAAGACGCGCGCCAGGTTCTCGGCGCGCGCCAGACGCCCGTCGATGGCCTTGATCGCGGTGATTGCCGCATAACGCACCTTGTTGTCGGGCTCGCCGGCCTTGTCGGTGAGCGGCAGCAAGACGTTCCGGATCGCCGGCGATGAAGTTTCGGCGAGCGCCCTGACCGCTTTCATGCGCGCCGCCGGGTCCGCATTGCCGAGGTTGGCCTGCGCGTAGGCCAGGGTGAGCAGCGCCTTGATCTGCGCATCGCTTTCTTGTTCGAGCGCACGTGCGAGCAGCGGCGCCATCGCCGGACTGACCTTGCTCTGCAATTTCTGCGCGGAGGCGAGGCGCACGGTCCGGTTGGTGTCGAAAATTTCGAGCGCGGCGAGCGCTTCGGCGAGCTGGCCGCGGATGCGGTTGTTGACCGTCACCGACTCGGGGGTTTCGGGCATGCTGACCGGCTTGCCGCTCGCCGCGTCGACGGCTTGGTCGCCTTCGACGATGATGACCTTGCCATTGTCCACATAGAGGCTGTCGTCGGCCATGGCCTTGAGCACGCGCACCGTATCCGGATCGGCGGTTTGCGTCAGTTTCTGGATCGCAGCGACCTTTACGCTCGAGTCGTCATCGGCCAGCTGGCGCACGAGGGCCGCGTCGAGCGCGGCCCAGGCGGGCAAGGCAACAAGGCAGAAGAGGACGGCGAAAAGACGGATCTTCATGGGTAAGGGAAGAACTTCCGGGCTACGCCGCCATTCCCGCGCAAGCGGGAATCCAGGCGCTGCGCTGGATTCCGGGTCAAGCCCGGAATGACGACGTCGGCGGCGTTGTTCACATGCCTTCCGGTTGATCCTTCTTCTTGTCGTTGCCCTCGATGAACGGACTCCACGGTTGCGCCTTGACCGGGCCGGCCGTTTTCCAGACGACGTTGAACTGCCCGTTGGCCTTGATTTCGCCGATGAACACCGGCTTGTGCAGGTGGTGGTTCTTCTCGTCCATCTGGATCGTGAAGCCGTCGGGCGCCTTGAAGGTCTGCCCGGCCATCGCCGCAATGACCTTGTCGACGTCGGTCGACTTGGCTTTCTCGACCGCCTGCTTCCACATGTGGATGCCGACATAGGTCGCTTCCATCGGGTCGTTGGTCACGGCCGTTGCGGCATTGGGCAGCTTCTGTTTCTTGGCCCAGTCCTTGTACATCTTCACGAACTTGTCGTTCTCCGGATTCTTCAGCGACATGAAGTAGTTCCATGCCGCGAGATGCCCGACCAGCGGCTTGGCGTCGACCCCGCGCAACTCCTCTTCCCCGACCGAGAAGGCGACGACCGGAACGTCGGTGGCTTTCAGGCCGGCGTTGCCGAGTTCCTTGTAGAAGGGCACGTTGGAGTCACCGTTGATGGTCGATACGACGGCGGTCTTCTTGCCTTCGGAAGCGAACTTCTTGATCTTGGCGATGATCGTCTGGTAGTCGCTGTGACCGAAGGGCGTGTAGTCTTCCATGATGTCGGTATCGGCGACGCCCTTGGATTTCAGGAAGGCGCGCAGGATCTTGTTGGTCGTGCGCGGATAAACGTAATCGGTGCCGAGCAGCACGAAGCGCTTGGCTTCGCCGCCGTCCTTGCTCATCAGGTATTCGACGGCGGGGATGGCCTGCTGGTTGGGCGCTGCGCCGGTGTAGAAGACGTTTTTCTCGAGTTCTTCACCTTCGTATTGAACCGGGTAGAAAAGCAGGCCGTTCAATTCCTTATAGACCGGCAGCACCGACTTGCGCGAAACCGAAGTCCAGCAGCCGAAAGTCACGGCGACCTTGTCCTTGGTCAGAAGCTGGCGTGCCTTCTCGGCGAACAGCGGCCAGTTCGACGCCGGGTCGACGACGACGGGCTCGAGCTTCTTGCCCATGACGCCACCGGCCTTGTTGATTTCGTCGATGGTCATCAGCACGGTTTCCTTGAGCGCGGTCTCGGAAATGGCCATGGTGCCGGACAGCGAGTGCAGTACGCCGACCTTGATCGTGTCGGCGGCACGCGCGGCGAATGAGACGAGACCGAAAGAGGCCAGGGCCGCTGAGAGCACGGTGGCCTTGATGAAAGTGCGACGTGTTTGCATGGCGAGGCTCCTTAAACATTGGTAACGACTGCATGGGTTGCAGTGCCATTGCAGATTAGTGAAGCCATGGCCAGCGCGAAATACGTCAGATTGCGTAGATGGCGGTTATCCGTCTCGGACCGCGGCAGGCAATGAGTCGCTTGTCATGCTGATCGTCCCAAGCAATCAGTCTGCGCGTGGCTGCAAATTTGCGGATTGACATGGAACATCCATGCGTGCACTGTTGTCATCTATTACTTCCTATCCTGTCAGCCCTGATGGAGATTCACCATGGCGAATTCGCCTTTCGACACGCTGTCCAGCCTTTCCGCCAACCGTCCGAATGTGCGCTTTTACTCGCTGCCGGCGCTTGAACGGGCCGGCGTCGGCAAGATCTCGCGATTGCCGGTCTCGATCCGCATTGTCCTCGAGGCGCTGCTGCGCCATTGCGACGGCAAGCGCGTCAGCGAAAAACATATTCGCGAACTGGCGAACTGGAAGCCGAAAGCGGCGCGCAGCGAGGAGATTCCCTTTGTCGTCGCACGCGTGGTCCTGCAGGACTTGACCGGCGTGCCGCTGCTCTGCGATCTCGCGGCGATGCGCAAGGCGGCCGCCGACCGCCATGTCGACCCGCGCCGCATCGAGCCGCTGGTCGCCGTCGACCTAGTCGTCGACCACTCGGTGCAGGTCGATTACTACGGCACGCCGCAGGCCCTGCAACAGAATATGACGTTGGAATTTCAGCGCAACCGCGAGCGCTACCAGTTCATGAAGTGGGGCATGCAGGCCTTCGAGACTTTCCGCGTCGTGCCGCCGGGCATCGGCATCGTGCATCAGGTCAATCTCGAATACCTGTTCAAGGGGCTGCGCCGCAGCGTTACGCCGGAAGGCGCGCTGCTCTTCCCCGATACGCTGGTAGGCACCGATTCGCACACGACGATGATCAACGCCCTCGGCGTCGTCGGCTGGGGCGTCGGCGGCATCGAGGCGGAGGCCGCGATGCTCGGCCAGCCAGTGTACTTCCTGACGCCCGATGTGGTCGGTGTCGAGCTGCGCGGTCGCCTGAACGAGGGCATCACGGCGACCGATCTGGTGCTCACCCTGACTGAACTCCTGCGCCGCGAAAAAGTCGTCGGCACTTTCGTCGAATTCTTTGGCGAGGGCGCGCGCACACTGACCGTCACCGATCGGGCGACGCTCGCCAATATGGCACCGGAATACGGCGCGACGATGGGGTTTTTCCCGATCGACGAAAACACCGTCAGCTATATGCGCGCCACCGGGCGCAAAGAAGAGGACTGCGCGCAGTTCGAGGCCTACTTCAAGGCACAGGAACTGTTCGGCATTCCGCTCGCCGGCGAGATCGACTATTCGCGCACCGTACGCCTCGACCTGTCGAGCATCGTGCCTTCGCTGGCCGGCCCGAAGCGGCCGCAGGACCGCATCGCCTTGCCCGACATGGCGAAGAGCTTCAACCGCCAGCTCAGCGCGCCGGAAGCTGCCGACGGTTTCGCGCGCTCAGCCGACACGCTCGACAAACGCTACCCGAGCGGCAAGGCCGGCGTCGATCTCGGCCATGGCGACGTGCTGATCGCGGCGATCACCTCCTGCACCAACACCAGCAATCCCGCCGTCATGATCGCGGCCGGACTGCTGGCGAAGAAAGCCGTGGCCAAAGGCCTGCGCGTGAAATCGCACATCAAGACTTCACTCGCGCCCGGCTCGCGTGTCGTCACCGATTACCTCACTAAGGCGGGACTCCTCGCGCCGCTCGCCGAACTCGGCTTCGCGCTTGCCGGTTACGGCTGCACGACCTGCATCGGCAACGGCGGCGACCTCGAACCCGAATTCAACAAGGCGATCGCCGAGAATCAGCTGGTCGCCGCGGCGGTGCTCTCGGGCAACCGCAATTTCGAGGCGCGCATCCACCCGAGCCTGCGCGCCAACTTTCTCGCTTCGCCGCCGCTCGTCGTCGCCTTCGCGATCGCCGGCCGCGCCAACATCGACCTCACCCACGAGCCGCTCGGCCTGGGCAGCGACGGCCAACCGGTCTATCTGCGCGACATCTGGCCAAGCTCCGACGAAATCAATGCGGCGCTGCCTTTCGCGCTCGACCCGGCGACCTTCAGGCAGCGCTACGGCGACTTCACGAGCGGCAACGAACTGTGGAACGCCGTGCCCGCGCCGAACGGTGAAGTCTATGACTGGCCGCCGTCGACCTACATCGCCTGCCCACCCTTCCTCGAACTGCCCGACATCGAAGCCGGCGACATTCGCGGCGCGCGTGCGCTCTTGATTCTCGGCGACTCGGTGACCACCGACCACATCTCGCCCGCCGCATCGTTCAGCGAATCCTCGCCGGCCGGCCAGTGGCTGCGCGCGCAAGGCGTCGAGCGCAAGGATTTCAACTCCTACGGTTCGCGCCGCGGCAATCACGAAATCATGATGCGCGGCACCTTCGCCAATGTGCGCATCCGCAACCTGATGCTGCCGCTCGACGCCGAAGGGCGGCAGCCGCAAGGCGGTTTCACGCTGCTTGACGGCCAGCAGACGACGGTCTTCGACGCGGCGACGGCTTACCAGCAGCGCGGCGTCCCGACGGTGGTCATCGCCGGCGAAGAATACGGCACCGGCTCATCGCGCGACTGGGCCGCCAAGGGCACTCGCCTGCTCGGGGTGCGCGCGGTCATCGTGCGCAGCTACGAGCGCATCCACCGCGCCAACCTCGTCGGCATGGGCGTGTTGCCGCTGCAGTTCACCGGCGACGACACGGCCAAATCGCTGGCCCTGCGCGGCGACGAATCCTTCGACATCGTCGGCATCGCCGCCGGCCTCGCGGTGCAGCAAACGCTGACCCTGGTGATTACGCGCAGCAATGGCGAACGCATCGAGCGGCCGCTCCTGTGCCGCATCGACACGCCGATCGAGATCGAGTATTTCCGCCACGGGGGAATCCTGCCCTACGTGCTCGACCAGTTGCTCGCGGACCAGCCGCCGGCGCTTTGAGCGAGGACAGATTCAGAAACGGTAGAACGCCGCGAAGATCAGCTTGACGTGGCCGGGCTTGGTGCCGGGCACGCTGTCCGTCGATGCGATGCCGTTGAGTACATAGGCAAGATCGGCCGAGACGTCGAGTCGGCGCTCCCAGTTCCCGCGCATCCCGACGCCGATGCTTGAGGCGAAATCCCGGCTCGTCGCGTCGGACTGCGTGCGATTGCCCAGAAGTTGGGCACTGCCGCAATCGAAGAAGACCAGTGGACGCACCCCGTCAGCCAGCTGCGGGCCCAGCGCCTCGAGGTTCACCGTGTAGCCGCGGTCGCCGGCAAACTCGCGATCGCGCAGGCCGCGCACCGAGCCGATGCCGCCGAGTCCGAACTGCTCGCCGGGAATCAGTTCGGAGTTGGTCTCCTGGCCGCGCAGATGCCCCGACAGTGCCCAGCTGCCCAGCGAATAGTTGGCGTCGATGCCGTAGCGGAAGGCATTCCAGCTGCGTGTCGCGCCGGGGCGGGCGATCTCGTAATCGCTATCCGTATTGGCGTTGCCGCCGCTCAGGTTGGTTACCGGCTCGGCATAAGCGCCGACGCCTCCCCAGTCCTGCTCCAGGCGTGCCGTGTAGCGCAGCGACAACGGTCGGCTGCGCACCGGGGTCGGCGGCAGCGAGATGTCCGCGACGCCGATATCGTTCTTGAAATAGCGGTCGTCGAACGCCAGCGCAACATTCTGCGTGACCGCGCCAAACTTCGGCAGCGAACGCGTCAGACGCGCGCCGGTGAAGTCGCCCGTGCCGGTGACATCGAACGATGACGCGCCGAGGCCGACCGAACCGGTCCTGACGTCCGAATGCGTGTAGTACAGCTGCAAACTCGTGGCGTAGCCGTAAAAAGGAATCCAGTAAAACGCGCCGTACTGGCTGACCCGTTCGGGATGCTCGGGCGAGGTCGTGTACGAGGCCGTCAGCACATGATCGCGATCGAAAAGATTGGCGTTCTGGTAGCCCGCGGTCAGGCGCGTATAACCCGTGCTCTTGTTGGTGGTGTTGTAGGTATCGCGGGTGTTGGCGGTGAAGCTCGTGAAAAACTGTTGCGGATCGGCGTCACGAACCCTGATATCGGCGTCCAGGGCGTCGTCCGTGGTGCTTTCCTTGAGGACGACGGCGACGTGTTTGGACGGATGTTCGCCGGCGAGGCCCAGTTCACTCGACATCTCGAGTACGTCTGGAGTCGTTCCGGATACAAGTCCGGGCAGACTGCGGCGGATATTTTCGGCCGAGAAATACTTGTTGCCGACGACCGCGACCGCGGCCAGCGGGAACTGCAGAATCTCGAGCTTGACGACGCCAGCAGCGGGTTTCTGTGCCGGAACGATGACCCGGTCAAACGAGAAGCCGCGCTCGCGCAAGCGGGTTTCGAGCGCCGTCGCGGCAGCCTCCAGGGTGCCGAGGCTGTGATGCACGCCGAGATGCGGGGCCAGCACCTCCGTGGTTTCCGCATCCGACAGCGGATTGCTCCCGACAATCTCGAAGCGCTTGACGTCGAGCAGGACATCCGCTGCCGCTACCCCCTGCGCTGCGGCCGGCACAGCGCTTTGCGCCGCTACCGGCGCAGCGGCGAAGACCGCCAGCGCCGCCAGGCAGGCTTGAGGTGCGGCGCGCAGCAATACGTACAATGACAATAGCATAACACTTACCTTAATAGACATTGGCCGTACGCCGAAAGCCCGCCCGGACCGTAAAGTTCGATCAGCCGCAAGGGCTGGAAGTCGCTGTTGTCGGGAAGCGGGAAGGGATCGCTGAACAGGAAGCCCGGCAAGGGCTCGAGGCGCACCGGATGGTCGCTGCCGTCGGCCAGCAAGCCCGCCTCGAAGGGTCCGACGTCGATGAAGAAACCGCTCGCCGAGACGAGACTGATGTGGCCGTTGCGCACGCCGACATACAGGCCGGGCACCACCTCGCCGTTGAGCTGCACGGCGAACAGCTCTTCGAAATTCACCGGGATATTGTCCGGGCGCGGCGCGTGTTCGTCGAAGAAGGACGGCGGCACCGACTCGAGCAGCTGCAGCAGGTTGCCCGCTGTAAGCAAAACCCCGGCGTGATCGCTGTCGACGACGATTTGCTGGCCGCCGGCGTCGAGCGTGGCGCTGCCGCTCCAGGTATAAAGGAAAGTGCCGTCGGGCTGCAGCCGCAGATCGATACCGGTGCCGCGAATGCCGATGGTCGCTGTCGGGGTGATGAACTTCACGTGGCTGCGGTTGGCCTTGCCGATCAGGCCGGTGAAGGCGCGCAGGCCGCCGGCGAGCAGCCGCACCACGAAATTGCCCTGCTCGGCCGGGCCCGTCGTGCGCACGTCCTCGAGATTCAAATCGGTCTTTTCGATCAGGGTCATCTTGGTCTGGTCACGGAAGGCCAGCACCGCGTAGGAATTGGCGCCGGTGCGCACCCGTTCGCCGTTGAACAGCGCGGCGCCGGGCGCCAGCGCGCGGGCGCTGCCGTCGGCGGCCACGGCGGAAGTCTCGCCGCCGGCCTGCACCACGCGCGCCACGACCAGATCCTGTGGCGCGGCAGCCGGCGCCGGGCGCGCGTATTCCGCCTCGCGCGCGCAGTCCTCGCCGCACAGGCGCGCGTCGAACTCGGTGCCGCGAATGCCGATGGTCGCGGTCACGGTCGTCAGGCTGGCGGCCGTCGGACGGGTCTTGCTGATCAGCCCGGTGAACGCGCGCAGCCCGCCGCGCAGCAGGTTCATGACCAGGCTCTCGCTGCCCGGCTGCTGGTTGAGTTCATTGACCGCAAAAGCGGTATTCGAACGCAGCGTCAGTTTGCTTCCGTCCTTCAATCCGAGCACTGCATAGCCGCGCTCGCTGGTGTTGATGACTTCACCCTGGGCGATGCTATCGCCCTTGGCGAGGAAGCGCGCTTCGCCGCCCGGGCGCTGGGCGCTGGTGACGCCCTGGACATAAACGATTTCGCCGACATCCTGCGCGAAGGCGGCGCCGAGACCGAGGCCGAGAAACGCCGCGAGAACGATCCGGCGCAGCGAACAAATGGCGATGGTATTCATCAGCGACACACCGGCAAACGCCGCCAGAAGTAGTTGTCGGTGTCGTCGTCCGACATCTCGAGCGTCGGGTTCCACAGCAACAGCGAAGTCAAGTCAAAGGGCGGCGGTTCGCCGCTGCCAGATTGCGGGGAAGTGTTGCCGATCGCGGCAGTGACATCCGCAAGTGTTCCCGTGATCGGATTGGCGAAGACGCCGACTTCTGTAACGGGGTTGACGAACGGGTTGCTGACGATGGCGGAGAAGGCACAACTGCCGGTGGTGCAGACGACAAGGCTCTGCGAGCCGCTTCCGCTCGCACCGACGATCGCGTCGGCGTTGGCGCCGCCACCCGCGCTGAGAACGATGCCGCCGCTCGTGCCCATGCGCTGGACATAGCCGGTGGTGGTGATCTGCCCGAACGCGCTGGCGCCGGTGCCCCCCGACACGTCGATACTGTTGGCGCCGCCCGAGGTGACCAGAACGGTCTGGCCGCCGCTGCCGATGATGCCGCCGATGCTGCCCGAACCGCTGCCGCCGTTGACGCTGATGGCGCCGTTCGAAACGATGTTCTGAATGGCCGGGTCGATCAGCGCGCTGCTGCCGGCGCCGCTGCCGCCTTGCAGCGTCAGGCCGGCGGTCGGCGTGGCGGTCGAACTCACGAGGCTCACGCTTTGCGTGCTTTGCGTGCCGCTCACATCGATCGCGGAGGTCGCGCCGGCGGCGGATCCGCCGACGACGGTGATCGAGCGCGCGAAGACATCCTGATGGACAGCACTGATCAGCGAGTGGCCGCTTGCGTTAATGTTGCCAACGGTGATGCGCCCGTCGCGGGTACCCTGCATCAGTTCCGGATAGTCGATTTCGAGCACCTGGCCGGCGTCGCTGACGATCTTCGCCGTGCCGCTGCCGAGCGCCGCGACGTACAAGCTGCCGTTGCCGCCGGCGGCGGTCCCGTCGGTCGTGTGAATCACTTGACTGCCGCCCCTGAGTTCCGCATTGCCGCTCGCCCCGCCCGCGGTGCTCACATCGACGTAGCGCGTTTCGATGTATTGCGCGCCCGGCGTCGTGACGCTTGCCGTGCTCGAACCGCCGGTCGTCTGAATTTTCAGCGAATTGGCATAGATATACTGCGCCGAGCCCCAGTTGCTGACTGTCGCTGCGCCGTAGTCGGCGCCGCTGGCGACGCTCAGGTCGCCGACGTCGAGGTACTGCACACCGGCCAAATTCGTGATGTAGGCCCGCGCATCGCCAGCCGCAGTTCCGCTGCCGCCGGTCACGCTGGTGTCGCCGGCACTGATGGTCTGGCCGCTTGCCGCGGTGATGAAGGCGTCGGCGCCGCGCGCGCTGCCGCCCGTCAATGCGATGGTACCGGCGGAAATGTCCTGCGTGGTGCCAGCGGATATCGAAGCCGCTGCGCCATTTGCGCTGCCGCCTCGCAAGGTCAGGTCGCCGAACGAGAGCGACTGCGCGGCTGCGGCGCTGATTTCGGCAATCGAATTCGGTCCCGCGCCGGCGGTCAGATCGCTTGTGCCCGCCGAATAGATTTGTTGCGATCCGCCGGAAGCGATACGCGCCGATGCGCTGTAGAGATAAACGCCGTCACCAGCCGCAGTCAGCGCCAGCGAGCCGGCCTCGATGTTTTGCGCGTTGGCGCCGCTCGAAACGATCAGGGCATCGGCGCCATTGCCGCCGCCGGCAAGCACGCTGAGCAGGCCGCCTGCGCGGACATCCTGGCCGGCGCCGGTGACCCGAGCATAGGAGCCGGCGGCCGTGTTTCCCGAAACGGTGATCGTGCCGGTCGAGAACATGCTTTGCTGCCCGGTCGCGGAAATTTCGGCATAGGCATTCAAGCCCGAACCCGCAGTGACCGTAATGCTCGATGGCGTGTCGTGGTAGTAATCGAAAATATAGGGACTGTAGGGCGGCTCATAGTAGTAGTAGGAGCCGGGATGTCCGATCAACTGGTTGCGTCCGGAATTGCCGCTTTGCGTGCCCTTGATCAGCGCGTAGGAACCGTCGCCGCTGCCGCCGAGCACGCTGATCGTACCCACCGGCGTGACCCATTGCTCGCCGGCCGACTCGAGCCGCACGTAGGAACCCGTTCCCGCACCGCCTTGCAGGGTAACGCTTGGCGTCTGGTTCGGGTTCCAGGAGGCGTCGCCGATCTGCTGCAAGCCGCTGCCGTTATTCTGCACGGCGACGTAGCTTCCGTCGCTGTCGCCGCCGGTCAAGGTAATGCCACCGGTTGCGGTCAGCACTTGCCCGCTGTCCGAGTTCTGGGTCAGGCTGACGTAGGCAGCATCCAATGTCGCCCCGGTGCTGCCGCCGGTAAGGATAATTTGGCCCCCCGCGCCAGATGCCGCAAGCGTCTGGGTGCCGCCGCCGCTCGAACTGATGTCGACCGAGCTCGAATCGCCGCCGCCGCTGATCGTGATATTGCCGTTCTGGCTGGTGAAACTCTGGTTGCCGCCGCCTGAGTTGGTCACACTGAGTGCCGCCGCGCTGCTGCGTAAACCGCCGGACAGGGCGATATTGCCGTTCTGGCTGGTAAAGCTCTGGTTGCCGCCGCCTGAGTTGATTACGCTGAGCGACTCATTGTCGCTGGAACCGCCGGACAAGGTGAGATTGCGCGTCGCGCTGAAGGTCTGATTGCCGCTGCCGGTATTGCTGATGGATATCGTCTCGCCGCCGCCGGCGCCTGCGATCACGGACAAATCCCTGCCGGCACCGAAGGACTGCGCGTCAGAAGCGCTGATGCTCGCCGCGCCGCTTAGCGTGAGGTCTCTGGTCGCCGAGAAGTATTGCCGCGCGTTCGACAACACCAAGGACGAATCGGTACCGTCGAGGAACAGATTGCCGTCGGCATGGAAGGACAGCGTATCGGCCGGCACCAGACTTGCGCCGGTGCCATAGACATGGATGTCGCCAGAGGTGACAGTCAGGGAAAACTTGTTGAGCGGTGTCGCCGAAATCACGGCGCCAATGCCCGGCGAGGTCATAGCGCCGACGTCGATGCCGTTTCCATTGCGCGTGATGTCGAAACTCTGATCCCCCGCGGATATGGAGGTGTCGCCGCCGCCGTCGCCGCGCGTGGTGATTGATAGCGAGTTCAGCCGGGTATCGGAGGTGACATCGAATCCATTATCGGCGTTGATCTTGACGCGGCTCGTTCCGCTGAGGTTGGCGTACACATTGCCGCCGAAGCCTTCGCCGGCGGCGGTGGAGTGCAGCTTGACCGAGTTCGCGCTGATCTCGAGCGGCGTTCTAAACGACCCGATGTCGCCTGAGCCGGCGCTCGCGCGCACCGAGTCGGCGCTCAGCGAACTGCCCTCGCCACTCGTGATGATGTTGCCGCTGTCGACCTTGAGCTTGATCGCGCCGCTGCCCGCGTTGACCATGTCGGAGACGTCGATACCGGCATTGGCATGCAGGGAGATCCGGCCGCCGTTGCCCCAACTGTCGGTACTGTCGATGTTGCCGGTACTGATTCGGCCCGCGTCGGACACGAGCTTTATCTTGCCCCCATTGCTGTAGATCCCCTGTCCGTAGATGTCGCCCGCGTTGATGCCGGAATTATCCGCATTGCGATAGCGGAAATTCAGCGAAGTGTCGGTCTCGCCGAAACCCAGGCCAAGGTTGACGCCACCGCCTTCAGCGGCAGACACGCTCAGGTACTGCGTGCTATTCAGCTGGTTAAGACTGCCATCGTCGAGGCGGAAGTAGGCGCCACTGTCGCTACGAGTGAGATCGAGGCTGGCTAGTTCGGGTGCGCCTTCGCCGCCGGTGAGCCGGATATTCACGTCGCCGCCGGTTTCGATCTTGAGATCGGTGACGTCATGTAACTTTAGCTGTCCTTCTGCGCCAGTGATCGCCGAGCCGGATGTGGTGGCGCGGAGGGTTACGGTGCCAGCAGTAATGCCGTCATTCCAACCGCTCGCGTTTTGCACGATTCCGGCCGGCGCATCGACCGTCACGCCGCCAGAAGCGCCGGCATCGATGCGGGCAAACGCGAACGGTGTGCGGATATCTGTATTGCCGGCATGCAGGCTCAAGTAGGAGCCGTCCGTCATGCTGATCGCGCCGTTGCTGCCGTTGATTTTCAGCTGGCCGGCGGCGGCGTCAAGAGTCATCGGATTGTTCTGATCGCCGCCCTGTCCGGTGGTGATGTTGCCCGTGGTCGTTATATCACCAGTCTGCGCGTAGAGGTTCAGGGTCTCGCCGCTGGTGTAGGTATCAAGATCAATCGTGCCGCCGATGTTGATCGACGAACCCGAAGCGTTGAGGGAATATCCAGGAAGATGGCTGCCGATCGCACCGGTGGTTCTGATCGACGGATAGGTCGAATTGCCTCCGATGCTGATGTAATAGGCATCGAGCGACCCGGTGGTGATGCTGGTGTCGGCATTGATCGTAATATCGTTCGGGTAGGTCGTCGCCGCATTGGCATTGATGTTGCCGACGTTGATGGCGCCAGTGCCGCCGTTGGCGGATAGCTGCACGCTGTTGGCGTCGATCGACGCGGTCGTGATGTTCCCGTTCTGTGTGAAGATGTACAGGTAGTCTGCGTTTGGGTGGGCCCAGTTGATCGTGCCCGTAGTAACGTTGCCGTATGCCGTTAGGGTGGTGGACCTAGCTTCGATTGTATCGGTCTGAATGTTGCCGCTCAGGCCATAGTCGGTTCTAAGATGGACCGAATTGGCCGCGCCGCTTGCGCCGCTCAAATTTCTGGTGAGGATGTCGCCCGAGTAGGCCGTCAAGTTAATGTTGTCGGCCGCGAGGTCGCCGGTATTGATGGCGTCGCGAGAGAACACCTCGAAAGTGGTGGGATTTCGAAAGGCCGGATCGGTCAGCGCGCCGGAAGTGAAGCTGCCGACGCCGCACAGATCAGTGCGGCCGATCACGCAACCGGCACCGGAGCTGAAATTCGCGTAATTCGCCGACAATCCGCCCAGATTCGCCGTGTCGAGAGCCACCGGGCCGTCCGCCCGCAAAGTGAGTACACCCGAACCGAGATCCAGCACACTGCCGCCAATTTGGGTAATCGCGCCGGTGGTCAGCTGATTGGCGCGCACCGTCAGATTGCCACCGCTGGCCGCAAAATTGATGCCGTCGAGCTTGACGTTGCCGGACTTGGCCGTGAAGTCCAGCGTGCCGCCGCCGGCGAACTGCGTGGCGGGCGCGCTCCAGTTGCCGGGGATTACGCTACCGAGAGTGAAGCCCGTACCATCGCTGGCGAACCCATAGATCGTCCTGTCCCCCAGCCCACTCGTCACCTGCGCCATGCCGGCGGAGCCGACGCCGATCGGGCTGGCACTCACCGTGAGGTTGTGAAGGTCGGCGCCGAGGGTATCGACATTGAATTTGCCGGCGGCATCGACCGTGAGCAGGGTGGTCGCGGCCGTTACCGGATTAGCGGCGCCGCTGGAACCGATATAGCCAGCCGCGTCGGTAGTGGTCAGGTTGATTGCGCCGCCGGCAAGATCGAGCGGTTGCGCGAAAACGGAAGCGCCGATCGACTTCGCGACGAGGCTGATCACGCCGGTCGATGAAATCTCGACGGCGGCGTTGTCGACGGCCGCGCCGATAGTGCCGGCCTCGGCCGCCAGACTGAGGTAGTCTGCGCTGGAGGAGATGCTGCGGACGGCGATGTTGCCGCCCGTGATCGGCGCACTGAGGCTGACGGAAGGCGACCAACCGTAAACCGCGGCGTTAAATCCGCTGGTGATCGAGAAATTGTCGACAGTAATCTTCGCGGTATCGACAGTCAGATCGAGGCCGATCTGAGCGCCTTTGGTCAAATGGCCGGTATAGCTCGCGCTTGCGGCAAGGCCCGGCTGGATGTCGAGCTGGTTTGGTCCGCTGCCGTTCAGCACCACTTCGAAATCGCCATTCGGCTTGAACGTGAAGTTGCGCTCGGCATCGACGTTGATCGGCAGCGCCACGGTACCAATGCCATTGCCCGAACCCTGATTGGTCTGCAAGGTCACGTCGGTCGCCGCGATCTGCGATGCGGGGCTCATCGCGAGGATCGGGCCGCCGCGGCCGTCGATGAACACGGTGCGGGTGCGCGCTGTGCCGCCCGAGGTTGCCGGCGCGTTGGCGCTGACCACGCCGACATTGACGCCCAACGCGCCCGTCAGGTTGACCGTCGCGCCATTGCAGGACCAGGAGACGGCGCAGTTATTGGTGTTGGCGCTTATATCGGTGGCATTTAGGACGGAGTCCGAAGTCAGCGTGACGCTCGCCGTCGCGTAGTCGGCGTTGTTCGTCGCCGACGCTGTTATGCCGCTGGCATTATTGATTTTAAAGTTGCTGATACTGCCGGCGTTCGCTGTGAGAGTTACGTCGCCAAACGTATCGAGAGCTGCACCGGTCGAATTGAGACCGCTTCCGCTGATCGATATGTTCGCACTGCCCGCCTGTATCGATCCGGTGTTTGTCGTCGCAGCGGCCTGAATCGAAACGCCGCCGTCCGGCCCGGTTGCCGCGGTAGTCTTGATGAGAGACACGTCGCTGAAACCGCCGCCCGTGCTGGTCGCCGAAAGACTACCACCGTGCGTGGTAATCGCCACGGCGCTGATGCCCGATGGTCCGGCCAGGGTCAGGTTGCCCCCCCCCGGTATCGATCGCTCCGGCGACAGAGAGGCCCGCTGCGCTGTTGAGCGCCACGGCGCCACTGGCTGATACGCCCGAGACCGTCTGGCTGCCACCGAGGCTGGTCAAGGACACGCCGCCTGCCGACGTGACGGTGCCGACAGTCATGCCGCCGGCGCTGGTCATCACCACGCTGCCGCCGCCAACTGCCCCGAGGGCCAAGCCGCCGGTACTTGTCCTTGCGCTGACGCTTCCGGCTACGGTCGAAATCGACAGCGGATTTGCGGAAATGCTCTGTGCGGAGAGCGTCACATTGCCAAGGGAGCTAGTGATCGAACTCCCCGCAAAAGCGGTCAGGTCGTGCCCGGCGGCAAGCGACACGGCGCCGCCGACGGTCGAGATGTTCGCGCCGATCTGCAGGTCGTTCCCGGCATTGGCCGTCAGGCCCTGGCTGGCGCCGGTCAGCGCGACCGCGCTGTTGAAGCGCATGTCGTGCGAGGCGTAAAGCGTGACATCGCCAACAATCGCGGCGAGCGTTGCCGGCGACACCGTGACGGCGCTGTCCGGGAAGTCGGTGATCTCGTCGATGATGAATGGATTGAGCCCGCCGGCCGAATCGACGTAGAGGTCGAGCGGATCGAGCAGCAGATTTCCGGCCTTGCCCTTGGGCGCGCCGAGATTGGCACCGCCGCTGAAGACCAGGCTGCCCTTGCCGGAGACTTCGGCGTTGCCGCCATTGCCGCCATTCGCGCCGCCCTGGGCGGAGAGACTGCCGAAATAGCGCGTGTCGCCGTCGGACCAGACGACGACCTTGCCGCCGTCGCCCTGATCGCCGGCATCGGCCTTGAGATCGACCGCACTGCCGACGAAGGTGAACTGCGCGTTCTGCACCAGCGGGTTGGCGCCATGCCAGTCGCCGCCGACGCGAATCGCGCCGCCGCCGGCTGCGCCCGAAGCGTCGAGGCTGGCGTTGCCGGCGAGGACCACCTTCTCGCCGAGTACGTCGATGCCGCCGCCGACGCCGCTGCTGCCGGTCGCCGAAACATTGCCGGCGACGCGCGCCGTGCCGGTTTGCGATTCGATTTGAATCGTGCCGCCGCTGGCCCCGTTGGCCGTCGTGGTACTGCCTGCGGCAAGTTCCACATTGCCCTGGGCCGCGAGCACGATCTCGCCGCCTGCGTCGCGCGTCAGCGCGTTGGCGCGAATGTCGCCGCTGTGTTTCAGCGTACCGGCGAAGACCTTGACCACGCCGCCGTCGGCGAGCAATTGGCCGAGATTGAGCACGCTGTCGCTCGGCGCCTGCACCTCGAAGCTCAAGCCCTCGAGGTCGAGGCTGGTGAGCATGATCTTCTGCCCGGCGGCGAGCAGGATCTTGCCGCCCGGCGCTTCGATGATGCCGCTGTTCTCGATATGCGGCGCCATCAGCACGACATGGCCGCCGTAACCGGTGCGGATCCAGCCCTGGTTTACGATAGCCCCCGAGTCGGCATCGCCCTGGAACTTGAGTTTCCCGGCGAGGAAATCCTGGTCGAGCATCTGCAGGGTGGAGGCCAGGAAGGAAGCGGTGTCGACCACCGCGCCGGCGCCGACCAAAATGCCGGCCGGGTTGATCAGGAAGACTTTGCCGTTCGAAGTGAGGCGGCCCATGATTTCCGACAGCTGCCCGCCGACCACGCGATTGAGCACCGTGCTCGAGGCCGACTGCTGCAGGAACTTTACCGCCTCGTTCTGGCCGATCGAAAACGTCTTCCAGTTGATGATGGCGTTCGGGGTATTGGTGACCGACATGGTGTTGCCGACGGTGCCGATTTGCGCCGAGCCGGAAACCACCTGTGCGCCGGTAGGCAGAACCGCCAGTGCCGGGCCGTTGAAGATCATGGCGACTGCCAATGCTATTGCGCGCGGGCGCAACCTGTCGTGCTTCGATTTGCTAGCCATATGCCACCCCCACGAGGAGCAAAACGCCTTCAAAGCAAACGACGAGTGGGAACGGAAAACTCCGGACTCACTTGTTCAATTTCGAATTCCGCAATCGCGCGCGAGCGAAACCGACCAACCAACATCAAAGCGTTGGCTGCCCAGTACGTCCTGGTACACGAATAAAAGCGATTGCCCCGCGCGGAACGACTAGTCTGAACTTCCTTTTATCGTAGCACCATTATGCGCTTGGGGATAGCCATGCCGCCGGGGCCGTTTCAAGCCGCTTTCAGGTCAGCGCCGGCGATTCAGTCTCTGGACAGAAAGCTTTCGATCGCGGCCGCCGCGAGTTCGGGTTGATCGTGCTGGAGGTTGTGACCGGAATCGGGAATATGCACGGTCTGCAGGTGTCGAAAGCCGGAGATACGCCGCTTGAATTCCGGCGCATCGTTTCCGAAACGCCGGCTGATCAGGCCATGCTCGGCGATCAGCAGAAGTACCGGCGCCGTGATTCGTTTCCAGCATGCCAATGTGTCCTCGATGCGATAGACCGCCGGCGCCGGAATCTTGTGCCAGGGATCGCAGGCCAGTTCGACGAGGCCGTCGTCACGAAAGCGGCCGACGTTCCACGACAGAAACTCGGCGCGCGCTTCGCTCAAGCGCGGATTCTCTTCCATCAGGCGATTGGCCAGCGCCTCGCAGTTCGGAAAGACACTCGGACTCGGCTTGTCGTCGATGTTCTTTAGCCAGCTCCCGATCAGGGTCGGCGAATCGTCATCGATCGCCGGTTTGAGCCCGAGGAAATCGAGCATGACGAGTTGTGAAACGCGTTGCGGCCGAACGCCGGCGTAAATGCCGGCGACATTACCACCCATGCTGTGGCCGACCAGTCGCACCGGTTTGCCGGGCGAATAATGCGCCAGCAGATGATGCAGGTCGGCATAGTAATCGGGGTGCCAGTAGGGACGGCGCAAGCACTCCGACTCGCCGTAGCCGCGCCAGTCCGGCGCAATCACATGCCAGGATTCCTTGAGGGCGTCGACGACGAACTGGAAGGTTGGCGAGCAATCCATCCAACCGTGCAGGAAGAACACAGCCGGCGCGCTTTCCGGCCCCCAGTGCCGGATGTTGTAGCGCAGTCCGCGAATATCCAGCTTCTCGGTTCTTGATTTGACATGTTCCATGATCGTCGAATGAAGAATGCGGCCCGGTTGGCCCGAATCTTCGTTCACGATACACGCAAGTTGCGCGTGGACATATCCATCAACGCACGGAATCACGTCAAGCGCCTGTATGTCTTTGTCATACAGGGGATGGCGCCGGAATAGCGACGATGCCAGATCATCAAGCGGCGTTTGCGCCGCCTCCCTCAAGCCAGCCGTCCCTCGCGAAAGTCGGCGAGCGCTTGGTAGATTTCCTGTTCGCTGTTCATCACGAACGGGCCATATTGCGCGATCGGCTCGTTGAGCGGCTGGCCCGCGATCAGCAAGACCCTGGCTTCGCCCGCCGATTCGATCACGACGCCGTCGGCCTGCGCGGCGTTGGCGAGTATCGCCATGCGTTGCGCCGGCACTTCACTTCCGGCGATGCTGACCGCGCCGCGATAGACATAGACGAAGGCGTTATGCCGCGGCGGCAATTTCTGCACAAAACTCGTCTTGGCCGGCAGGTGCAGGTCGAGATAAAGCGGTGCCGTCGCTTCGCGCGTCACGGCGCCGCTCACTCCCTGGCTCTCGCCGGCGATGACGGTCACTGCGACGCCCGCGTCGGTGACGAAGCGCGGCAAATCGGCCGCTGCGAAGTCGCGATACCAGGGTGCGCCCATCTTGTCCTTGCCGGGCAGATTGAGCCAGAGTTGAAAGCCCTCCATCACGCCTTCTTCCTGCTGCGGAATTTCCGAATGCACGACGCCGCGCCCAGCCGTCATCCACTGGACGCCGCCGTTCTCGAGCAGGCCTTCATGGCCGGCGTTGTCGCGGTGGCGCATGCGCCCGGCGATCATGTAGGTCACCGTCTCGAAGCCGCGGTGCGGATGGTCGGGAAAGCCGGCGATGTAATCGTCCGGATTGTCGCTGCCGAAGGCATCGAGCATCAGGAAGGGATCGAGCCGGCGCTGCAGTCCTTGCGTCAGCACGCGGGTCAGCTTGACCCCGGCGCCATCCGAGGTCGGCTTGCCGACGATCAGCTGCTCCACGGTACGGGGGTGGCTGACGCGATCGGCGCGTGGTTTTGCAATCTTGGTCATGGCAACTCCTTTGCTGGGCGCTGTGCGCTCAGTTGAAAGCGAAGGCCGCGGCGAGATCCGCTGCGGCCTGGGCAAAGCCTTGGGCAGCCGATTCGGGACCCATGTTCAAACCTTCGGCGTAAATGAAATGTAGGTCGGTCATGCCGAGGAAGCCGAGCACGGTCTTCAGGTAGGGAGCTTGCGAGTCGGCTTCAGTTTCCCGATAGCGGCCACCGCGCGCCAGCGCGACATAAACTTTCTTGCCGGTGAGCAGGCCCTTGGGGCCGGTTGCGGTGTAGCGGAAGGTGACGCCGTTGCGCGCGATCGCGTCGATCCAGTTCTTGAGCTGTGTCAATGCGCCGAGCGCGGCTTCGTCGAGGGCCGGATGCGGATCGCCGGAGAAATCCCGCAGGGTCAGCGATGCGCTCGGGTTTTCCGATTGCAGGCGAGCGACGATGGAATTGGCGACGCGGGTCGAATTGGCGCCTTCGCGGCGCGCACTGGCGTTGATTTGCAGAACGTTCATTGAGCTTCTCCACAGAGGGTTTAGGAACGGTGCGGAAGCCACTTTATTGATGCGGGAAGCGGTAGAGAAGCCTTCGGATCGGTTATCATCGTTCCATCTATGGGACAATACCAAGCCAATGATCTTTTGATCTTCGCCCGCGTTGCCGAAGCCGGCAGTTTCAGCCGCGCTGCCGAAACGATGGGGCTGCCCAAATCGACGGTGTCGCGACGCATCACCCTGCTCGAGGAGCGCCTGGGCGAGCGCCTGATGCTGCGCACCACGCGGCGCCTCACGCTGACCGAATTCGGCAATCAGTTGCTCGAGCACGCGCGTCAGGTCGCCGCGGAAGTGGATGCCGTCAAGGCGCTGCGCGAACATCGCCAGGCGCGCCCGAGCGGAAGGCTGCGCGTGTCAATGCCCAGCGATTTTGCTAACCTCTTGCTGACCGACATGCTCGCGGCATTCGTGGCGATGCATCCCGGCGTATCGCTCGAACTCGACCTGTCGCCGCGGCGCGTCGATCTGCTCGGCGAGAATTTCGATCTTGCCTTGCGCATGGGCACGCTGCCCGACGACGCCTTGCTCGCGGCGCGGCGTATCGCCATCTTTCCGAGCGGCCTCTATGCGGCGCCGTCCTACCTCGCCGAACACGGCGACCCTGCCTCACCGGACGATCTGGTTCACCACGACGCCCTGCGATTGCTGCAGGGCAACGGCGAGGCGGCAAGCTGGACGCTGACCCGCGACAAACAGCGCTGGGAAGGCGCGCCCCCGGGGCGAACAACTGCCAATTCTCCCGAATTGCTGATCCGCCTGGCCGTTGCCGGCGCCGGGATCGCCTCCGTTCCCGATTACTTCGCCGCGACTAGCGTGCGGCAGGGCGAGTTGCGCCGTGTGCTGCCCGAATGGTGCCTGCCCGCACACGCGGCCTGGGCGGTGTTCCCGGGCCGCCGCCTGATGCCGACGAAAACGCGCGCCTTCATCGACATGCTGGAAACAGCGATGGCCCGCGCGCGCGGAAAGACGGAACCGGCGCAGGGCGACTGAGCCCGCCGGAGATTCGCTTCCCGGGCCGGCGGATTTCAGGTCACGATGCCTGGCGTGCGTGCGCTTCGCGATCCTTGATCAGTTTGCTCAGCGCCTCGTTGTAGTAGGCGATATCGGAGCCGGAGGCGATCAATTCGAACCCTTCGTCGAATAGCTGCTGCCAGCTCTTGCCGATGCGCGGCACGGTCCCGAGCGGCTTTCCCGCCCGGCGACAGGCCCGGACGATCTCGGCGATGAGTTCTTCAACCTCCGGGGCGTTCGTTTTTCCGCGGAGGCCGATGCTGCTCGCCAAGTCACTCGGACCGATAAAGATGAGATCGACACCGTCGACCTCGGCGATTTCCTTGGCATTTCCAACCGCAGTGCTGGTCTCGATCTGGACCATGATGAGCAGGTTGTCGTCCGCACGCTCGTAATAGCTGCTGTCAAGTCCGTAACTCGACGAACGCGTCACGAACGCGGCATCGCCGCGGCTGCCGCGCGGCGGAAAGCGGCAGGCATTGACGATGGCGCGAGCCTGGTCCGCGGTTTCAACCATCGGAACCAGGATGGCTTCCACCCCGGCTTCGACAAGGCGTCGTATATAGACAAGATCCTGGGGCGGTACGCGCACGACCGAGGAGGTTGGCGTGCAGGCGCCGGCCCGCATCATCTCGATCGCCGTCTGCAATTCGCCCGGGCCATGCTCCTGGTCAATGACGAAGAAATCGAGACCGGCAATTGCAGCCATTTCGGCGAGGGCCGGACTTGCGCTTTGCACCCAGGTGCCGAGCGACTTTTCACCGGCGAGAATTCTCTGCTTCAAGCGATTGGGGCGAAACATGGTTTGGGTCTTCCCGTAGTTATTCATTTGGCGAAGCTGGACAAATCGCTCGGCCTGTATTTGCGCATTCTGCACGAATTTTCCTTTGCCCGTATTTTCGCGCGAACGAATGCTTACAAGAATCGCCCGGAGAATACCGGGGCCGGCCGATGTCGATAGACGACCCCGTACGAAGTCTTGCTCTTGTCGATGACCGCCGCGTCATCGGCCAAGGCATTGGCGTGGAGGAAGGCGGCGATGAACAGGGCGAGAATAACTCGCATCGTCCGGCTCGATAATCTTAGCGCTGGACCTGAACGGCAGGCGCGACCGAAGCACCCTTGATGCCGTGGCGCGCCAGCGACTGCGCGACGAAGCCGCTGGCTTTCATCTCTTCGACGAATTGACGCAGCAGCGAGGCCGCGGCATCACCGCGATTGCGGGGCAAACCCATGGCCTGCTGGATGACCATGAAACTCTCGGGCAGCAGCCGCACGTTGGCAACGCGCGCGGCGTCGGCTTCGAGCTGCTGCTTGACGCCGGCGGCCACTTCGAGTCGCTGCTCGACGAAGCTATCGACCACGGCCTGTGAAGTCGTTACGCGCACCAGCTGGGCGTGACGCAATTCGCGCGTCAGATACAGGTCGTAGGCGCTGCCTTTGCCTACGGCCACGAGATTTCCTGGCCGGTCGACTTCGTCGTTGGTGCGGATCGGCGAGTCGGCGCGCACCAGATAGTTGCCGTTGATCAGCACGTAAGGCGCAGTGAAGGCGATGCTTTCTCCGCGCAGCGGATCAATTGCAAAGAAACCGATATCGGCCTGGTCTTTGGCGACGGCGTCGACCGATTTTAGCGCCGCATCGAAAACCACCAGCTCGATATCGACACCGAGGAGTTTGGCGAAAGCGCGGGCGAGATCGACGGAAACGCCGACAGGCAGTCCGGTCACCGAATCCCTGTTGGCAAGAACCGGGTTGCCGAGATTGATCGAAGCGCGCAGCTTGCCGGTCGGCGCCAGCGCCGCAATCGTGAGCTTGTCCGCTTGCATCGGGGAACCATCCTTTGCGCTGTTCCTGGGAGTGTCTTCCGCGGCGCGCGCGGAGGCAACGGCAAGGGCCGAGATCATGGCCGCAGCCCCGATTGCTTTCAGCAGCTCTCTGCGCTGGATGCTTTTCATAGTCCACTCCTTGCGATTGAACCGAATGGGTTTAGGGGGTCATAGCATACGCCTGCCACCTTTCAAGAGCTGCTTTGCGGATGGTTCTTGAAGCGGGCGGTCAACGAGTTTGAGTGATCTTGGCCGGGTGTTACTATCGAAATCTCGGGTCGGACACAAAGCGCGAGCATGCAGGTCAAAATACGGGACAGTCGAATGAAGATAAGGCCTTTGGCGTGCCTGCTGCTCGCCCTTGCCCTGCCGGCGTTCGCGCTGGCGCAGAGCCAGCTGATCTTGCCGCAGAGCCAGGACGACGTGCGCAAGCTGATGCAAAAGGACGATGCCGGTCCTTGCGACAAGTGCGGCGTCGTCACCGACGTGCGTGCCGAAGCCCGTCCGCCCAAGTCGCGCGCGTCGGCGCGCCCGGCCGACAGCGGCATCGGCGGCAACCTCACCACCACCCCGATCTTCGGCAGCGGCAGCGTGGTCCGTGATGCGCGCAAGGCGAACAAGTCGACGACCTATTACAAGATGACCGTACGCTTCGACGACGGTACTTACGCCTTCTTCGAAGAAGACGACGAGCCGAATGTGCACAAGGGCGACCGGGTGAAGATTGTCGACGGGCAGGTCGTACACCTTTCCGACTAGCGGCACTCAGTCGAAGTAGCTGCGCGCCGTCTCGAAACGCTGGCTGAAGTAAGCGTTGCCCATCTGCTCGATGCGCACGCGTCCTTTGCTCGACGGCGCATGCACAAAACGGTCGTCGCCGATATAGACGCCGACGTGCGAGAACGGTGCCCCGCGCGTATTGAAGAAGACCAGGTCGCCCGGACGCAGGCTGCCGCGCGCGATGGCGTGACCTTGGCGAGCCATGTCGGCGGCGCTGCCGACAAGCTTCACGCCGGCGGCCTTGTTGTAGATGTAGGAGACCATGCCGCTGCAATCGAGACCGGCCTCCGGATTCTTGCCGCCGAAGCGATAGCCGGTATCGATCAGACCGAGCGCGAAGAGCACGATCTCACGCCCCTTGTCGCTCGCTTCGGCCCGCGCTGGCGGCGCCGCCGGCGCTAGCACGGGCACCGGCGGTGGCGCGCTGGCGCAGGCCGACAGCAGAAGCGCAAGCCCGCACCAATAGCCCTTGAGAAATCGCATTCGCATGCCGCGCAGTATAGGGCGAGACCCGGCGGAAGCGAACGCGTTCGCCAGACCCACCGGGCCACGCCCGATCAGACAGGAACGGCGGTTAGACGCCGTTCTGCTTGAACCAGGCGAGCAATCGCTTCCAGCCGTCTTCGGCTTCCTGCTTGCGGTAACTCGGCCGGTAATCGGCGTTGAAGGCGTGTGGCGCGTCTTCGTAGACGTGGATGGTCGAGGCCGTGCTCGCGGCGTTGCCCGACGCGGCGAGCGCCGCGCGCATCTGGTCGACGGTGGCCAGCGGGATGCCTTGGTCCTGCCCGCCATAAAGACCGAGCACCGGCCCGTGCAGTTGGGCGGCGATGTCGATCGGATTCTTCGGAGTCATGTCGTTCGCCGGGCCGGCGATTCGGCCATACCACGCCACGCCGGCCTTGACCTGCGGGTTGTGCGCGTCATACAGCCAAGTGATGCGTCCGCCCCAGCAGAAGCCGGTGATGCCGAGCCGCGCGACATCACCGCCATTGCGCGTCGCCCAGGCGACGCAGGCGTCGAGATCGCCCATGACCTGCGCGTCGGACACCTTGCTGACGACCTTGTCGAGCAGGTCCTGGATATTCGCATATTGCCTCGGGTCGCCCTGGCGCGCGTAAAGCTCGGGGGCGATGGCCTGATAGCCGACCTTGGCCAGGCGCCGGCAAATGTCCTTGATGTGCTCGTGCACGCCGAAGACTTCCTGCACGACGAGGATGACCGGGAAATTGGCGCCGCCAGCCGGCTGCGCGCGATACGCCGGCATGTCGCCGCCGGCGGCCGGCACTTTGATCTCGCCCGCGGTCAGGCCGTTGCTGTCGGTGGTGATCACGGTCTGCGCCGTGACCGGCTGCACGGCGAGCGCGAAACCCGCGCCGAGCGCGCCGACGATGAAGCCGCGGCGCGTGAACGGGATCGCTGGAAGCAAGCTATCAAAATCGCCGCTGGTGACAATGCTTCGGGTCATGTTCTTCTCCTGAGTTTGGGATGGGGCGCCGCACAACGCATCCCATAGACATGGGCCCGCGCAATGAATTCCCTTGCCGGCCAAATTGCTGCGCTTAGGCCAGACAGACGCGGTTGCGCCCTTGCTGTTTCGCGCAATAGAGCGCCGCGTCGGCGGCAGCCACTGCGTCGCTCGATACCGATTGCCGGTCGGGCAGCACCGACACCACGCCGATGCTCACGGTCACGTGATCGGCGATGCTCGATGTCGAGTGCGGAATATTGAGTTCCGACACCGCCTCGCAGATCCCGAGCGCCACCTTGTGGGCGCCCGGCGTCGACGTATTCGGCAGAACCACGACAAACTCCTCGCCGCCATAGCGCGCGAGCAGGTCGACGGCCCGCACCATCTTGCTCCCGGCCGCTTTAGCGATCGCCTGCAGGCAGGCATCGCCGGCCAGGTGTCCGTACTGGTCGTTGTAGTTCTTGAAGAAATCGACGTCGATCATCAACAGTCCGATCGGCGATTGCTCGCGCACGCCGCGATTCCATTCGTCATTCAGCCGAGCGTCAAAGCAATTGCGGTTGGCGATGCCGAGCAGGCCGTCGGTTTGCGAATAGACTTCGAGCTTCTGGTTGGCGACGAGCAGCGCCTCGTTGGCGTGTTGCAGTTCGATGGTTCGCGCCGCGACCCGCTTTTCAAGGAAGCGGTTCGCCGACATCAGTTCGAGGCTCAGGCGCGAAACCACGTGATAGGTATTGCGCAGGGCCTTGATCATCGCGTCAGCGCTCTTGTCGATCGGCCGCAACCGTTCGATCTCGAAGGCCTGTTGCGCCGTTTCGCCGCCCTTGATCAACGCCAATTGCCGGGCCAGCGATTGATCGACGCCGAGAACGTGCAGGCAGAGCCAAGCCGTAAGGAAGGACAGAAAGACTTCGGCCGGGTTGGAGAGCGCCGCCCTGGCACTCCACATCGCCCGCACCTGCTCGGAAAATTCGTCGTGCAGCTTGAGATGGAGAGCGACGTGCCGCTGATCGACGCCTTCGCGCTGCATCAGCGTTTCCTCGACCGAAAAATGATATTTCGTGTAATCCATCAACTGCGAAAACGCGAGCTGAACGGCCGCTTCGCTCGACCATTCGCCTTCGGTCAGCGATTCGCTCAGCTTGTTGAACAGATTGACCAGCGCATGATGCTGTTCATCGACCATGCCGATGCCGGTATAGAACTCCTCGCCCCAAACGAAGGTCTGCATGCTTTGGCTTCGTCCGGTGCGCGGCCTGGCTCAGCGCAAGAAGCGAAAATAGGCGATCAACTGCCGCAACTGTGCAGTACCTTCTTTCACCCGGCCGGCCTTTTCCGTGACCGATGAAATTGCGGCGCTCGTCCGCTCGATGCCGCCGACGATGCCGTCGACCTGGTTGGCGATCTCGTCACCGGCCGCCGATTGCTCGCGCGTTCCATCGGCAATATGCCGTGATATCGACACCACCTTCTTGCCGTGCTCGGCCACCGTGTCGAGTCCGCCGTGCGCCGAATTCATCGCCGTGCCAGTCGTCGCTACGTGTTCCTCGGCCGACTGCATGCTGCTCACGGCGACTTGCGTGACGCGCTGTATCTCGGCCACGCTGGCGGCGATTTCCACTGTTTGCTTGCTCGACTTCTCGGCCAGTTTCCTGACTTCGTCGGCAACCACGGCGAAGCCGCGGCCCGCCTCGCCGGCGCGCGCCGCCTCGATAGCCGCGTTGAGCGCCAGCAGATTGGTCTGCTCGGCGATGCCGCGGATAACCTGGCTGACGCGATCGATCGCCAGAATCGAGCGCGACAGATCGGCCATCGTCTGACCGGCGCCATGCACCGTGTTGACCACATTCGTCGTCGCCGCCTGGCTGTCCGCCATGCTCGAAGAGGCCTGCGCGAGCAGAGTATGCGACGCTTCGATGGCCGCCACCGACTGCTGCGCGCTGTCGGCGATCTCGTTGACCGAAGCGATCAGCTGTTCGACCGCCGCCGCGATGCGATTGACGGCTTCGGACTGCGACCCGGTGACCGCGCGCGTCTGGTCCATCTCGACATTCAGCGCCTCGGCATCTTTTCCCATCAGTTCCGCGGCTTCGGAAAACTCGGCCATCATCGCCCGCAGATGGGTCTGCATGGTCAGCAGCGCATTGTTGAGCTTGCCCAGTTCGTCTTCGCGCGTCAGGGGGATCTCGTCAGTCAGCTCGCCCTGGGCGATATTTTCGATTCGCCCGACAATCCGGCTCATGACCGACAGCATATTGTTCTGGGTCAGCAGCAGCGCGACGCAGGCGGCGAGACCGGCGACGCCGCATGTCGGCAGCAGCCAGGCCGCCATGGGCGGCGATATGCCGAGAGCGGCCGGGAATTGGTCGACGATGCCGCCGATGATCTGCACGCCGAGCATGAAGAACACCAAGCCGTTGAGCTTGGCTTTGAGCGAAATGCGCTTGAGCAAGGCCGTCTTGGGAAGCGAAGCCGTACCCGCTTTCAGGCTTGCGTAAAAGGCCTCGGCTTCGGCGATCTGCTGCCGCGCCGGCTCGGTGCGCACCGACATGTAGCCGATGATGGCGTTATTCTTCATGACCGGAACGACGAGCGCGTCAACCCAATAGAAATCGCCGCTCTTGCAACGGTTCTTGACGATGCCGCGCCACGGGCGTCCCTCCTTGATGGTTTCCCACAGCCAGGCGAAAGCCCCGGGCAGCATGTCCGGGTGGCGAACGATATTGTGGTTCTTGCCGATCAGCTCGTCGCGCGAGAACCCGCTGACCGCAACGAAGGTCTCGTTGACGTAGGTGATGATGCCCTTGAGATCGGTGCGTGAAACGATGTACCGTCCCTTCGGGAAAACAACTTCGGTCTGCGTCACCGGCAAATTGTTCTTCAATCGTCCATTCCTTTCGTCTCAGGCGCTTGCCCGGGTCAAAAAGCGCTTCCTACGAAGCCATCATACCTGCAAACTGGCGCCCGGACGCGAAACCGCGTTACCGCCCAGGCGCCCTCGCCGCCCTACATCAACACGATGTCGTATTGCTCCTGGACATAGCTCGGTTCGGCCTGCAGCGAGATCGGTTTGCCGATGAAATCCGAGAGCATGGCGAGGCCCTGCGATTCCTCGTCGAGGAAGACGTCGATGACCGAAACGCTGCCGAGCACGCGAAACTCGCGGGCGTTGAACTGTCTGGCTTCGCGCAACAACTCGCGCAGGATTTCGTAGCACACGGTGCGCGCCGTCTTGACTTCGCCGCGGCCGCCGCAGGTCGGGCATTCTTCGCAGAGCACGTGCGCCAGCGATTCGCGCGTCCGCTTGCGCGTCATTTCAACGAGGCCGAGCGCGGTGAAGCCATTGACCGTCAGCCGCGTGTGATCGCGCGAGAGCGCTTTGTTGAATTCGGCGAGCACGGCGGCCTTGTGCTCCTCGTTGTCCATGTCGATGAAATCGGTGATGATGATGCCGCCGAGATTGCGCAGGCGCAGCTGGCGGGCGATCGTTTGCGCCGCTTCGAGATTGGTCTTGAACACCGTGTCGTCGAAGTTGCGTACGCCGACGAAACCGCCGGTATTGACGTCTATCGTCGTCATCGCTTCGGTCTGGTCGATGATCAGGTAGCCGCCGGATTTCAAATCGACGCGGCGCGCCAGCGCTTTCAGGATCTCGTCTTCGACGCCGTGCAGGTCGAACAGCGGCCGGTCGCCGACGTAGTGGTCGAGCAGCGGCGCGACGGTCGGCGTGTACTCGGCGGCGAAAGCCGTGAGCTTCTGAAAATTCTCGCGCGAGTCGATGACGATGCGCGCCGTTTCGGGATTGACGAAATCGCGCAGCACGCGCTGGCCGAGCGACAATTCCTGATAAAGCAGTCCGGGCGGTGCCAGTGTCTTGGCTTGCGCCTGGATGTCGTGCCAGATCTTGCGCAGATAGGTGATGTCGTTGGCCAGCTCTTCTTCGGTCGCGCTCTCGGCCATGGTGCGCACGATGAAGCCACCCGGCTCGTCGGCCGGCACGAGACGTGTGATCATGGCGCGCAGCGCTTCGCGCTCGGATTCGTTCTCGATCCGTTGCGATATGCCGATGTGCTTTTCCTGCGGCAGATAGACGAGCATCCGGCCGGCCACCGACATCTGCGTCGACAGGCGCGCACCCTTGCTGCCGATCGGGTCCTTGATGACCTGGACGACGACGCTCTGGCCCTCGAACAGGATGCGCTCGATCGGCCGCACCGGGTCGCCGTTGTGGCGCGGCTCCCAGATGTCGGCGACGTGCAGGAAAGCGGTGCGCTCGAGGCCGACCTCGACGAAGGCCGATTGCATGCCGGGCAGGATGCGCACCACGCGTCCGACATAGATATTGCCGACCAGGCCGCGGCTCGCGGTACGCTCGATGTGCAGTTCCTGCACCGCGCCCTGATACATCACCGCAACGCGCGTCTCCTGCGGTGTAAAGTTGATCAGGATATCTTCGGACATGGGAAGGGAATCCGGCAATTGCAGGTTAAAATTCGATTCACCGCATTCTACCCTTTCCGGCTGCCGAAACCCCGATGTATGCTGCATCTGCCTTGTCTCCGCCTGAACTGCTCTCGCCCGCCGGCTCGCCGGCCATGATGCGAACAGCATACTCCTTCGGGGCCGACGCCGTCTACGCCGGACAGCCGCGCTATAGCCTGCGCGTGCGCAAGAATGAATTTGGCAAGCTCGAAACCTTGGCCGCCGCGATCGCCGAGGCGCACGCCGGCGGCAAGCGCTTCTATGTGGTGAGCAATCTGCTGCCGCACAACGCCAAGGTGAAGAGCTACCGTGCCGATATGGCGCCGGTCGTCGCCCTCGCGCCTGACGCGCTGATCATGGCCGACCCCGGACTGATCGCTCTGGTGCGCGAGACCTGGCCGGAAATGCCCGTGCACCTCTCGGTGCAGGCCAACACCGTCAATTTTGCCGCCGTGCGCTTCTGGCAGAGCCTCGGCGTCACGCGCATCATTCTCTCGCGCGAACTGTCGCTCGCCGAGATCGCCGAGATCCGCCAGGAATGCCCGGATGTCGAACTCGAAGTCTTCGTGCACGGCGCGCTGTGCATCGCCTACTCGGGCCGCTGCCTGCTTTCGGGCTATTTCAACCATCGCGATGCGAACCAGGGAAGCTGCACCAACTCCTGCCGCTGGGAGTACAAGCTCAAGGCTGCGGAGGCCGCGAGCGGCGCTTGGGAGCTCGAGGAAAAGGAGCGCCCCGGCGAACTGATGCCGATCGAGGAAGACGAGCACGGCACCTACATCATGAATTCGAAAGACCTGCGCGCCGTCGAGCATGTGCAGCGCCTGGTCGAAATCGGCGTCGATGCGCTCAAGATCGAAGGCCGCACCAAGTCGACCTATTACGTGGCGCGCACCGCGCAGGTCTATCGCCACGCCATCGACGATGCGCGCGCCGGCCGGCCTTTTGACCCCAGCCTGCTCGGCGAACTTGAAGGGCTCGCCAATCGCGGCTACACCGACGGCTTCTATCAGCGGCATCATGATCACGAAATGCAGAATTACCTGCGCGGCCAATCCGAGTCCGGCCGCAGTCTCTACGTCGGCGACGTAATCGCCTGGGACGCGGCGCGCGGACTCGCCGAAATCGAAGTGAAGAACCGCTTCGCCGTCGGCGACCGCATCGAAGTCATCCACCCCTCGGGTAATTTCGAGGTGACCCTGGCGCGCATCGAGAACGCCGACGGTGCGGCGCTCGCGGTCGCACCGGGCAACGGCCACCGCGTCTGGATTCCGCTCCCCGGGCCGCTGCCAGGCGCGATACTGGCGCGCTTTGTGCGCGGCGATTGACCCGCGCAATGCCGCATCTTTTCGTCGACATTTCCTCGCACGGTTTCGGCCATCTGGCGCAGGTTGCGCCGGTGCTGGGCGAACTTGGCAAACGTTTGCCCGACGTGCGCCTGACGCTGCGTAGCGGCCTGCCGCCCGAGAAACTGCGTGCGCGAATCGGCGGCGATTTCACCCACCTTGCCGGGCGCAGCGACTTTGGTTTTGTCATGCTCGACGCGCTGCGCATCAATCCCGCGGCGAGCGCGGCGGCCTATCGCGCGCGGCACGCCGACTGGCCGCGGGCAGTCGCCGACGAGACCCTGCTGCTTGGCGGCCTGCGGCCCGACCTCGTACTCACCGATGTCGCCTATCTGCCGCTTGCCGCGGCGGCGCATCTCTCGATTCCATCGTTCTCGATGTGCTCGCTCAATTGGGCCGAGATCTTCGCCCATTACTTCGGCGGCGAGGCGTGGGCCGGCAAGATTCACGCCGAAATGCTCGCGGCCTACCGCAGCGCCGAATGTTTTCTGCGCCTCACGCCCGGCATGGCCATGGCCGACCTGCCGCGCGCGCGCACCATCGCGCCGGTCGCGGCGCTCGGCAGGGACTGCCGGGCGGCCTTGCGCGCGCGGCTCGCGTGCGCGCCCATTGAGAAGCTGGTGCTGATCGCTTTCGGCGGCATCGAGCAGGACTTGCCGCTCGATCGCTGGCCGTGCGACCCGGGCCTGCGCTGGCTGGTCCCCGCCGGCTGGGCAACGGCGCGCGCCGACATGACGGCCATCGAGACCGTCGCGCTGCCCTTTGCCGATTTACTGCGCAGCGTCGATGCCGTGCTGACCAAACCGGGCTATGGCACTTTCGTCGAAGCGGCGTGCAACGGCACGCCGGTCATCTATCTGCCGCGCAGCGACGGCTGGCCGGAGCAGGACGACCTGATCGGCTGGCTGAAGGCAAATGCGCGCTGCGGCGAGATCGACGCCGGCGTCCTGCGCTCGGGAGCGCTGCCGGCGCGGCTCGCCGATCTCTGGCAGCAGAGCGCGAAGCAGCCGCCGAGCCCGGCCGGCGCGGCGCAGGCGGCGGCGCTGATCGCCGAGCGGCTTAATTGCCGGAATTGAGCAGGCCGGATTTGAGTTCGAGCAGGTCGAGCGCGGCGAATTTCTGCAGCTTCCCGTCCCTGATCTGCCCGTCGAGATGAATGACGCAGGTCTCGGCCGAGCGGCGAATGACCGTCGCCTTGATCAGGTAGTGGCGCTCGGCCTCGGCGAGTTCGGTTTCGACGATCACCGCGTCGCCGCGTTGCAGCAAGGGCATCGCCGTGCCTCGTTCGCGCACGCGCATGCGCAACTCGCCCTCGGAGATATCGACGATGGTGCACAGCGCCGAAAACTTGCCCTGCGGCGAGAACAGCTTGACCGGGCAAAAGATCTTGGTGCGCGTCTTCTTGCGCTGATCGCTGACCGAGAGCGTGAATAGATCGGGCGTCAGCAGAACCATGTTGGCGTGCGCATACGGCCCGTCGGGCAGATCGACCTGCCGCGCGACCTCGGTGTCCAGAGTCGAAACGCCTCGACCGCCGGCGTTCGAGATCAGCGAGATGCAGTTGCCCTGTTGGAACTGCCGGCCACGGCCGATCAGCGCCCAGCGCTGATAGTCGAGCTTCATTTCGAGGTCGGAAGTGTCGGGAACGAGCAGCTGGAATAGCTTGAGCTTGGAGACGTGCGTGCGCGTCGCCGATTCGTTGCTCAGGAAGGCCGTCGGAAAGCCATCGGCGTCACGCTCGATGGCTTCGCTCGAATAGACGTAATGGCCATTCACGCAGTAGGCGACGATCAGCGTATCGAGGACGATTTCCTGCTTGAACTCGGGGTAATAGCGCAGCTTTTTGCCGATCGGAAAGAAATCGATCAGCGTCTTGATTTTGCCGAGATCGATCCTCATCGCCGGAAAGCGCCCCAACGCCGGCTCTTCCCCGCCCGCCGGGCCCGTGGACTTGCCAAAGAATGATTTCAGCATTTTCCGTCCTGGCGCATTGCGTAATCTTCCCCTACCACGCAGCAGGACTTCGGGATATTTTCGCTTGGGGTAAAGGCTCGTTTCACGCCGCCAACTCTACCGGAAAACGCTGCGCCGTGCCAAGTCATCGTAGACATCGCCCGGCAAGGCGCTGATGCGAACGGCGCAGCCCGGAACAGCGAAACATTGTCCGGCCAGCCTCATAGCGCGTAGCCGAAACGCTTGAGCAGGGCGCCGGTCTCGAACAGCGGCAAACCCATCACACCGGTGTAACTGCCGGCCAGGTACTCGACGAAGAAAGCGGCGCGCCCTTGAATGCCGTAGGCGCCGGCTTTGTCGAGCGGGTCGCCGCTGGCCACGTAGCGTTCGATTTCGGCCTCGTCGAGTATGCCGAAACGCACCTCGCTGACCGACAGCGCCGCTTCGACCCGCCCGTCGAAGGCCACGGCCACGGCCGTAAGAACGCGGTGGCTTTGGCCCGACAGGCCGCGCAAGATGCGCGCCGCATCGCCGGCATCGACCGGCTTGCCGATGATTTCGCCGGCGAATTCGAGCGTCGTGTCGGCCGCCAGCACCGGTTGCGGCGGCAATTTGCGCCAGCCGACGATGCGCCAGCCGTGTTCGGCCTTGGCGCGCGCCAGGCGCTCGACATAGACCGTTGGCGCCTCCTGCGCCAACGGCGTCTCATCGACCGCCTTGTCTTCGCGCGGCGGATTGCGAAAGGCGATGCTGTCGAAGCGGACGCCGACCTGCGTCAGGAGCTCGCGCCGGCGCGGGCTGCGCGAGGCAAGATGAATGCGCGTATTGCGGACGCCGAGCATCAGCCCTCCCGGTGATACGGATGGTTCTTCAGTACGCTGACCGCGCGATACAGTTGTTCGCAAAGAATCAGCCGAGCCATGGCGTGCGGCAGCGTCAGGCTTGACAGCCGCAGGGTCTCGTCAGCTTCGCGCTTCAGCTCTTCGGCAATGCCGTCGGCGCTGCCGATGACGAAAGCCGTGTCACCGCCTTCGCGCATCCACCCTTCAAGCCGCTGCGCCAGCTTGACCGTCGTCAGGTCGGCGCCCAGTTCATCGAGCACGATGACGCGGCGAAAGCCTTGCAGGGCCGCCTGCAGGCGCGTCTTTTCGGCAGCCAGCAGTTGCTCGCGCGTTTTCGAGCCGCGCGGCTCGGGCTTGATTTCGATCAGCGAGAGCGGCAATTCGCGGGGCATGCGCTTGACATATTCGGCGCAGCCCTCGGCCGCCCAGCCGGGAAGCTTGTGCCCGACAGCGAGGATGCCGAGTTTCATCGGAAGAAAATGTAAAGACGGTTGGCCGGGACGCGCACGGCGAAAGGCGGAAAGTGCTGTTCTTCGCCGTCCGCGCCGTGCCGCCGCGGTCGATTCTACACCGAAGCGGAAACCGCTTTGCGGGCCCGCGCCGGGCCCTTGCTGCCCCAGAGTTCTTCGAGGTTGTAATAGCTGCGGATCGCCGGCTGCATGACATGCACGACGATGTCGCCGAGATCGACGAGCACCCATTCGCCGTTTTCCTCGCCCTCGGTGGACAGTATCGTCCCGCCGGCTTCGCGCACCTTGTCCTGCGCGTTGCGGGCCAGCGATTTGACCTGGCGGTTCGAATCGCCGCAGGCGATGACGATACGTTCGAACAGTGAACTGAGCTTGGCGGTATTGATGACTTCAATGTCGCGGCCCTTGATGTCTTCGAGCGCGGTGACGACGAGTTTTTCCAGCTGGGGTAGTTTCATCGGGCGGTCAGGTCTCCGGATAAAGGTGGTGGTCCTTGATATAAGCGATCAGCGCGTCGGGTACCAGGTAACGCGCACTGCGGCTGTTCGACAGCAGCGCACGAATCTTGGTTGCCGAAATATCGAGCGGGGTCATGGCGAATGTCGCGATGCGGCCGGCTGGTGCCGCGGCGAGCGCCGATGGCTCCTGGCAGACCCGTTGGCGATAGTGCTGCGCGAGCGCTGCCGGCAGTCCGGCCGGATCGAGCGGGAAGCCCGGACGATGCGCGACGCCGATGTGCGCGAGATCGAACAGCGCCTCCCAGCGATGCCAGTCGGGCAGATGGACGAAAGCGTCGGCGCCGACGAGCAGCACCAGCGGCCGCCGCGTGCCGCAGGCATCGGCCGCGCGCAGCCGCGCTAGCGTTTCCACCGTGTAGCTTGGCCGTGCCGCCTCGACTTCCGCGGCATCGACTTCGAAGCGCGGGTTGCCGGCGATCGCCAGGCGCACCATTTCCAGGCGCTGTGCGGCGCTGGCCTGGGGCGCGTCGCGCAGCGCCGGCTGGCCGGCGGGAATCCAGCGCACGCGCCCGAGATCCAGGGCATCGGCCGCTTCCTCGGCCAGGCGCAAGTGACCGTAATGCAGCGGATCGAAAGTGCCGCCGAAAATTCCGAGCGGCTGATCGGCAAACGCTTCAGGCATTGTCATCGACGGCGACGAAGACGTCGCGATAGCTGACGTAAAAGCTGGCGTACAGCGTGGGCAGAAGAAAGAGAACGATCAAGATTGTCAGTATGATCGACACCATGCCGCCACCGCTCGGAAGGACAGCGCTCAGCACGCCGGCCAGCACGCCCGGCAGCAGTGCTCCGATGATGACGATCGCCGCGCCATAGACGAGAAAGGCGCGCCAGTTGCGCAAGCAGGCGACAAAGCTGAAGAACAGGGATTTGGCGGCCGAGAGGTCGTGCCAGGCGACGAGCACCGGCGCGAACCAGTAGGCCATCATCAGCGGCATGAACAAGGCCAGCGCCAGTTGCGCGGCGAGTTTGACCTCTTCGCTGTCAAGCACCTGGTCATGCTGCGGTTGTCCGAGAATCACCATCCGGAAGAGAACCCCGTCGTCGATCAGCGCGACCGCCGCAAATACGCCGACGGTGAAAACAAAATAGATGACGCCGAGGGTGAGCAGGGTGCGCGAATTCTTCTTGAATCCGGAGAATAGCAGCGGCGGCGAAAGCATGAGCGGACGCGGGTCGCTGCTCTCGAGCACGCGGCAGGCGTTCATCAGGCTGACCGAAAAGACCGGGATCAGCAGCATCGCGGCGACCCGCCCGATCACCGGGAAAGCGCTGATCAAGGCCATCGCCATCCAGTAGCCGAGTACGGCGAGCGAGAGCATCAGCTGCTTGCGGCGGAAAATCGCAAAGCCGTCGGAGAGCCAGCGCCAGCCGCGGCGGGCCGGCAGGGTCAAGGCTTGCATGGGACGGGGCGCTTAATTGGCGACAAAGATATCTCGATACGATGCATAGACCGACCCGGCAAGCACCGGGACGAGAACCAGAAAGCCGAGGAAGACCGGCAGGGCGGCGAAGAACATCAGCACCATGACGATCAGGCCATAGACCAGGAAGGGTGTGGTGTTCTTGAGGCAAGCGGCAAAGCTGGCCTTGAGCGCCTCGCGCGGCGACATGTTGTTGAAATAGACCAGCGCCGGCGCAAACCACAGGGCCATGAGTAGCGGCACCGAGAGCGCGAGAGTCAGCAGGAAGGTGAAGATCAGTCCGCCGAAAGCCAGGCCGATGCCGATCGGGTTGTTCAGCATCAGGCCGCCGGCCAGGCTGCTGCCGCCGATCACCACGCCGAACAGCACGATGACCACCATCGCCGCCATGTAGAGCAAACCGACCACTAGGAGATCGCTGGACTTGTGCTTGAAACCGGCGAAAACGTCGCGAATGTCCGGCGTTTCGCCGTCGGCCGCTTTCGCACAAGCGCTGAGCATGCCCGCGCCGAACAGGGGAGTGAGCAAGTTGGCGGCGAGCATGCCGATCACCGGCACGATATGCATGCCGAGAACGACGACCAGCAGGACGATGGTCATCGCAATCCACGGACCGGGGCTGGCGGCAAACAGCGCCCAGCCTTGCTTGAGCCATTCGAAGGCGTTGCCGGCGGGGACGACGCGGCTGCTGCCGTCGAAGGCCGGCGCCTGAAGCGGAAAGGGTTCCATGATGTCGTTCATCGGGATCGCTGCGGGCTGATATCAGGAAGCGTCACGCGTCCGCCGCGCGCTCGCGGGCATGGGTTCAGAAGTGGCCTATCACCCACATCGGCACGCTCAGGCCCGGAGTACCCGGCGTCTCCGGGGGCATGAAGGAACCGTCGCCGCGCTGATCGACCAGGAAATAGGGAACGCCGTTTTCCGGCGTCACCTTGATCTTGTAGAGCTTGCCGTTGATGCGGTATTCCTCGACCGTCGCGCCCTCGCGTTTGATGATCGTCACCTGCGGTTCGAGCGTATCGTCGAGCGGCACCATGGCCGGCGGCTTGGCATCGGGGACCTTCGCTGCATCGGCACGCGTCTGAGCCGCGGCCGGCATGACGAGCAGGGCAAAGGCGGCGGCGCTGGCCAATTGAGCGATGCGAAGGGGCTGGCGGCGCATACGAGGAGTTCCGGTTGACGACATGAGCCTTGATTGTATTACAAATTGAGCAACATCTCGTGTTCGGCGGCGAGCGGAGCAAAGCCGCGGGTCTCGTAATGCCTGAAAATCGCCTCGACGATTTCTTCGGGCTTGTCGATCACCTGGATCAGGTCGAGGTCCTCGGGCGCGATCATCCCTTCACTGACGAGGGTGCTGCGAAACCAGTCGATGAGGCCGCGCCAGAAGGGTTCGTGCACGAGGATGATCGGGATCTTCGCGCTCTTGCCGGTCTGGATCAGGGTCAGCGCCTCGAGCAGTTCGTCGAGCGTGCCGAAGCCACCCGGCATCACCACGTACGCGCTGGCAAAGCGCACGAACATATACTTGCGCGCAAAGAAGTGGCGGAAGGTCTGCGAAATGTCCTGATAGCCGTTGGTCACCTGCTCGTGCGGCAGCTGGATATTGAGGCCGACACTCGGCGAGCGGCCGAAGAAAGCGCCTTTGTTGGCTGCCTCCATAATGCCTGGTCCGCCGCCCGAGATCACCGAAAAGCCGGCATCGGAAAGCTGCCGCGCGATGGTCTCGGTAAGCTGGTAGTACGGCGAATCAGGCAGCGTGCGCGCGCTGCCGAAGATCGACACCGCCGGCGTAATCTCGGTCAGGCGCTGCGCGGCCTCGACGAACTCTGACATAATGCCAAATACCCGCCAGGCCTCCTGCGAGGTCGCGAACTTGGTTGCGCCGGGTTCGGCCGGCAAGGGGATTTTTTCTTTTTCGCTCATTTCACGCTCTCAACTATGCCCACCTTGCTGCTGGTCGATGGATCGTCCTACCTCTACCGCGCTTTCCACGCCATGCCCAACCTGCGCAACCGGCAAGGCGAGCCGACCGGAGCGATCTACGGCATGCTCAACATGCTACGCCGGCTGGATAGTGACTACAAGGCGCACGACATCGCCTACAAGGCCTGCGTTTTCGACGCCAAGGGCAAGACTTTCCGCGACGACTGGTACGCCGATTACAAGGCCAACCGCCCGCCGATGCCCGAAGAACTCGTGCTGCAGATCGAAGCCATACACATGGGGGTCGCCGCTGCCGGCTGGCCGATCCTGATGGTCGACGGCGTCGAAGCTGACGACGTCATCGGCACGCTGGCGCGGCAAGCCGCGGCGCTCGGCCTCAAAGTGGTGATTTCGACCGGCGACAAGGACCTCGCGCAGCTCGTCGATCCGCATATCACGCTGGTCAATACGATGAGCGCCGAAGTGCTCGACGAAGCCGGCGTGCTCGCCAAGTTCGGCGTACCGCCGGCACGAATCGTCGATTATCTGGCCTTGATCGGCGACACCGTGGACAACGTTCCGGGCGTCGCCGGCGTCGGGCCGAAAACGGCGGTCAAATGGCTCGCCCAGCATGCCTCGCTCGACGGCGTCATCGCCGCTGCGCCGAACATCGGCGGCGCCGTCGGCGAGAGCCTGCGCCGCTCGCTCGATTTTCTGCCGCTCGGCCGCAAGCTCGTCACCGTGCGCTGCGACGTCGAACTGCCGCTGGCCGTCGCCGACCTGCTGCCGCGCGAGCGCAACGTGGAAAAGCTCGTCGAATTGTTCACCCGCTACGAAATGAAATCGTGGCTGAAGGAAGTGCAGGGCCCCGTCTCTGAACCGACCGCCGCGCCTGTCGCCGCTCTGGTCCTGACGGAAACTCAGGATGTCGCGGCCTCGCCGCCGGACGATCTGCTCACCGACGGCGCACACCGCGCGAACTACGTGTGTATTGTCGACTGGGCGACCTTCGATGTGTGGCTCGCGAAGATCATGGCCGTGCCGCTCACCGCGCTCGATACCGAAACCACCAGCCTCGATCCTTTTGCGGCGCGCATCGTCGGCATCTCGTTCGCGGTGGCCGTCGGCGAAGCCGCCTACCTGCCGCTCGCCCACGACTATGCCGGCGCACCGGCGCAGCTGCCGCGCGCGGAAGCGCTCTCGCGCCTGAAACCTTGGCTCGAAGCGGCGCAGCACGCTAAGATCGGGCAGAACCTCAAGTACGACGAGCATGTCTTCGCCAACCACGGCATCAAGCTCGCCGGCGTCATGCACGATACGCTGCTGCAGTCCTACGTCCTCGAGTCCGGCAAGGAAGGCGTGCGCGGCCACGACCTTGGCCAGCTCGCGCTGCGCCATCTCGGGCTCGCGACGATATCCTTCGAGCAGTTGTGCGGCAAGGGCGTCGGCCAGATCGGCTTCAACCAGGTCGCCGTCGGCCAAGCCGCCGAATACGGCGCCGAGGATTCCGACCTGTGCCTGCGCCTGCACGAAAGGCTCTATCCGCAAATTGCCGCCGACGCCGGCCTGAAGCGCGTCTATGGCGAGATCGAAATTCCGGTGCGCGAAATCCTCTACCGCATGGAACGCACCGGCGTGCGCATCGATTCGGCGCTGCTTGGCCGCCAAAGCGTCGAACTCGGCCAGCGCCTGATGGAGCTCGAAGCCCTCGCGCACGAAGCCGCCGGCCAGCCGTTCAACGTCAATTCGCCGAAACAGCTCGCCGAAATCCTGTTCACCAAGCTCGGGCTGCCGGTCAAGAAGAAGACGCCGTCGGGGACGCCGTCGACCGACGAGGAGGTGCTCTCCGAACTCGCACTCGATTATCCGCTGCCCAAGTTGTTGCTCGAATCGCGCGGCCTCGCCAAGCTCAAGGGCACCTATACCGATAAGCTGCCGAAGATGGTCAACCCGGAGACCGGACGCGTGCATACCAGCTACGCGCAGGCCGTCGCGGTGACCGGCCGGCTCGCGTCGAGCGACCCCAACCTGCAGAACATCCCCGTGCGCACCGCCGAAGGCCGGCGCATCCGCGCCGCGTTCATCGCCCCGCCCGGAGGACATCTCGTGTCGGCCGATTATTCCCAGATCGAGCTGCGCATTATGGCCCATCTCTCGGAAGACCCGCGCCTGCTCGAAGCTTTCGCGCAGGGCGAGGATGTGCACCGCGCCACCGCCGCCGAAATCTTCGGCGTCACGCCGATCGAGGTCGGCGCCGACCAGCGGCGCGTCGCCAAGGTCATCAACTTCGGACTGATCTACGGCATGAGCGCCTTTGGTCTCGCGCGCCAGCTCGACCTCGAACGCGGCGCGGCGGCCGCCTATATCGAGCGCTACTTCACGCGCTACCCAGGGGTCGCCCGCTACATGGAAAGCACGCGCAACGCGGCGAAAATCAACGGCTACGTCGAAACCGTTTTCGGCCGCCGCCTGTGGCTGCCGGAGATTCGCGCCGCGCAAGTCGGCCGGCGCCAGGGCGCCGAGCGCGCGGCGATCAACGCGCCGATGCAGGGCACTGCGGCCGACCTGATCAAGCTGGCGATGATCGCCGTGCAGGACTGGATAGACCGCGAGCGCTTGCAGACGCGCCTCGTCATGCAGGTGCATGACGAACTCATCCTCGAAGTCCCCGACGACGAACTCGCCCGAGTGCGCGTCGAGTTGCCGCCGCACATGACGCAGGTCACGCAGCTGCGCGTGCCGTTGGTCGTCGAAGTCGGCGTCGGCGCCAACTGGGACGATGCGCACTGAGCGCGGCGAATCCATGCATAATTTCAGTTGCTCTGCACATGCCTAGCCCGCACGAGCGCCTGCCCCCGAAGGGGCTCCTGCTGCTCGCCGCCCTGTCGCTGTTCTGGGGCCTCAACTGGCCGATCATGAAAGTGGTGCTCGGCGAAGTCGCACCGCTCACTTTCCGCGCCATCTGCCTGCTCTGCGGGGGCAGCGGGCTCTTGCTCGTCGCGCGCGCCAGCGGTATCAGCTGCAAGGTTACACCGGGCGAATGGCCGCGCCTCACGGCGCTCTCGCTGTTCAATATCTTCGGCTGGAACGTTTTCGCCGTTTATGGCGTGTTGCTGCTGTCTTCGGGGCGCGCGGCACTGCTCGGCTACACGATGCCGCTGTGGGGCGTAATCCTGTCGGTCTACATGCTCGGCGAACGCTTTACCGCGCGGCGCGGCGCCGGCCTCGTGCTCGGCATCGCCGGCATCTTCACGCTGATGAGCGACAGTTTCGCCGGCATCGTGCAGGCGCCGATCGGCGCGGCCTGCATGGTCGCCGCGGCATTGAGTTGGGCGTTCGGCATCGTCCTGATCAAGCGCCTACCGGTGGCCATGCCGACCATCGCCATGACCGGTTGGATGATGCTACTCGCCGGCGTTCCGATCGCCGTCGGCGCCCTTGCGCTCGAGACTTCGCGCCTTGCCATGCCGAGCTTCTGGCCGGCTTTCGGCCTCGCTTACAACGTGCTGATCGCTTTCATGTTCTGCTACTGGGCGTGGAACCGCATCGTGCTGATGGTGCCGGTCGCCGTGTCTTCGGTGTCGTCGCTGACGACGCCGCTGATCGGCGTGCTCGGCGGCGTCGTCCTGCTTGGCGAAACGCTCGGCTGGCGCGAGATGGTCGCCGCGTTGCTGATCCTCGCCGCGGTCGGAACCGTATCGATCAAACGCTGAACGCGAACTCATGAACCAAACGGAAATCACCATGAACGAATTGAGCTACTGGCTGCTCCGCTGCGAAAATCAGATCTTCACGACGACCGACAAGTCGACCGAGACGATCTTCCCGCGCGGCTGCGCCAGCGATTTCGGCAGCCCGCAAGATGCGCTGCTGATCGGCCAGTGGCAGGGGCTGCCGTGCTACGCGGCCGACGTCGATGCGCTGCCGCAGAATCTTTGCGGCGAATTGATGCCGCTGCGCCCGCTGTTCGCGATCGCCGGGCCGCAGGCTTTCGCCCTGGCCGGACGCGCGACGAGCCTGATGAACTGGCGGAAGAACCACCGCTACTGCGGCCACTGCGCGAGCCCGACCGCAGCAAAGAGCGGCGAGTTCGCGATGCAGTGCCCGGCCTGCGGACTGCTCGCCTATCCACGGATTTCGCCGGCCGTAATGGTGCTGATTGCGCGCGGCAACGAACTCCTGCTCGCGCGCAGCCCGCATTTCAAGCCCGGCGTGTTCAGCGCCCTCGCCGGCTTCGTCGAGGCGGGCGAAACGCTTGAGCAATGCGCGGTGCGCGAAGTGCGCGAAGAGGTCGGCATCGAGATCGCCAATCTGCGCTATTTTCAAAGCCAGCCCTGGCCGTTCCCCGATTCGCTGATGCTCGCATTCTTCGCCGATTACGCGGGCGGAACAATCACCCCCGATCCGTCGGAAATCGAAGCCGCCGGCTGGTTCGCGCGCGACGCCTTGCCGCCCCTGCCGGATCCCGTGAGCATTGCGCGGCGGCTGATCGATGCCGCGTGCCGCCAGGGAAGCTGAACGTAGCCGATAGCGCGTTCAGAAGGCGGTGGCGATCAGCTGGAAGGTGATCTCGTAATTGCGCGGCTGCAGAGGCGTACGCGTGAGTCCGTAAGCGAAGGTCACGCGCGCGTAGACGTTCTTGCCGAGCGCCGAATGCACGCCCCAGCCGACGCCGGTCAGTTCGTCGTACTCGTCAAGGTGGCTGTTCGGGGCGCGGAAGGGCTTGACCCGCCCGTAGTCGGCAAAGAAGAAACCGGTCGCGCCGACGCCATTGGTCGCCTCGCTCGCCGTCAGCAGCGGGTGGTGCAGTTCGAGGTTGATGGCCTGGCCGCTGTCGCCGCCGTAAATCCCGACGGGATAGCCGCGTACGCTGCCTTCGCCGCCGATGAAGAACTGTTCGCTTGACGGGAGAATTTCGCGGCGCGTCGACTGCCAGCTCAAATTGCCGTGCAGGGACAGGCCATAAGGCAGTTCGCGATTGTGATGCAGGGAGCCGCGATCGACGACGAAGTTTTCGCTGTCAATGGTTTCGGAACTGACATAGGACCGCACGTAGCTCGCAAACCAGCTTGACTTCTGGTCGAACAACTGTGCCTCGACGCCCAGGCTGCCGTCCGAGGTATCGGTGCGCGACAGGAACACGCCGTCGATCCAGTTGGAAGTCTGGCGCTTCTTCCCGCCGGCCACGACATCGATTTCCGAGGACGAATCGACGAAGGTCGGCTGTCTGACGAGCAGTGTGCTGGCGATCGACTTGCCGGTGATATTGAGGCTCGCCAGAGAACCGTTCTTGATCGCGGTATCGTCCTTGTAATAACCTAGTGTAGTGCGTCATAAATAACGGAACTTAAATAACAATTGGCCCTCCAAGTAAGCAGGAGGTCACTGCCATGCGCGTAGCAAAGCCCATTGAATTGAATGCTGACGATGATCGACGGCTTCGGATTCTCTCCAA
>CAISOB010000047.1 GCA_903886975.1 uncultured beta proteobacterium
GCTCCGCTACGCTACGCCCGCTGGCCAAGGCAAGACAAAAACCAGCAGCACAAGCTGGACTCTCAGGAGTCCATTTCAAGCAATCGACTGGCTACCTTTTGCTCCGCCTCGCTGGCTCCCAATTCCGCGCCATTCACACTTGATGCGGGCCTTGGCTTCTTTCTCAGCCATTTGTGCGCTCCCTGAGTTGTAGCCGAGACTTTTTTCTTATCAAGCTACAAGAGCCTGTAAGTGTATAACAACGACGGGGATAATCCACAATTCCAAATGGATTTGTGCCGCACTTACCGGGGAGATTGGCGCATGGCCAAACATTAATCGACAAAAGGTTTCTTCCGCATCACGCCGAACCCCTTCTCGCACGCCATATCGCAAAGCGCGAGGTGTTGCAGGATTTAGATTTTGCATCGATGAAAGAAACCAAACAACATCGAGCCGTTGTATTCGGCGCGGAATACCCTGCCAGAACCCACGCGAGTGCGCATGGAATCAACACCGGCGTATGTCCGCTAAGTAACTATTGGCGGACTGGCTGAGTTCGAGCGCCAATGCCGGCAAAGGCCGACAAGCGGGCCGATGGGGTTGCCAAGGTTTTGGCTGCTTTATAATCCGTTTCCGGTCAACAGCAATACGAATGCCTGGTTTCAGGCATATTGGACCAAAAGAGATTTACAAGCTATCTCATGAACGATATGACCTGCGAACGGTCACGCAGGCTCCTTTTTTCGCAGCACCAGTTGGATCATTGCGAACAGGCGATGGAACAAGTAGTCGACGTGATCTACGTCGATGACCGGCACCTGATTGACCTCCGAGTGTCGAATAAGATGGCTGTTTCCGATCGATGTCAGCTCCACTGCTTCCGCTTCCAGCCTCACCCGCAGCAATGGCTCCGAGGTGACGGTGTCGAGAATGATCTTGACCGACTTCTTCTTGTCGCTGGGGTCAGCAAGCGACTTGAGTCGCTCCCAGGCGTCCCACAAACGCTCCAGTGCTTCGCGTCGCACCAGCGGATTGCGATCCGAAAATTTCGTTCGGCATTCCTCCAACATGTTGTCGAGCGTGCGATCACCGTTTCGAAACAGCGTTCGCTTCAAGTCTTCACCCAACACGGGCGGAAGAACTCGCACGACGCGTCCGACTGACAACATTTCGAATGCCACACCGTTGCGCGCGAAGATGCGGTTGACCGTCGCGCGGAATTCTTCCCGTCCGGCCTCTTGGTCAAAAGTCAGGTGGTGGTGACTGAAGGAATCGTGGTGCTTCCCAAGGATCGGCTTTGCCACCGCGGCGTAGACGAACTCCATGAAGTCAAGAAGCAGTGGCGTGTCCGGCGCGAACGGCTGACGCTGCGACAAGAAGCCGTCTTCCTCCAGGCGAGTAGTTTCGAGCGGCCAGTTCAGGCCGGGCATTTCTGCCGTCACTGAGGCCGCCAGAGCATCCGAATCGCATCCGCAAATAGCTTGTCAATCTGGGCAACGCTCGGGAAACCGCAGCCCGAAGGCGCCGCTATTGACGAGTGCCTGCACCGTCGCCACTAGGCCGGCCCAAACGGTGGGCGAGATCACCTGCTCGGTACGGGCACGTGGACCGTTCTCTCTATCGCTAAAGTAGTCGGCCATCAACGACGCTCCTTATGCGTAAGCGGCACAGTCATCGTGTTCGTGTTGACGATCTGCTCGAATTTCTCCGCACTGGCGAGCACAATATCGAGTGCCGGGATCTCGCCGAAGATCATTCCGGACATGGCCGCGTAGTCCCTGGCGAGCGCATCCCGCATCGCTGCGCTGGGTGTCAGTGTGAACGTACCGGGTACAGCGGTATCGAGCCCCAGGTCCTCGCTGCCGAAGAACAGCCGCGCATGCTGTGCGCAGTCGATCGCAAGAGCACGATCGGCCTGCCATTCGTGGACTGATGCGGCCTGCATCAGTTGATGCACGTCGTAGTAATGGCGCGAGATGCGCTGTCCAGCGTGCCGCAGTTCGCCACGGCGGTCGTACCACTGACGCAGGCCATGCAGGATGATGACCTTGTCCCAGAAAGTGCGCTCGGGCTTCACGGTGGTGACGTTGGCAACGGTCAGATCGAGGTCGGGCAAATCCTGCGCTATGTAAGGCGTAATCGTGGCCGCGACGTGCGGGTCCAGCGCCGATTTCGCGCCGGATTCGATCTTGACTGCGGAACGCACGTAGTCGCCGCCAGTGGCGGTGACGGCTGGATACCAGAACAGCAGTGTCTGGCCATCCGTGTCATCGGGGTCAGGCTCCAGCCGGAAGCGGGCTTCTGGAATGGCAGATGCAGCGAGTTGCGTGAACTGCGCCGCCAGCGGCCCCGCGATGTAGGCCTGACAAGCGGTGCGAATGGCGTCGAGACGCACGCGGCGTTTCTTGCCGCTCAGGGCAGTCAGCTCCGCCACTTCGGCCGCCTGCCCCAGGTCGTCACGGAAGACCGTGATGTCGATGTCTTCGGAGAATCGGGAGATCAGACCGAAGGCCTTGGACAGCGAAGTGCCACCCTTGAACAGCAGACGGGGGCCGCCGACTGCAAGGCCGTTGAACAGCGCATCAAGCGTCCAGCAGACCCAGAAGTCCTTTTCGACATTCTGGACTGCGGTGCCCAGGCGGGCTGCGGTCCCGAGAAACAGGTCGCGCCGCTCGGCGTCACTGGCTGCAATGACATCGTGGAAGGACGGGTTCAACCGGTGACCTCCAGGTGTTTGGCCGAGCGGCGGCGGGTCGCTGGCTGCTTCACGCCGCTGCGCGGTTGCAGTGTCTTGGCGGCTGCAATCTGCGGATCGCAGCCGGGCAGTTCGCGAACCAGGCTTTGCATCCAGGCCGGCAGGGCGCTGAAGCCATCGATCAGGTCCTGGCGAATCGCGACGCCGTGCGCCGGGTCTGCCAGCACGTGTGTCAATCGGCCCAGGATGCGATTACGATCAGAGGCCAGGGTGTCTTTCAGCCAATACAGTGCCTGCACGACGCGCATGGCGGGACGCCCGGCCCAGTAGAGGCGACTGGGCGCGGTTTGCTTGAAGTCGATGGTCAGCTTGTCGAGCTGGATGGTGCGGCGGCGGGCATCGGTGTGGATGGTGACGCGGGCCGGCACGGCATCGGTCAGACCGAGGTCGTTGGCGGCGGTCATGCCATCCACCAGCAGACGCAACTGATCGCGGCGGGCGATGGCCTCGACTACGGCACGGTAGTCCGGAGTGGTGGGGCGCTTCGTCAGCCGGTTGAGCGTCGGCTTGTCATAGAGACCCCGGTCGATACGGCGCAAATCACCAGCCTGCACCATGCGTTGCAGGGTTTTGTCGATGGCGTCGCGATTGCCGAATTGCGCGAAGTCAGTCGGTACCCAGACCTGGCCTGGGCCGGCAGCATCGATTTGCGCAGCGATGATGGATTTGAGATCAGACATGGTTTTATCCTGTCCGATATTTGTACATGTTTTCCGGACTGATGACAAGCCCATTTGTCCGAAAAGTGTAGTTTTATTTCGGACACCAGCATCCAAGGCAGTCTGGCGTCCCGGCACATGGTGCCGTCGGGCTCTTGGGCGTTGCCCCGCGCCTCGTACCGAGTCGCGGCCATGCGACATTGATCCCTGACGCCTCCGGCCCTTTGGGCCTGCGCGCGCCGCTTGCCGTTAAGGCAGTGGAGTGTGTGGGAGGCGGCCTTGCTGTTCCCTTCAACGTACCACGTCGTTCTCGCCGTCAAGGGCGGCGCGTGCCCTGCACGCTGGCGTCCATGCGGCCGTCTGCGACCCCTGACTGCTGCGCTGCGGCGTGTTTCGCCGGTTCCGGGCAATTCCGCCCGATTCGGACCGGAGCACGATCATGTCGCAACTTTCTCTTTCTCTCGATTCTTCCCTTCTCGTTCGCGATGTCACGGGCGACTACCGTCCGGCCAATGCCGACGAGGTGTTGCAGGCAGCGCAGCAGGTGCTCGCCGGGCAGATGCGCGGCTGCGAAGCCCTAACCTCGCCGCAGGTGGTGCGCGACTTCCTGCGGGTCAAGCTGGGAACGCTGGAGCATGAGGTGTTCGCCGTCATCCATCTGGATGCGCAGAACCGTGTCATCGACTACGTCGAGATGTTTCGCGGTACGGTGAGCCAGACATCGGTGTATCCGCGCGAGGTAGTCAAGGAAGCGTTGGCCAGGAACAGCGCTGCGCTGCTGCTGGTGCATAACCACCCGTCAGGTGCGGCGGAACCCTCGCGCGCCGACGAGATGCTGACGCAGACGCTGAAGTCGGCACTGGCGCTGGTGGACGTGCGCGTGCTGGATCACCTGATCGTCGCTGGTGGCGACATCCTGAGTTTTGCTGAACGCGGGCTGTTGTAGCCCGAGGGGGCATTGCCCCCTTTTTGCTGCGTCCTTGCCTCCAGGGGTCGGCTAACGCCCACCCCGCCGCGCAGGCTTGGCGCCCCACAGGCCCACCGAACAGGCTGCGCCTGATCGGCCAGCACACGGTGCAGTTTTCGCGCTACGCGCTTTGCTTACTTCCAGTCAGGCGTGCTTGCAGCACGCACGGGCGCTCGCCGCGCGGCGTTGGTTTCAGTGCATCCCTGGCCCATCGGCCGCTGTTCGTCTTTCCCCAAGTTCATCGCTTTCTCCCGCGACCGTAGCCCGCAGTGCCTGGCCGTCAAGGCGCGCAGGGCCGAGTCCTCGCTGCGCTGCGGGCCGCACCAACCCTGCGCTTCTTCCTTGACAGCCACGCCCTCGCCGGCCCGGTTTTTCGCGGGCGATGAACTCAGGAAAGACGGCGGCAAACAGGGACCGGCCCAGGTCTCTGCGCCGAACCAACCAAAGCCACAACGGGCTCCGAATCTTGGAATCCGGTCAGCTTTGAAACCACAGCTTCAATCACAGGAGAAAGACCATGCAACTCAGTTCCCGTTTCGCTTCCCGCTCCCCCGTGCTGCGCGCCGATCATCCGCTGTCGGATGACCAAATCCGCACCGTGGCCCCGTCCATCTTTGCCGAGGACAAGCACGAAAGCCGCTCTGACCGTTACCGCTACATAGCGACCGGTGCGGTTTTGTCCGAACTGCGCAAGGAAGGATTCCAGCCCTTTATGGTTTGCCAAACCCGTGTACGCGACGAAGGCAAGCGCGAGCATACCAAGCACATGGTGCGGCTGCGCCATGCCGACCAGATCAATGGCGCGGAGGCCAACGAAATCATTTTGCTGAACTCGCACGATGGCACCAGCAGCTATCAAATGTTGGCGGGCATGTTCCGCTTCGTCTGCAAAAACGGATTGGTGTGCGGCGACACCGTGGCCGATTTGCGCATTCCGCACAAAGGCGATGTGGTCGGGCAAGTGATCGAAGGCGCGTATGACGTGCTGGATGGTTTCGACCTTGTGCGCGAACGCCGCGACGAGATGCGCGCCATTTCGCTGGACCGAGACGAGGCTGAAGTGTTTGCCCATGCAGCACTGTCCCTCAAGTACGACGACCCGTTGACACCCGCACCCATCACCGAATCGCAACTATTGATGCCGCGCCGCCGCGATGACGACCGGCCCGATTTGTGGAGTGCCTATAACCGTGTGCAGGAGAATTTGACGCAAGGCGGGTTGCACGGACGCACCGCCACCGGACGCAGGCACAACACCCGGCCCATTCAAGGCATTGACCAGAACGTCAAGATCAACCGGGCTTTGTGGATGCTGGCCGAAGGCATGAAGCGGCTCAAGGCTTGACCGGATGAGTCAGCGAGGGGGAATTATGCCCCCTCGACAATGAAGGCACACGGCACAACAGCAGACGGCCGGGCCAGGCCGCCGCGCGCCCATCCGTTTCGTCTGGGCGCGCGGCGGCGGTCGCTACGCGACCACTCGATGGCTGTAGGTGTTCGCCATCGTTGGCATGGGGAACCAGCCGATAGGTGCCAGATGCTTCGCATTGGGTAGTTCGGCAATCCTGCCTGAATTGTCGTTGCGTCTCCCGGCGCAGCCGGGCCGCGCTGTCGTGCATGGCATCGAGCCGCCATAGCGTCTCGCCCTCCCGGGCTTTCATCGTTCCCTCCCTGCGGTCGGCTGACGCCTGCGCACTGCGTTTGCCCTCCAGGGGATCGGCTATGCAGCCCATCCCCGCCGCACTCTGTTTGGCGCCCCTGCAATGCCGCCGAACAGGTTGCACCTGATCGACCAACAGCCATCCATCCAGGCGTGCCTTCGGCACGCAGGGGCGCTCGCCGCGCGGCGTTGGTTTCAGCGCAGTACAGGTGGCACCCGCAGAACCGTTCGCGGATGCTGAGACGGGCGAGTCAGCAAGTGAATAAGTAAGCGAATAAGCAAGATAGCCCGGCGAGGTTCCGCCGGGTCATATTTTGCGCGTCGCGCGCGACAGGTATGCCGCGCGCGTTTTAACAACCGACAACACCAACCAATTCCCAAAAACGCGCCCCGCCGTACAGGCGGGACCCCGGAGTACGACAGGCTTTGCTGCGCGCTTGTGCACTGATGCACCGCCCCCGACGCTGGCGGGCAGGTCGCCAGAAACGACGACGGCTCACCGACAGGCCGCCCACCCTGCCCAGAGCCATCCACGCCGCAATCCATCAAGCCCGCGCCAATGCGCGGGGAACGTTCATCCTTGGTGATTCGGAACCAACCTTGCCTGCGATCGGGTGCCTGCCGGCGCAGCACCTGTGCGGGGATGCCGGAGCCATGCTGCCTTCCGGTGAGGATCGCACCCAACGGCGGCCTTGGCTTGTCGTGAATCCTGGCGAGGCACCGGCTGCGCCTCGGGCTTCATGGCTGCAACCGTCCGGCGCAACGATTTTCCCCGGCACCGTGTGCCTTCCTCGCGCAACAAAATCGCCGCGCCTCCCGGTCCTCCACGCTGTTGCGGCCGCTAGGCGGTGCAGCCCGCCCGTACCTCGCCCTTTGGATCACCGACAAGGCCGCGATGGGCGCGACCTTGATTCACCGAAAGGAACTACATCATGGCAAACATCGGCATCTTTACCGCACAGAACGACAGCTTCACCGGCACGGTTCGCACCCTGACGCTCAACGTCAAGGTCAAATTCGTTCCCAACACCAAGGAGAGCGACAACGCTCCAGACTACCGCATCGTCGCCGGCAACTTCGAGATCGGCGCGGCGTGGAAGAAAATCAGCAAGGCGGAACGGCCTTACCTGTCAGCAACCCTGGATGACCCGTCGTTCCCGGCGACCATCTATGCCCGCCTGGTCGAAGGCGAGGACGGCGCGCACAACCTGATCTGGTCGCGCAGCAAGGGCGACTGATCGTCGCCCTCGGCGCCCCGCCCATGCGGCGGGGCGTTTTTGCGTTCACCATCAGCGGCCCGCGCTTCGCATCGCGGGCCGTCTCATTTCATGCACTGAATCGCTGATTGGCGAAGTACGGAATCCCGTGGAACCGGGCATCCGTATCCGTGCTTGGGCACTAAACCGTTTCTACGGATTGTCGGTTCTGTAGTTTCACGGAGATGAGTAAAAACGGTTCTGCGTGTTCGTGAGTTTGGGCAACGACACATTCCAGGTTCTACGAATCCTGGTGCTTCGGCATTGAAGGCATTCGTGCGTCCCCGGCGATGCCGGTCGCGCTGTCGTGCTGCGCATCAAGCCGCCGATGGCGTCTCGCCCCTTCGGCTTCCATCACTGACGCCTGCGCGCTACGCTTGCCCTCCAGGGATCGGCTCGACGCCCATCCCCGCCGCGCCATGCTTGGCACCCCTCGCAATGCGCCGAACAGGCTGCGCCTGATCGGTATGCAAGACCGCATGCGCCATCGAAGCTGGTCTGTGCGTATTCCATCCCAAATCAGCCAGCCAAAACGATAAAACCCCGCCACGCGTAACGATGGAAACCGGGCCAGCGATTCCGATGATATTTTGCCAATGCCCAATTGACACGTTCCCTATTGACGCAACAGATTGCCGTCATTGCACTTTCCGGCACAAACTTCTTTTGAACAAATGAAAGCCGACGGTTGGTGCAGGATGGTGGTGGTTGGCACCCAGCCATCAGCAGTCATAGCCACCGCTCCTCCATTGCGGACGTTCGTTCTGCGCGATCTCCCGAAAGCAGCCGTTGGATCCTACGCTATCAGCTTTCCTGAGCTGAACGGCGGCGCCACACGATTCCGGCCATTCGGGCTTAAAATGCCAATGTGCGCACCCGGCCTATTGTGTTGAAAAACCCCGTTCCTATCTCGACGGATTGAGGCTGAGCGAATCGCCAGCGAGTTGCGAGTCGAGTTCAAGAAGTTAGATGGAGCTTATTTTCTCCTGCTCTGCCCTTAGGCGGGCATTCCACAAACTTCTTCCGCTCTTGGCATCAACCATTTTGCCATTCGGCGCAGATTCTGTGCTGTTGCGGCTAGCAGAAACTCATCCTGCGCACCGCTGAAGCCCCGCAATCGCAGTTTATCCATTTTCAGGATTCGCTTGAGATGGGCAAACAGCATTTCGACCTTCTTGCGCTCTTTGCGCGACTGTCGATAGGCATCCGTTTCGGCGATGCGGCGCGCTACGTCACGAGCGTTCTCATGCAGACTACGGGCGATTTTGCGAGTCAGCTCATTAGGGCAACAGTCGACCTTGCGTGGGCACACGGCACAGTCAAGCAGGCTCGCGCGATAAACGATGGCGTCTGCTTTGGTGATCCGTGTGCGCGGATTCTTGAACGGGCGCCTGTCGCAACGCAAAGCCTTGTCGGCCGGGCAGCGATACTCGTTGGCTGCTTCGTTCCACGCAAAGTCACTGCGCGAGAACGTGCCGTCGGTTCGAACCGACTTGTCCAGTACGGGAACATGCGGTTCAATCTGCTTCTCTTCGACCAACCAGCCGAGCATGGCGGCCGAGCCGTAATTGGTATCGCCAACAAGTCGCTCCGGGCGGATGTCGAATTTGTTCTCAACGCGGTCGATCATTGTGCGCGTTGCGTCGACTTCAGCGGACTTATTCACGGCAGAAGCCTCGACATCGACGATGATCCCGTCCTTGAGATCGATCAGGTAGTTGGTCGAGTAGGCAAAGAAGGCCGGGCCGCCGGGCGCTGAGGTCCAGGACGCGGCCGGATCAGTCAATGAGAGGGTTCTGGATCGCGCCTCCGAATCATTTTCCACTTCGAGCGCGGCCAGATACTCGCGTACCGGTCGTGAGGCTTCGTCAGGATTGCCCCAATCAACAGCCTCGTCTCCAGTTGCCCGGCGCTGGCGTTGCGCGTCGGCCTTGATCACACTGGCGTCGGTGGCGAAGCCCTCCCCACGAACCATTCCTTCCGTCATGCAACGACGTAATACGCTCTCGAACAGATGCCGAAAGGCGCCGCTCTCGCGAAAGCGACCATGCCGATTCTTGGAGAAGGTGGAGTGATCCGGTACCGAATCGTCCAGATTGAGCCGACAGAACCAGCGATAGGCCAGGTTCAGATGCACTTCTTCGCACAAACGTCGTTCGGAACGAATGCCGAAGCAGTAACCGATGACCAGCATGCGGATCATCAACTCCGGAGCGATCGAGGGGCGGCCCGTCGAGCTGTAGTAGTCAGCCAAATGCTGACGCAGATCGCTCAGATCAAGAAAGTGGTCGATGCCACGTAGCAGATGATTCTGGGGAATGTGACTTTCGAGATTGAAACCGTAGAACAGTGGTTCCTGGCTGCTCGTTTGTTCCCCCATCATCACTGCACCTCGGCCTTAATATGCAATACACATATTATACCAAAGCACTAGAAAAAGCGGGAGTTTTTCAACACAATAGGCCACTACCGGACAGTGGCGGTTCTCCTTCAAAGCGGACGTCAGCAGCAGATTCTTAGTTAAGGCAACGCCATAGTTCTGTCTGGGCGGTTCTGTCCGTATGATTGTCGATTGATAAGGAGACCGGGATCGGCTAATCTCTATGTCATTCAATACGTTAAGGGCGTTCTGATGGTGTCCGTATTATTAGCAATAACCCGGACGTTTCTGCGTGTGAATAACTGTTAGGAGATTGCTATGAACAAAGATCAAATACTTGCACGCGAACTTGGAAAAGTGGGCGCGATCGGCGGAGGCGTTGGAGGGTTTATCGGGGGCGGCATACTCATAGGAGTTTCGGGGGCTCTTGGTGGTGCCAGTGGCGCATGGATCGCCTCTCGTTTCCTTCCGACGGAGTCATACGCTTACGACTATCTGCTGCACTGCGATGCAAAGAGAGCGCTGACGATGATTGTCAATGCACTTGCAGAGCTTGGCCGATTTCAAGACAGCTCCGAGATAAATTCGTCGAATCCGACCATCTCCGCAGTCATTGGCTCTGGGTTCATGAAGATGAATCCTTGTATGCTTACAGTCGAGATCGTTTCTCACTCCGACAAGGAGACAACCGCTGTCATCCGCGGCGCAGCAAAGGAGGGGGTAATCAATCAGCATTCAGCCAAGAAGGCCGTTACGCGCGTGATTGAAGCGATCAAGGTAGAAGCATCAAAAATCTCCTAATCGGGTAAGGGCCGGCTTCTAACCGGCCCTCCCCAAACCACCCGGCATGCGGGTCCGCACCGGGCGGTTCATGAACAGGGCGCTCACGATTTCTCAAGCGTATCCAGGGGTTCCACGCCCAAACCGGCGGAATTTGTCCAGCGTGCCGCGAGCGGCACGCGTGTCAGGTTGAAGTCTGAGAAGTCGAGCGTGGAACGTCAGACAACGCCTGAAATAGCCCTAATCTGACGTAATTGGAGACTTTATCTGACGTCGGGTTGAGGCGTACTTCAATTGGACACATTCCGCCGGTTTGGGCGTGGAACCCCATGCTGAGTGTCAAGTGGAAGCGCAGATCGCATACGGACCGTGAGTCTTGACAGCACGCCGACGGGCAACACCTGGCATCTTCTGGACGGCCAGGGTTGCTATTCCGTTTGGCTCGCGGCACGATTCGTATATGAGGATATTTTTTTACAGTTTTATTTGCCCAAGTTATGCGCGATATTCTTCCAACAGAAGTTCTTGATCGCCTGCGGAATCGATACGTTGCTGGCATAGATGATGCTGTAGCCAATTACGATCACAGCAGCGCTGATGAAGATTCGCTTACAGGTGCATTGGGTCAAGCTATTTCCATGCGCATTCCTGAATTATTCAGCACTGCGCGTGGCAATTTTCAGATCAAAATTGATTACCAGAAAATTCGAGGGCGGGGAAAAAATGCACCGGAGAAACGCTATGGATCGGATGGCCTTTTCCAGATCGAAGTACTGGATATCTTTGGGCAATCCATTCGAAAGAAAGCGCTGCCCTTCCAATCCAAGAAAAACTGGCGGGGAACCAATAGTGCTCTCGCAAGTCAGGCCGCTAAGATGATTGTTGAAACCGACGGCGGCATAGTGATTGACTTTACACGAGGGGGATACTTTGCCTGCTCTGCAAAAGCGGTTGTTCGCGCAGACGGAAAGCGGGGCTTGGCTCACTCCGCCGGTGAGATATTCCAACTTGGGCAACTCCTCGGAACGGACTTCCTAGAGTGTCGTATTGGGACGGTAGGAATGTTCTATGAACGAGCAACCGAGACGTACCAATGGCTTCTAGCCCCTGCTCATTTAATTACTACAACCATTAGGTTCCAAAGCTCGCGACAGGATCAAACAAAACAATCGTATGCTGGACAGTGATCTCATATCGTTCGCCGCTGTTTTGGTTGCATGTCTCGCCGCAATCTATGCGCGTCATGCATGCGACGCGGCCCGAAAGGCAAACGAACTCACGGTGTATTTGCAGCGCAGACCGCTACGTCTCGCTGTTTTCCAGTCGATGACCCAGTTCGCACAGTACAGTTCTACATACGTGACCCTAAATCACCTGAAAGTTGTCAACGGTACACGCGACCTCGTGGCGCGCATCGACACATTCGAATGGGAAATCGAGCAACATGGTCCGTTGGCAATGCCAGAGGTCGAAGCCAAAGTCGAGGAGTTCGTCAATAGCGCGTGGCAGATACAAAAGCTTCTCGACCGCATCGCCGGTGGTCAGAATGTCTCGCTTGACCCCAAGTACTCAACTGCACAAGAAAATCTCGACGCTATGGTTGATTGGTTTGCTGAGCAGAATCGTGAACTCAAAACAATCTTCCGCGTATACCTTGCTGGGGAATAACCATTCCTCTTGACTACAAACCATTACACTCACTCTCATGAAGGACCTTATCCTCATCCTGTTTATCGCTGGCCTTGCATGGCTGGTGTGGCGGGCGTTTACAAAAAAACCTTCGCTTTCCATACCAGCCAATAAGCCGCCGTCAGAGGGAAGCAAGGAAGCTCGCCACCTACGCAATACGCTGCAATTTGCAAAAGACCAACACAGGGTTTTGAGCCAGAAGCGATGCGAACAGGACGCTTGGCAGCAGCGGTTTGCAGCAGCCCAAGCGGCTGATCTTGATCAACTCAGCGGCTTGGAATTTGAACAATTTCTCGCTGGATTGTTTCGTGCCCAAGGCTATGCAGCCGAACTCACACCAACCTCAGGGGATTACGGTGCTGATATCATCTTGAGCAAAGACGGGCGACGCATCGCGGTACAGGCTAAACGCCATGTTGGCCGCGTCGGCGTACAAGCCGTGCAGGAAGCACTCTCGGGACAAGCGTATTACCAATGCCATACAGCCTGGGTGATTTCCACCGGCGCATTCACCACTAATGCGCTGGAACTGGCTGAGAAATCCGGCGTGAAAATGATAGGTCGCGGTGAAATCGGAAACCTCATGGCCCAATACAACGCGAAAACCAACTTATGACGAAGCGCGAGAATCTACCGGCGAAATTAGCCTCGCAAGGTTTGGCTGCAACGACAGAAAAGCGCGGCAGCCTCGTGGCGCGAGGATTGGAGGCGCTTCAGAACTTCATAAAATTGGCTCCCCCAAGAAGTAACGACGATCTATATCACCATGCAAGAACGGTATTCGATCAATCCGGAGTTGGGACAATATTCGACAAGGAAGACACCCCCGCTTTATTAGCTGCCTACCGAATATTACAACAACTGGCAGATCAAAATTACGGTAAAGCTTACTACCCGTTGTCTATTATCTATGGCGAATGTCAAAGCATTGAAGATGGTCAGAGCCGCGCCAAATATTACTCTCGTATGGCCTTTGATTGGTGCTTCGCTAACCAAGCGAAACTGGATGTGAATGGCGCGGAATTGGGAGCCAGCGAGGCGGAGCAAAAGGTAGCCAGTCGATTGCTTGAAATGGACTCCTGAGAGTCCAGCTTGTGCTGCTGGTTTTTGTCTTGCCTTGGCCAGCGGGCGTAGCGTAGCGGAGC
>CAISOB010000048.1 GCA_903886975.1 uncultured beta proteobacterium
GGCCTCGTACTCGCGAGCGTGATCCTGGTTCTCATCGCGTCGTTCGCCAGCGAGGAGTTCAACTGGAAAGAGGCGCTCCTCAGCGGCGCGATCCAGGGCATCGTCGCCGTTGTCGTGTTCGTCTATGGCCTGTCACTGCCCTTGCCGATGTGGCCTGTCTTCCTTACCGGAGTTCAATAAATGGACCTTTTCAGCAATCTGGCGCTCGGCCTTTCCGTCGCCATTACGCCGATCAACCTGCTCTACGCTTTTATTGGGTCGGTGGTCGGGACGCTGATCGGCGTACTGCCCGGAATCGGTCCGGTAGCGACGATTGCCATGTTGATGCCGACGACCTACGGCCTGCCGCCGGTGACGGCGATGATCATGCTGGCCGGCATCTATTACGGCGCGTCCTACGGCGGATCGACGACGGCGATCCTGGTGAACCTGCCGGGCGAAATGTCGTCGGTCGTTACCGTTCTCGATGGCTATCAGATGGCCAAGCAGGGACGCGCCGGTGCGGCGCTGTGCATTGCGGCGCTCGGTTCGCTTTTCGCGGGCTGCGTGGCGACGCTGGTGATTGCCGCCTTTGCCCCGCCGCTGGCCGACATCGCACTCAGCTTCGACGCCGCCGAGTATTTCGCGCTGATGGTCCTTGGTCTCTCTTCGGCGATTGCGCTCGCGCACGGCTCGGTGCTGAAAGCGATCCTGATGACGATACTCGGCCTGTTGCTCGGCATCGTCGGCACCGACGTCAATACCGGAATCGCGCGCTTTTCCTTCGAGGTGCCCGAACTCATCGACGGCATCGGTTTCGTCGCAGTGACGATGGGCTTGTTCGCCTTCGCCGAAATTGCCGGCAATCTTGAACAATCCGAGAGTCGCGGCGCGGTCACCGCGCACATCGACAGCCTGTGGATCAAATGGGCCGAATTCAAGCAGGCCTTCCCGGCCATCCTGCGCGGGACCGCCGTCGGTTCACTGCTCGGCATCCTGCCGGGCGGCGGTGCGACGCTGTCGTCGTTTGCCTCCTACACGATCGAAAAGCGCATGGCCAAGGACCCGTCGCGCTTTGGCAAGGGTGCGATCGAAGGCGTCGCCGGCCCCGAGTCGGCGAACAACGCCGGCGCGCAAACCTCGTTCATCCCGATGCTGACCCTCGGCATCCCGTCGAACGCGGTGATGGCGCTGATGGTCGGCGCGTTGATCATTCACGACATCCAGCCCGGCCCGCAGGTCATGACCAACAACCCGGATCTCTTCTGGGGACTGATCGTCAGCATGCTGGTCGGCAACCTGATGCTGGTGATTCTCAACCTGCCGCTGATCGGCATCTGGGTCAAACTGTTGCGCGTTCCCTACCGGCTGCTCTTTCCGATGATCCTGCTGGTGTGCACGATAGGCTCCTTCAGCACCAACAACAATATGTTCGACGTCTGGGTCGCCATCGTTTTCGGACTGCTCGGTTACATTTTCATCAAGCTCGGTTGCGAACCCGCACCGCTACTGCTCGGCTACATCCTCGGCCCGATGCTCGAGGAAAACCTGCGCCGTGCGCTCGTGCTCTCGCGCGGCGACTTCACCGTTTTCCTGACACGGCCGGTATCGCTGGTCATGTTGCTGCTCGCCGCCGCGCTGCTCATCGTCGTCGTCGCACCCGCCGTACGCAAAAAACGTGAAATCGTATTCACCGAGCAGGAAACCTGATGTTGTATTCCC
>CAISOB010000049.1 GCA_903886975.1 uncultured beta proteobacterium
ATCGGGACGTTGCGCCCGATTTCGATGTGGCGGACCGGGACGCCGTTGTCGAGCAAGTCCTGCTCGAAGGTGAAACTGCAGCCGAGCAGGAAGCTCACCATGTCGTCGGTGAAATGCGCGCGGATGTCGTCGACTTCCTGCGTGAGCTTGCCTTCGCGGTAGATCCGGTAGCGCGGCACATGCACCCGGATGTCGGCATCGGGGCCGGCGACGGGCGGAGCGACGGTCCCCGCTTCGCAGACGTCGATGACCGGACAGGGTCTGTCGTTGCGCGTGCAGAAGAGCAGAAAATCAAACGCGTATTTCTGCGGCAAGATGACAACGTTGGCCTGCGTGAAACCCGGCGCCAAACCCGATGTCGGTTTGCGCCATTCGCCACGCGCGATGGCGGCTCTTAGTTCCTTCACTTGTTCGATGCTCACCGCATCTTCTCCTTGCACGACCGGCGTCAAGCCGATCAATGGAAATTTTCGCCAAATGGAATACCGCGATGGGGCGCCGCGACCCTAAGAGGATTGGGTTGGAATGCCTTCGCCGGCCGCCTTTCGGAATTTGGGCGGCACCCTCCCCTTGGGCGATGCATCGTGCAGTCGCCCAAGGGTGATCGTGAGCCTGATGTCAGGTTCCGAATTCCACGGCAAGCTCTTTGTCAGCCTGTCCCAGCACGCCTTCCCACTTGGCCAGCAAAGCGGAGGCGACGCAGTGGCCGATCATGTTGCAACCGCTGCGGGCCATGTCGAGAACGCGATCGATGCCGAGGATGAGCGCCAGCCCTTCTACCGGCAAGCCAACGGTTGACAGCGTTCCGGCAAGGACGATGAATGATCCGCCGGGAATCCCCGCAACGCCTTTCGTGGCCAGCATCAGGGTCGCGACGATGCCAATCTGCTGCGTCGTCGAAAGGTCGATGCCGTATGCCTGCGCGATGAACATCGAACCGGCGGCGATATACAGCGTCGAGCCGTCCATGTTGAACGTGTAGCCGGTCGGGATGACGAAGGAAGTGACGTATCTCGGCACGCCCATTTCCGCCAGCCTTTCGATGGCGATGGGGATGGCGACTTCACCGGTCGTCGTCGTAAAGGCGATCATGAACGGCTCTTTGATGGCACCGACCAGTTGCCGCAGATTGATCTTGAAATAGGCCGCGGTTCCGCCCAGGACGACGACCACGAAGAAGATCAAGGATCCGTACATCACGAGAATCAGCTTGCCGAGCGGAATCAGCATCGCCAGGCCGAATTTCCCGACGGTCCAGGCCATCATGGCGCCAATGCCGATAGGCGCGAGACGCATGACGTAGCCCGCGAACTTGAACATGATGTTCGCAACCATGTCGGCAAAAGCGACCATCGGTTCGCCCTTTTTGCCCAGCGCCGCGGTGGCGATGCCGAAGACCGTCGCGAAAATCACGACTTGGAGCATGTCCTGTCTGCCCATCGAATCGATGATGTTGGTGGGAATGATGTTGACGAAATACTGCACCAAGTCGATGGACTTCGCGGCGGCGGCTTTTGCCGCGGCCAGATCGGCCGCGCTCGCAGTGATGTTCAGTCCGACCCCGGGTTTGAAGATATTGATCGCGGCAAGTCCGATCAGCAATGCGATCGTCGAGGCAACTTCAAACCACACCAGAGTCTTGAACCCGAAGCGACCCAGCCGCTTGAAGTCGCCGGTTCCCGCAACGCCCAAGACGATGCAGCTGAAGATGACCGGAACGACGATCATCTTGATGGCCCGGATAAAGATGTCGCCAACCGGTTTCAGTGCCACCGCCGAATCAGGAAAGAAGAAACCGATGACAATGCCGATTGCCATGCCGGCGAATATCTTGACGCTCAAGGACATCTTCTTCTTGTTCTGAATCTCTGTCGACATATGACCCCCTTTATATAGTTGTTTGTGGACCCCCAAGAATATTGCCGCAATGCCGAACGCAATCATGAGGAAACGCAAGTCCCGACCGCGATCTTAGCCTTGATATTTCACCGATCACAATGAATATATTTGGCAATACAATGAATTTTAGTTATGAGCAGCGGCGATCGACGCTTTCGGGGGAAACGGCCTTGGCGCCGGGGCGGCGCGCCACTATTTCGCGGCATCGACTCTGGCCTTTGGATCGATCCGCCCGAGTGTCGCTTCCGCGACATCCGCCAATTTCGTAGCCAGTTCCTGAGCCATTGCGCTGATGGGACGCGTGCGCAAGCTGAGGCAATCCAGTCGCAACGGCGGGGCAGGTTGGATGAAATGCGTGGTGTAGTTGCCATCATTGCCGATGATGCTGGTGAAGGGATCGACCAAGGCCACGCCAAGTCCTTTGCAAACCAACTCCATGATCGCATGATAGGTCTGTGCCGAAAGCGTGGACGAACTCTTGTTGAAGCCTGTGAAAGGAAGATTCTCGACGATGAAATGGGACGGAGGATTGTGCCGGATCATTCTGATTTGCGGCCGTTTGGAAAAATCATCCGGCGTCAGTACTTTTCCTTCGGGAAACCACCCGGCCGGGGCAATGCAGACATACTCGCTGATCAAGAGCGTCTTGCGCACGATCGCCGGGTGATTCATGCCGCCAAAATCGAACCCCAGATCGGCGTCTCGCAGAAGGAGTGCCCGTACAAGTTCTTCCGTGTGCTGCAGGCGCAATTCAATATCCAGTGCCGGATGCATCGGTTTGAACGAGGCCAGTGCGGACGGCAGCAGGGTTTGCCCGAGCGAGGGCAGCGCGACGATGCGCAGTGTCCGGCCGGTGCCGTACCTCAGGTTTTCAGCCAGCCGCTGAACGGCATCCACCTGGGGAAGGATCTTTTCGATCTCCCGATACAATGCCAAGGCTTCTTCGGTGGCGCTCAGACGGTTGCCATTGCGGACGAAGAGTTTGAATCCGAGCTGCCGTTCCGCTTGCTGCAACATCTTGCTGACCGCGGGCTGGGAGACGTGCAATGCTTTGGCCGCTACGGTAACGCTGCCAGTACTCAGAATGGCGTGCAAGACTTCAATTTGCCGCAGCGAGATCATGATCCTTGTCCATAATTTCCGGATTGTCGATTGACCCGGTGGCAAGCGGTGAGAAGTCAATTGTTCGAGTCGCCCGTCTGATAATCCGGACGTCCCGAAGATTTAATCGTCGAGGAAAGGCTCCGCGCGTACCGCAGAAATGAAAAAGGGCGCAGCGATCATGCGAAGGAAGATCGGTCCTTGATCTTCCCTGCGAAACCTTTGCCCCTTCCGTCTGCCGGTCGGCGTGTGTGACCCTACAGTTTGAAGCCGGACACCGAGCTCTTGAGTTCGGCCGCGAGGCTCGCGAGTTGGCCGACCGCGTCGGCCGACAGCTTGGTCCCGGTCGAAGTCTGCTTGGTGATGCCGAAGATGTCGCGCATCGACGCATTGACTCGCGTTGCCAGTTTGCTTTGGTCTTCGGTTTCATTCGCGATCGATTCGATCAGGCGCGCAAGTTCACGCGACACCCTGCCGATCTGCGAGAGCGCCGTGCCGGCCGCGTCGGAGAGCTTGGCGCCTTCCACCACGCCGTGGGTGGATAACTCCATGGCCGCGACGGCGTCGTGCGTGTCGGCCTGAATGGTCTTGACGATCGCCCCGATCTGCTTGGTCGCTTCGCCCGAACGTTCGGCGAGGCGCTGCACTTCCTCGGCGACGACCGAGAAGCCGCGTCCGGCGTCGCCCGCGGCGGCGGCCTGGATGGCGGCGTTGAGCGCCAGGACGTTGGTCTGTTCCGTAATGTCCGAGATCAGTTCGACGATTTCGCCGATTTCCTGCGACGATTCGCCGAGACGCTTGATGCGCTTGGCCGTTTCCTGAATCTGTTCGCGGATTTCGTTCATTCCCTTGATCTGGTTGTTGACCGCCTCGGCCCCCAATTCGGCGGCCGACAAGGAAGCATGGGCCACCTTGGAGGATTCGGCTGCGGAATGCGATACGCCCTGGATCGATTGCACGATCTGGCCAACTGCCTTGTTAGTGTCCTCGATCTCGTGCGACTGGCGTTCGGCGGCGGTCAGCAGTTCGGTCGAAATTAGCTGCGCCTGTCCGGTCACCTGCGTTACCTGTTCGGTGGCGCGGTTGATTTCGGTAATCAGTGTTCGCAGTTCTTCGATCGTATAGTTGATCGAGTCGGCGATCGCTCCGGTGAGGTCTTCGGTCACCAGCGCGCGTACGGTCAAGTCGCCATCGGCGAGATCCGCCATGTCATTGAGCAGGCGCAGAATGGCTTCCTGGTTGCGTTTGTTTTCCGCCTCCGACTGCAAGCGGCGGCGCACCGCTTCCTGGTTGAACACGCGGATCAGCAGATAAAGCGAGAAGAAGGTGGCGACGGCAAGCAGCAGCAGCAGGATGTCGGCGCCCACCGTGTGCGCTTTCGATTCATAGTATTCGGAGAGGAAGAGCGAGCCATCGAGCAGTTTTTCGGAGTCAAGGGCGATGTTCTTGTTGGCCCGGTAGCCGTCATTCAGGATCTGGCTGCTGGCCGTGAGCAAGGACGCCATATTGGTGAATGGCCGCGACAAGTTCTCGAGAAGCGCAATGGCATTGATCATGCCTGGCGAATGCACTGCGGCAATTCCCAAGGCCTTGTCGCCGACCTTCATACCGCGCAGGATCCCTCCAAAGGCTGAAACGTCCTGAATCATGACTTCATAGATCGCGCGCGTCGCCGTCTCGCCGGTGAGCAACAAGCTGGCATTCTTGACCATGCGCAGGTTGAGCAGCGCCAGCTGGTCCATTTGCTTGGCCGTATCCGGCGTAACTTCATCGTAGTAAGGCCGGACGCGATTGAGCACATTGATGGTCAAGGTCAGTTCCGCGTCATTGGCGGTAGCTTGCGATACGTTCCGGGCAATCGACGCCAGGACCTCCTTGTTGCTCAGGATATGCTGCAGATTCGGCCTTGCCGGGTTGGGCTGGAAGTTGTCGTTCCAGACCTTCTGAATGCTGCTCACATGTTCGGCTTTGTCCTCGCTCTGATTGAGCCAGACACCGCTTTCATTGACGATGATGTCCAGGTTGGTCCGGAAGCGATCGATCGTCGCGTCAAGCGTCTTGAAGGCCTCGGGATTACCCTGCATCCCCGCCGCCGTAGAACTGGCGATACGCTGTGACAACACCTGCATTTCGGTCGCCGTCGAGCGCATCACCGTGTTGTGGCTGGCAAAGAGGGAAACACCGGAAAGCAGGGCCACGAACAGAATGCCGGAAACGATCAGCGCGGCCAGCAATATCGCCATCTGCTGCCGGAAAGGACGTTGGCCGATCACCGGGAGCGGCGGCAGCAATTTTTCTTCGCCGATTTCCGGCTTGAGCTTGTCTATGAGCCAGGTCGTGTTGAGCGCGTCAAATTTCTTGTCTTTGCCCACCTTGGAAAACCATCCCTTTATCGCGTCCAGCACAGCCATCTGAATCTCCTTATAGCGTCCTGCGCCATCGGTCATATGTTATTCAACGGATCCGATTGTCATAAAAGCTGCGCGCCGGCCGACGTTCTGCCGGAACTTGTTCGACCAAGCAAGCGATACCGTCGTCGCGCAACACGGTCCTGTGGCCGCAAGTTCATGCTTCGCCCAGGAAACATGCGGCGGTGCGCCAAATATCTTCGTTCGCAAGTATCTTCGACCTGTGCACCCCTGTCAAATGGCATCGCGCGTCCGGCTGTCGTCTCGCCACGCTTCTCCTGATTTGACGCCGACATAAAGTCGGCGGGGAACTGCTTTACAATAAGCCGCTCAAGCTGCCCAAACTCTCCTGACGCGCCCGCCATCGACACATGCCCGCTTCCGAGCCACCGCTGAGCCTCCTTTGCCATCCGCACAATCCCGCGGCCATGGTGCGCGCCGTGCAAGCCACGGCAGCGCGCGCCCCTGGCGGCGCCCTGGTTTTCTTCTATCAGGTCAGCGGCGACATGGTTCGCCTGCGCATTCCGACGCCACAGGCGCAGAGCCGCAGCGACGGGCTCTGGGAACACACCTGCTGCGAGGCCTTTGTCGCGGTCGCCGGCGATCCCGCTTACCGCGAGTTCAATTTTTCGCCGTCGGGGCAATGGGCCGCCTACACTTTCTCAGGCTACCGTCGCCTGCGGCAAAGCAGCGCGGCAACGGCGACTCCGCGGATCAGCGCCAGCCTGACCGAGGGCCGCCTGCAACTGAGCGCCACGCTGGCGGCCGAGCTGCTGCCGCCGGGCGCCGCCGCCGCGGCGCTGGAGATCGGGCTCGCCGTCGTCATCGAGAGCGGCGATACGGTCAACGGCGAGCGCAGCTACTGGGCGCTGCGCCACACTGCGGGACCTGCCGATTTCCATCGCCGCGAGACTTTCGCGCTCGAATTGCCGCCTGGCGATCCCCCGTGAAAGAGAAGCCATGCCCACCGTAAAATTCGGACTCGACCGCCTGCTCGAGGAGCCGGTGCTGCGCCGACCGCTTCTTGGCCGACGTGTGGCGCTGCTCGCGCATCCGGCTTCGGTCACCGCCGATCTGACCCACGCGCTCGACGCGCTGGCCGCCCTGCCCGGGATCAAGCTCAGCGCCGCTTTCGGCCCGCAGCACGGCCTGCGCGGCGACAAGCAGGACAACATGGTCGAGTCGCCCGACTTTCTCGACCCGCGCCACGGCATCCCGGTGTTCAGCCTGTACGGCGCGGTGCGCCGCCCGACGCCGGCGATGATGGACAGTTTCGACGTGCTGCTCGTCGATCTGCAGGATCTCGGCTGCCGCATCTACACCTTCATCACCACCCTGCGCTATATGCTCGAAGCCGCCGCCAAACACGGCAAGGCGGTGCTGATCCTCGACCGTCCCAATCCGGCCGGCCGCCCGGTCGAAGGGTTGCTGCTGCGCGCCGGATGGGAGAGCTTCGTCGGCGCCGGCGCACTGCCGATGCGCCACGGTCTGACCATCGGCGAACTGGCGCGCTGGTTCATCGCCAGCCTCGGCCTCGACCTCGAATGCACGGTCGTCACGATGCGCGGCTGGTCGCCCGGGACGGCACCCGGTTACGGCTGGCCGAGCGGAGAGCGCAGCTGGATCAACCCCAGCCCGAACGCGCCGGGCATCGCCATGGCGCGCTGCTACGCCGGCACGGTCCTGCTCGAAGGCACGACGCTCTCCGAGGGACGCGGTACAACCCGCCCGCTTGAGCTTTTCGGCGCCCCCGACCTCGACGCGCGGGCGCTGATCGAGGCGATGCAGGGTCTCGCGCCGGAGTGGCTGGCCGGCTGCCGGCTGCGCGAACTTTGTTTCGAGCCAACCTTCCACAAACACGCCGGCATGTTGTGCCACGGCATACAAATCCATGCAGACGATGCGCACTACCGGCATCACGAATTTCGCCCATGGCGCGTGCAGAGCCTGGCCTTCAAGGCGCTGCGCGGCCTGTGGCCGAATTATCCACTGTGGCGCGATTTCGCCTATGAGTACGAGAGCGAACGCCTGGCGATCGACCTGATCAACGGCAGCCCGCTGCTGCGCGAATGGGTCGACGACCCCGGCGCCAGGCCCGCCGACCTCGATGCCCTGGCCGGCGCCGACGAAGCCGCCTGGGAAGACAGCCGCAGGAATTTCTTGCTCTATTGACGCGGCATCGCTGGCGATTGTCTATAGTGGATACAGGCAGACGCGGCGTGAGAACAAGTATGACAGACCGGCCTCCTTCCTCCGACTACCCGGCGGATATCCCTTCGTCATGGGGGTTGTCGCTTGTTTTTCTCCGCTACGCAGTCTATCTGATCCTGCTGGCCGCGCTGAGCTTCCTGTGCGTACTGCACCTCGCATCCCCCGAGCAAACCGCGCGCTTCGTCAGTCCCTTCCTGCTGGTGCTCGTCTCCGCCATCACACTGCTGCTCATGTCGCGCGGCATGCTGCGCGCGGCGCTGGGCAACATGGTCTGGGCAAGCTGGGCTATCGTCACCGTGGTGCTGGTTTTCTATGGCGGTGTGCACGGCACGCCGGTCGTCATCTATCCGTTGCTGATCATGCTTTCGGGCTGGCTGCTCGGAACACGCAGCGCGATCATCCTCGCCGCGTTGAGCATGATGACGACACTGGCTCTGGTTGTGGCCGAACAGCGTGGCGCGCTGCCCGCCTATCCGGCGACGCCTGCCACACTCTACGGTATCGTTCAAGTCTGGTGCGTCTTCTTCACGACCTTCGTGATTATTTTCCTCGTACGCTCGTACACCCGGCGCCTCGGCGAGGTGCAAAAACTGAGTCTCGACCTCGCGTTGCGCAGCGCTGAAGCCCAGCATATCGCGGCCGACCTGAACATGGCGCAGTCGGTGGCTCATATCGGGAGCTGGGTCTATATCTTTGCCACCGACGAGATTGTCATGTCGCCCGAGACTTGCCGTATCTTTGGCGTCTCCGGTGGCACGCCCGGGACGCGCCGCAGCTACCTGAAGCGTGTCCATCCCGAGGACCGGCCGGGACTCAATCGCGATTGGAAGATGGCCATCGCCGGCGAGCCGCTGCTTAACGAACATCGTATCCGCATCGGCCAGACGAACCGCTGGATCTGCCAAAGAGCAAGGGTCGAGTTCGATGCGAACGGCAGGCCGTGGCGCTGCGTCGGAACCACGCAGGACATCAGCGAACTCAAGCGCGCCGAAGAGGAAATTCGCATTGCGGCCACCGCCTTCGAGGCGCAGGAAGGCATGCTGATCACCGATGCCGGGCGGAGAATCCTGCGCGTCAATCAGGCCTTCACCCGAATCACCGGCTACGCCCTTGACGACCTCGCCGGACAATCGCCGAGCATCTTGAAGTCCGGACGCCACGACGCGATGTTCTATTCGGCCATGTGGGCCAGCATCAAGACGACAGGATCCTGGCAGGGCGAAATCTGGAACCGCCGCAAGAACGGCGAGGTGTATCCCGAATGGCTGACGATCAGCGCCGTGACCAATGGCTCCGGCACGGTCACACACTATGTCGGCACGCTGACCGACATTACCCTGCGCAAAGCCGCCGAGGACGAAATCAAGCACCTCGCCTTCTTCGACCCGCTGACCCGCCTGCCGAACCGGCGCCTGCTCCTCGACCGTCTGCAGCAAGCGCTGGCGGCGAGCACCCGCAGCGGACGGCAGGGCGCAGTCCTGTTCCTCGACCTCGACCATTTCAAAGAACTCAACGACAGCGCAGGGCACGACCAGGGAGACCTGCTGCTGCAACTCGTGGCGCAAAGGCTGTCGGCCTGCATCCGCGAAGGCGACACGGTAGCACGCTTCGGCGGCGACGAGTTTGTCATCATGCTCGTCGACCTGAGCACGCTGCTTGACGAAAGCAAGACCCAGGCCGCAACGGTCGGGCAAAAGATTCTCGTCGCACTGAGCCAGCCTTTTGACATCGCCAGCGGCCCGTATCGAACCACCGGCAGCATCGGCATCACGCTATTCTCCGACCACCAGGCGACGCCGCTCGAACTGCTCCGCCAGGCCGACCTCGCGATGTACGAAGCGAAGGCAGGCGGACGCAACACGGTTTGCTTGTTTTCCTCCGAGATGGAACCGCCGCCGGCGGCCCGCGCAAGAAGAAAGTCCTGATAGGACGGCGGCGAACTTCGCCCGCCGCCGCTTTTCGGAAACAGCAGACTTCGGGCCGTCGTGTATGATATGCTATACGCATATACACCCGGTCATTGAAGAGCTGCCCTTGCAACAATGAACATTCTTTTCGTGCATCAGAATTTCCCCGGTCAGTATCGTCACCTGGCGGGCCACCTTGCGGCTGTGCCGGGGAATCGGGTCGTCTTCATCACGCAACGCGTTAACGCCGCCTTGCCCGGTGTCCGTACCCTCGTCTACAAGCCGCTGCGGAAAGCCACCGAGCATCTGCATCACTACCTGCGCGACACCGAGACCGGAGTCCTGAACGCGCAGGCAGTAGCACGCGTGGGGCTCGATCTGCGGAATAGCGGCTTTATTCCCGATGTCATGGTCGGGCACAATGGCTGGGGCGAGATCTGGTATTTGAAGGACGTCTTCCCGCAGGCGCCGTTGCTCGGCTATTTCGAATTCTTCTATCGTTTGTCCGGCACCGATGTCGGCTTCGATCCGTCCGAAAAGCAAAGCGTCGATACGGCGCCGCGCATCCGCACCAAGAATCTCGGCAACCTGCTCGGCCTGCAGGCCGCAGATTGCGGACAATGTCCGACCGGGTGGCAGAAGTCCACCTATCCTCCCTTGTACCGGAGCAAGCTTCGCGTCGTCCATGAGGGCATCGACAGCGATTTGGCAATCCCCGACGCGCAAGCCCGCCTGCGCGTCCCGGGCAGCGATCTGGAACTTTCCGCCGGCGACGAAGTGCTGACCTATGCCGCGCGCAACCTCGAGCCCTACCGGGGATTTCCGAGCTTCATGCGCAGCCTGCCGGCGATACTGGCCGCGCGGCCGCGGGTACAGGTACTGATCGTCGGCGGCGACGAGGTAAGCTACGGGGCGCGCTTGCCTGAAGGACAATCCTACCGGCAACAGATGCTCAATGAACTCGGCGATTCATTCGACCAGCGCCGCGTGCACTTCGTCGGCAAGCTCCCCTATCCGGATTTCCTCAAGGTCCTGCAGATTTCCCGCGTCCATGTCTACCTGACTTACCCTTTCGTGCTCTCGTGGTCGATGCTCGAAGCCATGGCGGCGGGCTGCCTGGTCGTCGCGTCAAGAACGGCGCCGGTCGAGGAAGTGATTCGCGACGGCGAGAACGGCCTGCTCGTCGATTTTTTCAGCCCGGCGGAAATTGCCGCGCAGGTGATCGCGGGGCTGGCCGAACCGGCGCATTTCGCACAACTGCGCGTCCGCGCACGGCAGCAGATCGTCGACACTTATGATCTGAAGCGGATCTGTCTGCCCGCGCAATTGCAATTGATCGCGCAGGTGGCGGCGCTTGCCTAGCTTGTCTAGGATCCGACGAGGCTTGCCAAACCGAGCAGCAACAGGAGCAGCAGCCAGAGCAGCAGAGCGCGCCAGACGAGGCCGACGGCACTTTGCATGAAGTCCGCATCGGCTTCGTCGCCGGTGCCGATCTCGGCGCGATCGGCGACGACACCCGCTTCAACGACCGGCATGCCGAGGCGCACGCCGAGTGCGCCGGCACCGCTCGCCAGGACGATGCCGATGCCGCTGCCGAGCGCGTTATCCGGCCAACGGTCGGCCTGCGTGCGCCAGCAATAGACGGCGTCCTCGAAATTGCCGACGATGGCGAAGCCGGCGGCCGTCACGCGCAAGGGCAGCCAGTCGATGACGGCAAAAGCCTGGCGTGAGAATTGGCCGAAATGGCCGGCATCGGCATCGCTGCGCCGGCCCCAGACCTCGGCCAGGAAAGCCGCGGCGCGATAAAGGACAGCGCCGCACGGCCCGGGCAACAGGACGAAGCAGACGAGCACGCCAAAGACGTGGCGGTGCGATGCGCAAAGCGCTTCCTCGATCGCCAGCCGGGCGATTTCCGACGACGAAAGATCGTCGGCCGGACGCCGCCGCCATTGCGCCAGCAGTTTGCGCGCCTGGGCAAGGTCGCCCGTGCGCAGCGCCAGTTGGATATAAGAGTACTCGTGGCTGAACTGCCGAAAACCCATGGTCAGATACAGAATCGTTACGTTCCACAGCGCGGCCAGCAAAACACTGTACGCGTGGAGCGCCGCAGACACGCCGCCGGCCAGCAACACCAGGCCGCCGACCGCGAGGAACCAAGCCAAAACGCCCTGACTGCGTTCGCCGGCATTGAAGATTTGCTCGAGAAAGCGGGCCAAGCGGGCAAGCGGGTCGTACACAACTCGGCGGTAAGGCAATGGCCGTAATTGCTCGATCAGCAGCGCGACAACCAGCGAAAACAGGGTCATGCGCAAGACCCGCCCGGTAAATCGCAGATCCGCGTGACAGTTCCCGGCCTTCCCGCCCGGCCGGGCGACACGCGGTGGACCAGTCCGCTGACGCGAGAATAGCCAGCGGCGCTAAGGCAAATCTTCATCCCGCTGGAATCTTCTTCGCTCATGTTTCGTTGTGGGCGGCTGCAATATTCGATTACCGCGTCGAACTATCCGCAGCCGCAAATTGTCTCAAAATCGAAGATACCATACTCATGGGCGTTGCAGAAGCCTGCTGCCTGTCAGCCCGCTGCCCTACGCAATAACGATTGATCACTTGGTTGGAAGCGGGGCTACCGAGAATGGACCTGACGGCTGTCTTCTCAAAGACCGTGAAGGGCTATGACGAAATCTCGACGCGACAGAATCGCCTGCCTTTTCGCGTGCGGGCGATGCTGATCGTGGTCGATGGGCGGCACACCGGCAGCGAACTCGTGGCGCAAAGCGTATTCGGCCCAGAAGCCGAGAAGCACCTGACAACGCTGCTCGAAGGCGATTTCATTGCGGCGCCGGCCATGCAAACCCTGCTGACCGGCAATCCACAGGACGATATCACCTTCGCCAAACGCTATATTCTGCGTACGCTGCGCGAACTTCTCGGGTCCGAAGCGCGCCCCTACGCCTTGATGATCGAGAAGGCCAGGACTGCGCAGGAACTCCTGCGCGATCTGGAAAAATTGCGCGAACCCCTGATCGCTGGCGCCGGAAAAAGAACTGCCGATGAGTTCTGGGAAAGGATGTCGCTGGTACTCGCTTGGTAGGCAATCTCAGGTGGCCAGCGCCCGCGCCAGACTGACGATGATGCCGGCCGTCGCGCCCCAGATGAAGTGCTCGCCATAAGGCATGGCGAAGAAGTGGCGCAGTTTGCCGCGCAAGTGCGCCGAATGCTGCTGGTGGTTGGTAAAATCCATCAGGAAGGCCAGCGGCACTTCGAAAATGTCAGCGACCTCGGCCGGATCGGGCCGCAACTCGAAAGGCGGCCGCACCAGCGCGACCACCGGCATTACGCAAAAGCCCGTACCGGTCCGGTATTCGGGCAAATAGCCGATGATGTCGATGTGCTCTGCGGCCAGGCCGATTTCCTCCTGTGCTTCGCGCAAAGCCGTATGTGCCGGCGAAGTGTCCTCCGCCTCGACCCGTCCGCCAGGGAAACTGATCTGACCGGGGTGGTCGCGCAGATGCTCGGTGCGCTGGGTGAACAGCACGGCCGGGCCGCTCTGGCGCAAGACGATGGGAAAGAGCACCGAAGCCGGCGTCAATTCCTCGTCAGTGACCCCGTCGTCGGCCGAAAATTGCGTGCGCGACGGGACCGGCGAGAGCGCCGCGCGCAAGCGCTCGATATCGATGGCGGTAGCGTTTGACGAAACTGGCGGCGCTGGCGGCAAGAGACTATTTTCCGTCGCTGGCTTCCTCATTCTCGATTTCGGCGCGCACGGCATTGAGTGCATCCTGCAGCGTTTCTTCAGACAAGGCGTTGATCGATGTCGCAACGAGATCCGCCGACACCACCGCGCCGACCGGCAGATGCTTGCTGTCGAGACAGGCAACCAGTGCGGCAGTTGCACCGACAACCCGCAACAGGGTCTGTCGTTCATTGATGAACAATTCGAGCTCGCGGCGCAACATGAGGATTTCCTGGTCGCGATGGGGCATGCAATTCTCCTAGTAGCGTTTCTTCAGCGTCATGGTGTCACCGCTTCGCTGCATTTCCATACGGTTCAAAAAACTCATGCCCAGCAATGCAATTGGCAGATCCTGCTGGTGCACGGTGGCATCGACATTGTTGAGAACGATATCGCCCACCTTGACCGTATCGAGTTTGACACGCGATACGACGGCTATGCCGTTGGCCGTCTGCGTCCGCCCGAGCTCCCCCTTGTTCGGGTCGATGCCGATCCGGCGCGCATCGCTGGCACCCAGTGAAACTGTCGAGGCGCCAGTATCGACGAGAAAGCGCACGCTGCTGCCGTTGATACTTCCCATCGTCAGAAAATGCCCGGCGTTGTCAGCGGTCAGCACGGCCATCGCCGGACCACTGCCTGAAGACTGCGACGCGACGTTCTGCCCGACGCGCAGGACGCGCTTCTTGCCATCAACCTCGAGCGTCGCCGTTTCGCCTTCGATGGCCACAAGCTTCACCCCCTCGTCCGTCTTCACCCCCAGCGCGACGATGCGCGGCGTACCGCCATTGATCGTCAGCAGTGCCTTGCCCGAAAACAACCCGGCCAAGCCGACGTCGGTGGCCTGCGCCAGCGGCGCGAACAGGCATAGGCACAGCAGAGCCGCGCGCGTAAAATCGAACGCGCCGCGCCGAGCAAGACTCCTGAGCCCATCGACCATGAAACCTGTCGCCATTGTTCGCCACACCAAAACGGAAGGACCCGGCTATTTTGCCACATTCCTCGATTTACGCTCCATCCCCTGGCAACTGATCGCCATCGACCGCGGCGATCCCGTCCCCGGGCGCGCCGGCGCTTTCTCCGGACTCTGCCTGATGGGCGGACCGATGAGCGTCAACGACCCGCTGCCGTGGCTCGCCGACGAATGCGCGCTGATTTGCGATGCCGTCGCCGAAAGCGTTCCGGTGCTCGGCCATTGTCTTGGCGGCCAGTTGATCAGCTGCGCGCTCGGCGGCCAGGTCGGCCCGAACGCCGACAAGGAAATCGGCTGGGGAAAAGCCCGCGCGACACGCGGCGAAGTCGACCCGGAAGTTGTGCGACGCTGGCTCGGCGATTGGCTCGACGCAACGGCCGGCGTGGCCGATGTATTCCAGTGGCATGGCGAGACCTTCACCCTGCCCGCCGGTGCGCAACGTCTGTTTACCAACGACTTCTGCGCCAACCAGGCCTTCGTGCTCGGCCCGCACTTGGCGCTGCAGTGCCATGTCGAAATAACGCCGGAAATGATCGCGCTGTGGTGCGCCGGCTGGTCAGCCGAAATACAGGGCGTGGCCGCCCTGCCAGCGTGCGTGCAAACGCCTGAACGGATGCTCGCGGAGACAGCCGACCGCCTGCCGGCGATGCGGCGGCTGGCCGACCAGTTGTATTCGGTGTGGATCGGCGGACTGAAAACCTAGTCCTTGTGCTCGACGACTACGCACTGATAGACGCCGCCGAAGAAAGTCCGCTTGCGCCAGACGAATTGATCGGCGCGGCTTGCATAATGCCTGATCTCGTTCTTCCACAAGGCATCGGCAAACGGCTCGAGGTAGCGATTGACGAGCTTCAAGACGTAGCGGATCGGCTGCCATTTGGCCGGATTGTGGTAATCGACGAAAACCACCTTGCTGCCCTTGGGCAGTTTCTCGAGCATGTTATCGACGATTTCGTATTTCTTTTCGTCGGGGATCTCGTGCAACAGGAAGAAGCTGCAAATGAGGTCGTAATCGATCGACGCTTCGCCGACGAAATCGGCGGCATCGCTGCGGATGACCTTGGTCCATTCCATGCCGGCGAGTTTGCGGTGGCCGTGCTCGATCTGGATCGGGGTCACGTCGGTCAGGTGAAAGATACCCTGGGCCCCGACTTTTTTCGCCACCCGCGTAACGAGATCGCCGTACACATGCGCCAGCTGCCAGACGCGCATGCCTTCCTCGATTTCGTCCAGATAGGCGCGCATCAGACGCTGATCGTTGAGGAACAGCAGCACGCGCACGACCCAGATGCGGTCGAGGGCACGCACCCACTTCGGATTGACGTAGGCCCAGTCGTAGACTTCGGTCATGTACGCCGGCACGCCGTCGTAATAGGGATCGATTGCAACCGACGAATAATTCTCAGTCATGAATAGATTTCCTGTCTCGGTCTTGTCTGTTCAGGGCTGGTGCTCATCAGTTGTCGATCACGCGCGGTGGCCGAAGTCGTCAATGCACCACTCAGCACAATGCGATCGATGCGCCGGGAAAGGCCGATCGGTCCGGATGCATGAGCGGGAAAAAAATAGACAAGGGGAAGATGGTTCAACTGCAAAAGCCGCAATTATCCCCGTCCGCGCCGAGTCGGTCAAACTTCTTGCGCGCCAGACCATCGGAAGTCCGATGCGGCAATCGGGTTCAGGCAGGCAGCGGTGCAAACAGCGCGGCAATGTCGTCTTCGCCGAATTTGAGCGTAATGCTGCGATCCTCGGAGAGGATTCCGGCGGCGAGTTCGGCCTTGCGCTCCTGCAGGGCGAGAATCTTTTCCTCGATGCTGCCGGCGATGATCAGCTTGTAGACGAACACCGGCTTGTCCTGGCCGAGGCGGTGGGCCCGATCGGTGGCCTGGTTCTCGACGGCCGGATTCCACCACGGATCATAGTGGATCACCGTATCGGCGGCGGTGAGGTTGAGGCCGACGCCGCCGGCCTTGAGGCTGATCAGGAAGATCGGCACTTCGCCGGCCTGGAAGCGGCGCACCGGGGTTTCACGATCGACGGTGTCGCCGGTCAGCAGCAGGTAATCGAGGCCGGCATGCTTGAGCTCGGTGGCGATCAGCGCGAGCATGCTGGTAAATTGCGAAAAGAGCAGGATGCGCCGCCCCTCATCGACCTGCTCGGGCAACATGGTCATCAGGAGATCAAGCTTGGCGCGCTCCTTGACACGCTGCGCCGAGACGGCCTTGACCAGGCGCGGATCGCAGCACACCTGGCGCAACTTGAGCAGGGCGTCGAGGATGACGATCTGGCTGCGTCCGAACCCCTTGCTCGCCACTTCCTCGCGCACCATCGCGTCCATCGCCGCGCGGATGGTCTCATACAGGTCGCGCTGGCTGCCGGCCAGTTCGACCTTGCGCACGATGATCGTCTTGGGCGGCAACTCGCGCGCGACTTCCTCTTTCTTGCGGCGCAGGATGAAGGGATGGATGCGCCGGGCGAGGAGATTTCGACGCGCCGCGTCGCCCTGCTTCTCGATCGGCGTGCGCCAGTATTTGGTGAACGTATTGCTGTCGCCGAGGAAGCCCGGCAGCAGGAAATCGAACTGGCTCCACAATTCGCCGAGATGGTTTTCCAGCGGCGTACCGGTCAGGCACAGGCGATGCCGCGCGTCGATCTTGCGCACGACTTCGGCGCCCTTGCTGCGCGCGTTCTTCACCGTCTGCGCTTCGTCGAGGATCAGCAGGTGGTAGCGGTACTGGGTCAAGGCGTGGGCGTCACGCCAGAGCAGCGGATAGGTGGTCAGCACGACATCGTGCTGCGGAATCTGCGCAAAGCGGCTCTTGCGTTCGGCGCCATGCAGCGAAAGAATCGACAGGCTGGGCGCGAAGCGCGCCGCCTCGACCTTCCAGTTGAAAACGAGCGAGGTCGGCAGGACGATCAGCGCCGGGCGGTCGAGCCGGCCGGCTTCCTTTTCGAGCAAGAGGTGCGCGAGCGCCTGCGCGGTCTTGCCGAGGCCCATGTCGTCGGCCAGGATGCCGGACAGTTTCTGTTCGCGCAGAAACTGCAGCCAGGCCAGACCTTCCTTCTGGTACGAGCGCAGCTCGAGGCCAAGGCCGGCCGGCGAAGCGACGTCGCCGATCGCTTGCGCCGCCGACAGCTGCTCGGCCAGCGCCAGCACGTCGCGCTGACCGCGGAATTGCCAGCGGCTGGTGTCGTTGAGTTCGGCCAGGCGCGGCGCATCGAATCGCGACAGGCGCAGCTTATCGCCGTCGACGAAGCCATCGAAGAGATCGATCAATGTCGCCGCGAGCGGCTTGAGCCGCCGGGCCGGAACACGGATGCGCACGTTGGCCGGCGTCCTGAGTTCGATCATTTCCTCGTCGGCGATCTGGTGCAGCAGCGGCAGGTCGAGCCAGCGCGCATCGCGCCGGAACAGCGAGGCCAGGAGCGGCGCCAGCGGCAAGCGCCGGCCCTCGACTATAATGCCCATGTCGAGGTCGAACCAGCCGTTTTCCGACTCGAGCAGCTCGGCTTCCCAGGCTTCGACTTCGAGCGCGTGGTGGCGGAAATCATCGTCGATGTCGACCTGCCAGCCGGCGGCGCGCAAGAGCGGCAGCGATTCCTGCATGAACGCCGGCCAGGACGATTCGTTGGCCAAGCCGTAGGCGTTGTCGGGCGGACTGCCGAAGGTGTGCAGCGCATAAGCCGGGACCTTCTGCAGCCCGATTTCGGCGAGGCGCTGCATGAACTTTTCTTCTTGATCGGCCCGGCGCAGGACGCAAACCGTCTCGCCATCGGGCAGTGTCGAGAACTCGCGAATGTCGTCCGGCTTGACCTCGGCGTCCTGATAGCGAAACACCGGCAGCGCGACGTCGAAGAAGCCGCTGTTGTAGCTGATCGCGTAATCGCGCCAGCTGCGGTTGCCATGGGTACCCAGCGTTTGCAGGCGCAGCACCGGCAGCGGGTCGGCTTCGATGCGACGCAGGCGGGCGCTCGCGTCGTTGGCCGGAATCGGCAATTCAGGCGCCAGTTCGCTCAGCGCCGCGGCGACCAGCTCGGCCTCTTTCTTCGACAGCGGCGGCAGGGAAAACAGGCGCTCAATCACCGCCGGATTGCCGAGGACTTCGAGCGGGCCGATACTGCCTTCGTCAAGGTCGATATACCACGGCGGATGCAGCGGGATGACCAGGCTGGCGGCCGGCACGGGCGTGAAACAAGGTCTTTGCCGCCCATTGGCGTCAACACGCCAGTTCACCGTCGCCGAGCGCGCGTCGGCCAGGAACAGCGGCGAGAAATCATTGGCCGGGCAGAGCCGGCCGGTTTGCGCCATGCGCTGCAGAATCTCGCCGCCGTGCGCCGGCCCGAGGCCGAATGCGCGCAATCCGACGTCATGGCCACGCTCGGCCCAGAGCAGCCGCAGGATGCTCACATCGTCCTCGCCGACGAAAGGCGGCGGCTTGAGCAGCGCCCGGTCGATGCTCCACCACTCCTCGGCGCTGCCGGCATCGCGCCCCTTGCGAACAGTCACCCCGAAACCTGAACTGTCCGCCGTCCAGTGCAGGATATAAAACACCTGATTGCGGCTCGCCGAGGCCTTCGCCGACGTCTTGCTGACCGCCATCGACACGCGCCGCAACTCTTCTACCCAGGAAAGGACACCAGGATTGATGCGATCTTTTTCTTCCAAAAGCTCAGGAACCTTTGCCTAAAGATTAGCAGCAGCTCATCGTCTGCGCATCCTGCCGCAGGTGCACGCGGCGCTCAATCGCGATAGTTCCCGTGCTTGATCGGGAAGTCGATGATCGTTTTCTTGACCAGGGCGATGGCATCCTGCAGGACGTCGCGCTTGGCGCCGCTGACGCGCACCGCATCGCCCTGGATGGCGACCTGCACCTTGAGCTTCGAGTCCTTGAGCAGCTTGACGATTTTCTTGGCCAATTCGCTCTCGATGCCGATCTTGATCTTCAGATCCTGCTTGACCTTGTCGCCCGAGACCTTCTGTATCGTCTGGTCGTCGAGGCGCTTCACGCAATCGGGTTCCTTCTTTTCCATCTCCGGATAAAGAATGTCCTTGATCTGCTTCAACTGGAATTCCGAATCGGCGAACAGCGTGATGACCTTGTCCTTGTCGCTCAATTCGACCAGGGCGCTCGTTCCCTTGAAATCATGCCGGCCGATAATTTTTTTCCCGGTCACATCGATGGCGTTCTTCAGCGCCACCATGTCTACTTCAGAGGAAAAATCGAAAGATGGCATCGGATCCTCCGCTTAACCGAAATGACAAACGTAATGGTAGGGCTCGTCACAGGCGATTTCGAACGACGAATTGCCCGGGATGTTGAATGACTGCCCCGCTTGGTAGCCGGTCCACTCGCTCTCGCCCGGCAGGCGGACGCGGCAGCTGCCGCCGACCCCTTCCATGATTTCCGGCGCGCCGGTCTTGAACGTCAATGACGATGGAATTATAACGCCAATGGTCTTTTTGGTGCCGTCGGCAAACTGCACCGTATGGCTGACGCACTTGCCGTCGAAGTAGACATTGGCTTTCTTGACGACGCTCACTTGATCAAATTGCGACATGTTCAGATTCTCCACGTTCTGTGACCCGGGAACGCGTCACTCGATTTCCGTCACACCGGCGCAAGCCGGTGTCCAGTGACTCTGGATTCCGGCTTGCGCCGGAATGACGACTCTCAAACCGACCGGCTCGCTCAAGCCTTGCGGCTTGCCAGGTTGGCGGCAATTCGCATGCGCAGGGCATTGAGCTTGATGAAACCGGCGGCGTCCTTCTGGTCGTAGGCGCCGGCGTCGTCCTCGAAAGTCGCAATGGTCGAATCGAACAGCGAATCGGTCTTGGAATCGCGGCCAGTGACGATCACATTGCCCTTGTACAGCTTGACGCGGACCCAGCCGTTGACTCTCTCTTGCGTCGCGTCGATCAGCGTCTGAAGCACGCGCCGCTCGGGGCTCCACCAGTAGCCGTTGTAGATCATGCTGGCGTAACGCGGCATCAGATCGTCCTTGAGGTGCGCGACTTCGCGATCGAGGGTGATCGATTCGATGGCGCGGTGGGCGCGCAGCAGGATCGTTCCGCCCGGCGTCTCGTAACAGCCGCGCGACTTCATGCCGACGTATCGGTTTTCGACGAGGTCGATGCGGCCGATGCCGTGCTTGCCACCGAGTTGGTTGAGCAGGGCCAGCAGTTCACGCGCCGGCATGCGCTTGCCGTCGATGGCGACAAGGTCGCCCTTGACGAATTCGAGATCGACATATTGCGCCGCGTCCGGCGCCGCTTCGGGCGACACCGTCCAGCGCCACATCGATTCCTCGGCCTCGGCGGCCGGGTCTTCGAGATGGCGGCCTTCGTAGCTGATGTGCAAGAGATTGGCGTCCATCGAGTAGGGCGAACCGCCCTGCTTGTGCTTCATTTCGACCGGAATGCCGTTCTTCTCGGCGTAGGCCAGCAGCTTCTCGCGCGACAGCAGATCCCATTCGCGCCACGGCGCGATGATCTTGATGTTCGGTTTGAGCGCGTACGCGCCGAGTTCGAAGCGCACCTGGTCGTTGCCCTTGCCGGTCGCGCCATGCGCGATCGCGTCGGCGCCGGTGAGGTTCACGATGTCGATCATGCGTTTGGCAATCAGCGGCCGGGCGATCGAGGTGCCGAGCAGATATTCGCCTTCATAGACGGTATTGGCGCGAAACATCGGGAAGACGAAATCGCGAACGAATTCTTCGCGCAAATCGTCGATGTAGATGTTCTCGGGCTTGATGCCGAACTTGATGGCCTTGGGACGCGCCGCTTCGAGTTCGTCGCCCTGGCCGAGATCGGCGGTAAAGGTCACCACCTCGCACTGATAGGTATCCTGCAGCCACTTGAGAATCACCGAGGTATCGAGACCGCCCGAATACGCCAGCACTGCCTTCTTGGTATCGCTCATCTTTCAGACTCCACTTTCACAAATTCACACGGCCGAGGACCAGATACTCCATCAGCGCTTTTTGTACATGCAACCGGTTCTCGGCCTCGTCCCAGACCAGGCTCTGCGCCCCGTCGATGACCTCGGCGGAGACTTCCTCGCCGCGGTGCGCCGGCAGGCAATGCAGGAAGATCGCCTGCGGCCGCGCGACGCGCATCATTTCGGCATCAACCTGCCAGTCGGCGAAATCGCGCAGCCGCTCCTCGTTCTCGGCTTCAAAGCCCATCGAGGTCCACACGTCGGTGGTGACGATGTCGGCGCCCTGCGCCGCGGCCATCGGGTCGGCGAACTGCTCGAAATGGCCGGTGCCCAGCAGGCCGGCACGCTCGATTTCGACCTCGTAACCCGGCGGCGTCGACACGCGAACGTGAAAATCGAGCACCTCGGCGGCTTGCAGCCAGGTGTTGCAGACGTTGTTCGAATCGCCGATCCAGGCCACCGTCTTGCCCTGGATCGAGCCGCGCTGCTCGATGTAGGTGTAGATGTCGGCCATGATCTGGCACGGGTGGTATTCGTTGGTCAGGCCGTTGATCACCGGCACGCGCGAGTTCGCCGCGAAACGCTCGACGATGTCCTGCTCGAAGGTGCGGATCATCACCACGTCGCTCATGCGCGAAATGACCTGCGCCGCGTCCTCGACCGGCTCGCCGCGGCCGAGCTGCGAGTCGCGGGTATTGAGATAGATCGCCGCCCCGCCGAGCTGCTGTATGCCGGCCTCGAAGGACAGGCGCGTGCGCGTGCTGGCTTTCTCGAAAATCATCACCAGCGTGCGGTCGGAGAGCGGCCAGTAGCGCTGGTAGGACTTGAACTGCGCCTTGATCGCCCGCGTGCGTTCGAACAGGTAATCGAACTCCTCGCGGCTGAAATCCTTGAACTGGAGAAAGTGCTTCAGCTCTGGTTTGCTCATGGCCTACCCCGATCAGGCACCGAGAAAATCGCGGATCAGAACGGCAAGGCGGGCGACCAATTCCTGCCCCTCCTCGACGCTGAAGTTCAACGCCGGTAGCAAACGCACGACCTTGTCGGCGGTGACGTTGATCAGCAGGCCGCTGTCCAGCGCACGCGTGACGATTTCGCCGCATGGCCGATCGAGTTCGATGCCGATCATCAGGCCCTGGCCGCGGATGTCGACGACTCCGGAAACGCCCGCCAGGGCTTTCGCCAGGCCTTCGCGGATCAGCCGGCCGACGCGATCGGCGCTGGCGATCAACTGGTCTCTTTCCACCACCTCGATGGTGGTCAGCGCAGCGGTCGTCGCCAGCTGGTTGCCGCCGAAAGTCGAGCCGTGATTGCCCGGCTTGAACAGGCCGGCAGCCTTGCGCGCGGTAAGGCAGGCGCCGATCGGCACGCCGCCGGCGAGCCCCTTGGCCAGGGTCACCACATCGGGGTGAATTCCGGCGTGCTGGAAACCGAACCAGGTGCCGGTCCGCCCCATGCCGCACTGCACCTCGTCGCAAATCAACAGCCAGCCCTTCTCGTCGCACAAGGCGCGCAGGCCGCGCTGAAATTCGATGTCGGCGATATGCACGCCGCCCTCGCCCTGAATGATTTCAACCATCACCGCAACGACGTTCTTGTTGTGCTCTGCGACGGCGGCGATAGCCGGCAGGTCGTTGTAGGGCACCCGCACGAAACCCGAAACGAGCGGCTCGAAGCCGGCTTGTGTCTTGCGGTTGCCGGTCGCCGAAAGGGTAGCCATGGTGCGTCCGTGGAAAGCCTTTTCCATGACGATGATCGCCGGGCTGTCGATCGACTGCTGGTGGCCATAGAAGCGCGCCAGCTTGATCGCTGCTTCGTTGGCCTCGCAACCCGAGTTGCAGAAAAAGACCTCGTCCATTCCCGCCAGGGCGGCCAGCTTGTCGGCCAGTTGCTCCTGCTGCGGAATGCGGTAGATATTCGAGCTGTGCAGCAAGCGCCCGGCCTGCGCGGCGATCGCCGCAACGAGTTCCGGATGATTGTGCCCGAGCGTCGACACGGCGATCCCGGCCAGCGCATCGAGATAGATCTTGCCCTCGCTGTCGGTCACCCAGCTGCCGTCGCCGTGGCTGAAAGCGACCGGCAGTCGGGCATAAGTATTCATTACATGAGACATATCCAACCCCTTGGGCAGGCCCTGAAACTGAAACGGCGGCTTGCGCCGCCGCAATAATCACGCGTCATCGCCCCTTCGGCGCCGCCGGCAAATGCCCGAACGCCCACCGATACGGCAAGGGGTAGCATTTTAAGGGAAAAGCGGGAGCTTGTATATAAGCGGGAGAAGTCCTCGTGATGCGCGCGGCGCGTTACAATAAGCCATGCGCATCGCGGTATTCAACCAGAAAGGCGGCGTCGGAAAAACGACAACGGCGCTCAATCTCGCTGCCGCCAGCGTTCGCGATGGTCGACAGCCGCTGTTGCTCGACCTCGATCCGCAGTGCCATCTTTCAGCCATCCATGGTTCGCCGCCGCAGAACTCGGAGCGCTCGCTGTTCGGTTTTTACCAGGGTATCCGCACGCTTGACGAGCTCGCCATCGCGTGGGAGGGCCTCGGTCGGCTGGTCCCTTCGCATCAGCAACTGATCAAGGTCGATTCGATGTTCGGCAAGGGTCCGGGCATTTTGAACAAGCTGCGGCTCGGGCTCGACACCATCGACGCATCAATACCGGGCAACGCCGCGGAGACGACGCTGATCGACTGCTGCCCCTATGTCGGCGTTCTCGCGCTTAACGCCATTTTTGCCTGCGACGTTCTGCTCATCCCGGTGTCGACCGATTTCTTGTCGCTGCAGGCGGCTGAACAGATGACGCGAACCCTGGCCATCCTCGAACCGGTGCTCAAACGGCGTGTAATGCGGCGCTATCTGCTGACACGCTATGATCGCCGCCGCAAGATGAGCGAAGACGTACAGAATCTGCTGCGGCAGCGCTATGAGGACGAAGTGTGCGCCACAATCATCGCGGAAAACGTGTCTGTCGCTGAAAGCCCGTCAAAGAAGCGGGACGTTTTCAGCCACAACGCCGCAAGCAGCGGCGCCAGAGATTATGCCGCGCTGTACGAGGAATTGCGGCAACTGAACTTCCTTTGAACTCGCCCAACCGCCCGTTATTTCGCCGGCGCGATTGCGCGCGGCTCGGAGATCAGATCGACGACCTCTTCGTAGGAAACGGGGCCGCCGCGCGCGGCGGCCGGGGGCAGCAAGCGTTTCACTTCGAGGATCTCGCAGCCGAGGTAGATCTGGCGCAGCTTGCGCTCGGCATCGAACTCGTCCTTGCCAAATATCAACAGGTTATCCACAGCCGCGCCACTGCGCGTACGGATTCGAAAACCGTATTTCGTCGTCGGAGGTAGCTGCATAAATTACCTCGATATCAGATAGATGCGGGAACTATATTCAGTAAATTATCTGAAAATGAGCCAAGTGTCTATTTCTTTTAATTTCGTATTCCGACACCATTATGTCAGACACTTTTTAGCAGGCGAAAAAAACGGCGTCCGCGGACGCCGTCTTTGACCAGCAAAAGTGATCAGGCGGCCAAGGCCTTGATCTGACCAGAAAGCCGGCTTTTGTGACGCGAAGCCTTGTTCTTATGAACAATTTTCTTGTCGGAGATGCGATCGATCACCGAAACGGATTCTTTGTAGATGCTTTGAGCAGCAGCCTTGTCGCCAGCGGCAATCGCCTTTTGCACGCGCTTTACGGCCGTGCGCAGAGTCGAGCGCAGGCTGGCGTTGTGGGCGCGTTGCTTGACGGCTTGGCGGGCGCGCTTGCGGGCTTGTGCGCTGTTGGCCATGGATATCGGTTTCCTAAAAAAGCTGGTGCGTTAATCGAGAACGCGCAATTCTACAGAGTTAAATCGGCAGATGCAAGGCGTTCTTGCCCTGCGATCGGCCGTTTTGCCGGCCGGGACTTAAGGACTAAGATGTCGGCTCTCGCGCCCTGCGCTGCACAAGATCAACGATGAGCCTGCTCAGATCCCTCGCCACCGTCAGCGGCATGACGCTGCTTTCGCGCATCCTCGGTTTCGTGCGCGATTTCGTCATTGCCCGCGTGTTCGGCGCCGGCATGCTGACCGACGCCTTCTTTGTCGCCTTCAAGCTGCCGAATCTGTTACGCCGACTGTTCGCCGAAGGCGCTTTTTCGCAGGCTTTCGTCCCTATCCTTGGTGAATACAAGAACAAGGGCGGCGAAGCGCAGGCCAAGGTCCTCGTCGACCACGTCGCCACGCTGCTCTTTCTCATTCTGTTCGTCGTTACGCTGGCCGGCATCGCCGCCGCGCCGGTTCTCGTCTACATCTCGGCGCCGGGATTTGCCGCCGACCCCGGCAAGTTCGCGCTGACCGTGGAACTGACGCGCATCACCTTCCCCTACATCCTCTTCATGTCGCTGGTGGCGCTCTCGGGCGGCGTACTCAATACCTGGAGCCGTTTTGCCGTTCCGGCGTTCACGCCGGTCCTGCTCAATCTGTCCTTCATCGGCATGGCGCTGTTCGCCGCACCGCACTTTGCGCAACCGGTCATGGCCCTGGGCTGGGCGGTTTTCCTCGGCGGGCTGCTGCAACTGGCTTTCCAGGTACCCGCCCTGAAGCGCATCGGCATGCTGCCACGCTATTCATTCAGCTGGCAGGACCCTGGCGTGCGCCGCATCCTCAAACTCATGGCGCCGGCCGTACTCGGCGTTTCGGTATCGCAGGTCAGCCTGCTGATCAATACCATCTTCGCGTCCTTCCTCGGCACCGGCAGCGTGTCCTGGCTGTATTACGCCGACCGCCTGATGGAATTCCCGGCCGGCATGCTCGGCGCCGCGCTCGGCACCATCCTGCTGCCCTCACTATCCAAATACCACGCCGGCGAAAAATTCGACGAGTATTCGAAACTGCTCGACTGGGGCCTGCGCCTGACGCTGTTGCTCGCGGCGCCGGCCACCCTGGCGCTGGCAATCATCGCCGTGCCGCTGATCACGACGCTGTTCTACCACGGCGCTTTCATGGCCGTCGACGTGTTCAAGACGCGCGACGCGCTGGTGGCCTACAGCCTCGGCCTGCTCGGGCTGATCCTGGTGAAAGTGCTGGCGCCAGGTTTCTACGCCAAACAGAACATCCGCACGCCGGTCAAGATCGCGCTGGTCACGCTGTTCGTCACGCAACTGCTCAACCTGGCGCTGGTCGGCTGGCTCAAGCACGCCGGACTCGCTCTGTCGATCGGACTCGCGGCCTGCCTCAACGCGCTGCTGCTCTATCGCGGACTGCGGCGGCACAACATCTATACGCCGAGGCCGGGCTGGCCTGTGTTCTATGCCAAGCTGCTGGCGGCGCTGCTGGTCATGGGCGCGGCCCTTTGGCTGGCCAGCGGGACGGCCAGCGACTGGATGCGCTGGACCCTGCTCGAACGCCTGCTGCGGCTCTCCTTCGTCGTCACCTTGGGCGGCGCCGTTTATTTCGCTACACTCTGGTTGACGGGTTTCCGCTTGCGCGACTTCAAACGCCGCGCGGCCGAATGAGCCAATGGAGGAAGTCGCATGCAACTGACCAGCAGCAGCTTCAATGACGGCCAGAGAATTCCTGGCGATTATTCTTTCTGCATTCCCGACCCGGCGCACCGGGTCTGCCTTGGCAAGAACCTCAACCCGCAGCTGTCATGGAGCGGCGCGCCGGCAGGAACGCGTTCTTTCGCGCTGATCTGTCACGATCCCGATGTGCCAGGCAAGGGCGACGACGTCAACCAGGATGGGCGCAGCGTTCCGGCGTCATTGCCGCGCGTCGATTTTTTCCACTGGGTACTGATCGACCTGCCGGCGACGCTCTCTGAAATCAAGGCCGGCGAATTTTCGAAAGAGGTCACGCCGCGTGGCAAACCTGGGCCCCTCGCAGTGCATGGCGCGCGGCAGGGAATCAATGACTACACCGGCTGGTTCGCCGCCGACAACGATATGCGTGGTGATTACTACGGCTTCGACGGCCCCTGCCCGCCATGGAACGACGAGATCGTGCACCACTATGTATTCACGCTCTTCGCGCTTGACGTGGACAAGCTGGCCCTTGAGGGCAAATTCACTAGCCGGGAAGTACGCGCGGCGATGCGCGGTCACACTCTCGACGAGGCGAAGCTGACCGGGCTCTATACGCTCAATCCGGCAGTGGCGCTTTAAACTCGCGCCGGCGCGCTGCAACTCACGCAGCCAGCGGCAGGATAGGCACGATCATCAGTGCGACGATGTTGATGATCTTGATCAGCGGGTTGACGGCCGGACCGGCCGTGTCTTTGTACGGGTCGCCGACCGTGTCGCCGGTAACCGACGCCTTGTGAGCCTCGGAACCTTTGCCGCCGAAATGGCCATCCTCGATGTATTTCTTGGCGTTATCCCAGGCCCCGCCGCCGGTGGTCATTGAAATGGCGACGAAAAGTCCGGTAATGATCGTTCCCATCAGCAATCCACCGAGCGCCTTCGGGCCGAGCAGCAGGCCGACGAGCACCGGTACAAGCACCGGCAGCAACGATGGCAGGATCATTTCCTTGATCGCCGCCGTGGTCAGCAAACCGACCGCACGCGAATAATCCGGCATCGCATCGCCATCCATGATGCCGGGAATTTCCTTGAATTGCCGCCGCACTTCGATGACCACCGAGGCCGCAGCGCGCCCCACCGACTCCATGGCCATAGCGCTGAACAGATAGGGAATCAGGCCGCCGATGAAAAGGCCGATGATGACAATGTGATCGGAGAGATCGAAAGCCGTGACCATGTTGAATCTCGCCTCGAGCGCATGGGTATAGTCGGCAAACAGAACGAGGGCCGCGAGGCCCGCCGAGCCGATGGCGTAGCCCTTGGTCACGGCCTTGGTGGTGTTGCCGACGGCGTCGAGCGGATCGGTCACGTCACGCACTTCCTGCGGCAATCCGGCCATCTCGGCAATGCCGCCAGCATTGTCGGTGATCGGCCCGTAAGCATCGAGCGCGACGATGATGCCGGTCATCGACAGCATTGCGGTGGCGGCAATGGCGATGCCGTAAAGCCCGGCGAGGGCGTAAGTGAAGTAAATCGCCAGGCACACCGAAATGACCGGCAAGGCCGTCGCCTTCATCGAGATGCCGAGACCGGCGATGATGTTGGTGCCATGCCCGGTGGTCGAGGCGCGTGCAACGGAAATCACCGGCGCAAAATCCGTGCCGGTGTAGTACTCGGTAATCCACACGAGTAAACCGGTGAGCACCAGACCGATTGCCGCTGCGCCGAAGATATTCAGCGAGCCGATCAACTTGCCGTCGGCCAGCGTGATGCCATCGCCGAGCAGCCAGGTCGTAACCGGATAGAAGGCCGCGAGTGCCAGCGCGCCGGCCACGGCAAGACCGCGGTAAAGCGCGTTCATGATCTTGCCGCCCTCGTTGGCCTTGACGAAGAAACAGCCGATGATCGAGGCGATGATGGCCACGCCGCCCAGAACCAGCGGGTAGATGATCAGGTTGTCGTTGGCATTGGCGACGCCCTTGAGCATCATCGCCCCCAGCACCATCGTTGCGACCACCGTCACGGCGTAGGTTTCAAAGAGGTCGGCAGCCATGCCGGCGCAGTCGCCGACGTTGTCGCCGACGTTGTCGGCGATCACCGCCGGATTGCGCGGATCGTCTTCCGGAATGCCGGCCTCGACTTTCCCGACCAGGTCGGCGCCGACGTCGGCGCCTTTGGTGAAGATGCCGCCGCCAAGCCGCGCGAAAATCGAAATCAGCGATCCGCCGAAAGCCAGCCCGACCAGCGGTCCGACGGCGTGTTGAAAATCGCCGCCGCCGCGCAGGCAGGCGTAATAGCCGGCCACACCGAGCAGGCCGAGACCCACGACCAGCATGCCGGTGATCGCCCCGCCCTTGAAAGCCACATCGAGCGCGGCGGCGATGCCCCGGCGTGCCGCTTCGGCCGTGCGCACGTTGGCGCGTACCGAGACGTTCATGCCGATGAAGCCGGTCGCTCCTGACAGCACGGCGCCGATGACAAAACCGACGGCCATCAACTTGCCGAGAAAGAGCCCGATCAGCACGGCGAGCACCACGCCGACAAAGGCGATCGTCGTGTATTGCTTGTTCAAATACGCCGACGCGCCGATCTGAATTGCCCTGGCGATCTCCTGCATGCGATCGTTGCCGGGCGACAGGGAAAGAATCCACCTGACCATCGCCGCGCCGTACAGTACGGCGACTACCGAGCATGCGAGCGCAAAAATGAGACCTGCCGACATAGGCACCCTCCTTAGGTCAATGCGGCATAAGCCGCCTGCTTGATCTGATCGACGCTGCCGACCCCGGCAATCTTACGGCATTTTGGCGCATCGGGATCGCCCGTGGCGAACCACTTGCGGTAGTACTCGAGCAGGGGCTGCGTCTGCGAATGGTAGATTTCCAGCCGCTTGCGGACCGTTTCTTCCTTGTCGTCGTCACGCTGGATCAGCGGCTCGCCGGTCGCATCATCACGGCCTTCGACTTTCGGCGGATTGAACTTGATGTGATAGGTGCGGCCGGAAGCCGGATGGACGCGGCGGCCGCTCATGCGTTCGATGACATCCGAGTCGGCGACTGCGATCTCGAGAACGAAATCGAGCTTCACCGCGCTGCGCATCGCCTCGGCCTGGGGTATCGTGCGCGGGAAGCCGTCGAACAGATAGCCGCCCTTGCAGTCGTCGCGCTGCAGCCTGTCCTTGACCAGAGCGATGATAATGTCATCGGAAATCAGGCCGCCGGCATCCATCACTTTCTTGGCCGCGAGCCCGACCGGCGTTCCGGCTTTCACGGCGGCGCGCAGCATATCACCGGTGGATATCTGCGGAATGCGATATTTTTCGCATATGAAATTCGCTTGCGTGCCTTTTCCGGCACCGGGTGCACCAAGCAGTATCAGTCTCATTATTCTTTTGCCCCTGATGATTATCGAATTATGCGTCGAAAAAAACGGCTTAGAAAGCGCTCCGCGGCCGCGCGTAGAATGTTTCTACAGGAACTCTGAAAGTACCTGCAATTGACCGAACGGTCAAACCTTTTCTATCTTGGCAAACCATTCCTTCATGCTCGCGGCATCCTCCGGGGTGTCGACGCCGGGCATCGGCAGATGGTCGGAAATCACCACGCTGATCCGGAATCCATGCCACAGCGCGCGCAATTGCTCGAGCGCCTCGAAAGCTTCGAGCGGCGACGGCGTCAGCCGGGCATAGGCGCGCAAGAAGCTTGCGCGATAGGCATAAAGCCCGATGTGCCGATAGGCCGGCATGGCCGCCGGCAGCGTGTCCTTGCCGGCGCCCGCGAAATGGTCGCGCGCATAGGGTATCGGCGCGCGCGAAAAATACAGCGCGTCGCCGTCGGCCTTGCAGACGACCTTGACGATATTTGTCTTGAAAAAATCCGCGGCATTGTCAATGGGATGCGCGACGGTGGCGATGTCCGCGCCGCTTCGCGCCAGTTGCGCTGCCGTCTGGGCAATCAGGTGGGGATCGATGAGCGGCTCGTCGCCCTGCACGTTGACCACGATCGTGTCGTCGCTCCAGTTGAGCTTTTCGACAACCTCGGCCAGGCGATCGGTGCCAGTCGGGTGATCGGCGCGCGTCAGCAGGACAGACAGACCGTGCCGCTCGGCCGCCGCGCAGACGTCGGCATGGTCGGTTGCCACCCACACTTCCTGTGCGCCCGAAAGCAACGCGCGCTCGGCCACGCGCGCGACCATCGGCTTGCCGCCGAGATCGAGCAGCGGCTTGGCCGGCAGGCGCGTGGACGCGTAGCGTGCGGGGACGATAACCTTGAACACGATCTTGGCTGCGACGCTCGCGGCAGCCATTCAGTTTTCCTCCGAATTGAGCGGCCGCGCTTCGTCTTCGAGCATGATCGGAATGTCGTCGCGCACGGGGAATGCCAGTTTGCATGGCTTGCAGACCAGTTCCGCTTCGGCTTTCCGATAATCGAGATTGGCCTTGCAGATCGGACAGACGAGGATATCAAGCAGGCGCGCGTCCATTGATTCTCTCCAGTATGAGTTCGAGCAGGGTATGGCTATCGGGTGTAGCGTCAATTTGCGCGTCAACCGGCAACACCCAAGTCTCGCTCGGCTTCAATGCCACGCATTTTACCGCATCCTTCTCAGTTATCAGCAATACGCCGTCGCGCGCAAAGGCGAGATCTGCGGCGCTGAAAAAGTGATGGTCGGGGAAAGGATGCGCCTCGAAATCGAGGCCCAGAGCCTCAAGCTGCGCAAAAAAGCGGGAAGGATCGCCAATCCCCGCCAGCGCGTACAGACGTTTGCCGCGCAACTCATCGGCCGTGCAGAAGCGCCTCGCGTCGTCCAGGGCGATAAAGCGTCGACTGCTGAGGCGCATCGTGTATTGCGGCTTGTCTCGCACTACGCCGCTTGCTGACAATGGCATTAGCTGCGGCCTATGCGGCAAGGTGTTCCACACCAGCGCCGTTACCGCCGACAGGCGTTGCAAGGGCTCGCGCAGGGGACCGGCCGGCAGAAGCTGCGCGTTGCCGGCGCCGCGTTGGTCGAACACGGCAATCTCGACCGCGCGCCGCAGTCGGTAGTGCTGCAGTCCGTCGTCAGAAACAATGACATTGCATTCGGGATGAGCGGACAGCAAGGCCAGGCCTGCCGCGACCCGGTCGTGCCCGACGAAGACCGGTACGCCGCTGCGCCGCGCCAGCAGGAGCGGCTCGTCGCCAACGGCGGTGGGCGCGGCGTTCAGCGCCACCGATTGCACGCCGCCGGCGCTGCCGCCGTAGCCGCGACTGATGATTCCCGGCCGCCAGCCCAGCGCACGCAGACCCTCGACGAGCCAAAGCACGAGCGGCGTCTTGCCGCTGCCGCCCACGGTCAAGTTGCCGATCACGATGACCGGGACCGGCAGACGATATGCTGGCAGGATGGCGCAGCGATACAAGCTGCGGCGCGCCCAGACAATCAGGCGAAACAGCCACGAGAGAGGCAGCAGCGGGGCGAGCGCAAGCGTGAAACGAGGCCGGTACCACAAGCCGGGCAGAGCCTCGGCGATACCGTGAGATCGCATCAGCGGCCCGGCCAGGCGCCCTCAGCGGGGCGCTTGTGTGGCAAAGGAAATGTGCGGATAGCCGGCCATCTGCGCCGCCTGCATGATGTCGACGACGCTTTGGTGCGTCGTCTTGGCATCGGCGCTGATGACGATGATGGGCTCCTTCTTGTCGCCGGCGGCGCGGCGCAACGCGTCGCTGATTGCCTTCACGTCGGCGGACAGCAGCGGCGACTTGTTCACCAGCACCTGTCCGCTCGCGGTCACTGCCACGTTGACTTCATTGGGCTGTTCGGGCTGCTGGGTGGCGTCCGCCGTCGGCAGGTTGATTTCCAGGCCGGAAAATTTCGCATAGGTGGTCGTGAGCATCAGAAAGATGATGATGACCAGCAACACGTCGATCATCGGGATCAAGTTGATCTCGGGCTCGTCATAGCCGCGGCCGCGTTGAAAATTCATCGCGCCGTCCTCAAACCTTGCGCTCGCCGTGCACGACCTCGACCAGACGCACCGCCTGCTGTTGCATCTCGATCACGAAGTCGTTGACCAGCGCCCGGAAATGCCGCCAGAAAATCATTCCCGGGATAGCGATGATCAGGCCAAAGCCGGTGTTGTAAAGCGCGACCGAAATGCCGTGCGCCAACTGCATCGGATTGCTTCCAGTCGGCGACTGCGAACCGAAAATTTCGATCATGCCGACCACCGTGCCGAACAGACCCATCAACGGGCTGATCGATGCGATGGTGCCGAGCGTCGTGAGATAGCGCTCAAGTTCATGGGCCACGACGCTGCCCGCTTCCTCTACCGATTCCCTGACAATTTCGCGCGAACTGCCGATGTTGCGCAGACCCGCCGCCAGCACGCGGCCAAGCGGCGATTGTGCTTCGAGACCCACGAGCATGGCGTCGCTTACGCCATGCTGACGGTACTCGGCAAGCACACGTTGCAGCAAGCCGGCCGGGAGCACTTTGGAACGGCGCAGCGTGGCCAGGCGCTCGATGATCAGCGCGACGGCGATAATCGACGCGAAAAGCAAAGGCCAAATGGGCCAGCCAGCAGCCAAGATGATTGAAAACACGCTTTCTCCCGAGAAATTCTATAGATACGGACTTTAGCCTGAGCGGAAGCCAGCGGCAAGCCCTAGCCGGAAGTAATAGGCAAAAATCTTATCCACAAAATCTGTGGATAAGGTTGTGGATTGGCGGCAATCTCATGCACTAAGTCCCATCTACAAAAGGGTTTTACTTACTTTGCGGCAAAAATGGGCGAGACAGTAAGTTCTTAATAATCAATCGGTTAATAAATAGCGCTTGGTATCGCAAGGCGCCGGCCCCAAAACTCGGCGCAAACGGCCTCAAGGTGTGCATGAATCCAGACGGAGGTAGAATTGGCGCATGTTGGAAACCCCAAGCTCCCGCGCAAGCCTTGCGCCATCGGCACCTGTCATCAGCGTCGCGATACTCAACCGGCTCGCGCGTGAACATCTTGAATCCGCCTTTCCGCTCTGCTGGGTCGCCGGCGAAATATCCAACCTGACTTACGCGGCTTCGGGTCACGTTTATTTTTCTTTGAAAGATGCGGCGGCGCAAGTGCGCTGCGTGATGTTCCGCGCGCGCGCCCAATTGCTCGGCTGGCGTCTGGAGAATGGCCAGCACATCGAAGCCCGCGTGCTGGTCACGCTCTACGAGGCGCGCGGCGATTTCCAACTCAACGTCGAAGCGGCACGCCAGGCAGGTATTGGCAACCTCTACGAGCGCTATCTGCGGCTCAGGGAAGAACTCGCCGCCGAAGGCCTTTTCTCGGATGAATGCAAGCGCCCGCTCCCCGTTTTTCCGCGTTGCATCGGCATCGTCACGTCGCCGCAGGCCGCCGCGCTGCGCGACGTGCTGACTACACTCAGGCGGCGCGCGCCGCAGGTCGCAATCGTGCTCTATCCGACGCCGGTTCAAGGCGAAGGCGCAGCGGCGCAAATCGTGACCGCGATCCGCAGCGCGAGCGAGCGGCAGGAATGCGATGTGCTTATCGTCTGTCGCGGTGGCGGCAGCCTGGAAGATCTGTGGGCATTCAATGACGAGGAACTGGCGCGAGCGATCCGTGCCTGCGCAATTCCGGTCGTGACCGGCATCGGCCATGAAACCGATTTCACCATCGCCGATTTCGCCGCCGACAGCCGCGCGCCGACGCCGACGGCGGCGGCCGAACTCGCTGCGCCGGAACGCTCGGCACTGATCGCCTGCCTGCTCGACCACCGGCATGCCTTGCGCCGGCAGATCCGGCAAAGTCTCGATCAGCGTCTGCAGCACCTCGACTGGCTGGCGCAGCGCCTGCTGCATCCGGAACAAGAGTTCGCCCGACGACGCGATTATCTTTTCAACTTGCAGCGCCGCCTTGACAGCAGCCTGACGCAGGCCAGCGCGCACGGACGCCATGCGCTCGCCGGACTGACCCGCCGCCTGCTTCTGGCGGCTCCGAACACGGCGCGTCACGCGCGCCGGCTCGAAGCACTCGCGCCCATGCTGCACGGTGAATGGCAGAGGTCAATGAACGGCAAGGCCGGCGATCTCGCCCGCCTTGCCGCCAGTCTCGCCCATCTCAACCCTAATGCCGTTCTGGCGCGCGGCTATAGCATCGTCACGAATAAGGCCGGCGTCATCGTGCGCGATGCCGGATCGCTGGAACCAAACGAGACGATCGCTGTCTGCTTTCACCGTGGTCGCGCACTTGCGACCGTTGCCTCGGTGCATAAGGAAGCGGTCACGCCCTAAAGTGCAGCAGCCTGACTCGTTGAAAAAACAACCCGCCCAAAACAACTCAAGGAGAAATCATGGAACATCAACTGCCGCAACTGCCATTTGCCCTGGACGCCCTGGCGCCCCACATGTCGAAGGAAACGCTCGAATACCACTATGGCAAGCATCATCAAGCCTATGTGACCAATCTAAACAACCTGATCAAGGGTACCGAATACGAAAGCCTGGCTCTCGAAGCGATCGTCAAGAAAGCCCCGGCCGGCGGCATTTATAACAACTCCGCCCAGGTTTGGAACCACACCTTCTTCTGGAACTGCCTCAAGCCAAACGGTGGTGGTGCCGCGAGCGGCGCTCTGGGCGCCGCCATTGACAAGAAGTGGGGATCGTTCGACGATTTCAAGAAAGCTTTTCAAACTTCCGCCGTGGGCAACTTCGGGTCCGGTTGGACTTGGCTGGTCAAGAAGGCTGACGGCTCGGTCGACATCGTCAACATGGGCGCCGCAGGCACCCCGCTGACGACCGCCGACAAGGCGCTGCTGTGCATCGACGTGTGGGAACATGCGTATTACATCGATTACCGCAACCAGCGCCCCAAGTTCGTCGAGACCTTCCTCGCTAGCCTCGCCAACTGGAGTTTCGCCGAGAAGAATTTCACCGCCTAGAAGGGCGGTAATTCTTCAGATTCAATTCACACGCTAAAGCACAAGACCGCCATTAGCTGACGAGCGCGCTTGGTTTGAGCGTGCAAAGAAATTGAGGGAGCCACAAGGCTCCCTTTTCTTTCGCCTGATCGAACGCCGCCGACAGCAGTCCGCGTCGTCGATCTTCCAAGAGGGCTGTCGCTTGACCTCGTTGGCAGAGTAACGACGAGAAGCCAACGCTGACCATTCCTGCTGTTCGGCGCGACAACCGACGAATGTTGTTGTTCGCGACAAGATAACCACCAAAATGCTAAGGTTAATTTAGGAAGACGTGAGGGCATGAAACGATAACAACGCCTCCACTTCCACTACTTTAGGCTTGACCCCGGATACCGAGTCGCAGGCGCTAGTTCCGGCTGCTCGACTATGTATCACAACGCACGGAAAATCGGCTTCCCGCGTCAGATAATAAAATCGATCTTGGGTTTCAATACGGTCCGGTGCGCACACTGCCTTGACGAATCATACGGGCGGCCGTGCGAGCTGAACCGCACGCCAAGTGATCGGTGCGCGCGCGAGTCCGGAATTCGAGTGGACATGACGCGTACCGAGAAGGGCCGAGAAGCAAGCTTACAGCGCGACCTTGTTCGCGTCGCACGATCATCGCCGATGAAGGAAGAATCATGAAAAGCAATCCGGTTGGTTGGTTTGAAATCTACGTTCAGGACATGGCGCGGGCCAAGACTTTTTATGAAGGCGTGTTTGCCGCCCAATTGCAGAAACTGGAAAGCCCTGGCGTGGAAATGTGGGCCTTCCCGATGCAGGAGAAGGCCACCGGCGCTGCCGGCGCCCTGGTGAAGATGGCCGGCTGCCCCTCGGGCGGCAACAGCACGTTGGTCTATTTCATGTGCGACGATTGCGCGGTCGAGGCCGGAAAGGCGAAAGAGCACGGCGGTCAAATCTTCAAAGACAAGGTTTCCATAGGACAGCACGGCTTCATATCTCTGGTCAAAGATACTGAGGGGAACCTGATCGGCCTGCATTCGATGCAGTGACGCCAATGGCCGCACCGATCAGTCAGCGCCCAGGCCGGACCGCAATCAAGTCCGTCTCTTCGCCGGAAGTGGGTAGCCGAGCTCCGGACTTCGTTCTTTCTGGACCTAACCGGAACATTCGTCTGAGTGATTTCCGTGGCCAGACGGTCATCCTTGCCTTTGCGGCGCCGGGTTGGGATCCGGCCTTGGGCACTCAGATGGCACTCTTCAATACCCTGGCTCGACAGATCGAGCCCGCGGGTGCGCAGCTCCTCGGCATTGGACTCGAGAGCCCCTGGTGCAATCTCGACCTTGTCGGCGAGGCGACTGTGCGCTTTCCGTTGCTGCACGACTTTGATCCGGCGGGCGGGATCGCACAGCGCTATGGCGTATCCGGCAATCGAGCATTATTCGTTGTCGATGCTGCTGGCATCGTGCGTGCGAAATGGATATTGCAGACAGGACTCTTGCCGACGCCGCGAATGCTCGATGAAGTGTGGCGCAGTCTGTCTCGCCCTCTCTCGGTAGGCGGACCGGCCCTCACTCGCCGGCAATTCCTGCTCGGTTCGCTGGCCATTTCAGCAGCTCTTGCCTTGTCGCCGCTGCCGGCGGCGGCCGCAGAGGGAACAAGTAGGCGGCTGTCGGACGCGAGCGAAATTCGAACACTCGTGCTCAATGTGAATGGCGTCGATCACCAGCTAGAAGTCGACAGCCGCGTCACACTGCTTGACGCGCTGCGTGAGTATATTGGCCTGACCGGCACGAAGAAAGGGTGCGATCAGGGAACTTGCGGCGCGTGTACGGTGCTCGCTGACGGACGCAGAATAAAATCCTGTCTTACGTTGGCGCTGATGCGCGAAGGGCAGCGCATCACGACGATTGAAGGACTTGCCGCAAGCGGTCGACTGCATCCCCTGCAAGCCGCCTTTATTTCCCACGATGCCCTGCAATGCGGCTATTGCACGCCTGGGCAGATCATCTCGGCGCTTGCCCTGATCGACGAAGGGCACGCGCGTAGCGACGGCGAGATACGCGAATGGATGAGCGGCAATCTCTGCCGTTGCGGCTGCTATCCCAATATCGTCGACGCCATCCATGAAGTTGCTGCAGGTTCAAAGCCGTGAGCCCGTTCAGCTATTTCCGTCCCGACAGCATCGAGGCCGCGCTCGCGCAACACGACGGCGTTCTCGCCCGCTATCTTGCGGGCGGCACGAATCTGATCGATTTGATGAAGATCGATGTCGAAAAACCGAACGCCGTGATCGATGTCAATCGCTTGGCGCTCACTGCAATTGAAAGCGGAAACGGGGCTTTGCGAATCGGGGCGCTGGCACGCATGAGCGATGTTGCGGCCCACGCCGCAGTAGTCGCCGACTACCCGGTAATTGCCCAGGCCTTGGTCGCCAGCGCGTCGCCACAGCTGCGCAATATGGCCTCGATCGGCGGCAATTTGTTGCAACGCACGCGCTGCAGCTATTTTCGCGACATTGCTTTTGCGGCATGCAACAAGCGCAATCCCGGCAGCGGCTGCGCGGCGCTTGCCGGCGAGAATCGTCGCCACGCAGTCCTCGGCGTGAGCCCGTCGTGCATCGCAGTTCATCCCTCGGATCTTGCCGTGGCGCTCGTCGCTCTCGACGCCACGGTGCACTTGCGCAGCACGCGCGGCGAGCGCGCGCTTGCGCTCGACGACTTCTATGTTCTGCCCGGCAACACACCGGATAAGGAAACACGATTGCAGCCGGGAGAGATGGTCGTCGCCGTCGAGGTGCCGGCTTCCACCGTGGCGCGGCACTCGACCTATTTAAAGATTCGAGATCGCGCCGCGTTCGAGTTTGCCCTGGTTTCCGCCGCCGTCGGCGTAGCGCTTGCCGCGGACGGCCGCATCGCGGACGCACGCGTTGCACTCGGCGGTGTCGGCAGCAAGCCCTGGCGCGCCCGCCGCGCCGAAGCGCTGCTTGTCGGCGAACCGCCGCAGCCCGCGCTTTTTGCCACGGCAGCCGCGGTCGCTCTCGAGGGTGCGCAGACGCAGCAACAGAATGCCTTCAAGGTCGAGCTGGCGCGGCGCACGTTGACGCGGGCTTTGCGGCGTGCCGCCAGCACCGAGGAGATATCATGGACGGCTGGATAGGCGATCCGCTGACTCGTTTCGATGCGCCGCTCAAAGTCGGCGGCGGCGCCCGCTATAGCGCCGAGATTCCCTTGCCGGGGTTGAGCTACGCCGTGCTGGTTCCGGCAACCATCGCCAGCGGCCGGATCGTCGCTATCGACGAGCGCTGGGCACGCAGCGCGCAAGGCGTTCTTGCCGTCATCAGCTTTCGTAATTCGCTCAAGCTGCAGCGCCCCAAATTCCTGCCGGCAGGGCAAAGCCTGCCGATCTTGCAGGGCCCCGACATCCATTACGCCGGGCAGCCCATAGCCGTGGTCGTTGCCGACACTTTTGAACACGCGACGCACGCGGCATCACTGGTAGCGCTGAGCTACGACGCTCAAACTCCGGCCGCGGACATCGACGCTGCACTGGCCTCCGCTTACCAGCCGGAAAAAATCCAGAGCGGCTCGCCGGCTGCGAGCCGTCGCGGCAATTTCGAAACCGGTTTGCAGCAGGCCGAGGTTAGCATCAGCGCGGTCTATCGCACGCCGTTCGAGCATCACAATCCGATGGAGCCGCATGCGACGGTCGCCGCGTGGGACGCTGACGGCCTGACCGTCTACGAATCGACGCAAGGCGTCGCCAACAGCCAACAGGCCTTGGCGCAGATCTTCGGGATAGACCCGCAGCAGGTTCGCGTGATTTCGCATTTTCTCGGCGGCGGATTTGGCTGCAAGGGACAAAATTGGCCGCATACCTCGATCGCCGCAATGGCGGCCAAGCAGGTCGGGCGGCCGGTCAAACTGGTGCTGACTCGCCCGCAAATGTTCAGCGCCAACGGCCACCGGCCAGCGACCATTCAGAGCGTGCAGCTCGGAGCAAACCGCTCAGGACGATTGACCGCGATTCGCCACGATAGCGTCAATCACACTTCACTGTCCGACGACTTCGTCGAGCCGGCCGGGAGCATCACCGAATATCTCTATTCCTGCCAGAACGTAGACGTCAGGCACCGCATCGTGCGCTTAAATACTGGCACCCCGACCTTTACGCGCGCCCCGGGGTTTTCCTCGGGATCTTTCGCGCTCGAATGCGCCATGGACGAGCTCGCCCACCGCTTGCAGATGGATCCGATCGCCTTGCGCCTCGCCAACTTTGCCGAACGTGACGAGCATGAAGACCGGCCGTGGTCGAGCAATTCCCTGCGCCTGTGCTATGCGCAGGGCGCTGCGCACTTCGGCTGGGAGCGCCGCCCGGCGACTCCGGGCAGTCGGCGCGAGGGGCACTGGCAGATCGGCTACGGCATGGCCGCGGCGTCGTATCCGGCACATTTTCGCCCGGCGAAAGCGCGAGCGATCATGAGGCCGAATGGCGAGGTCCTCGTGCAGTGCGGCACCCAGGACATTGGCACCGGGACCTATACCGTGTTGGCTCAGGTCGCCGCGCAAGCGCTCGCCGTTCCGGTCGAGCGCGTACGCGTCGAACTGGGCGATACGCGGCTGCCTGTCGGGCCGGGCTCGGGCGGATCGTCGACTGCGGCGGCCGCCGGCTCCGCCGTGCATTTGGCGGCGCTGGCCTTGCGCAATAAACTCGTGGCCATCGCAATTGACGATCCGGCGTCGCCATTGCACGATGCCCCCGCGAACGAAGTGGACGTCATCGACGGCCGCATGCAGCGTCGCAGCGCGTCAAGCGGCGAAAGCTATCAAGCCCTGCTAGTGTAGTGCGTCATTTAGAAGTGCTCTTATTTAGTTTGGCCCGCGCTCGGGTGACCTTGGCCAGGATGTCCGACGCCTTGGCCGTCCAAATGAAAGGCTTAGGATTGGCGTTGTGGGCTGCAATGTATTCGTTAA
>CAISOB010000050.1 GCA_903886975.1 uncultured beta proteobacterium
GCCCGCTGGCCAAGGCAAGACAAAAACCAGCAGCACAAGCTGGACTCTCAGGAGTCCATTTCAAGCAATCGACTGGCTACCTTTTGCTCCGCCTCGCTGGCTCCCAATTCCGCGCCATTCACAAGAAACGCGGAAGCCCGCACACGGCGGGCTTCACGGATATTCAGAAAACTGTTTAAAAACAACAACTTATGTATGGCGGAGACGGAGGGATTCGAACCCTCGATTCAGGTTTGTGCCCGAATGCTCCCTTAGCAGGGGAGTGCCTTCGACCTCTCGGCCACGTCTCCGGAAGGGCGCGATGATAGCTTGTCCACCTCGCCCGGTCAAACCAATATCAAGCCGGCTTATCGAGTCCGAAGGCCTTGTGCAGGACCCGCACGGCGAGTTCGAGGTACTTTTCCTCGATGACGACGGAAATCTTGATTTCCGACGTTGAAATCATCTGGATGTTGATGCCTTCGGCGCCGAGTTCCTTGAACATTTTGCTGGCCACACCCGGGTGCGAACGCATGCCGACTCCGACGGCGGAGACCTTGCAGGTCTTGTTGTCGCCGACGACGCCGCGCGCATTCAATTTAGTGGCGATGCCATTCAGCAGTTCCATCGTCTTGCTGTAGTCGCTGCGATTGACAGTAAACGAGAAATCGGTGGTGCCGTCATGTGCAACGTTCTGGATGATCATGTCCACATCGCAATTGGCATCGGCAATCGGCCCGAGGATCTGGTAGGCGACTCCGGGCCGATCGGGAACCCCGAGAATGGTGACCTTGGCCTCATCGCGATTGAAGGCGATTCCCGAAATGATCGGTTGTTCCATGTTGTTGTCTTCCTCGACAGTGATCAGCGTGCCTTCGCCTTCGTCCTCGAAGCTTGAAAGCACGCGCAGTTTGACTTTGTATTTGCCGGCGAACTCGACCGAGCGGATTTGCAGCACCTTCGAACCCAGGCTGGCCATTTCCAGCATTTCTTCGAAGGTGATCGTATCGAGCTTGCGGGCCTCGGGCACGACGCGCGGGTCGGTGGTATAGACGCCATCGACATCGGTATAGATCTGGCATTCATCGGCCTTGAGCGCCGCGGCCAGCGCCACCGCCGAGGTATCGGATCCGCCGCGGCCCAGCGTGGTGATATTGCCATGCCCGTCGGCGCCCTGGAAACCGGCGACGACGACGACATGGCCGCTCGCCAGATCCTTGCGGATTCTCGCGTCGTCGATCTGCAGGATGCGCGCCTTGGTGAACGTGCTGTCGGTCAGCACGCGCACCTGCGGACCGGTGTAGCTCTTGGCTTTGAGCCCCAGTTCCTGCATGGCCATGGCCAGCAGGGCGATGGTCACCTGTTCGCCGGTTGACGCGATGACGTCGAGTTCGCGCGGATTGGGGCTTGCGGAAATTTCCTTGGCCAGGCCGATCAGGCGATTGGTCTCGCCGGACATCGCCGAGGGAACGACGATGATGTCATGGCCCTGAGCTTTCCAGCGGGCCACTCGTTTAGCTACATTCTTGATGCGCTCCGTTGTCGCTACCGACGTGCCGCCGAACTTCTGAACTATCAGTGCCATTCACTATCCAATTGTTGGTCGCGAAAGAACGTGATTTTACCCTATTGTCAGGTTCAGCCGTGACTGGGATTTTGATTGTTCGGAGTAGAAACCGCCTTAGTCGAATGGTCTTTAAAAATGCCACTTGCAATTTATTATGTTCTCATTCTATACTGTGCAGGTATCGCTAAAGTTATAGCCGATATGAAAGGCCAATCGACCGGGGTATGAACCTCGATTTCTCCAAGGCAGTAGCCGCACGAAAGGATCAATTATGAACAGCGCTAAATTCCTCGACAAGACTGAACCCCGTGAGATACGGCGTAAGCTCGGCCTCAACCAGCAGCAATTCTGGTCGAAAATCGGTGTGACACAGAGCGGTGGCTCCCGCTATGAAAGCGGTCGCAATATGCCCAAGCCGGTACGCGAACTGCTGCGCCTGGTGCACGTCGAACAAATCGACATCCAGCGCATCAAGCGCGAGGACGTGGATCTCGTTGAGTATCTGAAGAGTGCCGAAGCGGAACTCTACAAGACGCTCAAGAAGTCCGCAAAGAGCAAGCGTAAAGCCGCCTGAGTCCCACTTCAGGTCGCATCAGGGGTTGAGCGCAAGCTCGACTCCGAGCGCGGCGACACGGCTGGCGAAGCGCTGCAGGTCTTCCTGCGGCAGGTTCGACAGTTGCTCCGCGCCAGGTTGCAATGAGGGGCGTGCCAAGCCGTAGAGGTGCACGCCTTTTATTTTCCCCTTGACCGATTCGATGAACGCCAGGTAAGCGAGCTGTTCCGCCTCGCTGGCTTCCGTTCCGTCGATCGCGAAGTAGCAAGTCTGCACCCAGGTCGGGGCAAGTTCGGCGCAATCAAGCAAGGCCGCCCTGATCCGCCTCGGCGTCAGGCGAACGCCATTGACCCGCGCGATCCCTTCGATGCTGGCGCGGTCAACTTTGAACCACACTTCGCCATCGATTGCGCCGATTCTGGCGATTCCCTGCCGTACCGTCGGCCGATGGAGGAGACTGCCGTTGGTGATCAGGCGTACCTTGAGCTGCTCGAGCAGGGAAAATTCGCGCAGCACTTTTTCGACGACGATAACGGCGTCGGCAAATTCGTCCGCACTCGTCGGTTCGCCATTTCCGGAGAAAGCCACATCCATCAGGCGCCTTGCCTCCGGCGGCGCGATCCGCGTCAGGAAATCGCCGGTCGTCGCCTGCTGCAGGAAAGTGCGCAGCTCGCTCTCCAACAGCGAAAGATCGACCGGCGGCGGTCCGCCGCGCGTCAGTTCCGGGACCTGGCAATAGATGCACGCCCAATTGCAAGCGTTGTTGACGTTCAGGTTGATGCCCACCGAAACGCCGCCCGCGCGGCGCGACACGACCGGGTAGACGTATTTCAGTCCGGCACTGTCGCGGCTGTGGTCCTTGACGCTTAGCGGGATCTTGATCTCTTTCATGAGGCTCCATACGACGTCATCCCGGCGAAAGCCGGGATCCAGATCGCACGCTCAAACCCTGGATTCCGGCTTGCGCCGGAATGACGATGCCACGTGTGGCCGGCCGCGAAAATGGGCCGTTGGTGCAATGATATAATCAGCGCTCGAAATGTTCCCGGGTATTTCAATGCTGATCACGCGCCGCCTCGAGTTCGATGCCGGGCACCGTATTCCTGACCACAAGAGCCAATGCCGCCATCTGCACGGTCATCGCTACGCCATCGAAATCACGCTCGGCGGCGAGATCATCCGCCGGGATGGCGATAGCGCCGACGGCATGGTCATGGATTTTTCCGAGATCAAATCGCTGGCCCTTGAGCATCTGATCGACCGCTGGGATCACGCCTTCCTCGTCCATGTGGGCGACACCGCCATCGTGCAATTTCTGCAGTCGCTGCCCGGCCACAAGACGGTGCTTCTCGAGTGCACGCCGACCGCGGAGAACCTCGCCGAGCAAGCGTTCGCGATACTCGACGCGGTCTATCGCGATACCTACGGCAATCATCTGCGCCTCGAACGCGTGCGCCTTTACGAAACGCCCAACTGCTGGGCCGACGCGCTGCGCAAGTAGGCGCCGGCGTCGGGTCAGTGCGCGCTCTGCGGACTGATCTCGGCGCGTATCCAGTCGCGGAAAGCGAGCACGATGGTGTTTTCCGCGTCCGCCTCCGGCGTCACCAGAAAGTAGGCATACGCCGCGGGGATGGTGAATGAAAACGGGATGACCAGACGCCCGGCAGCGACATCCGCTTCGACATGCTGCCGAATCACCAACGCAACGCCCTGCCCGCCGAGCGCCGCCTCGTGTACCAGAACAGAGTTCGAAAAACGCGGGCCGTGTTCGCTGTCCATGCCGGCGATGCCGGCGAGTTTGAGCCATTGCGTCCAGCTTGGCCTTTTTTCGACGACCGGGATTGTCTCATCGTGAATCAGGATTTGGCGGCGCAGGTCGTCGAGCGTGTGCAAGGGCGTCGCGCCGTCCCTGAGCGCCGGGCTGCACACCAGGACGTAATCGGGCGTCAATAGCTTTTCCACCCGATGACCCGGATAAACGCCGCTGCCGAAGCGAATCGCCACTTCACTCATTTCCTGGCGTGGATCCGTCTCTTCGTCGGTTCGCACTGGAAACGCATGCGGGCCATCGATCGTGTCGGGGTTGCTAGTGATCCTGATTGCCACGTCCGGATGCGCGATTGAAAACCGTGACAGATGGGGAACGAGCCAGCGCGTCGCGAACGAAGGCGGCGCGCTGACGTTCAGCGAACGCGTCTTGCCATGGCGCGTAATCTCGATTCCGGCCGCAAAACAATCGAGGCCGGCACGAATGTTGGGAATCATGGCCGTTCCGTCCTCGGTCAGCCGCAATGCGTTCGGCTGGCGTTGGAAAAGCGGGAGCCCCAGATAGGATTCGAGATTCTTGATCTGCTGACTGACCGCGGAGGGCGTGACATGCAATTCCTCGGCCGCCTTCTTGAAACTCAGATGGCGTGCCGCAGCTTCGAAAGTCCGAAAGGTGGACAACGGTGGAAAGCGGTAGGACACGATGGAATCTGGCGAAAATCGCAGACACAAGTTTTTCTAATGCGGATGATTATAAACCATTGTTTGCCGCTGTGTAGCGCGGCCACTATATAGAGGATATCCACATTAAACACTGAAGGAACCACCATGAGCCAAGCCAGTATTCTGCATACCCACAGCGCCGGACCGCAGTTCGGAACGTCAGCACGGACGAGCGACCAACGAAAGACCGTGTCGTCGTCTCCGCAGGACCTCAATCGCAATTATCTGCCCGGCTTGAGGCCGGTGGTCAATGAATTTGACGCCTATTTCCAGGACGAGTTTGTCTGGCTGAGCTGCTGAGGGCAAGTTCCCTGCGCAGTGCTGTTCCCAAGACTTACCACGCCGCTATGAGATAGCGGCCATCCGAAGAGGCCATATTATGAATTCTCAATTCTCCGTTCCGATCCCCACCGACCTCTATATCCGCGTCGAGGATTTCCTGCGCGCCGAAGGAAAGTCGAGCGATCCGGTTGCGACAATCGCCCAAGCGGTCGACAACTGGATCAAGCAGGTCCAGGCAAGACCACTCCCGACGCCGCGGCACGCCAATGTTGGCCAGTGGAGCGACGACTGGATCATGTTTGGATCGCCGCCGCAAGCGTAGGAAGGACCGTGTTCGGGAGCGCATCAATGGGCATCCCGATTGCTAGGGCTGTAGACCTGTTCCAACGATTGCCGAGGAGACGGTTATGGCCAAATACAGCCCTAAGGCTTCCGAGAAAGTCGGAAAAGCCATGCACGAAATGAAGGAAGGCACACTGAAGAGCGGATCGGGCAAAAAGGTGACGAACCGCCAGCAGGCGGTGGCCATCGGCCTTTCCGAGGCCCGTCGCGCTGGCGCCAAAGCGCCGAAACAATCGGGAAGCGCGCGCTGACGCCATTCAATCGGGGCGCCGTTCAGCGCGAACGTGCGGTCCCTGGAACTGCTTCGCCGAGGAAGCCTGAGCATGCTGAAGGCGACGATAGCCGCCTTCTCGCGGCATAGTCGAGCAGATTCTCGCTCGGGTCGTAGGCATTGATCGAGGCGGTATTGACGATAGCCGCGCCGGGCGGAGACACCGTACTTATCGCAGGCTACGGATGCGCGCCCTCATCCCTTATGAGCGCTGCATTTTGCTTGCGCAATACTCAGTGTAGAATGGAGCAAGCGTTCGCCTTGCGGCAAACCCGACGGCAACTTTAAAAAGCAAGAAGGCCACTCTTCCGAATGGCCTGACATCGTGATTCAACTGGTGCCCCCGCGCGGAATCGAACCACGACCTGATGATTACAAATCAACTGCACGACCTTCATGCTACGGGGGCGCACCCTGAGTCCGAGGCGCGGATTATAGCCGAAGCCAGCCTCTGCCGCACCCGGCGCGGGTCGCCCGCATACGCCGGGGACATTCGCCAATAACCACAGCCCGCCTTCTGACTGAATATGCCAGCATTCTCAAACCCCTCGGAAATCGCCCGCGAAACATTGAAGCAGCTGACGTCGCGGCGCATGGCCCCGTCGCCGGACAATTACCAGGCGATCTACAACGAAATCGCCGGCATTCACGAGACGCCCGCCGCGGCTTTTCCCGAACGGGAACTCAAGTCGCTGATTGCCGCACTGCCCGGTGCGAGCGCCGCCCAGCAACGCCTCACGCGGCAGCTCGAGCAATCGCTCAAGGCCGAAAACTGGGAAGATTACCGCAAGATCCTGATCGATTTCATCACGGAACACAGCACGGAATCCGCGCAAAACTGGGGCGAATTGATCGGTGAATTCCTGCGTCAATGGGAAGCCAAGCAGTCCAACCTGACGCCGGCGCGCAAGCGCGAAGCGCTCGAGCACGTTCTTGCCGGCGCGTCCAAGAACAGCGAAATACTCTTTGCCCGCTTGCAGAGCCTGATCAAGTCGTGGTCGCAGAACAGCGCCAATGTCGATGAACTCGTCATGGCCGGGGACGCGACCGAAACCCTGCCGGAAGCGCCGATGCCGGCGTCGACGATTGCCCCGGTTGCTGCCCCGGCGACGCCGAGCCGCGCCAGCGAATTGCTGCCCGAATTGCGCGAGCTGTTTGCCTACACGCTCGAAGTGGCGGTCATCACCCAGCTTGGCGACGACCCGGATCTCGCCGCCGAAGCGCGCGCCATTGTCGTTTCGGTGCGCGGCGCGACAACACTGCAAGACATGCAAGAGATGCTGGCGGCGATCAAGCGCCTGGCCTTCCGCCTCGAGTTCCTCGCCGAGGACCGCAATGAGCTGCGCGCCGGCCTGATCAAGCTGCTGCAGCTGATGATCGAAAACGTCAGCGAACTGGTGATCGACGATCAATGGCTGAACGGGCAGCTGGCAATGGTCAGCGAGATCGTCGCGCGCCCGATGAACGTGCGGGCCATCAACGACGCCGAACAGCACTTCAAGGAAGTGATTTTCAAGCAAAGCCAGCTCAAGCACAGCCTGGTCGAAGCGCAGGAGGCGCTCAAGCAGATGCTCGCCGGCTTCGTCGACCACCTGGCCGAATTCGCCGATTCGACCTCCGAATACCACGACAAGATCGAAGTCTGCGCGGCGAAGATCAGCTCGGCCAAGGACATCAACCAGCTCGAAGACGTTCTCGCCGAAGTCATCAGCGAAACCCGCATCATCCAGCTCAACGCCCAGCGTTCGCGCGACGAACTGCGCATTTCGCGGCAACGGGTCGACGAAGCCGACAAGCGCATCAACGAACTCCAGATCGAGCTCCACCAGGCCAGCACGCTGGTCCGTCACGACCAGCTGACCGGCACGCTCAACCGCCGCGGCCTTGACGAAATCTTCGAAAACGAAGTCGGCCGCGCACAGCGCAGACGGTCGCCGCTGTGCGTCGCCATGCTCGACATCGACAACTTCAAGAAGCTCAACGACACGCTCGGGCACGACGCCGGCGACGCCGCGCTCATCCATCTGGTCAGCGTCATCCGCGATACGCTGCGGCCGCAGGACACGCTGGCGCGCTTCGGCGGCGAGGAATTCGTCGTTCTGCTGCCCGACACGCCGATCGACGACGCCAAGAAAGCGCTGGTCCGCCTGCAGCGCGAACTCACCAAGCGCTATTTCCTCAACGACAACGAGAAGATCCTGATCACGTTCAGCGCCGGCATCAGCGATTTTCGCAGTGACGATACCCAGGCCTCGGTCGTCAAGCGCGCCGACGAGGCGATGTACGCAGCCAAGAAGGCGGGGAAAAACCGGGTCGCGGTCGGTTGAAAGACGGCCGGCGCCGCTCGCCGGATTACCCTTTCTGCCCCCGCTGGAAATTTTCCATGAAGCCCGCGAACTCCTCGACCGCGGAGAGCGTCAGCGCGTTGTAAATCGAGGCCCGCACGCCACCGATGGCGCGATGCCCGGCAAGGCCTGAGAATCCCGCGGCCAGCGCCTCGGCCAGGAACCGCTTCTCGATCTCCGGGCTGGGCAAATTGAATACCACGTTCATCAGCGAACGATCCTTTGTTTCAGCGCGGCCGCGATAAAAGCCCTCGCTCGCGTCCATCACCCGATAGAGAAGCCCGGCCTTCTTCCGGTTGATCGCGTCCATCGGCACCAGACCACCGATCTCGTTCATCAGCCAGCGCGTCACCAGCAAGACGACGTAAATGGCGAAGACAGGCGGGGTGTTGTAGTTGGAATGCGTCTCGATGTGGCGGCGATAGTCGAGAAAGCCCGGCAACCCGGTCGGCGCATCGCGCAGCAAGCCATCTCGCATCAGCACCACGGTAACTCCGGCCGGGCCGATGTTCTTTTGCGCGTGGGCATAAATCATGGCGAATTGCTCGGCCGCGCAGGGTCGGGAAAGGAAATCCGAAGACATGTCGCAAATCCGCGGGACATCGTCGCGTCCGAGCTGGCGATGAAATTGCACGCCTTCGACGGTTTCGTTCGAAACATAGTGCATATAGGGCGCGTCAGGCGAGAAAGGCAGCTCGTCGTCGCCGGGCAAGCGCCTGAAGCCGTCCGCCTCACCGCTCCAGAGTACGCGAATCGGCCCTTCACGGCGCGCTTCGGGAATCGCCTTGCCGCTCCAGTAACCGGTGTGCAGGTAATCCGCCGGATGCGTTTCCCCCCGCAACAGCGTCATCGGCAGCATCGAGAACTGTTGCGTCGCGCCGCCTTGCAAGAGCAGGACATGGTAGTCCTGCGAGACGCCCAGCAGTTTTCGGACATTGGCCTCGAGCTCGCTGATGACGGCGGCAAACCAGTCCGAGCGATGGCTGATTCCGAGCACCGACAGCCCGACTTCAGGCACTTCGAGCAGCGCTTCCCGCGCCTGCAGCAAAACGCTCTCCGGCAACGCGCCGGGCCCGCCGGAGAAATTGAGGCGATTGAGTTTATTCATCTTGGCGCGGCTGTCAGGCGAAACAGGTAGTCGCGAAACGCCTCTTTAACCTTGAGCATATGGACCTGCTTGTAGGGGAACATCGCTTCGGAATCCATGGCGTGCACCACCATGGCATGATCGATTTCAAAAACCAGCAGCTGGCCGTCCGGAGTTTCCGCGCAATCGATGCACAGATAATCGAGTTTCGTGCGCTGCCAGATGGCTTCGAGCGCCGCCCGGTGGCGCTGCGCGAAAACGTCGAAACCGGCCATGAAGCTCGCCTCTTCCTCGCGTTTCCATTCCTCTTCATACATGCCGGCATTAAGGTAATGGATCATCCAGTTCGACGAAACGCCCATGTGACAGACAAACGGCGCGCCGTCGATCAATGCCACCCGCATCTTCCGGAATAGGCCGTCCTTGCCGCTGTAATCGATGAAGCGCGCGAGGATGTGAATGGCGCGGAATTGGGAGCCAGCGAGGCGGAGCAAAAGGTAGCCAGTCGATTGCTTGAAATGGACTCCTGAGAGTCCAGCTTGTGCTGCTGGTTTTTGTCTTGCCTTGGCCAGCGGGCGTAGCGTAGCGGAGC
>CAISOB010000051.1 GCA_903886975.1 uncultured beta proteobacterium
GCTCCGCTACGCTACGCCCGCTGGCCAAGGCAAGACAAAAACCAGCAGCACAAGCTGGACTCTCAGGAGTCCATTTCAAGCAATCGACTGGCTACCTTTTGCTCCGCCTCGCTGGCTCCCAATTCCGCGCCATTCACAGCCGGTCGCAGGCGGCACACGCTTCAGAGGCCTACCCCGCTTGCCCGAGGCCTGCGTACCGGCTACGCTAACGTCTGGTTGTTGTCCATCAGGCTATAGTCGCTGAGCCGAATCCCGTTTACCCCAGGAGAAAACCATGTCTTTTGCCATTCGCATTCATCAAACCGGCGGTCCCGAGGTCATGCGCTGGGAAGAAGTCGCCGTCGGCGATCCGGCGCCCGGAGAGGCGCGGGTCCGCCACGAAGCCGTGGGCCTGAACTTCCTTGACACCTATTTTCGTACGGGCCTCTACCCACAGCCCTTGCCCGCCGTGCTAGGCAGCGAAGGCGCCGGCGTCGTCGAGGCGGTCGGCGCGGGGGTTAGCGAGTTCAAACCAGGCGACCGCGTCACTTACGCCGGCGGCCCGGTCGGCGCTTACAGCCAGGTGCGCTGCCTGCCGGCCAGCCGGCTACTGAAATTGCCCGACAGCATTGATTTTCGTACCGGCGCGGCGATGACCTTGAAGGGAATAACGGCCGCGTATCTGTTGCGCCGCACCTACCGCGTCCAGGCCGGCGACACCGTACTGATTCACGCCGCTTCCGGCGGGGTCGGCTTGATCATCTGCCAGTGGGCCAAAGCGCTTGGCGCGACGGTGATCGGCACGGTATCGACCGAAGCCAAGGCGGAACTTGCGAAGCGGCACGGCTGCGACCACATCGTGTTCTATACACGCGAAGACGCGGCCAAGCGCGTGCGCGAACTGACGAGCGGCGAAGGCGTGGCAGTGGTGTACGACGGGGTCGGCAAGGACACCTTCATGGGTTCGCTCGACAGCCTGCGGGTGCGCGGCATGCTGGCCACTTTCGGCAGCTCGTCGGGTACCGTCGCCGCATTCGACCCGATGCTGCTCGCGCAGAAAGGATCGCTGTTCCTGACCCGGCCCAATTTCGCCCATCACACCGCCAAGCGCGAAGAGATGGTCGAGCTTGGCGCCGAACTGTTCGCGCTCGTCGGTGCAGGCAAGATCGTCATCGAGGTCAATCAGACCTATGCCTTGGCCGATGCCGCCAACGCGCATCGCGACCTCGAGGCGCGCAAGACAACGGGGTCGACGGTACTGCTTCCCTGATCAACCGACGGCGCGGCCGCGGCCGCGCCGTCGCCTTACTGGACCGATGCCTCGTCGTTGACGCGGTCGAAGGCGGCGATGTCGCGGACGCTCTGGTTGTAGGCATTGGTGCCGCGGTCGACGTGCGCCCTCAGGGTCTTGACCGCGAGCTTCACATTCCCGTCCAGCACAGCCTTGCTGATGATTCCATGCTCGTCGAAGGACAGGTCGGTGTGCGTCGGCTTGAATGAGAGCAGATGCGTTCTGAGCGCCGCCGATTTGGTCGCCACCAGCCCGTAGGCGTCGGCGAGATAGTTGTTGTCGCAATGGGCAAACATCGCGGCGTGAAATTCAACGTCGAGCGCCAGGTAGGCGCGGACGTCGCCCTTCTTCTTCGCTCGCGCCATGGCGTCGTAGACTTCCGCAAGCCGCTTGGCAAGCCTTTCGCGATTCTTGCTCACGGCGAGCTTCAGCGCCGCCTCCTCAAGAATGAGACGGGATTCGTTGAGTTTTTCGATTTCGTCGGCGCCCATGGTAAATACGAAGGTCCCGCTCTGCGGCACGACGCGTACGACGCCCTCCGTCTGGAGCTGGACGATCGCCCGCCGGACCGGGCCTTTGCCGGTTCCCAGGTCCGCCGCGATACGCGATTCGGAAAGCGGCTCACCGAGGCCGTAGATTCCTGAAATGATCGACTGGCGAATTTGATCGACGACGAGCTGGTTGAGCGATTTGGGTCTTTCAATTTTCGCCACTGTGGTTCTCATCTTTAATGCCTGCAATGCTTTCGGGTCGTTGTCCAAAATTACCCCCTTGAATCGCTGTTTGATGACAAGACGGCACTTGCGGGCCAACACTGGCGCCCGGTTTTCTTTCTCAAGACGCACCCAGCTTTTCTTTGACAAGCCTCTATTGACATGTTAGATTGTAGCCGCTGACGTAGTAGTAGCGCAATCTTTTTTTGAATGCGCTCAAGGTAGTGCCTGAAGAACAGGGCCGCAGCGATATAACAACTCTTGGGTGGGGCAATTCAATGACAGCAGCAGTCGCAGAACCGGAATCCGGCGATCGGGTTCCGCGTCAACATAGCAAGTTCGAAACTTGGTTTCTCTTCATCAATCGCGCGATCGTCGTGGCCATGATGGCGGTGATGGTGGCCCTGGTGTTCACCAACGTCGTCACCCGTTACGTGTTCGGCTTTTCGGTGACCTGGGCCGAGGAATTCTCGCAATACCTGATGGTCTGGATCGCTTTCGTCGGCGCCGGACTCGCCTTGCGCGAGGGGCGCCACGTCGCCGTCGAAATGGTGCAGGACCTGCTGTCGTCGCATTCGAAGCACCTTCTGCGTACGCTCGTCGCCTGCCTGATGGTGGTGTTCTTTGTCGTCGTCGCCTACTTTGGCATTCTCTTCGCCAACTTCGCCATCAACATGCAAACGCCGATGATGAATATCTCGTTGGCCATCCCTTATGCCTGCGTGCCGATCGGCATGATTTTCCTGCTCGTTCATTTGCTGTTCATCTGGCGCGCTTACATCGCTGGTGAGCACGAAGTGTCGGAAAGCCTGGAATCCATCGACGAGAAGGAACTGTAATGGGCCTCGCACTCCTCATTGTTTTTGTCGGTGCCATGGTCATCGGCATGCCGCTGGCGTTCGTCATGGGCGGCGCGGGACTCGCGGCGCTCGTTGTCCAGGGAAGTTTCTCGCTGCTGTCGGTGCCGCAGCGCTTCTTCGGCGGCATCAACTCCTTCCCGCTGATGGCCGTGCCCTTCTTCGTGCTGGCCGCCGACCTGATGTCGGCGAGCGCGATCACCACCGCCATCTTGCGTTTCACCAACAGCCTGGTCGGGCACCTGCGCGGCGGTCTCGGCCACGTCAACGTACTGACCAACATGATCTTCGCCGGCATCAGCGGCTCGGCGCTCGCCGACGCCGCCGGACCGGGAGCGATCATGATGCGCATGATGCAACGCGCCGGTTACGACAAGCACTACGCGGCGGCGCTCTCGGGGGCAACGGCGACGATCGGTCCGATCATCCCGCCGTCGATCATCATGGTCATTTACGCGATCACCGACAACCGCGTCACCGTCGGCGGCCTGTTCATGGCCGGCATCGTTCCCGGCCTGCTGCTCGGCCTCGCGCTGTCGATCACCAACCACATCATCTCGGTGAAGAACGGCTACAAATCGGACAAGCCGAAAGCGAGCTGGAGCGAGCGTTTCATCTGCCTGTGGAAATCGATTCCGGCGCTGCTGATGCCGGTGATCATCATCGGCGGCATCATCAGCGGCCTGTTTACCGCCACAGAAGCTTCCTGCGTCGCAGTGGTCTATGCGCTGCTGGTCGGTACCTTGGTCACTCGCGTGCTGAACCTGAAACTGATCGCCAAGGTCTTCCTGCAAAGCTCGCTGGTCACTTCCGCCGCGCTGCTGATCGTCGCCATGGCCTCGCTCTTCGCCTGGATCCTGGCCGTCCTGCAACTGCCGCAAAACGTCGCGGCGGCGATCGGCCACATGACGACCAGCCCGATGGTGTGCATGCTGATCGTCGGCGTCTTCGTCTTCATCTGCGGCTTCTTCATCGACACCCTGCCGGCGGTGATCATCCTCGTGCCGGTGCTCGCGCCGCTCACCGACCAGTTCGGGCTCAATCCGCTGCATTTCGCCATGGCCATCGTCCTCAACCTGACGATAGGCCTGATCACGCCGCCGGTCGGCGGGGTGCTGTTCGTGATCACCTCGATCAGCCGGCTCAAGTTCGAAGCGATATCGAAAGCGATGATCCCGATGATCTTCGCCGAGACTGCGGTGTTGTTGGGGGTAATTTTTGTTCCGGAAATTAGCCTTGTGGTTCCAAGATGGTTGGGCTTCACGCATTAATAATTCATAACTGAGGAGGAATACAATGTTCAAGAAGATCATGGTATCGCTGATGTTCGCTGCGGTCGCCTTCGCGCCGATCGCACAAGCCCAGCAAAAAGTCCTGAAGTACGCGCACTTCCAGCCGGCCAATATCGATCAACCGAAGCACGCGGCGGCGCTGGCTTTCAAAGACTATGTCGAGAAGAACACCAAGGGCTCGATCAAGGTCGAGATCTATCCGGCCGGCCAGTTCGGCGGCGATGCGCAGACGATGGAAGGGCTGATGCTCGGCACGCTCGAAATGGCCGTCGCCCACGACGGCGCGATTGCCAGCGTCTTCAAGCCGATTTCGATTCTCGGCATCCCCTATCTCTACGACAACCACCAGCACGCCTGGCGCGTCTATGACTCGAAGTTCGGCCAGGATTTTGCCGACCTGATGCTCAAGACGACGGGCATCCGCATGCTGGCGCTCGCCGACAACGGGCTGCGTCATTTCACCAACAGCCTGCGCCCGATCAAGTCGCCGGCCGACATGAAGGGCATGAAGATCCGCATTCAGCCAAGCCCGGTCTTCAAGGCTTTGGTCGAATCGCTGGGTGCCTCCCCATCGGCCGTGCCGTGGGGCGAACTGCCGACCGCGCTGCAGTCGAAGGTTGTTGACGGTCAGGAAAACGGCGTCACCAACATTCTTGCCGCGAGCCTTTACCAGTACCAAAAGTACGCGACCCTCGACGGCCATGTGTGGAGCATTCACGCCTACATGATCAACGACAAGTTCTTCAAGAGCCTCACCGCCGATGAGCAAAAAGCCGTGCTCGAGGGAACCAGGATTGCCCGCGATATTCACCGCCGCATGACCTCCGAGCAGGATCTCGGCGCCAAGAAGATCCTCACCGAGAAGGGCATGGAAGTGACCGAACTCTCCCTGCCTGAAGTCGATGCCTTCCGCAAACTGGCGCAGCCGCCGGTTCGCGCCTTCGTCGAAAAAGACGTCGGCAAGGAATGGGTCGACAAGCTCTTCGCCGCAATCGCCGAACAGAAGAAGTGAGGAACCATGGCTGAAGCTCTTCGCGTCGTCGTTCTCGACGACGGTTATGACAGTTACGCGACCGAGCAGGCGATCCTCGACGAGGTCGGCGCCAAAGTCGTCTTGCGGCCCTGTCACAACGATGCGGCGGCGGTCGCTGCCGCGCTCGTCGACGCCGACGCCGCCCTGGTCAGGGAATCACCGGTCACGGCGGCGGCGCTTGCCGGAGCGCCGCGCTGCCGGGCCGTGGTGCGATACGGCATCGGCGTCGATGCAGTCGATCGCGCCGCGGCCGCAGCGCTCAAGATCTATGTCGCCAACGTTCCCGATTACGGCGCCGAGGAAGTCAGCGACCACGCGATGGCGTTGCTCCTCGCCGTCGCGCGGCACGTCGTGCGCCGCGATCACGAGGTGCGTAGCGGCGCCTGGAATGTCGCGCGCCGTGCCAAGATGTACCGCATTGCCGGGCAGACCCTGGGTCTGGTCGGCTACGGGCGGATCGCGCGCACGCTCGAGCGCAAGATGCGCGGCATGGGCGTGACCCGGGTGCTGGTCGCCGATCCCTTCCTCAAGCCCGCGGATTGCCCCGGCGTCGAAATCGTCGACCTGGCGACGCTGTGCGCGCAGTCCGATTTCATCTCGATGCATGCGCCGCTCGGTCCCGACACCCGGCACATGCTCGGGGCGCGCGAAATCGCGCTGATGAAGCCGACAGCGATCGTGGTCAACACTGGCCGCGGCCCGCTGATCGATGAAGCCGCGCTGATCGAGGCCCTGCAGCGCAAGGCGATCATGGGCGCCGGCCTCGATGTGTTCGAACGCGAACCGCTGCCGCCGGACAGCGCGCTGATGAAACTCGACAACGTCGTGCTCTCCGACCATACCGCCTGGTATTCCGAGGCGTCGATCCACGAGCTGCAAAGCAAGGCGGCGAAGGAAGTCCTGCGCGTTCTGCGTGGCGAGAAGCCGCTGCACTGGGTCAATCGCTGGGAGGATTAGTGATGGAGCCCCGCTGGCGCCGGCGCGCGGGGCATTGGCCGTACCGGGAATGGCGGGCCTCGCCCGCCATTTCGCATTTCGCATAGCACGGAATCTTCACCCAAAACATAAAGGAATCGTTTCATGGACAAGCTCATTGCAGCATTTAATTCCGTCGCGCTCGCTTCGCTTGCCGACGCCGTCGATCTCGTTTGCGGCAAGCGCGGCTACATGGACTGCAGCATCAAGCCGCGCATCAACGACAAGCGCTTCTGCGGCCCGGCGGCGACGGTGCTCGAAGCGGCGACCGATGAGAAAGTCCCGCCGCAGCATGCGCTCGATCTGATCGACGAAGCGGCGCCCGGCAGTGTGATCGTGATCTCGATCGCCGGCGGCGAGCCCAATGTCGCGGTCTGGGGCGGTCTGATGACCGCCGGCGCGGTGGCCAATGGACACGCCGGCGCGGTGCTCGACGGCGGCGTTCGCGATTTGACCGAGATTCGCCGCGACTACGGTTTCCCGATCTACGCACGCGAAGTGACGCCGGGCACCACGCTCGGCCGCTACCGCACGGTCGCCTCGCAGGTACCGGTCACGGTCGGCGGCATCATTGTGCACCCCGGCGATATCGTCGTCGGCGACGTTGACGGCGTCGTCGTCGTGCCCAAGGACAAGGCGGCCGAAGTGCTGGCCGTGGCCCAGGATATCGATGCGCGCGAAGCCGAGCAGGCCAAGCTGATCATGGCCGAGAAGTCGCTGCGCAAGGGGCTGGCGAAATACGGACGAATCTGAACCGACGGTCCGAATATCGGGGTTTGTCCTGACCGGGCCCCCGATTTGGTTTATCCTTAGCGCTTTTCCTCAGGAGATTGATCCATGGCTGCAAAAGACCGCATGAATGTTCTCAACGCCATCTACGCGCAGAGCGTGATCCCGGTTTTCTACCACCCCGACGTCGAGTTATGCACCAACGTCATTCAAGCCTGCGCCAACGGCGGCGCCAAGTGCGTCGAATTCACCAACCGTGGCGAGTTCGCTGCGCAGGTCTTCTATGAAGTGACCAAACACTTCGCCAAAGCTGATCCCTCGGTGATCATGGGTGTCGGTTCGATTTGCGACGCGCCGACCGCCGGGCTGTTCATCGCCAACGGCGCGCGCTTCGTCGTCGGCCCGCTGCTCAACGCCGAAGTCGCCAGGCTGTGCAACCGGCGCGGCATTCCCTATAGCCCGGGCTGCGGCTCGGCGACCGAAATCGGCGACGCGCAGGAACTCGGCTGCGAAATCATCAAGGTCTTCCCCGGTTCGTCGGTCGGCGGCCCCGATTTTGTGAAGAGCGTCATGGCCCCGATGCCGTGGACGCGCATCATGCCCACCGGCGGCGTCGAGGCGACTGAAGAGTCGCTGAAGAAGTGGTTCGGCGCCGGCATCGTCGCCTGCGGCATCGGCTCGAACATGATCACCAAGGCCCTGCTCGACGCCAAGGACTACAAGGGCATCGAAGCGAACGTGCGCAAGACCATTGCGCTGACCGACAAGATCAAGGCCGAACTGGCCGGCAAGAAGTAATTGCGAAAGGGAGGGATAGACATGTCCGAACTGATCATCAAACCTGCTGCGGAAGCCAAATGGGACTGCGTCTCCTTCGGCGAAATCATGCTGCGCTTCGACCCGGGCTTCGGCCGCGTGCGCAATGCGCGCTCATTCACCGTCTGGGAAGGCGGCGGCGAATACAACGTGGCACGCGCCATGCGCAAATGCTGGGGCAAGCGCGCTGCGGTGGTCACCGCGATCCCGAAAAACGACATCGGCTGGCTGCTCGAGGACTTCATCATGCAGGGCGGCGTTGACATGTCGCACGTCATCTGGCGCGACTTCGACGGCCTCGGCAAGAACACCCGCGTCGGCCTCAACTTCACCGAGAAGGGTTTCGGCATCCGCCCGGCGCTCGGATGCTCGGACCGCGGCAACACCGCCGCCTCGCAGATCCGCCCGGGCGAAGTCAATTGGGAGAAGCTGTTCGGCGAAGAAGGCGTGCGCTGGTTCCACACCGGCGGGATTTTCGCGGCACTCGCCTCCAACACCGCCGAAGCGGTGATCGAAGCGGTGCAGGTTGCCAAGAAGTACGGCGCCGTCGTCGCCTATGACCTCAACTACCGCGCTTCGCTGTGGAAGAGCCAGGGCGGCAAGGACGCCGCGCAGCGCATCAACCGCGAAATCGCCAAGTACGTCGATGTGATGATCGGCAACGAGGAAGACTTCACCGCCTGCCTCGGTTTCGAAGTCGAAGGCGCCGACGAACACCTGACGACGATCGAGACCGATTCCTTCGCCAAGATGATCCAGAAAGCGGTCAGCGATTTCCCCAACTTCAAGGTCGCGGCGACGACGTTGCGCAAGGCGACGACGGCGAGCCTCAACGACTGGTCGGCGATCCTCTGGTACGACGGCAAGATCTACGAGTCGATGAAGCACGAGAACCTCGAGATCTACGACCGCGTCGGCGGCGGCGACGGTTTCGCGTCCGGCGTGGCCTACGGCTTCCTCGAAGGCAAGGGCCCGCAGCTGGCCGTCGAATACGGCACGGCGCACGGCGCGCTGGCCATGACGACGCCCGGCGACACCTCGATGGTGCGCGTCGAGGAAGTCGAAGCGGCGATGAAGGGCAAGGGCGCGCGCGTCATCCGCTAAGGTCTGCGGCGTGAAAAAAGCCCAGCGGGTTGCGGCCTGTCCGGGTTTTTTTGCCAAAGGAAAGGCCAAATGTGTCGTCACACCGGCGAAAGCCGGTGTCCAGTGCGTACTGGATTCCGGCTTTCGCCGGAATGACGATGTGGGGGCGGTCACTTGCAGCAGGCGGTTGAATTACGTCCGCAAATCGACCTCTTCTCCAGCCTGTGCCGAAAGCAGCGCCGACAAATCGGCAATGAGTTCGCCACCGCCGCGCGTATCGCGCCAGGCCACACCGTCCCAGCGGAAGTGGAAACCGCCCGAACGCGCCGCGACCCACATCTCCTGCGCTGCCGCGTGGCGGTTCACGATGATCTTGCTGCCGTCGGCCAATTCGATCTCAAGCACACCCGCGCTGACCTGCGCGAAATCGAGGTCGGCGCCGCTCGCTTCGAGACCGGCTTCGATCCGCTTCAAGGCCGCCTCGGCAAGAACAGCGAATTCGCTATCGTTCATCCTGTGCTACCATTTTGCATTTTCGGCGAATCCCTCATGCGCGACAAATCTAAGTGCACTCTCGCACTGGCCACCTTGCTCTGCGCGCTGACGCTCGCCGCCTGCGGCACCCGTGGTTCACTGACGATGCCGCCGCCCGCCAAACCGGTAGCGGGGAGCGCCAACGCGCCCACGCCAGCGCCCGATACTAACACGACAAAGGAGCCCGCCCGATGAACGCATTTTCCCTGCAGAACGGCCAAATGCACTGCGAAGCCGTGCCGCTTTCGGCGATCGCCGAGCGCTTCGGAACCCCTTGCTACGTCTATTCCCGCGCCGCACTCGAAAGCGCGCTCGACGAATACCAGCAGCCGCTCGCCGAGGTCGATGCGCTCGTCTGTTACGCCGTCAAGGCCAATTCCAACCTCGCCCTGCTCAAGGTCTTCGCGCAGCGCGGCGCCGGTTTCGACATTGTTTCGCTCGGCGAGCTCAAGCGCGCGCTCGCCGCCGGCGCCGATCCGCAGAAGATCGTCTTTTCGGGTGTCGGCAAATCGGCGGCCGAAATGGCTTTCGCGCTTTCGACCGGCATCCTCTGCTTCAACGTCGAATCGGCGCCCGAACTCGAGCGGCTCAACGAAGTCGCCGGGAGTCTCGGCAAGAGGGCGCCGATCAGCCTGCGCGTCAATCCGGACGTCGACGCCAAGACGCATCCCTATATCTCGACCGGGCTCAAGGAGAACAAGTTCGGCGTGGCTTACGAAGATGCGGTGAGTGTCTACACGCAGGCGAGCCGGCTTGCCAACCTCGAGATCGTCGGCATCGACTGCCATATCGGCTCGCAGCTGCTCGACCCCGCGCCTTTCGCCGAAGCGCTCACCAAACTCCTGCAGCTCATCGACCAGCTCGCCGCCAAAGGCATCACACTGCGCCACATCGACCTCGGCGGCGGCCTCGGCATCCGCTACAAGGACGAAACGGAACCGACCGTCAAATCCTATTTGCAACCGCTGCTCGCTTCGCTCAAGGAGCGCGGCCTGAAGATCGTGCTCGAACCGGGGCGGCGCCTGGTCGGCAACGCGGGCGTGCTGCTCACCCGGATTGAATTCTTGAAGCCCGGCGCCGTCAAGAATTTCGCCATCGTCGATGCGGCGATGAACGACCTCGCGCGTCCGGCGCTCTATGACGCCTGGCACGATATCCTCGCCGTTGCTCCGCGGTCAGGCGCAGCGCTGCACTGGGATGTGGTCGGCCCGATCTGCGAATCGGGCGATTTTCTCGGCCGCGATCGCGCGCTGGCGCTCGCGCCCGGCGATCTGCTCGCCGTGATGTCCGCCGGTGCCTACGGCATGGCGATGAGCTCGAACTACAATACGCGGCCGCGCGCCGCCGAAGTCATGGTCGATGGAACACAGATGCAGCTCGTCCGCCGCCGTGAAACGATCGAAGAACTTTACGCCCTTGAAAGCCTGCTGCCGTGAAAGCGTCCCACATCGTCGTTCTGCTCGCCAGTGTCCTGGTTGTTCACCTGCTTGCCGCCTGTTCGGACGCCAACGGAAAAAAGAAGACGGAAGCGCCGGCGGTGCCGGTGACCACGGCGAAGGCTGCGGAACGTGACATGCCGGTGACCTTGCAGGTCGTCGGGCGCGGTGAAGCTTACGAGAGCGTCGTGCTCAAGGCGCGTGTGGACGGCCAGGTGGCCGCCGTGCTTTTTGCCGAAGGGCAGCACGTCAAGCAGGGCGACGTGCTGATCCGTCTCGACCCGACCGATTTCGCCGCCCGGCTGCAGCAGGCCGAGGCCACGGCAGCGCGAGACGAAGCGCTGATCGCCAAGTCGCGCTCGGATACCGCCCGCTATACGGCGCTCAAGGAGCGCAATTTCGTTTCCGAAGAAAAGGTCAACGACGTCCGCACCAACGAGGCTGCGGCAGGCGCCAATCTGCGCGCCAGCCAGGCCGCGGTGGAGCTTGCGCGCCTGCAGCTGACGTACGCGACGATACGGGCGCCGTTCACCGGCGTCGTCGGCGCGCGGCTGGTTTTCCCCGGGTCGTCGATCAAGGTCAACGAAACGAACCTGGCCGTCGTCAATCGCGTGCGCCCGCTGCTGGTCAGCTTTTCGGTTCCCGAAAAATACCTGCCGCGCCTGCGGGCAGCGATGGGATCGGACGCCGCGAAGTCAGCGAACGGAAAATTCAGCGGCATGACGGTCAACGTCAGCTTGCCCGGCAACAGTTCGCAGCGCTATGAAGGTGAAGTGCATTTTCTCGATAACGCGGTTGACAGCGCGACCGGGACCATCCTGATGAAAGCGCTGCTGCCCAACAGCGAAGAAAAGCTTACACCGGGCCAGTTCCTCAACGTCACGCTGCTCCTCGACACGCTCAAGAATGCCGTCACCGTGCCCAACGAAGCCGTGCAACAGGGCGCGGACGGAAACTTCATTTACGTCGTCAAGGATGATGCCAGCGTCGAAATGCGCAAGATCGAAGTGGCCGCCGCCGACGCAGGCTTCTCGGCTATCGGCAAGGGCTTGAAGGACGGCGAGACGGTCGTCACCGATGGCCAGTTGCGGCTGACACCCGGGGTGAAAATCAGGGCCAGAGGAAATGGCGTGGCGGACAAGACCAACAATGCCAACGGCTCGGAACCAGAAGCCGCCGCGGCAGCCAAGTAAGGCGGCACGATGAACCTGCCCGAACTGTGTATCCGGCGTCCGGTGATGACCACACTGCTGATGGCGGCATTCGTCATCTTCGGCATCATCGCTTATCGCGCGCTGCCGGTTTCCGAACTGCCGAGCGTCGATTTCCCGACGATCTCGGTGACTGCCCAGCTGCCCGGCGCCTCTCCCGAGACGATGGCAACGGCCGTCGCGACGCCGCTCGAAGGACAGTTCTCGACGATCGCCGGCCTCGATTCACTCAGTTCGACGAGCGCCCAGGGGACGACCTCGATCACGCTGCAATTCTCGCTCGAACGCAACATTGACGCCGCCGCCCAGGATGTGCAGTCGGCGATTGCTTCGGCGCAGCGCAAATTGCCGCCCTCCATGCCGACGCCGCCCTCGTTCCGCAAGGTCAATCCGGCCGATTCGCCGATTTTCTTCATCGCCATGTCGTCGCCGACCCTGCCCCTGCCGGTGATCAACGAATATGCCGAGACGCAACTCGCCCAGCGCATCTCGACGATCAGCGGCGTCGCCCAGGTGCTCATCTTCGGATCGCAAAAATTCGCGGTTCGCATTCGAACCAACCCCGACCAGCTTGCGGCGCGCGGCTTAGGCATAGACGAACTGCAGCAGGCCGTGGCGCAGGCCAACGTCAACCAGCCGGTCGGCCTGTTCGACGGCGACCGCCAGTCCTTCGCCATCAAAGACAACGGTCAGCTGGCGACCGCTGCCGCTTACCGCCCGCTAATCGTCGGCTGGCGCAACGGCGCGCCGATCCGCCTCGACGAAGTGGCGACGCCGATCGACAGCGTCGAGAACTTGCGCGTCGCTGCCTGGAACGTCGACAAGCGGGCCATCGTCCTGGCCATCCAGCGCCAGCCGGGCGCCAATACGATTGAGACGGTCAATTCGATCAAGCGCATTCTGCCGAGCTTTCAAGCCAAGCTGCCCGCGGCGATCACCATGACGACGCTGTACGATCGCAGCGTTTCGATCAGCGAGGCGATCAGCGACGTGCAGTTCACTCTCGTTCTCGCCGGCTTCCTGGTCATCCTGGTCATCCTGCTCTTCCTGCGCAACCTGTCGGCCACGGCGATACCGGCTTTGGCGCTGCCGATTTCGGTGATCGGCACGTTCGCCGCGATGTACGCCTTCGATTACAGCCTCGACAATCTCTCGCTGCTCGCCTTGACGCTCTCGGTCGGTTTTGTCGTAGATGATGCTATTGTCATGCTGGAGAACATCGTCAGGCACATCGAGCTCGGCGAGACACCGCTGCAAGCGGCGATCAAGGGCTCGCGCGAGATCGGTTTCACCATCATCTCGATGACCATCTCGCTGACCGCGGTCTTCATCCCGGTGCTGTTCATGAGCGGCATCGTCGGCCGCCTGCTGCACGAATTCGCCGTCACCATCTGCGCGGCCATTCTGGTTTCCGGTCTGGTTTCGCTGACCCTGACGCCGATGCTGTGCAGCCGCTATTTGCGGCACACCGAGCCGGAAGATCACGGGCGCATCTTCCGCGCCTTCGAGCATTTTTTTGAAGCGCTGCTGTCGGGCTACCGCAATACGCTGCGCATCGCCATGGGCCATCCGCGCTTCGTGCTGACGGGTTTCGTGGCAACCTTCATATTGACCGGCGTCTTCTTCACACTGGTCCCCAAGGACTTCATTCCGAGCGGCGACAGCGGCCAGATCGTCGCGGTCACTGAAGGACCGCAGGATGCGTCCTTCCCTTCGATGATCGAACACCAGCGCGCGCTGGCCGCGATCGTCGCGCAGGACCCAAACATCCGCTCCTTCATGTCGAGCGTCGGCGCGCAGGGATCGCGCCCGACCTCGAACAGCGGTTCGCTATCGATGATGCTCAAACCACGCGACGAACGCAAACTCAGCCCCGATGAAATCATCCAGGAATTGCGCCCCAAGCTCGCGGCAGTTCCCGGAATCAAGGTATACATGCAGAACCCGCCGGTCATTCGCATCGGCGGCCAGATCACCGCCGGGCAATACCAATACACGCTGCAAAGCACCGACCTTGCCGAACTCTATCAATGGACCGACACACTGCTCGACAAGACTCGGCAAATCCCGGGCTTTATCGATGTTACGTCCAACCTCAACAACCTCTCCCCGGTGGTTGCGCTCGACGTCGACCGCAACAAGATCGCGACGCTGGGCATATCCTTCGGGCAAGTCGAGGACGCCCTGCAAAGCGCATTTTCGGCGCGCCAGATCTCGACGATCTACGGATCGTCCAACCAGTACCAGGTGATCATCGAAGTCCTGCCCGAATATCAGCTCGATCCGGCGATGCTTTCGCGTGTGTACGTGCGCGCCAGCGGCGGCAAACTGGTGCCGCTCGACACGGTCACGCGCGTCAGCCAATCGACGCAGGCGCTTACCGTCAACCATCAGGGCCAGCTGCCCTCGGTGACAATCTCGTTCAACCTGCTGCCCGGCGTTTCGCTCGGCGACGCGGTCGACCGCATCAAGGCGCTCGAACGCGAAATGCGCATGCCGGCCTCGCTCAATACCAGCCTGCAAGGCACCGCACAGGCCTTCCAGGCGTCTCTGCAGGGATTGGGCATCCTGTTGTTGATCGCCATCCTGGTCGTCTATCTGGTGCTCGGCATTCTTTACGAAAGCTTCATCCACCCGCTGACCATTCTTTCCGGCCTGCCTTCGGCGGCGCTCGGTGCGCTGATCACGCTCTACCTCTTCCACGTCGACTTGAGCCTCTACGCTTTCGTCGGCGTCATCATGCTGATCGGCATCGTCAAGAAGAACGCCATCATGATGATCGACTTCGCGCTCGCCCTGCAGCGCAAAGATAAGATTCCCGCGCACGAAGCAATTTATCAGGCCTGCCTGATCCGCTTCCGACCGATCATGATGACCAGCATGTCGGCATTGGTCGGCACACTGCCGATCGCGCTCGGTCTCGGCGCCGGCGCCGAAGTGCGGCGTCCGCTCGGTCTTGCCGTCGTCGGTGGCTTGCTGCTCTCGCAGTTCCTGACCCTCTACCTGACGCCGGTGGTATACATCTACCTCGACCGCTTTACGCAGAAAGAGCAGGCGGCGCACGTTACGGCCGAAGCCGTCGATGCCATCTGAGCGGTCCGCAGGCCTGCGCCTCGACAAATGGCTTTGGGCCGCGCGCTTCTTCAAGACGCGTTCGCTCGCCACCGCGGCGATCAACGCCGGCCGCGTCAGGCTCAACGGCGGCACGGTCAAGCCGGCGCGCGAAGTGCGCATCGGCGACACGGTCGAAGTGGCGATCGAAGCCGTCCGGTGGACGCTCACGGTGCGCGCCCTCAACGACCAGCGCCGCCCGGCCAGCGAAGCACAGCAGCTCTACGAGGAAACGCCGGAGAGCAGCGCCCGGCGCGCGGCGCAGAAGGAAATGCTTCGCCTCGCGCCGACCCCGGGCAGCGATCTGCGCGGCCGACCGACGAAGAAAGCGCGGCGGCAGATCAGGGGTTTCAATGACGCCTACTGAAAGCGCCGGCGCGATCCGCGCAGAACTAAGTCGCCCGTTCGACGCTCCAACGACGCCAACCCGACCGCGAAAATAAGACCAATGTTCCGCTCGCTCAATACCCCCGCGCTCTGGGCCGTCACGCTGTCCGCCGCCGGCGTCCTGATGGTCACCATGGGCGCGCGCCAGTCGCTCGGCCTGTTTCTCGCACCGCTCAATACCAGCACCGCGCTCGGCATCGCCTCGATCAGTCTGGCGATGGCGGTCGGGCAGTTCATGTGGGGCGCCGTGCAACCGATCGCCGGCGCCGTCGCCGACCGTTACGGGCCGCGCCGCGTGCTGCTCGGCGGCCTCGTCCTGCTGGCGCTGGGCAGCGCCGTGACGCCGTTCATGAACAGCACCTGGGGTCTGATCTTTTCGCTCGGCTTGCTCTCGGCGATCGGCTCCGGCTCCGGCAGCTTCTCGGTGCTGATCGGCGCGGCGAGCAAGCGCCTGCCGCTCGAAGCGCGCGGCGCAGCCTCGGGCATCATCAACGCCGGCGGTTCCTTCGGCCAATTCGTCTTCGCCCCCGTTCTGCAGAAACTGATTCAGGCGATCGGCTGGATGGGCGCGATGTGGGCGCTTGCCGCTGCGACACTGGCGGCGCTGCCGCTGGTCGGCATCGTGTCGCAGCCGGTCGACCCGCACCATCATGCGGTCGCCGGCGCCGACCCGGGGCTGCGGCGCAGCGTCGGGGATGCGCTCGCCGATCGCAGCTACCTGCTGCTCAACGCCGGCTTCTTCACCTGCGGCTTCCACATCGCTTTTCTCGTCACGCACCTGCCGGGCGAAGTCAATCTCTGCGGCCTGCCACCGGCGGTGGCGAGCTGGTCGCTGGCGATCATCGGCCTGGCCAACATCTTCGGCAGCCTTTTCGCCGGCGCCTGCGTCGCCCGCTATCGCAGCAAGAACATTCTGGCCTGCATGTACGGCTCGCGCGCGCTGCTGATCGCGCTCTACCTCGCGGCGCCGCATACCGATCTGACCTTCTATCTCTTCGCCGCCGGTCTCGGCTTCACCTGGCTGGCCACCGTGCCGCCGACCGCCGCCATCGTCGGCAAGCTGTTCGGCGTGCGCTACCTCGGCACGCTCTTCGGGCTGACGCTGCTCTCGCACCAGATCGGTGGCTTCCTCGGCGCCTGGCTCGGCGGCCTCTCGATCACGCGCTTTGGCGACTACACGTGGATGTGGTACGCCGACATGGCGCTGGCCGGCATGGCCGCGCTGGTGAATTTGCCGATTCGCGAGGCGCCGGTGCTGGCGCCGGCGGCGGCCTGAGACATGCGGCACTCGCGCTCCGAGTTCGTCGCGCTGCGCGAGCGGCGTTACCACGTGCGGATCTGGGGCGACGACGACGCGCCGACGATCTTCTTCCTGCACGGCTGGGGCGACGTTGGCGCGTCGATTCAGTTCGTCGCCGAGGCCCTGGTTGGCAACTGGCGCATCATCGCGCCTGACTGGCGCGGTTTTGGCCTGTCGCAATGGAACGACGGCCCTTACTGGTTCGCCGACTACATCGCCGACCTCGACGCGCTGCTCGGCCATTACTCGCCGGCGCAACCGGCGCGCCTCGCCGGCCACAGCATGGGCGGCATCGTCGCGAGCCTCTTCGCGGGCATCGCGCCGCAGCGGGTGTCGCACCTCGCGAGCCTCGAAGGCTTCGTTCTCTGGGTGCACGCGCCCGAAGACAGTCCTGGCCGCCTTGCCAAATGGTTGCAGCAGATCCGCGATGACGACGCCGCTTTCCGCCATTACCCGGACCGCGAACAATTCGCCGCCAGACTGCGCAGCGACAACCCGCGCCTGACCCCTGAACGCGCCGCGTTTCTTGCCGAGCATTCATCACGCGCCAGCGGCGGCAGTTTCGTCTTCGCCGCCGACCCGCGCCATCGCTGGATCAGCCCAGTCTATTTTCCGCTGCCCGAAGCCAAGGCCTGCTGGCGCCGGATCAGCGCGCCGACGCTGTGGGTTGCCGGGCGCGACTCGGATGTCATGAAGGAATTCGCGCAGCGTCCGGACGACCTCGACGCGCGGCGGGCTTGTTTCGCCAAGCTGCAGGAAAACTGGCTAGCCGACTGCGGCCATAACCTGCACCACGACCAGCCCGAAGCGTTGGCAAGCCTGCTCGACGAATTCTTCTCCTGAACCGCCGCTGCGGGCTGTGCGGGCATTGGCTAAGCCATAAAACTTTGGTAGTATAGTAAGTTAGGGGTTTGGGTCGAGAAACCGGCGTCGCTGCCTGCGATAAAACTAAAAGTGTGGCGCCTGCTTGTTGTATCTGGCGTTTTGCATTCGTGTTTGAGCTGAAACGCCTTGGTGCCATCGGTTAAAACATCCCTGTGAAAAATAATTGCTTCATTTGGTCAGCGTTCGACGCCAGCCAGGTTAGTTCTTGCCGCCGCAACGCGTGCGATGCCGAGTCATGAGCTTCGTCTCGGCTTTTGTTTTTACAACTCAATGGAAACTGTGATGAAACTCTTCAGATCCTTCTCCGCCCCCGCCGGCGCACGCTGGCTTGCGGCCCTGCTGCTCGGTTCGGCCTGCCAACTCGCCAGTGCCAGTTCCGAAGCCAACCTTGTGCTGCCGAATCTGAATGATCCGGCGCTGGCGGTTTTCCTCGGCGGCATGACCGGCTGGCAGCTGCTCTCCTACGGGCTCCTGGTGTGCATCGCCGGCCTTGCTTTTGGCGCAGTGGTCTATGGCCAAATCAAGGCCATGCCGGTGCATCGCTCGATGGCTGAAGTCAGCGAGATCATTTACGAAACCTGCAAGACCTACATGATCACCCAGGGCAAGTTCATCCTCGTGCTCGAGGTCTTCATCGGCGCGATCATCGTCGCCTATTTCGGCTGGGTGCAGCACATGCACGGCTCGGAAGTCGTGCTAATCCTCGCCTTCTCGCTCGTCGGCATCGCCGGCTCCTACGGCGTCGCCTGGTTCGGCATCCGCATCAATACCCTAGCCAACAGCCGCACGGCTTTCGCCGCGCTGGCCGGCAAGCCTTTCCCGGTCTATTCGATTCCGATGAAGTCCGGCATTTCCGTCGGCATGATGCTGATCTCGACCGAACTCCTGCTGATGCTCGGCATCCTGCTTTTCGTCTCGCCCGAGCTCGCCGGCAAGTGTTTCATCGGCTTCGCCATCGGCGAATCGCTCGGCGCCGCGGCGCTGCGCATCGCCGGCGGCATCTTCACCAAGATTGCCGATATCGGTTCCGATCTGATGAAGATCGTTTTCAAGATCAAGGAAGACGACCCGCGCAATCCGGGCGTCATCGCCGACTGCACCGGCGACAACGCCGGCGACTCGGTCGGCCCGACAGCTGACGGTTTCGAAACCTACGGCGTCACCGGCGTCGCCCTGATCAGCTTCATTCTGCTGGCCGTTCCGGAGGCTGCGGTTCAGGTGCAGCTGCTGGTCTGGATCTTCGTCATGCGCGTGATGATGATTTTCGCTTCCGGAATTTCCTACATCGGCAATGATTTCGTCATGAAGGCCAAATTCGGCGCCTCGCCGCGCTTCAACTTCGAAACGCCGCTGACCTCGCTGGTCTGGGTAACCTCCATCGTCTCGCTGATCATCACCTTCATCGTTTCCAAGATACTGATCGGCAACATCGCCATTGGCGGCGTCATCTATGCCAACCTGTGGTGGCAGCTCTCGCTGATCATCACCTTCGGCACGCTGGCCGGCGCGATCATTCCGGAACTGGTGAAAGTGTTTACGTCGACCCATTCGCGGCATGTGCGCGAAGTCGTCGAAGCTTCGCGCGAAGGCGGCGCCAGCCTGAACATCCTCGCCGGTCTGACGGCCGGCAACTTCTCGGCGTTCTGGATTGGTGTGGTCATCGTCTCGCTGATGACCGGCGCCTATCTTGTCTCGAAAGGCGATCTTTCTTTGGTGATCAATCCGGATGCGGCCAAGGCCGGAATCATGGCGGCCGTCTTCTCCTTCGGCCTCGTGGCTTTCGGTTTCCTCGGCATGGGGCCCGTCACCATCGCGGTCGATAGTTATGGTCCGGTGACCGATAATGCGCAATCGGTCTATGAACTGTCGACCATCGAGCAGATTCCCGGCATCGAAGCTGAAGTCAAGCATGCTTTCGGCATCACCGTCGACTTCGAGAAGGCCAAGGAATTGCTGGAAGAAAATGACGGCTGCGGCAATACTTTCAAGGCCACGGCCAAGCCGGTGCTGATCGGCACCGCGGTTGTCGGTGCAGCAACCATGGTTTTCTCGATCATCATGCTGCTGACCAACGGCCTGACGGACAATGTCAGCAATCTGTCGATGCTGCATCCGCCTTTCCTGCTCGGTCTGATTTCGGGCGGCGCGACGATCTTCTGGTTCTCCGGCGCGTCAACCCAGGCGGTGTCGACCGGCGCCTATCGCGCCGTCGAATTCATCAAGCTCAACATCAAGCTTGACGAGGGTTCGACCAAGGCCAACGTCGAAGACAGCAAGCGCGTCGTCGCCATCTGCACGCAGTATGCGCAAAAAGGCATGTTCAACATCTTCATGGCGGTGTTCTTCGGCACCTTGGCCTGCGCCTTCATCGAGCCCTTCTTCTTCATCGGCTACCTGATCTCGCTGGCGATCATCGGCCTCTATCAGGCGGTGTTCATGGCCAACGCGGGCGGCGCCTGGGATAACGCCAAGAAGATCGTCGAAACCGAGCTGCGCGCCAAAGGCACGGAACTGCATGCGGCCGCCGTGATCGGCGACACCGTCGGCGATCCGTTCAAGGACACCTGCTCGGTGGCGATGAACCCGATCATCAAGTTCACCACGCTGTTCGGTCTGCTGGCCGTCGAAATGGCCGTCGGTCTCGTTGCGCAGGGGCAACAGAACCTGGCCTGGGTGCTGGCTGCGGCTTTCCTGGCGCTCAATCTGGTGTTCGTCTATCGCAGCTTCTACGGCATGCGTATCAACGACTGAGGGCAGCCGCCCGACAACCACAGGCCGGCACGTGTGCCGGCCTTTTTCTTGAACTACAGAACATAGCGCGACAGATCCTCGTTCTGCGACAGTTCGGCGAGCCGCTCGTCGACATAGGCGCCGTCGACGGCGATCGTTGTCTGCGTCGCGGGCTGCCCGGCCGTAAATGACACTTCTTCGAGCAGGCGCTCCATCACCGTGTACAACCGGCGCGCGCCGATGTTCTCGGTCCGCTCATTGACCGACCAGGCAATCTGCGCGAGCCGCCGGATGCCGTCGGCAGAAAATTCGAGCGCCACGCCTTCGGTGGCCATCAGAGCCTGATACTGCATGGTCAGGCAAGCATCGGTCTGGGTCAGGATGCACTCGAAATCGGCGACCGAGAGCGAGTCAAGCTCGACGCGAATCGGGAAACGCCCCTGCAACTCCGGGATCAGGTCGGACGGCTTGGCCAGGTGAAAAGCGCCGCTGGCGATGAACAGCACGTGGTCGGTGCGGATCATGCCGTACTTCGTCGACACCGTCGTGCCTTCGACCAGCGGCAGGAGATCGCGCTGCACGCCCTGGCGCGAGACGTCGGCACCCTGAACGTCGCCGCGCGAAGTGATCTTGTCGATCTCGTCGAGGAAGACGATGCCGTTCTGCTCGACGTTGTACATAGCGGCAAGCTTGATCTCTTCATCGTTGATGAGCTTTGCCGCTTCCTCGTCGTTGAGCAGCTTGCGCGCCTCGCCGATTTTCAGCTTGCGCGATTTCTTGCGGCCGGCGCCCATGGTCTGGAACATGCCTTGAATTTGCGAGGTCAGCTCCTCCATGCCGGGCGGCGCGAAGATCTCGGCCTGCACCGCCGACGCGGCGACTTCGATTTCGATCTCCTTGTCGTCGAGTTCGCCTTCGCGCAGTTTCTTGCGAAACTTCTGGCGCGTCGCACTTTCATCGGCGACTTGGCCCTCATTGTATAAATTTCCCCGCGCCGGCGGCAGCAGCGCGTCGAGCAGACGCTCTTCGGCCGCGTCGTCGGCGCGCGCCCGAACCGCGCTCATCGCTTGTTCGCGGCCGTTCTTGACAGCGATCTCGGCAAGATCGCGGATGATCGTTTCGACGTCGCGGCCCACATAGCCGACCTCGGTGAACTTGGTCGCCTCGATCTTGATGAAGGGCGCGTTGGCGAGGCGCGCCAGACGCCGCGCGATCTCGGTCTTGCCGACGCCGGTCGGGCCGATCATCAGAATGTTCTTGGGCGTTATTTCCTGGCGCAGCGGCTCGGCCACCTGCGCCCGGCGCCAGCGGTTGCGCAGCGCGATGGCCACCGCCTTCTTGGCTTTGCCCTGGCCGACAATATGTTTGTCGAGTTCGTGCACAATTTCCTGCGGCGTCATTGGCATGATTTGCGTCATTTTTAGCCTGCGCGATACGGCGAAAAGGGAAAGAAATTTAACATGTTCTCAGTTAATGCGCTGATTGTGGCAAACTGATGCGAACGGTCTGGAGCGGGCCGGCAGGAGAATAATTATGAAATCACGCATCGTTTGCCTTGCCCCGGGTCGCGTGGCCCCGGGAATGACCCTGGCGACCGCGGTCATCGGCCGCGACGGGAACACCTTGCTGGCCGCGGGAACGGCGCTCGATTCGGAAATGCTCGAGCGGCTGATCCGGCGCGGCGTCGAAACGGTCTCCGTACTGGTCGTCGATACGCGCGACCCTGAAACGATCGCCATGGAACTTCACGCCGCCGAATCCCGGGTTGAGACCATCTTTCGCGGCGCCGGAAGTCCGGCGCGGCAGGCACTGCACGCGGCCATTCTCGATTTTCGCCGGGAGCATACCGCATGACGACGCCACCCAGCCTCGACGAATTATCCGCCAAAGCGAATGCGCTCCCGTCGCTGCCCGAGGTCGTCAGTTACCTGACGCGTTCGCTCAATGACGAAGGCGCCAATGTCGATACGCTCGCGCATTACATCAATTCCGACCCGGCCATTGTCGCCCGCTTGCTGGCGGCGGCCAATTCGGTGGCGTCCGGGTTGTCGACGCACATCTTTTCGGCCAAGCAGGCTTTCCTCGTTCTCGGCATCGATCGTATCGTCAGCATCATTCTCGCGTCGGCGCTCACCTATCGCTACGACATGCGCAATACGGGATTCGACGCCCGCCTGCTGTGGCGCCACTCGCTTGGCGTTGCCACCTGCGCACGGGTGCTCGGCGAACTGACCGGCTTCAATCCGGAAATGGCGTTTACCGGCGGCCTGCTGCACGACATCGGCCAACTGCTGATGTTCACCGCCAGTCCGACCCATTACGTGCGCGCCCTTGATCTGCGCCGGCAGGGCGATATTTCCCTGATCGCCGCAGAGCGCGAGGTGTTCGGCTATGACCACGCGGCCGCCGGAAAGACTCTGGCAATCGCCTGGAAACTGCCGGCCGAGATCGCCGACGCCATTGCGGCGCATCACGAGCCCGATGATTTGTTCAGCGAAATCGGCAACCTGGTTCATGTCAGCGAGATTCTGAGCCATGCGCTCGACCTCGGCGAGTTGCCCGACAACCGAGTCCCCGAGCTCTCCGAACTCGCCTGCGCGCAACTCGGACTGACGTGGCCAAGGCTCGCCGGGCACTTTGCCGAAATCGAAGCGCGTTACGACGGCATCACGGTGGCGATCGGAATCTGATCAGTCCAGCGTCTCGATGACGAAATTGTGGTTGGTGTAGATGCACAGGTCGCCGGCGATCTCGAGCGACTTGCGGATCACCTCGGCCGGATCGAGCGGGGTGTTCTCGATCAGCGCCCGCGCGGCCGATTGCGCGAATGCGCCGCCCGATCCGATGGCAACGATGCCGTACTCGGGTTCGAGCACATCGCCGTTGCCGGTAATGATCAGCGAATTGGCCTGATCGGCGACGGCGAGCATCGCTTCGAGCCGGCGCAAGGCGCGATCGCTGCGCCAGTCCTTGGCGAGTTCGACGGCCGAGCGCAGCAGATTGCCCTGATGCTTGTCGAGTTTGGCCTCGAAACGCTCGAACAGCGTGAACGCATCGGCGGTGCCGCCGGCAAAGCCGGCAAGAATCTTCCCCTCATGGATGCGCCTGACCTTGCGCGCACCGGCCTTGATCACGATATTGCCAAGCGTGACCTGACCGTCGCCGCCCATGGCCACGCGCTCGCCACGGCGTACTGAGAGAATCGTCGTGCCGTGGTATTGCTCCATCAGCGTTTCGCGAAAACGATGGTCGCCACCGCGGTGAGGCCGACGATGCCGAACAGTTCGGCAACCAGATGATTGGGATGGCGAAAGACGATCTGCTTGCCCGTGCGCCGAACCATCGTCAGGGTATTGAGCAGCGCGCCGGCGCTGATGAAATCCATGCGCGAGAGCGCCATGCACTCGATGAGCACCGGGTCGCACTGCTCGGCACGCGCCGGCAAATCGCCAAAGCGCTGGGCCTTGATCTCGCCGCGCAGAACGTAGGCGTCGGTCCTTGTGTCACTGTCCGTCTCAGGGTCATTGACGACACGCGCCAACACCGGTTCCGGGCTGGCAACCCGGCGCGGCTCCCACGACGGGGGCGAAACTTCAAAGGTCACGGCATAATCGATTGCCACCTCGTCGAAAGCCTCGTGCTGTCCCTGCAACTGGTAAATTTCGAGCAGCAGCAGCCAACACTCCTTGTCTTCGGCCCGCCCCGGCTCGACGGGCTTTTCGAGCAATGCGCGCAACTTGTCGCGGCCGAGGATTTCGATCTCGCGCTTGGCCTTTCGAGTCTGTTGCAACTGCGCCAGAAAACGACCGCAACCGGGCGCATCGAGACCGGCGAGCGACGACAGGTCGAGCCGAACCTTCGCATTCTTTTCCATGGCCTGGCGGATCGCGTCGAACGCCGCATTGTTATCGCCGGACAAAGGCCCGCGGAATAGAAGGTTACCGGCCAGCACCTCCTTGCCCTTGGGCTTGTCGGGTGATTTGTCGCGCCAACCGGGCGGCGATTTTTCATAGGACCGCGCGTAATCGATGCCGAGCGCCTCGAATGGCGCCCGCTTGCCGGTCAGCTGGTAAAGGTCGAAAAGCATCAGCCACAAGCGCTCGGCGGGGCCGAGGCGATAGACCGCCACGGCTGCCTCGAGTACGCCGCGTGCCGCGTCGTCCTGCCCGTTGGCAAAAAGCATCGCCGCTTTCTCGGCTTCGGCATCGACCGGATCGATATCCACCTCGACTTGAAAATCAAGCGAACTCTCGCTGAATGCGAAACTCGAGGACTCAAGCGGCGATGAACCGTCCTTGGTCGGCGCCGACGGCGCCGTGCCGGCCGGATTCGCCGCGCCGGCAGGAGGGTAACCGTCGTCGCCACCGAACAGAGGATTGTCGTCGTGCGCCTGATTCGAGCGCGGCACGGCAGCTGGCCGGGCGACCATCTTTTTTGGTTCTTTTTTGAAGAATGAAAAAACCATAGCCTGCAGCAGCAACTTGCAATTTATCGACAGAGGTCTCTTTTAACACATCGCCCCATACTCTGCAATTTGCGGGCATTCCTGCGTGGTATCGTGCCCGCTCACGACGACGCTGCGCAACAGCCGGCGCAACGTCCGCGCAGGTCGAAATCCACGCGCGACAGAGAAAAGCCGAGCGGCAAGGCCGGCGCGGCCGGGGGCGCGGCGGCAAGACAGAAGACACCGCCACAGTCTTCGCAACGAAAATGCACATGCGTCAGGTGCTCGCCCGCAGCAGCAGCCGAGAAACGATAGACGCGATGAGCATCCGTGTTCTTGTGCGCCAGGCCGCTTTCGGCCAGCCAGTCGAGCACGCGGTAGAGCGTCACACGGTCGATCGCCCGGGCGCCCAAGGCCGACTCGATCTCGTTATGCGTCAGTGCCGCAGGCGCATCACGCAGAAGCTGGAGAACACGGATGCGTGCCGGCGTCGCGCGCGCACCCGTGCGGCGAATTTGCTCGGCGACGGCATCAACGCTCGGGGAAGGTTGAAAAGGCAAGGCGAGTGTCCCGGCCAGAGTGGGTCTGCTGATTAGAGCATAGCTCACGACCAGACGCAACATTGTTGCAATAACTTGTCGACATGAATTATTCGGAGTCCCGCCGCGTACGGCAGCTTCGGGAACTGTCACAGCGATCAACTGCCGAACTCGCCAGACCAACGATATTCATGGAGGCTTCGTGGACCGTCGTCAAATCCTCAAGTGGCTCGGCGCTCTGTCGGCCTTTATCCTGCCGGGCCAGGCAACGCAATTTGCCATCGCCGCGGAAGGCGGCACGGTGCGACTCGTCAAGACCAAGACCGAATGGGCTGCGCTCCTGCCGCGCGACGCCTATCGCGTACTCTTCCAGGAAGATACCGAAGCGCCTGGGACCAGTGCGCTCAACAACGAGAGACGCGACGGCAGCTTCATCTGCGCGGCCTGTTATCTGCCCTTGTTCGACAGCAGGACAAAGTATGAAAGCGGCACTGGCTGGCCGAGTTTCTGGCAGCCCCTGCCCGGCGCCATCATGACGAAGACCGATTTCAAGATCATCTATCCGCGCACCGAATACCACTGCGCCCGTTGCGGCGGCCACCAGGGACACGTCTTCAACGACGGACCGCAACCGACAGGCAAACGCTACTGCAACAACGGCCTCGCCTTGCAGTTTGTCGCGCGCGCCGACCAACTGCCGGCTTTGCGCGCATGAGCTACTTGCGCTTGGCGCGCGGATGCGCCTTGTCGTAAACCTTGGCCAGGTGCTGAAAATCGAGGTGTGTATAAACCTGGGTTGAGGCAATGCTGGCGTGGCCGAGCATTTCCTGCACTGCGCGCAGGTCGCCCGACGATTGCAGGAGGTGCGAGGCAAAGGAGTGGCGCAGCATGTGCGGATGCACGTTGAGCGGCAATCCCTGCGCCAGCGCGCGTTTCTTCAGCCGCTCCTCGATCACGCGCGCGCTGATCCGGCCGCCGCGCTGGCCGACAAACAAGGCCGCCTGTTCGGCTGCGGCGACTTCAAGCCGGCGCTGCCCCCAGCGGCCAACTGCCGCGCGTGCCACGCTGCCGACCGGAACCAGTCGCAGCTTGTTGCGCTTGCCGAGAACGCGCACTTCGCCGGCGACAATGTCGGACAGGCAGGAAACGTCCAGTGCCGCGAGTTCGGCAAGCCGCAAACCGGATGAATAGAAGAGTTCGAACATCGCCTGATCGCGAATCTCCAGCACGTCATCGCCGGCCGCGCTGGTCGCGTCAAGCAAGCGGTTGGCTTCGTCCGGGGACAACACTTTTGGCAGGCGCTTGGGACTCTTCGGCGCGCGCACGCCTTCAACCGGATTGGCCGCTGTTCCCCCGTGTTGGGCCAGCCAGCGGTAGTAGCCACGCCAGGCTGAGAGCACGCGCGCCAGCGAACGCCCGCCGAGCCCGCGGGTATGCAGCTGGGCGACAAAGCGGCGAATGTGATGAGCCCCCAGGCTGGCGAGCGCGCACTTGCCGGGCAGTTCGTCGCTCAGGCTGCACAGTGCGCAAAGATCGCGCCGATAGTTGCTGACCGTATGCGGCGAGAGCCGCCGCTGCTGCGCGAGTTCATCGAGGTACGCAGTGACCGACGGCTCGGCGGCCATGAACGGCATCAGCGCAAGACGCGGGCGAGCGCCGCCGAGGCCATCTCGCCGAGGCGTTCCAGGTAAAGCGTGCCCATGCCGGCAAAGAAGCGCTGTGCGTCTTCGCTGCCGAGCGCGATCAAGCCGATCGTGCCGCCGCCATTGCGCATGGCAATGAGCGCCTGCGAGCGCACGTGCGGCGACGCCGCGCCAAACCACGACGAGGTTTCGAAGCCGGCGGTCGAACCGCAATAAGGTTGATTGAGGGTCTCGGCAAATACCTGCAGTTCTTCGCTGACCGCGGCAAACTCGGGCAACTCTTCGGCGTTTTCCGGCCTCTCCCACAAGCGCAGAGCGACGTTCGGAATCGAAAAATCGTCGCGCAAATGGAAGTTGAGCGTATGCAGCACCGCCTGGAAATTGGCTGCTGCAATCATCGCCACGGCAAGCCGATGCATCTTCTCGCTGATCGTGTCGTTTTCCTCGCCGAATTGCAGCAACTCGCCCATCTTGCCTTCGAGCTGCTTGTTCTTGTCGCGCAGGCTGAGCATCTGGCGCTCGGTGATCGATATGGTTCGCCCGCCGTGCGGATGCGGAATCACCAGGCGTGATATGCGTTCGGCATGCTCCTCGAAAAACTGCGGATTGTCCTGCAGATACTGGACGACTTCTTCTGAATTCATAGTTCGATCTCTCCGGTAAATACGCTGACCGCAGGTCCGGTCATCAGCACGGGCGTACGCGGACCGCCCCAGGCAATTTCCAGTTCGCCGCCGCGCGTCGCGACGCGCACCGGCGAATCGAGCAGGCCGCGCGCGATACCGGCCGCCACCGCGGCACAGGCGCCGCTGCCGCAGGCCAGCGTTTCGCCGGCGCCGCGTTCGAATACCCGCAGGCGGATGTCCTGGCGCGTGACGATCTGCATGAAGCCGGCATTGACCCGGCGCGGGAAGCGCGGGTGCGACTCGATCAGCGGCCCGTGCACGGCCACCGGCGCCGTATCGACATCGGCGACCACCTGCACGGCATGCGGATTACCCATCGACACGGCGGTGATCTCGACTTCGTCACTGCCGACCTGCAGGCGCTGCACCAGTTCGCCACTCGTGCTGATGAAGGGAATCTCTTCCGGGACGAACACCGGTACGCCCATGTTCACCGTCACGCTGCCGTCGGCCTCAAGACGCGGCGCAATCACGCCGCTCAGCGTTTCGACGCGAATCTCGCGCTTCTCGCACAGGCCCTGGTCATGCACGAAACGGACGAAACAGCGCGCGCCATTGCCGCACTGTTCGACTTCGCCGCCGTCGGCATTGAAAATCCGGTAACGAAAATCCACCTCCGCGCGGGTAGGCGCTTCGACGAGCAGGATCTGATCGCAGCCGACGCCAAAATGCCGGTCGCCGAGAAAGCGCAGCTGCGCCGGCGTCAGGCTGACCGATTGGCGAACGCCGTCGATGACGACAAAGTCGTTGCCCAAGCCGTGCATTTTTGTGAATCTGAGTTTCATCTGGTCTGTCCGATCGCGTCAGTGCAATGATTTGACCATTATAAAGTCGTCCATGACAAAATCGTTGCCGATATTGACGCAGACGGCATCGCGCACCGAAAAGCCGTATTTCCGGTAAGCGGCAATCGCCGGTTCGTTGCGTTTATTGACGGCCAGAAGCAGCGTGTCGCAAGCCTGCGCGAGCGCCCGCTCGGCAATGTGGTCGAGCAAGCGGCCGCCGATCCCGCGGCGCTGCCACTGCGGATCGACATAGAGCTTGTCGACCTTCATTTCATGCGCAGCGGGTCCGCGCAGGGTCGAGGCGAACGCGACCATTTGCCCATCAACCGTCGCCTTGTCCCACCAGATTCCGGTCGCTTCGAGTTCGTCAAGGAGGCGCGGCGCGTTGTAGCGCTGGGCTAGCATGTAGTCGATCTGCGCCTGCGTGATGATTCCCGTGTAGGCGCCTTGCCAGACAACGCGCGCGAGGGCCGCGAGCGCCTTGACATCGCTTGTCATGAGGGCTGAAATGTGGACGATCATTGCCGCTTTCAATCGGTCGGAATTGGTGGTCGATGGCGATTGGCAATACAATGCCGCGACGGATTCGGCAAGCCGCCGGCCGCGATGATCCGCCAAACCGCATGACTATACTTGTCTCCATGTCAAATTCAAATCCATTGGGCGCCACGCAAGCTGCAGGCTGCGCTCCGAAACGCCCGTGCTGAGTACCGTTTTGCGCCTGCCCGCGGTGGCCCTGCTCTGGCTGCTGCATTTCCTGCCGCTGTCGTTGATCGCCGCTTTCGGCCGCGCCTTGGGGCTGCTGCTCTACTACGTCGGCGCGCGCCGGCGCCGAATCGTGCAGGTCAATCTGGCCTTGTGTTTCCCCGAACTCAACGAGGCGCAGCGCCGGCAACTGGCCAAGGACCATTTCAAGGCCCTGGCCCGCAGCTTTCTCGAGCGCGCCATTTTCTGGTGGGCGAGCGCGGAACGCCTCGAGCGGCTCATCCATGTCGAGGGCGACGAAAAGATCCGGGCTTTGCGCGCCGCCGGCCGGCCGGTCATCCTGCTGGCCCCGCATTTTGTCGGCCTCGACGCGGGTGGCGTAGCGATCGCCATGCGCTTTGACGTGGTCAGCATTTATGCGGCACAGGCCAGCGAGCTCTTCAACCGCCTGCTCCTCAAAGGCCGCCTGCGCTTCGGCAACCAGTTGCTGCTGACCCGCCGCGACGGCGCGCGGGCGACGGTCAAGGCGATGAAGGCCGGCCGCCCTTTGTACTATTTGCCGGACTTGAATCATCATCGCCGCGATTCGATCTTCGTCCCGTTTTTCGGCATCCAGACAGCGACGATCAGCGGCCTGTCACGCCTGGCCAAAGCGGCCGGCGCCGCTGTCGTTCCGTGCGTGACGCGCACGCTGCCGGGCGGGCGAGGCTACCGCATCGAAATCGGCGATGCGTGGACCGATTTTCCGACCGCCGACGTCGAAGCCGACACGGCGCGGATGAACGCCTGGATCGAGGCCGCGGTGCGCACCATGCCCGAGCAGTATTACTGGGTGCACCGCCGCTTCAGGACCCGTCCGGAAGGCGAAGCGCCGATCTATCGGTAGCTCTCGACGATTGCGGGCGTCCTCGCCTGCGGTCGAATTCGATCGACTATTTCGCGCCCGCAAGCGGCTTGCGCTGCAATCGGTACAGTGTGAGTTCCTCGACCCTCATTTCAGCCTGTGAATCGAGTCCCGGCAAATTGGGAACGCCGGCGCCGATCAGCCACAGCTCACTCTGCTTTTGCAGTAGCTGCGCGATTTCCGCCGCATCGACCGGCGGCACGACCCGTCCGGCGTAGAAGGACAGGGCGCCATCGTTGAGCCCGGTTCTGAACTGATAGAGCGGCGCGTGTTGCGCGGCCACGGCCATCAGGGTCTGGGCTGCGACCTTGCGCGGTTCGTTCGACAGATGGGCCTCGCTGTAGAGATAGGCCATCGCGGTGATTCCTGCGACGAGCAGCACTGGCGCCGACAGCGAGCTTTCGCGCAGCAGGCGTTGCACGAGCAGCGGTGCAATCGGCAGCGCCAGCCAAGTCAAGGCCAAGGGAATGTCGGACGACTTGCGCAGGGCGACGATGACGCCCGCCATCGCGGCGACGCAGAACAGGCTGAAAAGAATGCGATTGGCGCGGGCAAAACCGCCTTCGGACTGCGCCAGGTAGTGGCCGAGAACGATGGCCAGCGGCGGCGCCAGCAGCAATGCGTACTGCATCTGCTTGTTGACCGTCGCCGTCAGCAGCATCAGGACAACGGCCAGCCAAACCCAGGCCAGGCGGACCAGCGGCGGAAGCTCGGGGGCGGCCCGGCGGCAGGCCATCCAGCCCGCCGGAATGATCAGCACGCCCCAGGGCGCGAAGAAATCGAACCAGTGCGCGAGATACCACCATAAAGGCTTGGCGTGGCTGCCGCTGACAAAAGTTTCATCGACCTGCTTGGCGAAGAATTGCTCGGCGATGTCGGGAAACTTCCAGACGATCCACGCGTACCAGCCGAGCGCGGTGAGGAGGAGCAACGCAACGCCCGCTACGCTGAAGAAGTCTTTCCACCGCGCCGAGAAACGCCCGGCCCGCTTGTCGATCAGCGCCATCAGCACCAGCGTCAGCAGCGGGATCGCCAGCGCCGCCGGTCCCTTGCTCAGGAAGCCGAGGCCGAGCGCCAGCCCGAACAGCGCTGGTCGCTGCCCGTCGCGTCGGCCATGCAAAATATCGAAGCCGAGCAAGCAGGCCGAACTGACGAAAAAGAGCAAAACGGAATCGGCTTCGCCGCTGCGGCAATAGCGCAGGCCGATATACGAAGCGACGAGGACCAGCGCGCAGTTTGCCGCGCTGCGATCGCCACTCGCGCGGCGAACCCAGACCCACAGCAGCAGCGCCGAGAACAGCCCGAACAAGACCGCAGGCAGGCGCGTCGCCGCTTCACTGACCCCCGCCAGACGATAGCTCGCCGCGGTCAACCAGTACGGCAGCGGCGGCTTTTGCAGGCGCAGTTCGCCGTTGTAGCGCGGCACCGCCCAGTCGCCGCTCGCCAGCATTTCGCGGGCGGTTTCGGCGATGCGCACTTCCTGGATCTTGTACACCGGCCGCTCGCCGAGGCCGAGCAGACAGGCTGGAAGCAGCACAGCGAGCAAAACGATCAGCGCCTTGATCGATGGTTTCATTGTTTTCCTTGACGACGAGCGGTTGACGGTAGCAAGAGCGGGGCAAGCCGGCAAGCCGACGGTCGGGTATACTCGGATACTTTGTCGCGTGCGCCGGATAATATGCATTTAACTTGGCGCACGCAATCCAGTGGAAGTTGAACCTTGGCCCTGACCATACTCGGACTCTCCGGCGCGCTGACCCACGACCCCTCGGCGGCGCTTTACATCGACGGGAAACTGGTCGCCGCCGCCGAAGAGGAGCGCTTCGTGCGCGACAAGCATGCCAAGCACCGCATGCCCTACGAAGCCGCGAAATTCTGTCTGCAGTTCGCCGGCATCAAACCCGCCGATGTCGATGCCGTGGCCATTCCCTACGCGCCGATCAGCCTGCTCGGCAAGGCGCGCTGGCATTATGCCAAACGCTATCTCTATGCGCCCGACCGTTCGCTCGACGCGATCTTCGCCGGCAACCGGCGCTACACGCGCTACAAGAGGCGCATCGAGTGGTGCCTGGTGCAGCTCGGTTTCGACCTCAAGAAAATAGAGATCATCCCGGTCGAGCACCACCTGGCGCACGCCGCGAGCGCCTACCACTGCTCGGGCTTTACCGAAAAGACGGCGATCCTCGGCATCGACGGCAAGGGCGAATACGCGACCACCTTCTTCGGCTACGGGGAAAACGGCAAGATCCACAAGATCAAGGAATTCTTCGACCCCGATTCGCTCGGCGGCCTGTACGGCGCGATCACCGAGTTCCTCGGTTTCGAAATGCTCGACGGCGAATACAAGGTCATGGGCATGGCCCCCTACGGCGATGCCGGCAAGTATGATTTCTCGCGCCTCGCGAAATTCGAGAACGGCGAACTGACGGTCAACACCGATTACGCCAACGTCATCGGCTTCCGACGCTACAAGGAAGACGGCAAGGGCTACTACTTCTCGCCCAAGCTGATCGAGTGGCTCGGGCCCAAGCGCTCCGGCGACATCGCCGACGACCCTTACGTGCACTATGCGGCTAGCATACAGCGGCTATTCGAGGATCTCGCGCTGCAGATGATCGACTACTATCTCGGCGACATCCTGCGCGAAACCGGCCGTCTGGCTTTCTCCGGCGGCGGCGCACTCAACGTCAAACTTAACCAGAAGATCATCGCCCGTCCGGAACTCAAGGAGCTATTCGTCCAGCCGGCGTCCGGCGATGCCGGCACCGCCGTTGGCGCCGCCGCCTACGTCTCGGTCGAGCGCGGCGTGCCGGTCGAGAAGATGGAGCATGTCTACCTCGGGCCGGCGTACAGCAACGAGGACGTGATCGCCGCCTGCGCCCGTCACCCGGCGCGGCCGCAATGGCAAACGCTGGCCGCCGTGCCGCAGCAGGTTGCGCGACTGCTAGCCGACGGCAATCCGGTGGCCTGGTTCCATGGGCGCATGGAATTCGGGCCGCGCGCGCTCGGCGGACGCTCGATTCTCGGCTGCCCGAGTGCCGCCGGCGTCGCCGACCGCATCAACGAACAGATCAAGTTCCGCGAACGCTGGCGCCCCTTCTGCCCGAGCATGATCGACCGCGTCGGGCCGCAGATGCTCGGGAGTAATCACCCGGCGCCGTTCATGACCTTCACGTTCAAGGTGGCCGACGGCTGGAAGGAACGCGTGCCGGAAGTCGTGCACGAGGATGGCACATCACGCGCCCAGGTCCTCGAGCGCCGGCACAATCCGCGTTATTACGACCTGATGGTCGAACTGGAAAAACTCACCGGCAACGCGGTCGTTCTCAACACCTCGCTCAACCGCCGCGGCGAAGCGATGATCTGCTCGCCGACAGATGCGCTGAACATGTTCTACGGATCCGATCTCGAGTATCTGGTGATGGAGGATGTGCTGGTCGTCAAGGATCCCGGATCAGTTTCCCGGAACAAGAATGACAACGACTGACAGATTGGCTCGGCCTTGGGCACGACTCAAAGCGCTCTCTTCGAGCGCCTCGCCAGCGCATGTGGTATTCATCGCCAGCCTGCTGCTTTCCCTCATTGCAATTAGCGCCAGTCCCACCCTGAATCGCGACGGCATGCTCTATGTCGAGGCGGCACGCGCATTCCTGAACGAGGGTTTTCTGGCGGCTCGGGCAGTTTTCAATTGGCCTTTCCTGCCGATATTGATGGCGGTGGTTTCACGAGCGACCGGATTGGGCCCGGAAACCTCCGGCTACTTGCTAAACGCCTTATTTATGGCGGGTGCTTGCAGTTTGATGGTGAGTTGCGCCGGCCGCAATTTTCCCGAGGCGGTGTGGCCGACTTGCCTGGTCGTCCTGGCCCTGCCCGGCCTCAATCATTACCGCGACGAAATTCTGCGGGAGTACGGTTGCTGGTTCTTCTTCATGTTGTCTTTCTGGATTGCGCTGCGGTGGTCGGAAATGCCTCGCTGGAAGACCGTACTAGCCGCGCAAGTCGCCCTTGCATTGGCTGCACTTTTTCGCCCTGAAGCGCTGGCCTTCTTCCCGGCATTGACCGTTTGGCAGCTATCCGCCGCGCCCAAGGGCGAGAGGAAACTTCGCATTCTGATGACGGTAGCGCTTCCGGTCCTGGGCCTTGCGGTCCTGCTCTCGCTTTTCTATTTCGGTCAATTCGGACCCGAACACCGCCTCGCGGGCGAAATTGGCCGCTTCAACGTCGCAGGATTCGATGCGAAGGCGCGGACTCTTTCATCCGCCTTGATTCCCTACGCGCAAGATCAGGCGAGAATCATCTTGTTCTTTGGTTCAATTGCCATCATCCCGCTCAATTTTCTTAGGCACATTGGCATATTCCTCGTGCCCCTATTGTTCGTGTTTTCCAGGGGATCGCTACGCAATGCGGTGGTGCGTTGGCAACCTTTCTCCTGGGCATTCCTGTTGCACCTTTTCGTCTTGGTGATTTTCGTCCTCGACGTACAGTTCCTGGCCGGGCGCTACGTCGCTGTTCTGTGCCTATTGGCAGCGCCTTTGATCGGCTACGGCTTGTGGCTCTTGATGCAACGCTTTCCGCGATGGAATTCGCTGGCAATTGCGCTATCCGTGCTGATCATGGTCAGCAATGTAGTTTCGCTAAGCCCGGGCAAGCGTCATTTTGTCGAAGCGGGCACGTGGCTGGCACAGAACGCCACGGATTCCCCGAGAATCTATTCGGGAAGTCCAAGCGCCGCGTATTACGCCGGCTGGGGAACTGTTTCCACAAGGGGCGCGGTCGAAGAGCGGGTACACCTGCCGGAAAGACTCGCACAGGGACAATACGATCTGGTTGTGCTGGAAGTTTCGCATCGCGAACCTGATATCACGTCCTGGCTGTCCAGTATCGGACTGCATGAGATACGACGGTTCAGCGACGCCAAGCGGGACGCGGTAGTCGTCGCCGAGCCGTTAGGGAAGAATCAGGACAGTGCATCGAAGACTGAGCGCAAGCGTGAAAATACCGGCTCGATCGAGTAATCGGCACGTACCCTTCGTCGCCCTTCATCGCCGAACCGAGAACGCAAACTCGCATCACTCGCCAGTTCAACAATGCGCTCGCACCACGCCGTATCGGTCATGACGAGGAAACCGGTCTTACCCTCCATTACCACCTTCGCATTGGCGCCGACATCCGAAGAAACAACCGGCAAACCCGATGCCATGTACTGCAGGATTTTCAGGGCACACTTGCCACGACTCCAGTCGTCGATGGACAGCGGAGCGATACCGATATGCGCGGAGGCCAACTCCCTTGCCTCGGTCTCCGCGTTCCACGGAACTGCCAAGGTCTGCAAACCGGCATCGGGCAAATCGAAATCGGCGACGATTTTCAAGCGAAGCCGGGGCAAGCGAGTTGCCGCGAGACGCAAGGCAGGCAGTGCGTCAATCAAGTATTTCCGCGTTGACCTACTGCCTATCCAGACCAGATCGATAGTGTCGTTCGGCTTCTCGGCCGCAGCCGAATAATGGCCGGCTTCGACGCAGGTCGGAATCACCGTTACGGCGGCGTTGAAATGCGCGGCATTGCGCGCGAGAAAGCTGTTGCCGGCAAGAATGTGGTCACAAGCCTCGGCCATGGCCGTAAAACGGCGCATGCGGGTGACTGAAGCCGAGCCATCGGTGTTGCAAAAGATAGCGTCGTCAAAATCAAAGACCAGTTTGCGTGACAGGTGCCGCAACAGCCAGAGTAGGGGAAGCGGGAATGTCTTGCGCAAGACGACGACGATATCGGCTGCAGCGGCACGGCGAAACGCATCCAGATAATCGCCTATCCCGCCGGCAATTGCGGCGTGAGCAGTCTCAAAGCCGCTCTCCCGCAGCAAGGGGAAATATTGCAATGCGCGGTAACGAGTCGACGCCGAGTCTTCACCCTTAGAGAGGAAAAGAACTCTCCTCGTCATCTTTGCCTGATCGCGCAACGGAAATGCATAGCCGCTCACACCGCGGGCTTAACGAAGGTTATCTGGAATGTATCGCCGCGCCCCTTTCGCCGCGCCAGCCAAACGTAGGCGCGAGCCATGAAGCGTCGCCATGCGATTCGCTTCGAAGGCCGGTTACGATTGCCGTTCAAATAATCCAGACTATTGAGGAAACTCTTTGGCGTCGTATCCATTACCAGCCCGGCTTTGAACAACCCAACGTGCGCACCCAAACTCTCAATATTGGCCGGCGAGAAGAGGTAAAGATGCCTGGGCACATCGTTGTGATACCAATGCGTATTGAACCAGCGTCGGCCGAGCGCCTCGCTGTTTGGCGTTTCGATGACCAAACGGCCGCCAGCGCGAAGGATTCTGGCCAGCTCCGCAAAAAAGGGCCGTGGCTGCGGGACATGCTCGATCACGTGACGAACGGTCACCAGATCGAAGTTCCCCTCGGGGAATTGTGCCGAAAATAGATCGCCATGGTGCACCGACAAACCACTCAATCGGCATGCCTTCATTCCATCTTCACTGAACTCCACGCCTTGCACTTCCCACCCTAAGGTTCGCATTGTCGTCAGATAGCGGCCGTTTCCGCACCCGACATCCAGCATCCGCCCGCCGCCGCCCCAAGCGGGAATCGTCGGCGGACGCAGCAGACAGAACAGGGCCGAGACCAACCGATACGGGAAAGACGGGCTGAGATGACGATATCCGCAGGCATGCCACAGTTGGGCCATGCGAAGTTTGCTCAGACTCCCGATTCTCTTCTCCTGATCATACACACCGTAGCTCTCAGGATAGAAAGACGCTATGGCCTCCCGGTTCGGAGTCGGGCTTTGAAAGACGCACCCACATCGTGGGCATGAATAATAGTCGTAGCGCACATGCCGGTCGAACATCAGGTCACGCCCGCTGTATTCGTAGGCCGACGGACTGTCGCAAATTGGGCACTCAGGCAACGCTTCCAGCCTGTCTTCTGCTTGATTCATGGGAATGAAATATTTCCATGGCTGAAAAAGGGTTTGTCTCGGCAGCGCAAAAAATCAAGGAAATTGACTCGTCCGAAATTGGCCGCTGTGCTTGAATGAGCCCGACGCAATGTTATCGGGCTAAAGCTACTCGGAACATACTGGTTAAGCAATTACGGCTCCGATTGAAATGGCTGGCCTGGACCGGTCCGCTCGCTTTCCGCCAGCTCGAGAAAGGTCTCTACATCGCCGGAAAGCAACCTCGGGATAAATTTACGAATCCGGGATTCATCCCAATCCCACCAGGCAAGTGCTTCAAGACGAGCGATCGTTTCGCGGTTAAAGCGCATGCGCAGGAGCTTCGCCGGCATGCCCGCCACAACCGCGTAGGCTGGTACGTCCTTTGTAACGACTGATCTTGCACCGATCACCGCGCCGTTGCCAATCCGTACGCCAGACATTACCAGCGCTTCGGCGCCTATCCATACGTCATTGCCAATAATCACGTCGCCTCGTGTCAAGGCCCAGTCGTCAATTTTTCCTGGAATTCCGCCCCAAAAGGCAGGGAATGGAAAAGTCGTCACCCAATCGGCCCGATGCTCGCCTCCCAGGAAGATTTGCACGTCAGAGGCAAACGAACAAAATGCGCCGATCTTTAGATTGGCCTGTTCGCTTCGATGACGAACTCTGATGTTCCCAAAGGAACCACGTCCAATTTCATACTGAGGATACTTCTCTTGCAGCGTCGGCCTCTTTCCCCGTACCCGATTCAAGAATCTTTTCAGAATTCCCATACGCCCCCTTGTCGATCCAATTCGCTTTTTGGCTTTCTATCACATCGCCGGGCTTAAGCCTGTGTCGAAGTATACCCGGACAGGGGCTAAGGCCGGCGATGGTCGGTTCGGAATCCGCTGGCTAACGGTTCAAGCGCGATTGCAAATCGCTGGGCGCAGATCCATATGAGGTTAAAATATAGGGCTGCCTACCTCAAACCTACGCCGCGATCCCTTCCTGTGAAACAAATCGATACCAACCGGCTCGACGAGCTGGTCAAAGCCGCGCAGACTTCGCCACGCCGCCGCGCCAATTTCAACCTGCATGAAACGCTGTCGGACCCGGTTCAGCGTTTGGCTATCGCAATGGAGCCCGACACGCTGATCAAGCCGCACCGCCATGGACACACTTGGGAGTTGCTCTTCCCTTTGCGCGGGCGTTTTCTCGTTCTGCATTTTGCCGATGATGGACTGGTCACGCGTCGCACCGTTCTCGGCGATCAAGTTGCCGTTCTCGAAACCGCCGCCGGCGAATGGCATGCCGTGTTGTCTCTGGACGTCGGCGGTGTGATCTTCGAAGTCAAGCACGGCCCCTATACGCCGATCGGCAGCGCCGATTTTGCCGCATGGGCGGGTGGTGATCACGAACCGGAAGCGGCTGCGCTGACGGCCTGGTATGCCTCGGCGCAACCCGGAGAACGCTTTGTCGCAGCCTAGCGCCCGGCACGAATTCGCTTGGGCCGGCAGAACGATCTGGATTCTCTTCTGGACGCTGTTCACCATCGCCTGGTTTGCCACGCTCGGCCAGCGTGCCCTGATTCATCCCGACGAGGGCCGCTATGCCGAACTGTCGCTGGGCATGCTGCAGAGCGGCGACTGGATTACGCCGCGCCTCAACGGCATTCTCTATTTCGAAAAACCGGCCTTGCAATACTGGATGGGCGCGCTCAGTTTTCAGCTCTTCGGCATCAACGAATTCGCCGCCCGCTTCTGGCCGGGGCTGACCGGCATGTTGTCGGTGCTGGCCGTTGGCCTTACGGCGCGCCGCCTGTGGGGCAACGGGAATTATGCCGCGCTGGTCATGGGCGGAACGTTCTGGGTGATCGGCAACAGCCACTTCCTGTCGCTCGACATGGGCGTGACATTCTTCCTGACGCTGGTCCTTTGTGCCTTCCTCCGGGCGCAGCACAATGGCGCTTCGCCTGCGGAGAAGCGTTACGGCATGTGGATCGCCTGGGCGGCGATGGCAGCGGCGACCCTGTCAAAAGGCCTGATCGGCTTGCTGATTCCGGGATGCGCGCTGACGCTCTACAGTCTGATCAACTGGCATTGGACACCGTGGCGCCGGATGCAGTGGCTGCCGGGCTGCGCCATTTTCATGCTGCTGGCCGGGCCGTGGTTCTGGCTGGTTTCCGAGCGCAATCCGGGGTTTGCCTACTTCTTCTTCATCCACGAGCACTTTGCGCGCTATCTCACGCCGCAGGCGCAGCGCACGGAGGCATTCTGGTATTTCCTTCCCGTTTTGCTCGCCGGCTTCCTGCCGTGGACTTCGCTGCTGCCGCGCCTGGTGCGCGAGGCCTGGCCACGCCGCGGGGACTCGGCATTTCACACTGAACGCTTCCTGCTGATCTGGGCCGTTTTCATTTTCGTCTTCTTCAGTATCTCGAATTCCAAACTGCCCTCGTATATCCTGCCGATGTTTCCTGCTCTGGCCTTGCTGCTTGGGCAAACACTGGCGCGGAGCAAACCGTCCGAGTTGGAGAAGCATTTGTGGCTACCCGCAGCCCTGTGGCTCCTGGTCATTCTCGGCTACCCGTTCGCCGGCCGCCTGGCATCGGGCGATGCCACCTTGCCCGGCTTGCAAAATCTGGCGCTGCACCTGGCCGTCGGCGGCCTTGTCTTCCTCTTGTGCGCCGGACTCGCCCGGCATTTTCTCGCACGACAATCTACTTTGCCTGCACTGATGCTGCTGACGGCCGGAAGCCTCGCGGCGGTGCTGATCGGCAGTGCCGGACACGACGCCTTCGGGCAGCTCCGGAGCAGCAAGCGGGTCGTCGAACAGGTCAGCCGCTATTTGCGTCCGGACATGGAAATCTATAGTCTGCGTACTGCCTATGATCAGACCTTTCCTTTCTATCTGCGGCGCCCGGTAATCCAGGTCGATTATCGGGATGAATTTGAATATGGCCAGAAGGCCGAGCCCGGCAAGGACATTCCGACCTTGAACGCGTTCGTCGCGCGCTGGCAAGCCGCGCCGCATGCCATGGCCATGCTCGGCGAAGGCACCTTCAGCGAACTGCAACAGCGGGGAGTGGTAATGCGAGTGGTGTATCAGGATGTGCGGCGCATGGTGGTGATCAAGCCATGAAGCTCTTGGAATTTGCACTGGTCCTCTTCGGGGTGCTGCTCAATGCCTTTGCCCAGCTGCTGCTCAAGGCGGGGGTGCGCCAGGTCGGGCATTTCGATTTCTCGTTCGCCAACGCCTGGCCGATCGGAACCGAGCTGGCAACCAATCTGCCGATCCTCGGCGGACTCGCTTGTTATGTGGTCAGCGTCGTCGTCTGGATTCTGGCCCTGTCCCGCGTCGAGGTCAGCATTGCTTATCCGATGCTGTCGATAGGCTATGTGGTCAATGCCGGGCTGGCCTGGTTCCTGTTCGGCGAGGCGGTCGGGCCGCAGCGCCTGGCCGGCATTGCCGTGATCATTGTCGGCGTCATTATCGTGGCGAGAAGCTGATGGAATTACTGCCCTTCACTCGGCCGGACATCGATGAAGAAACCATCGCTGCGGTCGCCGATGTCCTGCGTTCGGGCTGGCTCACGACCGGACCCAAATGCCGCGAACTCGAAGCGGCGCTGTCGCTGCGCGCCGGCGGGCGTCCGGTGCGCGTCGTCAATTCGGCAACGGCCGCACTTGAGTTTGCCCTGCGCATCGCCGGCATTGGACCCGGCGATGAAGTCATCACCACCTCGCTGACCTGGGTGGCGACCTCGAACGTCATTTTGGCCGTCGGCGCGAAACCGGTCTTTATCGATGTCGACCCGGCGACTCGCCTGATCGACCTGAGCCAGGTCGATGCGGCAGTCAACGAACGGACGCGCGCCATCCTGCCGGTCGATCTCGCCGGCCTGCCGGTCGATCGCGATCGGCTCAACGAGCTCGCTGCGCGCTACCGCCTGCGCGTGATCGAGGATGCGGCGCAGTCGCAGGGCGCCCACTGGCGCGGCCGCGAACTCGGCAGTTTTGGCGATCTGGTGGCTTTCAGCTTCCACCCGAACAAGAACATGACCACCGGTGAGGGCGGCTGCCTGGTGATGAACAGCGAGGACGAGGCACGGCAGTTCGAGAAGCTGCGGCTGCAAGGGGTAACGCGTAATGCCGACGGCACCTACGACTGCGATGTTCTTGGCGGCAAGGCCAATCTGACCGACATTGCCGCGGCGATCGGCCTCGGGCAGATCAAGCGCCTCGACCAGGCCAACTTGCGCCGGCGCGAACTCGCGCGGCTGTATTTTTTGAAACTCGCCGGACTGTCTGTCGACTTGCCGCAAGCGGACTTCGAGAACTCCAACTGGCACATGTTCCAGGTCTTGCTGCCCGCGGGCCTCGCCGCACAGCGCGCCGAAGTCATGCATCTCTTGCGCGAAGCCGGCATCGCCACCGGCATACACTACCCGGCGATCCATACGATGTCGCTCTACAAGGCGCGCGGACTGGCTCAGCGACCCTTGCCGTACACCGAATCGGTGGCCGCGCGCATTCTCACGCTGCCGCTTTTCCCGGCAATGCATGATGCCGATGTCGATCGCGTCGCGACGGCGCTGCGCAACGCGCTTGCGACGCTGGGAGCCAGGGAGGTGCCGGCATGAGCGCGCCAAAGCTGACTGTCGTCATCCCGGTCTACAACGAAGAAGCGACGCTCGCAGCGCTGTTTGCCCGGCTGTATCCGGCGCTCGACGCCTTGCATACGGCCTACGAAATCATCTTCATCAACGATGGCAGCCGCGACAAGTCCGCGGCGATCCTGTCGCAGCAGTTCCATGTCCGTTCCGATGTGACCCGCGTCATCCTGTTCAATGGCAACTTCGGCCAGCACCGCGCGATCCTCGCGGGTTTCGCGCATGCGCGCGGTGAATGCATTGTCACGCTCGACGCAGACTTGCAGAATCCGCCCGAAGACATTCCGCTGCTGCTCGCCGAGTTCGACAAAGGTTACGACTATGTCGGCTCGATCCGCCGCAAACGCCACGACAGCTGGTGGCGGCACGTCGCCAGCCGGGCGATGAACCGCCTGCGCGAGCGCATCACGCGCATCCACATGACCGACCAGGGTTGCATGATGCGCGCCTACAGCCGGCGCATCGTCGACACCATCAACCAGTGCAACGAGATGAACACCTTCATCCCGGCGCTCGCCTATTCGTTCGCGCAAAATCCGACCGAGGTCGTCATCGGCCACGAGGAGCGCCACGCGGGCGAATCGAAGTATTCGCTGTACAGCCTGATCCGCCTCAATTTCGATCTGATGACCGGCTTTTCGGTCGTGCCGCTGCAGCTTTTTTCGATGCTCGGCATGCTGCTCTCGCTCGGCTCGGCGGTGCTGGTCGTCTACCTCGTGGTGCGCCGCCTGTTCATCGGACCGGAAGCCGAAGGCGTGTTCACCCTGTTCGCCATCACCTTCTTCCTGCTCGGCATTGCGCTGTTCGGGATTGGCATCCTCGGCGAATACATCGGGCGCATTTACAACGAGGTGCGCGACCGGCCGCGCTATCTGATTGCCGGCATCCTGGAGCACAAGAGCGAATGAGCAGCGCGGTCGTCTTCGCCTATCACGATGTCGGCGTGCGCTGCCTGCGCGTGCTGCTCGCCGCGGGCGTCGATGTGCGACTGGTGGTAACGCACGAGGACAGTCCGGATGAAACGATCTGGTTCGGCTCGGTGCGCGCGCTATGCGCCGAGAATGACATTCCATACATCACGCCGGCAGATCCGAATACACCCGAAGTCGAGGCCAGGGTGGCGGCACTCGGCGCCGATTTTCTCTTCAGTTTTTACTACCGCAACATGCTCAAGGCGCCGCTGCTGCAAGCTGCGAAGCACGGTGCGTACAACATGCACGGTTCGCTGTTGCCACAATATCGCGGACGCGTTCCGGTCAATTGGGCGGTGTTGCACGGAGAGCGCGAAACCGGCGCCACCCTGCATCAGATGACGATCAAGCCGGATAACGGCGCCATCGTTGACGAGTTTGCCGTTCCCATTATGCCCGATGACACGGCTCACGATGTCTTTGCAAAGGTGGTCGTCGCGGCCGAGCTGTGCCTGCACCGCGCGCTGCCGAAGCTCATCGCAGGAACTGCGGGACATCGCCCTCAAGACTTGACGCAAGGCGCCTACTTCGGCGGTCGCCGCCCCGAAGATGGGCGCATCGACTGGCGGCAGAATGCGCGCCAGATCCACAACCTGGTACGCGCCGTCAGCCGGCCTTATCCCGGCGCATTCAGCGATTTCCCGTCAGGCCGGCTGCTGCTCTGGCGCACCCGTGTCATCGACGACGCCAGCCCCGGAGCGGACAGCGGTACGCTGCTGCGCCGCGATGGCCGCGTTGAAATCCACCCGGCTGGCGGCGGCCTTTTGCGGGTGCTCGACGGCGAACTGTCCGGCACCCCCCTTTTGAATCTCGACGATGCGCGCCTGCGCGCGATCCTGAAATTACCCATTCCCCAAAATTGATTGATCATTACGGAAAGCAGCCATGAAAAAAGTCCTGATCCTCGGCGTAAACGGCTTCATCGGCCACCACCTGACCAAACGCATTCTGGATACGACCGACTGGGACGTTTTCGGCATGGACATGTTCGCCGACAAGCTCGGCGAAGTGATCGCCAACCCGCGCTTTCACTTTTTCGAAGGCGACATCATGATCAACCAGGAGTGGATCGAATATCACGTCAAGAAATGCGACGTGGTGCTGCCGCTCGTGGCGATCGCCACGCCGGCAACCTATGTGCAGGCGCCGCTCTCGGTCTTTCAGCTTGATTTCGAAGCCAACCTGCCGATCATCAAGTGGTGCGTGAAGTACAAGAAGCACGTGGTGTTCCCCTCGACCTCCGAAGTGTATGGCATGTGCAAGGACGGCGAATTCGATCCGGAGAACTCCGAGCTGATCTACGGGCCGATCAACAAGCCGCGCTGGATCTACGCCTGCTCGAAGCAGCTGCTCGACCGCGTCATCGCCGCCTACGGCCAGCAGGAAGGGCTGCATTACACGCTGTTCCGGCCGTTCAACTGGATCGGCAGCGGCCTCGATTCGATCCACACCACGAAGGAAGGATCGAGCCGGGTGATCACCCAATTCTTCGGCCACATCGTGCGCGGCGAAAACATCAAGCTCGTCGATGGCGGCCGGCAGAAACGCGCCTTCACTTATGTCGACGACGGAATCAACGCGCTGATGAAGATCATCGCCAACAAGAACGACATTGCCTACGGCCAGATCTACAACATCGGCAACCCGGCCAACAACTACTCGGTGCGCGAACTGGCGACGATGATGCTCGAACTCGCGAAGAATTACCCCGAATACGCCGAAAGCCTGGCCAAGGTGAAGATGGTCGAAACGACCTCCGGCGAATACTACGGCAAGGGCTATCAGGACGTGCAGAACCGCGTTCCCAAGATCACCAACACCCAGCGCGACCTCGAATGGACGCCGGTGGTGACCATGGCCGATGCGCTCAAGGGAATCTTCGACTATTACCGCGGCCAGCTCGCCAACGCCAAGGATCTGGTCAATTAAACTGCTCGCCCTCAAGATCGACGTCGATACCTGGCGCGGCACCCGCGAGGGCGTGCCGCGCCTGCTCGGCATCCTGCGCCGGCACGATGCCCGCGCCACCTTCCTGTTCAGCCTCGGGCCCGACCACACCGGCCGGGCGATCAAGCGGGTCTTTCGCAAGGGCTTTCTGCAAAAGGTTTCGCGCACCTCGGTGCTCGAACACTACGGACTGCGCACGCTGCTCTACGGCACCTTGCTGCCGGGTCCCGACATCGGCCGGCGCGAAGCTGCGCTGCTGCGCTCGGTGCGCGACGCCGGCCATGAGGTCGGCATCCACTGCTGGGACCATATCCGCTGGCAGGATCACGTCGCCGGACAGAGCGCCGCCTGGACGCAGCGCGAAATGCGGCGGGCTGCCGATCGCTTCGAGGAAGTTTTCGGCGAGCCGGCGCGCACGCACGGCGCCGCCGGCTGGCAAATGAATGCCGCGGCCTACGCCTTCGAGCGCGAACTGGGCCTCTCCTACGCGTCCGACGGGCGCGGCACGCATCCCTTCCAGCCGGTCGATGAGCACGGCGCGGTGATCGGCGTGCCGCAGTTGCCGACGACCTTGCCGACGCTCGACGAACTGATCGGCCTCGATGGCCTGACCGCCGAAAATGTGCACGAGAACCTGCTGGCACGCACCGCCGGAGGCGAACATTCGCAGGTGTACACCCTGCATGCCGAACTCGAAGGGATGCGGCTTTGCGCGACTTTCGAGAAGCTCTTGCTAGGCTGGCAGGCGCAGGGCTATCGACTGGCAAGTACCGGCGAACTTTTCGCCTCGCTCGCAGCGGCCAGGCTGCCGCGTCACGCGGTCGCCAGCGGCGAGATTGCCGGGCGCAGCGGCGTCCTCGCTTTGCAGGGCGCGCGCATTGCCTGAGGACCGCAGCCCGGGCCGCCCACCGGGCGAATTGCGCGCTGCAATTCGCTGTTCCACCCTGCTCACATGAACGCTGTGCGCAAGGCATTCCGCCTGCATCCGATCGGCCTGGCTTGCGCCGGCGTGCTGGCGCTTGTCCTCTTTCGCCTGTGGTTTTCCGCGGCCTTGCCGATGACCGGCGACGAAGCCTATTTCGTTCTCTGGGGCGAACACCCGGCCGGCGGTTATTACGATCATCCACCGATGGTCGGCTGGTGGCTCGCAGGCCTCCTCGCCATTTCGCGCGCCGAATGGGTCTTGCGCCTGCCGGCACTGCTGCTGCCGCTGGCGCTCGCCTGGGCAAGCTGGCATCTGGTGCGCCCGCACGGCACGGCGCGCGCCAGCGGCGCAGTGCTGCTCGTTCTGCTGCAGCCAGCCAATGTATGGAATGTGCTGATCACCACCGATATCCCGGTGATCCTGTTCAGCATGCTGTCGGTGCTCGCCTATGTGTCGGGCTTGCGCTGTGCCGCCTCATCGCGTCGGGCGCTGGCCTGGCATGCGGCCGCCGGCGCACTGCTCGGCCTAGCATTCCTGGGCAAATACTTCGCCGCGCTGCTCGGCATCGCCTATCTCGCGCACGTGCTGTGCGTGCGCCGCGACGCCGGACGCTGCGCGGGATTTGCGCTGCTGCTCCTTGCCGCCCTGCCGGCGCCGCTCTACAACCTGTGGTGGAACAGCGGCCACTGCTGGGTGAACATCCTTTTCAACTTCATCAACCGCAATCACGACACCGGACTGTCATGGCAGAACCCGCTGCTTTATGGCCTGTCGCTGATCTACCTCGCAACGCCGTGGCTGCTCGTCGCGCTTTGGCGAGGGCGCCGGAGCGTCGGCGCCGCCGTGCGCAGCGACGCCGGTGCCAGCGCGGTCTTCTGGCTGATGCTGCTGCCGCTCGCGCTGTTCGCACTGCTGTCGCTGTGGCGCCAAATCGGCCTCCACTGGCTGGTTTCCTTCATCCCGCTGCTCGCCGTGCTGGCAGCGATGGCCTTGTCCGAGGCCGTGCTGGCGAAGCTTGTACGCTGGTCAGCCATCCTTGCGCTCGCGCATGTGCTGGCAATCGCGCTGATCGCTGCGCTGCCGCTGCAAACCTGGAAGCAGAGCAAGCTCTACGACGGCATCGTGCTGACCGTTCGTGCCGGAGACCTCATTGCCCAATTGCAGCCCTACGCCAACGATTATCTCTTCGCCATGGAAGGCTACTCACCGGCGGCAACCCTTGCTTATCAGGCACAGCGTCCGTTCGCCGTTTTCGGCGAAGGGTCATTCCACGCGCGGCAGGACGATTTCACGACCGACTGGCGGACGCGGGACGGGCGAAACGTACTAATTCTGCGCAAGAGCGAGCCGAAAAAGGACGACTATTCGGCTTTCTTCGATCGCCTCGAGCTGCGCGAATTTTCCGTCGAAGGCGTGCGCTTCTATCTCGTCCTCGGCCAGGGATTCAAGTACGCCGCCTATCGCGACAAGGTACTCGCGCGCATCCGCGAACGCTTCTACCGCATCCCGGCCTGGCTGCCGCAGCGTGGATGCGATTTTTGCGAATGGTATTTCCCTCGCTGATTCGCTCGCGTTCCCAGCTCATATCAGAATAATCGATAGGCAATCAGATTTTCTTTATCAGAAGACAACCGTTTCGAAACGCCTTGCGTCTCAAGCATCGGTATTGCGTTTGCAAGTTCCGGGAAGGCCCTAATCAATTCTTTCTGGTCGATCGCATCGGCAATCAGGACTGGCTTGGCCCCGTACTTTGACATTTCCGATTTGTTATTGATTACGGGGATCGGATCACCCGGATTCAAATAGAACACCAGAGTCGTATTGGGCCGTTTATAAAATACCAGCGACTCATCGCTTTTCAGTTGCTTGGCCAGCGCCAGGGCGAAGGGTTTACGCTGGCCGTAGCGGTCGGCTCCCGGCAGGACCAGTCCAAATACCACGGTCATGTTTAAGGCGGCAAGCAGTAGCAGGACGGGCAGGAAACCGAGCGCCGGTGTGGCATCGAGGCGAGTCGCTCGCGCCAGCATCACCGGGTAACGCCGACCCAACCAAGCAATGGCCCCGCCACCGATGAGCGTGGCCGCGGAAGCATTCCAGAACTCAATCGGAAGTGATGCGCCTGGCAAGTAGAAGTGCATTGCGCCAGGAACGGCGATCAGCAGTAAGGCCGCCGCGCCCAGTAATGACAGGGTGGCAAGCGCCGCCGGGTGTCGCCAGCGATGCGCGCATGCCTCAGCCAGGTACGCCGCGATCAGGATCATGCAGAAAGGCATGATCGGCAGGATGTAATACCAGCGTCTCGAACCAGACAAGGTGAAGAATAAAAAAACTAGCGTTATCGCTTCCAGCAACCAGCGCCGGGATTGATCGAGCGTCGCATAGCGCGGCAGGTAATAAACGAGGCCGGCAATAAGGAAGAGCGACCAGGGAAACACGATTCGCGGGACTTCATAAAGATAGCTATAGAAGGGATCGACATGGTCAAAGGGTGCGAAGAAACGGACGATGTTTTCGCGGATCAACAAATCGAGTCCGGACAAATGATTGTGTTGAACTTCAATGCCCGCCGGCAATGCCGACATCGACGCGCCCAGATACGGCAGCAGGAACAGGCCGGCGGCCAGCACGGCTGCGGCGAGATGGGCGAGGTTGATGTGTGTCTTCCATCGGCCGTCGCGCAATACAAACGGGGCGATGACCAGTATCGGTATGACGAAAGCAGTCAAGCCCTTCAATTGGCAGCCGACAGCGCAAAGCAGATAGAAGACCAGATAGGCCGTGAAATCGGTGCTTCCCCGCCGTGGGACGAACCAGGCGACTGCCGCGCTAATCAGCGCCAGATTCGACATTTCCGCCGAGGCGGTGTGGGTCCAGAACAGAAAGCCATAACTCGTAATGATCAGACAAACGCTCAACCAGGCAATGCGCCGATCGAACCATGCCGCGGCAATTTGGTAGCTGCAAATCAATGTCAATAATCCGGCGATTGCCCCAGGCAAGCGTACCGCAAATTCATTGAGCGTTTGCGTGCAGGCGGCGACCAGGACGATAAACCAGTATGACAACAGCGGTTTGTCAAAATAGATTTCGCCGTTGATGACCGGATGGAACCAATCCTTGCGCAACAACATATTCCGGGCGATTTCAGCCCATCGATCTTCAGAACCGGCAAGAGACCTGTCCCCGAGTCCATAAAGAAGCAAGAAGAAGACGGCAGCCAGGCAGAATAGGCCGGTCATCGGCGAGTGCACCGGCGGGCTGCCTCTTGCGTTGATATGCAATTCTTTCGTCGGCCGATGGATCATGGATTCCTTCGAGCAATCAGAACGTTTGAGGCACATCCGCCTAATGAGCGGCGATGTAGATTGCGGAGAACGGTGATCTGGCGAAGATTCCATGATAGACGAAGGCGCCCGTATCGAAACCCTCCTTGCGCAATCGTTCGAAGTTTTCATCCTTCGTGAGCAGCCAGATGGGCGAAGCAATATTCTTGATCTCATCGGCGCTTTTGATGAACAGAGGCTGGAAATCCATCGTCGCATTGACCAGATATTTTATCGGCAGGCCGTCCGGGTTTTCATTGAGGAAAACGAGTTTCCCGGGTCTTTGCGCCATCAGTGACTCGACGTGGCGCACAAAGCCGCTCGTGTCGTGAAGATACAGGTCTATTGGTTCAACCAGGAATAGCTGCATCGAATAGGCGGTCACCGCCGCCAACCCGCAAATGGCTAAAGATTTGTTCTCTGTCGCAAGCGCATTGCGCGTCGCGACAACGAGATTCAAGAGGAACAGCGCGCACAGTCCTGCGACAACGAGCGGTATGTCGATGCCGACATCCGCCAGGCGCACTCTCTGCATATAGACCACCAATGCCGCCAGCAGCGGCAGTGCGATCAGAAAGGCCGTGACGACACCGCGCAGCCATCTCGTCAAGCGATAGTCGGGATTGATAAAGACGAAACTGGCGAGCCCCGCCAGCGGCGGCACCACCGGCAGGATGTAGCGGATCTTCTTGGTTTCAGGTATCGACAAGCCGACCAGCACAATAGCTATCCACGCCGCCAGCAACACGAGGAGCATGGCATATTCGGCACTGAGCCTTTGCGCGCCGACGCGCGATCTCGACACCAGCAGACTCACTGCGACAAGAATCGCTATCGGATAACTCAAGGCATAGTTGCCGAAACTGCTGACGAAATAGTAATAGATTGGATAGGGAGTCGATTCGGAGAAGCGATTGACCGCCTGCATTCGTACGATATCGGCGACGAAGCCTGTGCCGTAGGCGAGCATGGCCAATCCAAGGAGTGCAGCCGAACAGGCCAGCAGCACGCCGCCGCTGCAGGCCGCGAAAACGAAGACTTGCCGCCACCCGGAGGTCAATAGCAGATGCGAGATGACGACGCCCGCGGGGATCACCACCCCGATCGGGCCGCGGACGAGGAAGCCGGCGATGAGCAAGAGCGACAGGGCACCGATCGGTAACGCACGGCCCGCGCGATACGCCCTGTGCGTCAGATAGAACGCCGCCAGCGTGATCGCCGAGACCGTCTGATCGACGGAAATCGAGCGCGCTTCGGCGTCGAAAGTCAGCGTCAGGAATTCGAAGCAGATGGCCAGCAGCGCCCATGGCCGCGAGTATTGGGCGAACAGCTTGTAGGTCAGGACGACGACGACGGCCGCCGCCAGCGCGGTCGGCAGCGTCGCCGTGAATTTGCTGACTTCGCCGAAGGGCAGCGAAACAAGCCAGATCAGCAGGGTCGAGGTGACCGGATAGTCGGGGTAAGGCTGACCATAGGTCGTGGGAAAAAGCGTCGGCCCGTTGCGCAGCATCTCCTGGGCGAAAACCGCGAAGCGAGTCTCAAAATTGATGAAGGGCTGATGCCAGATGCCCAGCATGAAAAGGACGAAAGCGGCCAGCCCCAAATACAGCGCCTCGTGCCGTGCAAATGCCTTAAGCAGTCGCTGCTTGAAATCAGTCAAATCCCGGCCCCCGCCTATCCATATCGCGGCGTCATGACGCGGCGCGCAAAGGATTCGTTTGCGGCGCATCCCGTCGCCGCGACTCGGCGAGTGCGGCGCGCATTTGCACAGCGAGCATGACCAGAAAGACAAGCGTCATGAGCGGGCACCAGAACTTGGCGAATTCATTACCGTTGTACTTGCCGAGCACCAGGCCGACGAGGTCGGGCAAGAACATCATCGACACGCAGATGGCGACGATTGCCCGCAACGATCGCCGCGCGTCATGCTCGAGCAGCCACTCGCCCCACAGTCCCAGGGCCGGCGCCAGCATCACGTAGCTGTTCGCTTCGTTCATCGGCGTAAAAAGCATGATGTATATTCCGGTGAATCCCAACCACAGCAGGACGCGCCGGCTATCCGTCCCCAGCCCGCGCAGTTGCCAGCAGGCCACGGCCAGGGCCGCCCCCGCCGCCACGCGCACGGCGAGCGAGATCATACCGGTTAGTTTGAAGTTAACCGCCATCAGCACCCCGTTCAGGTCGGCGAAGGTGCGGTCGCCGCCGGGCTCGAAACAGGCGGCGATATTACCGGCGAAGGCCGCATACACCACATTCACATAGCTCGGCGGCGCAAAGAAATAAGGGCACACCAAGACCAGCCCAGCGCCGATCGCTGCCCGCCACCAGAAGCCCGGAAAAGCCATCATCGCCAGGCCGATCGCCGGAATCGCCAGCGGCTTGCAGGTGAGCGCCAGCGATAGCCAGGCAACGGCTGGCCACCAGCGCTGCCGGTGCAGGCACCAGGCGGCAAGAACCAGGCTCGCCGCCAGCAAAGCGCTCGATTGACCGTTACGCAGCGCGCTCAGACAGATCGGCAGCGAAAGCGCACTGACCAGCGCGAAAGCGCGCCAGCGGTCCTTCGCCGTCAGCATGTCGAGGCAGCGCCAGAGGCCGAAACCCAGGCCGCCCAGCGCGGTACAACGCCAAAGGATTTCACAGACGGCAAGCGGCAGCCAGGAATAGAGACTGAAGAACGGCAGAAAGGCCGGCAGATAATTGAAACCGGCCGGGCCGATATATACGGAGCGCTGCGCCCACCAGTTATCGACTGCTTCGTGGTAGCTCGGCGTCATGCTGCGCAAGAGCGGATGCCGAACCACGAGAAAGGCAATCGCGGCCAGCGGTATCAACCACAGCGCCCAGCCCAGCCAGCGCCAATTCCAGCGCCAATTCGTCTTTCCATTCATCATGACATCCCTGTTCAGGCAGGCTTAATCATACAATGAGATCCGATGTCTCTCCCTGTTTCGCGCGTCCATGCTATTGCTGCCGGCAAAGGGCGCACGCGGACATGCTAAAATTGTCGATTAAATCTCTGGCAAGAACGCTTCCGCTATGCAGTCCTCCGGCACCCGGCCCATATCCTCGCTGAAGATCTACCTGCGACTGCTGAGCTATCTGCGCCCCATGGTCGGCCTGTTCGCGATCAGCCTCCTGGGCTTCATCGTCTTTGCCTCGTCGCAGCCGATGCAGGCCGCCATCCTGAAGTATTTCGTCGACGGCTTGACGATGCCCGGCGGGTCGAGCTTCCACGACATCCCCTGGGTCGGCAAACTCGACCTCGTCTACGGCGTGCCGCTGCTGCTGGTGCTCATCGTCATCTGGCAAGGCATCGGATCATTCTTCGGCAACTACTATCTCGCCAGGGTATCGCTCGGCCTAGTCAACGATTTGCGGCGCGCGCTTTTCGAAAGCCTGCTGCATTTGCCGAACACCTATTTCGATCTGACCAATTCCGGCCACCTGATCTCGCGCATCGCCTATAACGTCACCATGGTCACCGGCGCCGCCACCGACGCCATCAAGATCCTGATCCGCGAAGGGCTGACAGTCGTCTTCCTGTTCGGCTATCTCTTGTGGATGAACTGGAAGCTGACGCTGGTGATGGTCGCCATCCTGCCGGTTATCGGCTTCATGGCCAACGCCGCCAGCGCCAAGTTCCGCCGGCAAAGCACCAAGATTCAGACGGCCATGGGCGACCTCACCCATATCGCTTCAGAAACCATCCTCGGCTATCGCGTCGTGCGCAGCTTCGGCGGCGAGGACTACGAGGCGCAGCGCTTTCGCGTCGCCAGCGAAACGAATACCCGGAAACAGCTGCGCATGGCGAAGACCGCGGCGACTTTCACGCCGGCCCTGCAGCTCGTCACCTTCAGCACGATGTCGGTATTGCTGTTGCTTGTCCTGCTCCTGCGCGGCGACGCGTCGGCCGGCGATCTCGTCGCCTACATCACCGCCGCCGGCCTGCTGCCCAAACCGATCCGCCAGCTTTCCGAAATCAGCGCGACGATACAGAAGGGCCTCGCCGGCGCCGAGAGCATTTTCGCGCAACTCGACGAGCCGCCCGAACTCGATCTGGGCACCGTCGAACGGGCGCGCGTTTCCGGTCATCTCGAAGTCCGCAATCTGTCGTTCAGCTATTCCGCCGAACGGCAGGAAGTGCTCGATGACGTCAGCTTCACCATCGCGCCGGGGCAGATGCTGGCCCTGGTCGGACGCTCGGGCAGCGGCAAATCGACGCTGGCCGGCCTGATTCCGCGCTTCTACCAGCATAAGCAGGGGCAAATCCTGATCGACGGCGTCGATGTCGCCGATTACACGCTGCGCAACCTGCGCAGCCACATCGCACTGGTGACGCAACAAACTTCGCTGTTCAACGATACGGTGGCCAACAACATCGCCTACGGCGACCTCGCCGGCGCGCCGCGCGCGGACATCGAGAAAGCCGCCGAAGCGGCCTATGCGCGCGAATTCATCGATCAGTTGCCGGACGGATTCGACACCCTGGTCGGCGAAAATGGCGTGCTGCTCTCGGGCGGGCAGCGGCAGCGCCTGGCGATCGCCCGCGCCATCCTGAAAGACGCGCCGATCCTGATTCTCGACGAAGCCACTTCGTCGCTCGACACCGAATCCGAGCGCCATATCCAGAAAGCGCTCGATCACGTCATGGCCAATCGCACGACCCTGGTCATCGCGCATCGCCTGTCGACGATCGAGAAGGCCGACATCATTCTGGTCATGGACCAGGGGCGCATCGTCGAGAGCGGCTCGCATGCGACGCTGCTCGCCGCCAACGGCTATTACGCGCGCCTGCACGCGATGCAATTCAACGACGAGGATGCTGCCGACGGCAGCGCCACAGTCGATGCGGATATTTCTCAATAACTCGATGCGCGCGAGCGCCTACGGACCATCTGGAGCAATACCATGAAAGTCACGATTATCGGAACCGGCTATGTCGGCCTGGTCACCGGCGCCTGCCTCGCCGAAGTCGGCAACGAGGTCTTCTGTGTCGACGTCGATGCGCGCAAGATCGGCATCCTCAACGCCGGCGGCATCCCGATTTTCGAGCCCGGGCTCGAAGAAATGGTCAAGCGCAACGTTGCCGAAGGCCGTCTGGTTTTCAGCACCGACATCGAAGCCTCGGTAAACTTCGGCGAGATCCAGTTCATCGCGGTCGGCACGCCGCCCGATGAAGACGGCTCGGCCGACCTGCAATACGTCGTCGCCGCGGCGCGCAACATCGGCCGGTACATGAAATCATTCAAACTGGTCATCGACAAATCGACCGTTCCGGTCGGTACCGCCGACCGGGTCAAGGCGGCGATGCAGGAAGAACTGCAGGCGCGCGGCGCGCAAATCGACTTCTGTGTCGCGTCCAATCCCGAATTTCTCAAGGAAGGCGCTGCAGTCGACGATTTCATGAAGCCCGACCGCATCGTCATCGGCACCGAGAGCGAGAAAGCCACGCAGCTCTTGCGCACCTTATATACGCCATTCCAGCGCAGCCGCGAACGCCTGATCGTCACCGACGTGCGCTCGGCCGAACTGATCAAGTACGCGGCGAACGCCATGCTGGCGACGCGCATCTCGTTCATGAACGAACTCGCGATCCTCGCCGAGAAGCTCGGCGCCGACATCGAGCAGGTGCGCCACGGCATCGGCGCCGATCCGCGCATCGGCTATCACTTCCTGTATGCCGGCTGCGGTTACGGCGGCTCGTGTTTCCCCAAGGACGTGCAGGCCTTGCAGCGTACCGCCCAAGAAAACGATGTACCGCTGCTCGTTCTTGAAGCGGTCGAAAAGGCCAATGAAAAGCAAAAAAGCGTGCTCGTCGAAAAGCTCAAGGCGCGCTTCGGGACGAATCTCAAGAACCGGCACTTCGCCTTCTGGGGCCTGGCTTTCAAGCCCGATACCGACGACATGCGCGAAGCGCCGAGCCGCACGATGATGGAAGCACTATGGGCGATGGGTGCGACGGTCGCCGCCTACGATCCGGCAGCGATCGAAGAGACACGCCGCATCTATGGCCAGCGCGCCGACCTGCGCCTGGCCGAGAGCCCGATGGATGCGCTGCACGGCGCCGACGCCCTGCTCATCGTCACCGAATGGAAAGCCTTCCGCAGCCCCAACTTCGACACCATGAAGTCGCTGCTCAAGAACCCCATCGTATTCGACGGCCGTAATCTCTACGAACCGGCGGCGATGCGCGCGCAGGGTTTTGAGTACTTTTCGATCGGCCGGCCGCGATGAAAATTCTGGTCACCGGTGCCGCCGGCTTCATCGGCCTGCACGTCGCCCGCCTGCTGCTGGCCCGCGGCGACGAGGTGATCGGCATCGACAACCTCAACGACTATTACGACCCGGCGCTCAAGCGGGCCCGTCTCGACTGCTTGACCCCTTACCGCAATTTCCGTTTCGCCCAGATCGATATCGCCGACGCCGCCGCCCTGCACGGCCTGTTCGCCGCCGAACGCTTTGCCCGCGTCGTGCATCTGGCGGCGCAGGCCGGCGTGCGTTATTCGCTGAGCAACCCGCAGGCCTACGTGCAGAGCAATCTCGTCGGTTTCGTCAACATTCTCGAAGGCTGCCGGCAGAACGGCGTCGAGCACCTCGTCTACGCCAGCAGCTCGAGCGTCTACGGCGCCAATACCCGCATGCCGTTCTCGGTCCATGACGAAGTCAACCACCCGCTCAGCCTCTATGCCGCAACCAAGAAGTCGAATGAACTCATGGCGCACAGCTACAGCCACCTGTTCGGACTGCCGACGACCGGCCTGCGCTACTTCACGGTCTACGGGCCTTGGGGGCGGCCGGACATGTCGCCGTGGCTATTCACCAGCGCGATCCTCGCCGGCCGTCCGATCAAGGTCTTCAACCACGGCCAGATGCAGCGCGATTTCACCTATGTCGATGACATTGCCGAGGGAACGGTTCGGGTCATGGACCGCATCCCGCTGCCCAACCCGGCCTTCGACAGCGGCGCGCCGGATCCGGGCAGCAGCCACGCGCCCTACCGGGTGTACAACATCGGCAACCAGCAGCCGGTGCCCTTGCTGACCTTCATCGAGACCCTGGAAAACGCCCTCGGCCGGCCGGCCACGAAGGAATTCCTGCCGATGCAGGCCGGCGATGTCCCGGCGACCTACGCCGACATCGACGACTTGCGCCGGGACGTCGGTTTCGATCCGAAAACGTCACTTGACGAGGGACTTGCGCGGTGGACGGCCTGGTTCCACGATTACGCGCGGCGCGTCGGCGCCTGAGGGTGCGGTACAATCGCGGGATTCCCCCGAGCATAAAGTTCGCACTCGAGTACTGAACATGACAACGCCAACCGCCGGCGCGCCGGCACCCGCAGAAGGGCCGCGCCTTTCGGTGATCGTCCCGGCTTTCAACGAAGAAGAAAACATCGTCCCGCTGGCCGAGGAAATCATCGCGGCGCTCACCGCGCTGCCCGGCGGATTCGAGCTCATCATCGTCGATGACGCGAGCACCGATTCGACGGCACGCGTGCTCGAGCAATTCTCCCACCCCTGTTTGCGCCGGGTCTTCCACCGCATCAACTGCGGCCAGAGTGCTGCGGTGGCGAGCGGCTTTCAGGCGGCGCGCGGCGCCTGGGTGGCGACCCTCGACGGCGACGGGCAGAACGACCCGGCCGATCTTCCGGCGATGCTGGCGCAGGCGGAAAAGGAAGGCGTCGATTGCGTCACCGGCGTGCGCCGCAAGCGGCAGGACACTTTCATTCGGCGTTTTTCGTCGCGCGTGGCCAACGGCTTTCGCAACTGGATCACCGGCGATCAGGTCAGCGACAGCGGCTGCGGCATCCGCGTCGTGCGCCGCGCGGCGCTACGCGAAATTCCCGTGTTCAACGGCATGCACCGCTTCCTGCCGACCCTGCTGCGCGGGCAAGGTTTCAGCGTTGCCGAAACGACCGTCAGGCACCGCGAGCGGCTGCGCGGAACCTCGAAATACGGCGTGCACAACCGCCTGTGGCGAGGCATTCGCGACTGTTTCGGAATCCGCTGGTATCTCAAACGCGCCGTCCGCTCCGACCGTCTTGACGAAGCACGCCGATGAAAGAGGATGTGCCGCCGAACGCGGAAACAGAGGACGATACTCAGGATGACGCACCCGCGCCCGATCTCGAGCAGGTCGCTGAAAATACCCTGCGCAAACTGCTGATCCTGCTGTCGATCGGCGCGGTGCTGCTGCTGGTGATTCACGCGACACCGTTCGGCGAGCACGTGCGCAGCTGGGATTCGCTGACCGAATTGTTCAAGGCCGGCGGCATCAACGCGCAAGTCTACTTCATCGTCATCAGTACATTGCTGATCATGGCCGGAACGCCACGCCTGCTCTTTTGCACGCTGGGCGGGTTCGCCTTCGGTTTTTGGGAGGGCTTGTTATGGTCGACGTGCAGCAGCCTGATCGGTTCTTTCGTCACTTTCCGCGCCGCGCGCTGGGGCGGTCGCGCGTGGCTCAGCGAGCGTTTCGGCCGGCATCGTTTCTTCGCGCGCATCGTCCACGCCAAGCCGACCGTCGCCTCGGTCGCGCTGATCCGCATGCTGCCGGTCAGCAATGTCATCATCAATGTCGGACTGGCCTTGAGCCATGTCGGCAATCGCGCTTTCTTGGTCGGTTCCGTGTTCGGCTTCCTGCCGCAGGGCGTCGTCGCCGTGATCATCGGCAGCGGCATGGCCGAGAACGTGCCGTGGGCAGGCGCCGCACAGATCGCCATCGCCGGCGTGCTGCTGCTAGCCATTTTTTTCTGGACCCTCAAACATCGGCGCAAGCAACGCTAGCGTCCGGATTTTCGCATCGGCAGGCCAGCGGGTAGAATTCATTTTGCATGCCAACAATAACGCTACGGGAATTCGATTCATGAAACTGTTCGTCAAGATCTTTCTAATCGCGCTGGCAATCGCCGCGCTTGCCAGCGCCTGTGGCAAAGCGGGCGCACCTGGTGCCGAGACCACAAACGCCGCACCGGAGCCCGTACTCGTGGATGGCGGCCTGACGCTGGTCGACTTCAAGCTGACCAATAATGCCGCCGGCAAACCCGTGCTCAAGGGCAACGTCAGCAATGTGGCAACGCGAAAGATCGTGCACGCATCCATTGACTTCAAACTCCTCGACACCAAGGACAACGAAGTCGGCACGGCGACGGCCGCTGTGGACAATCTGGAAGCGAAATTCTCCTGGTCTTTCGAAGTGGAAGTTTTTCCGGCGGGCGTCACCTCGGCCAAATTCGCCGGCTTCAAGACGCAGTAATCACGCCGTTATCAGCTCGCCGGCGGCAGATTCGCGTGCAACCAACGATGTAGAACCGAAGCCGCCGGCCAGTTGCGCAGCAAGCGCTCGCGGTCGCGCCGCCAGGCGCGCGCATGCGCGAGCCCGGAGCGATGCTGGACCAGCGCGTCGAGGTCGATGACGAAGACCCGGCCGCCGTGCCAGAGCAAGTTGGTTGCCTTGAGATCACCATGGCTTATGCGGAGAACATGCAGCGTCTCGAACAAGGCGATCAGCGCACGCGCCACGTCGGCGTCCGGTTCCTGGTCAGGCAACAAGAGTTGCAGCAGGTTTGCACCAGGGCAAAATTCGTTGATCAGAAAGCCGCGCGCCCGCAAGGGCCCGACACGCTCCTCGATCAGTGCGAGCGGCGCCGGCGTGGCCAAGCCGTAGAAACCCAGGCGATGCCCGGCAAGCCACGAATGCCAGGCGCGGGTCGGGCGCCAGAAGCGCTGCAACAGGTGGCCGAATCCTTTAAGGTTGTAGCGCTTGATGACCAGATCGCGCCCCGCGAACTCGATCTTGGACACCGTGCAGGTCCGGCCATCCTTGAGCAGTACGCCACCGGCCATGGCCGCATCCGGTGCGGCCAGCAGCGGCGCGAGATCTTGCACCGCGCAGCGCCGGACGGCGGCGAAACGGAATATCCGGCGCTCGACGGCGAACTGCGAGCAATCGCGTAAGGTCTTGGCCAGGAAGTCTCCCAGGCGCCACGCTCTGGCCTGCTTGACCTCAAGCTGCAGTCGAACCGGGTCGACGCTGCCGAGGCCGCCGCCGGCAAGGTAAGCGGCAAGAAGTTCTTGCCGGCAAGCATCCCAGACGAGAGGCAGCTGCGCCAACAAGAGCGCGAGATTACCGGTCAGCGACTGGTCCGAGTGGCCGGTCTCGACGGCGCGTACCGCGTCGCCGTCAACGACAAAAAGCTCGCCGGCGCAGCGTAGGAAATTGCCGAGATGCGGATCGTCATGCACCAGACCCGCGGCGTGCATCTTTCCGAGTATCCGCAATACCGGCTGCAGGACCGTGAGCGCCGCCGCCCCACCCGCCGGCAAGGCGGCAAGCGGCGCCCAGGCCTCCGCCACGCTCTGTGCGCCGTCGAGATAGGCGCTGAGCAAGACTCCGCCGCCGCCCGCAAGCGCACTTGCCAAGAGCAGTTCGGGAGTCGGCACGGCGGCGCGGCGCAAGGCTTCAATGCCAGCTTTTTCCATTGCCCAGTGCCGGGCGCTGCTGCGCCCGACAAATACTTTGACGAGAACGCGCCGGCCTTCCCATTCGCCTTCGCCGACAATGCGCTTGCCGGGCAGAACACGCAATAGGCGCTGCACGACCACATCGCTGCCGTCGACGAGCGCCAGGCGGCACGGCGTCTTGGGCGTGCGGCCGGCGGCGCGCAAGACCTCGGCGGCGACCCGTTCGATCGATTGCGCTGGGGCTTTCACGATCGTGCGCCCGGCGCAAATTTTCGCAGGTAGCGCGCCTGCAGCCGATCCGCCTCGCGCGCGAGCGACTCGAGCAGCGCGGCTTCGTCACGCAGGATCGCGCGCAGGTCCGCGGCGAAATAGATGCGCAGAAATCGCAGACGATCGCGCCGCGTCAGCCCGATATCGAGCGCCGAGAAATACAGGCTGGCCAGATCCTTGTCGCGCCAGCGGCGCGGCGTCTCTTTGCGCAACTGGGCGCGATGCAGATCGATCAGCGAAAGCGTCAAGGCCTGCGCGGTCGGTGCCGGATCGAGGTGGAGCAGAAAGTGGCAGATATAGAAATCGCGATGATTGACGCCGGCGCGGTGCATGCGCCCGGCCATCTCGGCGACGCGCGCGATCAAGGCATGCTTGAGCGCTACCGGCGGCGGCTCCTGCTCCCAGGAACGGCAAAAGTCTTCAAGGCTGACGGTCGGCGCCAGTTCTTCGGTGACGATGAAAGAATGGCAGGCCGCCGGGTTGCTGCCGCGCTGACCGTAAGCGACACCGCGCATGGTGGCTACGCCAGCCGCGGCGAGGCGAGCGATCGCCCGCCATTCGTTGCCCGCGCCGAGCACCGGCAGGCGCAGGGTGATGAGGTTCTTGATGATCTCGGCCCAGCCGACACCGCGGTGAATCTTCACGAAATAAGCGCAGCCGGCGACCACCGTGCGCAGCGTGCGTCGCGCTTCGAGTTCGCGGAAAACTTCGCCTTCGAGCGCCTCGACGGCGACGAAGGGGTCGCGGCCCGCCCACAGCGTGCGAAAAGGCTCGTCGGTGAAAAGCAGCGGTTTCATGGGCGCGCTTTCAGTATCAGGTCGGCGGCAAATTCGGCGTTGCTGTAGATGTCTGCGGTCTGCGCAAAAGCGAGTGCATTGGCTTGCCAGCGCTTGCGCGCCTTCGCATCGGTGAGCATGGCGAGCAGTGTCTGATCGAGCGTGGCCTGCGCAAACGGCTCGGGAACAACGCGGCCGCCGTCGGCCTCCTCGATGTAGTGGGCGTAACCGCAGACGGCGGTTGCCAGCACCGGCAGGCCGGCGACCAGCGCTTCGAGCAGCACTGTCCCCGTGTTCTCGTTGTAGGCCGGATGAATCAACAGATCGGCGCCGAGCATGAAACGCGGGATGTCGCTGCGTCCCGGCAACAGGCTGACCCGTTCGGCAATTCCGAGCGCCGCGGCCTGTCGCTGAAACTCGGCCGGATCATCCTGGCCGATAGCGATCAGCCGCGTGCGTGCGCGCACTCCATCCGGCAATCCCGCGAGCGCTTTCAAGCTGCGATCGAGACCTTTGGTCTTGAAGCCCGAACCGACCTGCAAGAGCAGCAGATCGCCGTCGGCCAGCGCGAACTCGTGTCGGAATTCGGCGCGCAGTTCGGCGGCGTTGGGCGGCGCACGCCGGTCGGTGGCGATCCCGGGTGGCAGCAGATGAAAGCGCGCGGCCGGCGTCGCGTAGTACTTGCTGAACAAGGGCTGCTGCAGCGACGAGATCATCAGGATCTCGGTGCGGCTGTCGGGCGCGAAGACGGCGCGTTCGGCCGCGGCGAAATGCCGGTAGCGGGTGGAGAGCCGATAGAGCGGATTGCGCAGCGTGCGCGCCTTATCCTCGTAGCAGGGATCGGCGGCAAAATAGACATCGAGCCCGGCCATCTTGTTAAAACCGATGACGCGATCAGCGGGGCGCAGCACCAGGTCCCTGGCGACCCATTCGGCGAACTTCGCGTAGCGCCGCGTATTGGTCAGCGCGCGAACGGGAACGCGAACGGCATCGAAACCCGGTATCGGTTCGCCGCTCCACTCGAGCGTATAGACCCGGATCGCATGGCCGCGCGCCTGGCACGCGAGCGCAATGCGCACAAAATCGCGCTGCAGCCCGCCGAATGGGAAATATTTGTAGAGACAGAAAGCGAGCTGCATCAGGCGCTTTCCGGCGGCGCGCCAACGCCTCGTCGTTGCTTGTAGCGGTTGTAGCCCCAAAGATACTGCTCGGGGCACTCCCTGATCAAATGCTCGATCTCGCGGCTGATCCGTTCGGCGCGCTCCTCGGTCGTGCCGCTTATCGCCTGTTGCGGCAACTGCAAGTGAAAATGGTAGCCGGTTCCGCCCGGCAGCCGTTCGGCCCACACCATGATGACCGCGGCGCCGCTCTCGGTCAGTCGTGCAGCCAGCGTCATCGTATAGGCGGGTCGGCCGAAGAAGTTCACCCAGCGGCCTTCGCCCGCGCGCGGCGCTTGGTCCGGCAGCATGCCGACCGCTTCGCCGCGCTTCAAGGCCTTGAGCAGTGCGCGCACACCGGTGAGATCGGCGGCAGCGATACGCAGCTGTCCGCGCGCCCGCCCGGCTTCGATCATCGTCTGCATCCAGGCTTGTTTGGGCGGGCGGTAAAGCACGGTGATCGGCGCATGGGTCGACAGGTACTGCGCGCAAATCTCGAAACAACCGAGATGGGCAGTCAGATAAACGATGCCGTGGCCGGCGCGCATCGCGGCTTCGGCCAGTTCCCAGCCGCTCACTTTGACGACGCGGGACGCGGTTTCCGCGAGCGGGCGCAGCCATATCCGCGGCAGTTCGAGCGAAGTGCGGCCGGCATTGGCGATGGCTGCGGACCGCGCCTGCCGCGCGCCGGCCTGGCCGAGCGCCAGAACCATGTTCTCGCGCAGGTGCCGACGGTAGGTCGGCGAACCGAGCCAGGCCAGCCAGCCGCACGCGGCGCCGAGCGTGTGCAGCCAGGCGAGCGGCAGATTGCTGAGCAAACGAAAAAGAGATATCACGCAATAACCTTACTGACAACGAGTTTGACCCGGCGCTTGGGAAAAACTACAATTATCCCATCCGCCGAGTTAATCAGGACAACTTGCAGGGCGGGTGAAGCCGAACGCGGTTTCCAAAATACTGCTAAAGCGTCGCTGCTCGAACCCCGGGAGCCGGCCACGCCGCCTTAACGGGGTTTTTTATTTGGAGCAGAAAAAACATGTCTGATGCCTTTCTATTCACTTCCGAGTCCGTCTCCGAAGGCCACCCGGACAAGGTCGCCGACCAGATCTCGGATGCCGTGCTCGACGCCATTCTGGCCAACGATCCGCGCGGCCGCGTAGCGTGCGAAACCTTGGTGTCCACCGGGCTCGTTGTCATTTCGGGCGAAATCACCACGACCGCCCACATCAATTACCGCGAAATCGCGCAGGAGACGGTCAGACGCATCGGCTACACCGACTCCGAAATCGGTTTCGATTACAAGAGCTGCGCCATTTTAACGGCAATCAATCGCCAGTCGCCGGATATCGCGCAAGGGGTTAACGAAGGCCAGGGCATCGATCTCGACCAGGGCGCTGGCGATCAGGGCCTGATGTTCGGCTACGCCTGCAATGAAACGCCGTCGCTGATGCCGCTGCCGATCTTCTATGCACACCGCCTGATGCAACGCCAGGCCGAGGTGCGCAAGGACGGGCGCCTGACGTGGCTGCGTCCCGACGCCAAGAGCCAGCTTTCGGTCAAGTACGTCGACGGCAGGCCGGTTTCGATCGATACCGTCGTCGTGTCGACCCAACACGGTCCCGAGGTATCGCATGCCCAGATCGAGGAGGCCGTCATCGAGGAAATCATCCGGCCGGTCCTGCCGAAAGAACTGCTGACGGACAAGACCCGCTATCTCGTCAATCCAACCGGCCGCTTCGTCGTCGGCGGCCCGCACGGCGATTGCGGCCTGACCGGACGCAAGATCATCGTCGACAGCTACGGCGGCACTGCGCGCCATGGCGGTGGCGCATTCTCCGGCAAGGATCCGTCGAAGGTCGACCGCTCGGCTGCCTATGCCGCCCGCTATGTCGCCAAGAACATCGTCGCCGCAGGCCTCGCCGAGCGCTGCGAGGTGCAGATCGCCTATGCCATCGGCGTCGCCAAACCGGTGTCGCTGATGGTCAGCACCTTCGGTACGGGCAAGATCAGTGACGAGAAGATCGTCGATCTGGTGGGCCGGCATTTCGACCTGCGCCCGAAAGGCATCATCCAGGCCCTCGACCTGCTGCGCCCGATCTACGAAAAGACCGCCGCCTACGGCCATTTTGGCCGCGAGGAGCCTGAGTTTACTTGGGAGAATATCGATAAGGCGGCCGCGCTGCGCGCGGATGCCGGGCTGTAAGCCCGCGCCGTAGGCGTTTATCAATGCATCAATGACGGCTAACCTGGCGCGAGCCAGGTTAAGCCGGGCAGCGGCGGCCGTAACTAGAACATCGACCCTAACTTTGCCGCGCTGCGCACGGACCCCGGCCTTTAGCGCTCAGCCGCAGGCGCGTCGACACTGACGGTCAGCCAAGTAAAGCCGCAACGTCTCGATAGCCCGCAAGATTTCCATCCGTTTCCTTGGCCGTGGGCAATCGTAGTAAAATTACCTTCCTTAATGACAAACGCTTATTGCCCCACAGGCCTATGCTCAAGAAAATCGGCGTCGATCAGCTTGCCGTCGGCATGCACCTCAAGGAGTTTTGCGGCTCCTGGATGGAACACCCATTCTGGCGGAGTGCTTTTGTCATTACCGACCCGAAGGACATCGAAGCCATTCTGTCCAGCAGCATCAAGGAAGTCTGGATCGACACGGCGAAAGGGGACGATGTCGCTTCGGGCAACGCGACAATCTCGGAGGCCGAATCCGAGGCCGAAGTCGATGCCGAACTGAGTCGTGCCGCCGAGGGATTCCGCGAAACGGCGCCGGTGCCGGTGTCGGTCGAGGTCGCCCGTGCAGCCAAGATCTGCGCCCAATCGAAGCGCGCCGTTACCTCGATGTTCCAGGAAGCGCGCATGGGCAAGGCGGTCAATACCGCCGGCGCGCAAAAGCTGGTCGAGGAAATCTCCAATTCGATCAGCCGCAACCCGGGCGCGCTGATCAGTCTCGCGCGACTGAAGACCGCTGACGATTACACTTATATGCATTCGGTCGCCGTTTGCGCGCTGATGATCGCGCTGGCCAAACAACTGGGGCTCGACGAAGCGCAAACCCGCTCGGCGGGTATCGCCGGCCTGCTGCACGACCTGGGCAAGGCCATGATGCCGATGGAGGTGCTTAACAAGCCAGGCAAGCTGACCAATGACGAGTTCGACATCATCAAGAGGCATCCGGAAGAAGGGCACAAACTGCTGCTCGCCAGCAGCGGCGCCGATGCCATCGCGCTTGACGTCGTTCTGCACCACCACGAAAAGACCGACGGCTCGGGCTACCCCAAGCGGCTCACCGACAAGGACATCAGTCACTTCGCCAAGATGGGCGCCGTCTGCGACGTCTATGATGCGATCACCTCGAACAGGCCCTACAAAGCCGGCTGGGATCCCGCCGAATCGCTGCGCCGCATGGCCGAGTGGGCGAACGGGCATTTCGACCCGCACGTATTTCAGGCCTTCGTGAAGAGCGTCGGAATTTATCCGATCGGGTCCTTGGTCAAGCTCAACTCCGGACGCCTCGGCATTGTCATCGAGCAGGCCGAAAAGACGCTGCTGACGCCGCGCATCAAGGTCTTCTATTCGACGCGCGGCCAAGCGCGCATCCTGCCCGAGATCATCGATCTCTCGCGCCCGAACTGCGTGGAAAAAATTTCCAGCCGCGAAGACCCGGCCAAGTGGGACTTCCCCGATCTCAACGAACTGTGGTCCGGGGTGCCGGCGGCGTCCTGACCGGAGTCGCCAGCCTTTGCGTTTGCTGAAGAAGAAATCCGCGTATAATCCGAATCCTATCCGAGGAGCGCTGCAAGACTGTTAAACAGTTTCAGGCTCGGAAGTACTAACGGCGCTCATCCTAACCACCTGTGCCAGGCACGGGAAGTCGGGTGAACGTGATCTGTCATACCTCAGCACGCCACTCGCCCTCCGGTTCCTGCCGCCGCTATCAAGGAGTCCTGCCGTGGCTGCAAAATTCACCGACTACGTAATCGCCGACCTCGCCCTCGCCGACTGGGGACGCAAGGAAATCCGCATCGCCGAAACGGAAATGCCCGGGCTGATGGCCATCCGCGAGGAGTTCGCCGCCACCCGGCCGCTCCAGGGCGCGCGCATCACCGGTTCGCTGCACATGACCATCCAGACCGCCGTGCTCATCGAGACGCTGACCGCGCTCGGCGCGCAGGTACGCTGGGCCTCGTGCAACATTTTTTCGACCCAGGATCACGCCGCTGCGGCGATCGCCGCGCAGAACATCCCGGTGTTCGCCGTCAAGGGCGAATCGCTGGTCGATTACTGGGATTACACGCACCGCATTTTCGAGTGGTCCGATGGGGCTTACTCCAACATGATCCTCGACGACGGCGGCGACGCGACGCTGCTGCTGCACCTCGGCGCGCGTGCCGAGAAGGATATTTCGGTCCTGGCCAAGCCCGGGTCGGAAGAGGAAACCGTCCTCTTCGCGACGATACGCTCTAAACTCGCCGTCGACCCGCGCTGGTATTCGGTTCGCATGGCGGCAATCAAGGGCGTTACCGAGGAGACGACCACCGGCGTGCATCGCCTGTATCAGATGCATGAGCGCGGCGACCTCAAGTTCCCGGCGATCAACGTCAACGACTCGGTCACCAAGTCCAAGTTCGACAACCTCTACGGTTGCCGCGAGTCGCTGGTCGACGGCATCAAGCGCGCCACCGATGTGATGATCGCCGGCAAGGTCGCGCTGATCGCCGGTTACGGCGACGTCGGCAAGGGTTGCGCGCAAGCCATGCGCGCGCTTTCGGCGCAGGTCTGGGTCACCGAAATCGATCCGATCTGCGCGCTGCAGGCGGCGATGGAAGGCTACCGCGTGGTCACCCTGGAATATGCCGCCGACAAGGCGGACATCTTCGTCACCACCACCGGCAATTACCACGTCATCACCCACGAGCACTTGGTCAGAATGAAGGACCAGGCCATCGTCTGTAACATCGGCCACTTCGACAGCGAGATCGACGTCGCCTCGCTCGAGAAATACACCTGGGAAGAAATCAAGCCGCAGGTCGACCACATCATTTTCCCCTCCGGCCGCCGTATCATCCTGCTGGCCAAGGGGCGCCTGGTCAATCTCGGCTGCGGTACCGGCCATCCGTCCTACGTCATGAGCTCGTCTTTCGCCAACCAGACGATCGCCCAGATCGAGCTGTTTACGCACAACGCCGATTATCCGGTGGGCGTCTACACGCTGCCCAAGCATCTCGACGAAAAGGTCGCGCGCCTGCAATTGAAGAAACTCAACGCGCAGCTCTCGGTGTTGCGCCCGGATCAGGCCGCCTACATCGGCGTGCCGATCGAAGGCCCGTACAAGGCCGAGCACTATCGTTACTGACAAGACTGGGAGGACGCCGTGCGCCTGATCCTGCTCTGGATTCTCAACGCCGTCGCGCTGCTGACTGTCGCTTACGTGATGCCGTCCGTCCAGATTGCGACCTTTGGCACCGCGCTCATCGCGGCGCTGCTGCTCGGCCTGATCAATGCCGTCGTGCGTCCGCTGCTCTTGATCCTGACGCTGCCGGTCACGCTGCTGACGCTCGGACTCTTCATCTTCGTGATCAACGGCCTGATGTTCTGGCTTGCGAGTTCGCTGATCGAAGGGTTTGCCGTCGGGGGCTTCTGGCCGGCGGTCTTCGGCTCGATACTCTACAGTATCGTCTCGTGGGCACTGACCAGCCTGCTGGTGCAGGACAAGCATTGACAAGGCAACCCTATGAACCGCATCGAACTCTCGCTCGAATTCTTCCCGCCGCAAACGCCCGAAGGCCTGGACAAGCTTCGCCTGGTGCAGCATAAATTGGCGGTCCTTAAGCCGGAATTTTTCTCGGTCACTTTCGGCGCCGGCGGGTCGACGCGCGAGCGCACCTTCTCGGTCGTCAAGGAAATTGCCGCCGAGGGATTCAACGCCGCACCGCACCTGTCGTGTATTGGCTCGACGCACGCGAACATCCGCGAAATCCTGCAGCAATACCGGGCCGCCGGCATCACCCGCATCATCGCCCTGCGCGGTGACCTGCCGTCGGGAATGGCCGAGTCGGGCGAGTTCCGCTATGCCAGCGAACTTGTCGAATTCATCCGCAGCGAGACCGGCGACCACTTCCACCTGGCTGTTGCCGCCTATCCGGAATGGCACCCGCAGGCGCGCAGCGCGCAGGCCGATCTCTCGGCCTTCGTGCAGAAGGTGAAAGCCGGCGCCGATGCGGCGATCACACAATACTTTTATAACGCAGACGCCTACTTCCACTTCGTTGATGACGTTCGCGCGCAAGGGCTGGACATTCCCGTCATTCCCGGCATCATGCCGATCGCCAGTTTCTACAAGCTGGCGCGCTTTTCGGACGCCTGCGGCGCCGAATTGCCGCGCTGGATGCGACGCAAGTTCGAAGGCCTGGGCGACGACGTCGATGCCATCCGCGCCCTCAGCCTCAACCTCGTCACCGAGCTATGCGAGCGCCTGCTGGCCGGTGGTGCGCCGGGGCTGCATTTCTATACGCTGAACCAGTCGGGGCTGACGCTCGAAATCTGCAAACGACTCGGACTTTGATTACCGAAGACCTTCAACCTGAACGCTGGATAGGTGGGTGTGCGATGACGAACTGGGACCTTCGTTTCTTGGCCATGGCGCAGCTCGTTGCGGCGTGGAGCAAAGATCCGTCGAGCAAAGTCGGTTCGGTCATTACCGACGGTAAGCGAATCGTGTCGCTGGGATTCAACGGTTTCCCCGCCGGGACCGACGACGACCCGTCGATTTATGATGATCGCGAACGGAAGTACCGGCGCGTCCTGCACGCCGAGCAGAACGCCATGTCCTTCGCCAAGCGCGACTTGACCGGATGCACGATCTATATCACCCACCCGCCTTGCGCGCGCTGCGCTGCGCAAATTGTTCAAGAGGGTTTCAAACGCGTCGTGTGTCCGCCGCCGAGCGCAGATTTTCTTGTTCGCTGGAAAGACGACGTAAACGAGGCCCGCGCCATGTTCAAGGAAGCAAACGTGAGCTTCGTGGAAGTGGAACCGACCTGACCGAAGCATAAGGAGCGGCCACTCCCAAAAAGCGGAGCGCGTTTTCGGAAATTGCGCTGTCCTTCCCTTGAATGACCTTCGAATGGGCCGTCGGCAAGAACAGGCGTTTACATCTCCTTACATTTTCGTGGACAACCGGGTTCCGCTAGTGACGTTATTGGGACTAAGGCGCCGTACTCTTGGTGCCGAATCCCAAACGATCAATCTGCCTTAGGAGATCCAACATGAAAGCTATCAAGACCCTCATCGCTCTGGCCGTTGCTGCCGGATTTGCTACCGCGTCCTTTGCCCAAGCGGCTGCCCCGGCAACAGCCGCCGTGACGCCGGCGAAGACTGAAATGGTCAAGCCGACGGCTAAGAAGACCCATCATGCAACCAAGAAGCTAGCCAAGACGACGCCAAAGACAAAGGCCGCACCGGCAACCGTCGCCGCCCCGGCACCTGCAGTCAAGTGAGCGTCGCGCTTCCCCTTGAATGACGGACTCCGATACTTGTAGTCGGAGCCATTTTGAGGGACCAAAAGCAGGAAGGGCCAGTCATCGAACTGGCCCTTTCCATTTCAAAATTCTCACTATTTGTTTTCAACCTCGAGCAGCCGCAAACTGTCGAATGACGCTGCACGGCCACCCGGCGACACCTTTCAGGGGCCCTGATCCTTCATCGTTTGAAAATCAGACAGCCGAAGCAACTTGGCTGCGATGCTCTAAACTAACCGGCTGTTCTGTGGCGCTCGACTTCATTTCATTGTGGGCGCCGCGGACGGCAAACCGGTGCTTTCCATAATCGCAAGCGCTTGTTCAGCGGTGAACCCTTCTTTCATTAGAGAATCGTAAAGATTTCTTTTGAATTTGGCGATTCGTCGCGCCGTTGCAGGGTCCTCTCCTCTTTGGAGCATCACCTCAAGCATCGCATCAGTCATTCTCGCCATTAACGGAACCATTGCGCCCATCGACATTTCCATCATCTTCTTTATTTCCTCCGGGGTTGGCGGCTTCTGAGCGGGCACTTGTTGCGCAGATGACTGTTGAGCGAAGACCGGAAGAGCCAAACAAAAGAGTAACGGAATCAACATGCGTTTCATGAGCATCTCCTGCGTGATGGTTGAAATACGGCCTACCGCTCAGAACGCATGCGCCATGGGCGAATGCGATGAGCGAGCCGACGTCCGTGTCAATGCTAATAGGGCAGGCAGGGCCTCCAATACCTTCACCCCGTCGTGGAATGATTCTTTCGTACGGGCATTCTCCCGCATGCAAATCGCAAAACAATCCTGAACGGCTACTGCCGACCGCGAGCTACCGAATGACACTGTACTCCCGCGCAGCGACAGCTTTCAATATCCTTCCACGCGTTCTGCCGACCCTTTGATTGCCCGAAACTCGAAGTGCACATTTCCCACACATACCGTGAATCCGCAAACGTAGCTGTTGAACTTCACGATTTGCGATCGACCTCAATTGCCGTCCCATCGGCCGGCCGGCAGTCGCACGCCGCCATCGACGATACGTGCCGGAACTGCGAGCGCTGTCGCCGTGCTGCGCCGTTCCTCATTCCGGCAAGGCGCAGCAGTTAAACCTCCACGGTCACCGAAGCAGAGACTCATCAGTCCGGCGCTGACATTGACCTGCGCTCCCTGGCCGAACAGGATCCAGTTCGGATTGATCAGATAGACTTGCCCATTGGCATTGAGATGACCGTAGATCTGGCTGCCGTTGGTGTCGAGGATGCGGTTCACGGCAATCGAAGCCGCCGAGGGCTGGACGAAGGTCACCGTCTCGTTCGAGGCGATGTTGAACTTCTGCCAGGTCAGGGAGAGCGTCGGACTGTTCTGGGCAATCGTGGTGGTCGTGCCGTTGCTGCTGATCAATCCGCTGCCGGAGACGACCTGGCCGCCCTGCGGCGCGGCTGCGTCACCGAGACGAGACCGAGGCACAGGGGGGAGGCAGCAGCCTGCGCTTGCCCGCCTTGCCCCGGCCGCGCGCTATCTCCGCAACGGCCAGCCAGGCCCCGCGCACCGCGCTCCATACGAGCCGGTAGATGCGGTTCATCGCCCCGTGACGCTTCATGGCGCTCCCCGGCGATCCGCAGCGCGTTGATCGAGGCAAGCTCCGGCGCTTGGGGCCAAGGCCCGATCCGGAAGATATATTCTAAAGGAATATTCCGACATTCATGGCGTTGTATAGAAAGCCCCAATAAATGTCCAATGCATGATATAATGTCCGCCGTCGGACAGTGCGAACTTTAGGCGACCTGGAAATTCTTTGGGCTTTGTTATTGGCCGGTCATCTCTGAAGCGGCTCTTGATAGAGTATTTCCACTTGAGGCGAATCAGCGTGCGCCGTCGGGCGGGGTTCGTCCGGCAATTCGCTTGGGTGCCGGAATCGCCGCGTCGCTGGCATAATTGTTCTTATGTTGATCATTCCTGTGAGCCGCCGTCCCGACTGGCGTAATCCGCCAGTAGTCACGCTGCTGCTGATTCTGCTCAACGTCTTCGTCTTTTTCGGATTGCAGAGCAACGACGGCAAGCGGACCGAGCAGGCTTACCACTACTACGCCGAATCGACGCTGCCGGCCGTCGAACTGCCGCGTTACGTCAAGCACCTCGAGAGCCTGGGCCGCAGCGATGCGGCCAGCCGGGCCGCGGACGCGTTAACCAAACGGCGCTGGCCGCTCGTATTGCAGGCCATGGAAAGCGATGATGCTTTCATGAGCCGGCTGCGCGGCGGCAAGATCGTTTTGCCCAACGAGGCGGCGTATCCGGTCTGGCACCGGGAGCGTGCCGAGTTCGACAGTCTGCGGCAGGCCAGCCTCATCGAGCGCTTCGGCTTCAGGCCGGCGCACCCGACCTTCGCTGGCCTGATCGGGCATATGTTTCTGCACGCCAACTTTGATCACTTGCTCGGCAATATGGCCATCCTCTTCATCGTCGGTTACCTGGTCGAAGAAGCGCTCGGCAAGTGGCGCTACCTCGCTTTCTATCTGCTATGTGGAATCGGCGCCGCCGCTTGCGACCTGATCTTCAACGCCGGCCGCATCGGGCCGGGAATCGGCGCGTCCGGCGCCATTGCCGGCGTCATGGCGATGTTCGTCGCGCTGTACGGGATGCGCAAGATCCGCTTTTTCTACTGGGTGCTGGTCTATTTCGATTTCTTCCGCGCCCCGGCGATCATCATCCTGCCGCTGTGGATGGCCAATGAGGTTTATCAATACCTGTTCAATCACGGCAGCCATGTCAATTACATGGCGCACCTTGGCGGCTTCGTGACCGGCGCGGCACTAATCGCCGCGCAGCGCCGCTTCGGGAAGAAACGTCTGGCCGCGCCGAAGCAGGAGGCCCCTGCCGATCCGCTGCCGCGCAAACTGGCGAAGATCGACGCCCTGCTCGGCGCGCTGCGCATCGACGAAGCGCGCCGGTCGCTGCGCCATCTGGCCCGCGCCAGGCCGCATGACCTCCTGGTTGTCGGGCGCTATTACAATGTGGCGCGCAATACGCCGGCGAGCGAAGACTACCACCACGCGGCGGCGCTGATCTTCGCGCTGCCCGATCATCATCCGGCCAGTGCCGAATTGCTGCACGAGACCTTCGTCGACTATCTGAAGCTCGCCAAACCGACGGTACGTTTCACCGTCCCGCAGTTGCTCACGCTGATCCGGCGCCTGGCGCGCTCCGGACACGCCGATGACGCCGAACGGCTGACGCGCGTGCTCGCCGGGCGCGCGCCGCAACATGAAGATCTTCCCGATCTGTTGCTGATCGTCGCCCAGGCGTTTCGGCGAGGCGGCAACAGCACCCTGTACGAAGCAACGCTGACCCGCTTGAAAAGCGAATATCCCGCCAGCAGCGCAGCGCGCACCGCCGCGCTGCTCGCCTGATCATCGCGCCGCGACGAATCCTCAATGCGCCGCCGGCGCGGCGCCCAGTTTGTCGATCGCCGCGAGCAGTTGCCGCGCCTCGGCACTGATCGCGTGTTCCGGATAACGCGCCAGCAGAACCGCCAATATCTGGCGCGCGCTGGCGTCCTGGCGCAGGTTCTCGCAGAGCACGCGGGCCGCGAAAAGATAGATCGCCGGAATTTCCGCATGGCCGGGAAAGCGCTTGTCGAAACCCTTGACTAGCGCCAGGGCCTCGGCAAATTCGCGCCGTCGGCGCGCCGCTTCGGCGAGACGCAAGAGTTGTGCTGGCTGTTCCGGGGCAAAGGCGGCATCGCGCTCGTGCATGCTGCGGTAGACCTGCAGCGCCTCGTCGCCCTGGCCCTTGTTCAGGAGCAGCGTGAGATAACGCTTGGCATGTGAGGCCAGCCGGTCGTCGCGGCCAGCGAGCGCGAGCAGCTTGTGATAGCGGCCGTGCGCCGCAACGTCGTCGGGGGCGACACGCTGCGCTTCATAGGCCAGTTCGAGCGCCTCGTCGATCTGCCCGGCGCCGATCAGCCTGCCGATCGCTCCCGCATCTTCGCTACCCTTCACGCCCCGCTTGTCACCCGCGGCCGCGCCGGCAACGACCGGTACGCCGAGCAGATGATGGTGCTGGTAGACGACGTAGCCCATCATGTTGAACATGATCAGTGTGAAATACATGGCGACGAAATTGAGCGCCGGCAGCAAAGCCCAGAACGGCAAGCGGTGCAACAGGCCAACAAGAAGGAAATTCTGGCTCGCCGAAAGGAGAAAGAGAAAGGCGCACAGGCCCAGATACGGCATGCCGATGATGCGCATCATGCCGATCGCGGCCAAAGGATTCAAGCCTGCCCAGAAACTGCGCGTGATCGACAGGATCATCACGCTGGCCGGCAGGGTCAGCACGCTAAAGATCAGCGCCGCGCCGAAGATCAGGCCGCCCAGCCGCCCGGCGAAGCCCAGGACGAAGCCGGTGACGACAAGGATGGCGAACTGCTTGTACGGCAGATTGGCCCGCTCCTTGTCGCTGTGCGACTCATGCTGGTCCGGACGCAAGCGCCCCTGCGCGGTCTGGTCGAGTGTCTTGTAGGCATAACGGATGAAAGCCAGCCAGACGCCGAGATGAACGAGTAAATGGCCAAGCGGCGCCGGTACCGGCACGATGAAGCCGAGCAGCGTGGCCATCGCCAGCACGGCCATGTAGAGCAGCGGTTCCCAGTGAAAAGGATAACGGAAGAAGAGCGGCAGGCGCTGCCAGAAGGGCGTGACCTCCGGCATTTCGCTGTGGCTTGCGCTGTGATCCATGCCGCCCTCGCCGATGTTGTTCGTCCGATTATTCTATCGTCATTTTTGCTGCTGCGATAGACGGCTAGCGACGTGTCGCCAGCAGAACGCCAGCCAGCACCAGGCCGGTGCCGGCCATCTGCGCGAACGACATCGGCTCGTCAAGAATCCACCAGCTGAAGAAGATCGTCAGCACCGGGCCGAGCGTGCCGATGAGGACCGAGCGTGCCGCGCCGATGCGTGCGATCGATGCCGATTGCATGAACATCGGCAGCACCGTCGAGAATGCCACGATGGCGATGACATAGGCGTAAATGCGCAAGGGCAGGATGTAGGCGCGCACCGGCAGAATGACAAAGAAGTGCGCTTGCGCCGCGATGGCCGAAACAATCATCACCAGCGCCGTGAAGCGCATCGCCCCAAGGCGCGCGATCATCGGCGCGCTGCCGGAGAGGTACAGCGAATAGGTCAGCGAGGAGCCGAAGACCAGCAAGGCGCCGAGCATTACGGTGCCGGCGGCGCCCGAGAATTCGAGGTCGTGGGTGAAGGCCAGGGCGATGCCGGCGTAGGATAAGAGCAGCGAAATGACCTGATGCCGATGCAGCGCCTTGCCCATGAACAGCACACCGATCAGGATGGTCAGCGTCGGGTAGGTGAACAGGATCAGGCGCTCGAGCCCGGCCGAGATGTATTGCAGGCCGAGGAAATCGAACAGGCTCGCGCCATAGTAGCCGAGCAGTCCAAGGAGTAGCAGCATGCCCCACTCGTGGCGGCTGAGCGGCGGCGCCGCGCGGTTCGCCCGGATCGCGACCCAGACAAAGACCGGCAGCGACAAGGTCATGCGTAGCGAAAGGAGAGTCACGGCATCGACCGGCGCAGCCAGCGGCACGGCGTAGGCAAGCTTGATCAGTATCGCCTTGAACGAAAAACCGAAAGCCGCCAGAACGGCCAGCGTTACGCCCAGGCGCTCGGGCGACCAGTTCTTCATCCGCCCAGGGTGGCGCTCGCGAGCTTGGCGCCGAAGCTGATAAACAGTCCGCCGACACCGCCGGTGGCCAACGCCGAGAAGCGCCGGCGGCGGCGAAACTGCAGCGCCAGATGCGCGCCGCCAAAGATCAGGACCGACAAATAGAGCGCGCTGAAGAACTGCACGATCAGACCGAGAATGCAGAATGACAGCCCCGGGTGCGGATATGCCGGATCGACGAACTGAATGAAGAAGGAGACGAAAAACAGGATCGCTTTCGGATTCATCAGGCTGATCAGCAGCGCGCTGTGGAAGGGGCGCGAGGCGTCAACGACAGCTTGCCGATCGACGTCAGCGGCTGCGCGCCGGCTGCGCCAGAGGGCGACCGCCGCGCGCAGCAGGCCGATGCCCATCCACGCCAGGTAAAGCGCGCCGGCGTACTTGAGCAACAGGAACAGGGTCGGATTGGCGCGCAGCAGCGAAGCTGCGCCGGTTGCCGAGAGCAGCATCAGTATCGTGTCGCCGGCAAAGATTCCGCAAGCGCCGCGGTAACCCGCGGCGACACCCCAGCGCGAAGCGACCGACATCACATACAGGGAATTCGGACCGGGCAGCAGAACGATAAAGATGGTCCCGGCGATAAAGGTCGCAAGATCGGTGACCCCGAAAAACATGCAGCGTCCCTAGGCGAAAGATCCAAAGACAAGGAGGATACCAAATCAGCGCTCGCCGTGCCGACTGCCTTTTCCGGAGATCGTCGATGAGAGTCGAATCGGCTTGTATGTCGGGTGATTGGGGACTATGGTTAAAGTGCGGTTAGTGGAAAGGAGTCATCATGTTCAAGAATATTCTTGTACCGACTGATGGCACTCAATTTTCTCAGGACGCCGTGCGCCGGGCCGTTTCCTTCGCCAAGGACACCGGGGCGAGCATCACCGCCTTCTATGCCAAACGCGAGTTCCAGAACCCTTCTCGTTACGCCGGCGGCGAAACAGCCTATCTGCATCCCTGGGAAGGCGAGGCCAATGAAGATAAACGGGCCGAAGAAATTCTCGGTTCCGTCGAAAATCTCTGCCAGGAAGCGGGCGTCAAGTGCGGCAAACTGACGCTGGCCAGCAACATCGTCTATGAAGCCATCATCGACGCGGCAAACAATAGCAACTGTGATCTGATCTTCATGGCTTCGCACGGGCGGCGCGGTTTGAGCGCCTTGCTGCTGGGCAGCGAAACGCACAAGGTGCTGACGCACTCGAAAATCCCGGTCCTCGTTCATCGCTGACTCGACCACACTCTGCGCACCGGGTCGAAGGCTGCATGATGCCCCGGCTTTGCCTGTCCGGAACCGCGGCCCGTAGATGCTGCGGCCCGGGAGAATGACGGATAATGCCGGCACAAGCCGTTTCTTGCTCGCAAGCACCGCCGCGATCTTGTCGTCCGATTGAGCTAGCATCTATCGCTCGGCGCGGTCCGCAAGCGCGAAAACGGAAAACGTTCACTGGCATGGATGCAATGACAAACGAACTTGCCGCAGAATTCGACTGGGACTACCCCGGTCCTTTCACGCTGGCCGTAGTCCCCGGCGTCGACGACATCGACGGCCTGAGGCATACCAATAATGCGGTCTATGTTCGCTGGTGCGAGGCCGTCGCCTGGGCCCATTCGGAATCGCTTGGCCTGGCGCTCGCGGATTACGCGCGCCTCGACCGCGCGATGACCATACGCCGCGGCGAATACGAATATCTGCTGGCGAGTTTTCTTGGCGATGAACTCCTGCTCGCCACTTGGCTGACCAGCAGCGATGGCAAGCTCACGCTGGAGCGTCGCTTCCAACTGGTGCGCCGGCGCGACCGCGCGACGCTGCTGCGCGGTCGCTGGGAACTGGTGTGCATCGAGATGAGCACCAGCCGTCCGCGCCGCATGCCTAGCGATTTCTCCGCCGCCTATCTCACAGCCTTGGTCGGAACGCCGAGAGCCAGAAGCTCGGCCCGACACAATTCAAAACCATAAGGTGCAAGCCCATGCCCTACGACGTCGTCGATACCGAAGTTTCACCGACCGGCCGGCTGGAGGTTCTGTCGCGCGCCGAAGTCGCGAGCCTGCTTGACCGCAGCCACGGCGGGCTGCACCAGCTGTTCCGCGATTGCGCCCTGGCCGTGCTCAACTGCGGCAACGAGCTTCACGATGGCCAGGAACTGCTCGAGCGCTACAAGTCCTTCGACGTCCGGATGATCGACCGCGAGCGCGGCATCAAGCTCGACATCATTGGCGCCCCGGCCAGCGCCTTCGTCGAAGGCAAAATGATCACCGGAATCCGCGAACACCTGTTCGCGGTTCTGCGCGATGTCCTTTACCTCGGCGACGAAATCCGCGGCAACCCGAAATTCGATCAGACCACTTCGGAAGGCATGACCGACACGGTATTCCACATCCTGCGCAATGCCGGGATCCTGAAACCGATGACCAATCCCAACGTCGTCGTGTGCTGGGGCGGGCATTCGATCAGCCGCGAGGAATACGATTACACCAAGCTCGTCGGCTACCAATTGGGCCTGCGCGGCATGGACATCTGCACGGGCTGCGGCCCCGGCGCCATGAAGGGGCCGATGAAAGGCGCGGCGATCGGCCACGCCAAACAGCGCATCGGTGGCCGCTATCTCGGATTCACCGAGCCCGGGATCATCGCCGCCGAGGCGCCGAACCCGATCGTCAACGAGCTCGTCATCTTCCCCGACATCGAGAAGCGGCTCGAAGCCTTCGTCCGCGTAGGCCACGGCATCGTCGTCTTTCCCGGTGGTGTCGGCACGGCGGAGGAAATCCTATATCTCCTCGGCATCCTGCTGCACCCGGACAATGCCGAGCTGCCCTTTCCGCTGGTGTTTAGCGGGCCAAAAAGCGCTGCCGATTACTTCCGGCGGATCGACGAGTTCATCGCGCAAACGCTGGGCGTCGAAGCCCAGCGGCACTACACGATCATCATCGACGATCCGGACCAGGTGGCACGCGAGCTCAAGAACGGCCTGAAACTGGTTCGCGATTTTCGCAAGGACAAACACGACGCTTACAACTTCAACTGGCTGCTCAGGGTTGAAAGCGACTTCCAGCAGCGCTTTCGCCCGACGCATGCAAGCATGCGCCAACTGCATTTGCAAAAAGACCAGCCCAGCCATGCGCTGGCCGCGAATCTGCGCCGCGCCTTTTCGGGCCTCGTCGCCGGCAATGTCAAGGCCGAAGGCATCCGCGAGATCGCCAAGCACGGACCGTTCGAAATCTACGGCGAGCCGGCGATCATGGCGCCTATGGACGCGCTGCTCGGCTCCTTCGTGGCGCAGCAGCGGATGAAGCTGCCGGGGAAGGAATACGCACCGTGTTACCGCATCGTCGGCAAGGAGCGCGCTTAGCGGCGGTCGCTTTGCAGCCGCCGCTGCCAAAGCCACCAGACGCCCCACAGCACGCCCGCCAGCATCATCAGGCATCCAAGGCGATGCGCTGCAACGCCCCAGCCGTGCGCATGCCGTAACGCGCCCAGTCTTTCGAGCAGATAGATCCAGTCATGCGGGCCGTCCTCGCCGGTATGGCCGCCGAGCAGCATCATCCGCGGGTCCAGCGCGTCCCAGATATAGGGCGCCAGATCGATCATGCTGGCCCCCGTCCACCACAGGCAAATCGCCGCGCCAAAAGGATCGCGTTGACGCCACAGGAAGGCCGCACCGATGGCCAGCGGCAGAGCCAGCTGGAAGAGGCTGCCGCCCAAGATGGTCATGAATTCACCGAAAGGAATGAGGAAGATATGCCCCGCCTCGTGAATCGGCAGAACGATGGCGTGCATGAACGAGCCATTGATTTCGGCCTCGCGATAATCCATCGCCGCGAGTCTTACACCCCAGATCGCGACGAAGGCCAGCGCCGCGATACGCCCGAAATAGGTCAGCGGATCAGGCGCCGAAAAGGCGATGGCGTCGCTCTCGATTTCGTCGTTTGCCGGCTCGGCATCGACCGCCGGCTCGGCATTCCACTTATTGAACCAGATGCCGCACTGCGGGCACGCGGAATGCTCTTCGTGTGGCGGATCGAAGCGCGCGTCGCACTTCGGGCAACGGAAAATTTTCGTCGTGGCGATGATCAATCGTAGTCGAGCCGAATCAGGGATCGCAGCGGTCGTCGAACGCAGAACATCACAAGTATGAGCCGTCGCGGCGCCGACGGATAGCCTTGACCGAATGCTTTTCCGGCGCTTGAAAACGCGACGGCGAACCCCATTTCGTATTCAAGCCGCCGGAGAGTCCGGCGGGTTTGATCAGAAAGGAGAGATGCAATGTACCGAACCTTGTTTCCAAGCACTTTTTTCGCTGAATTGGATCGTCTCCAGCGCGAGATGCAACGCTTCGCTGGCCCGACGACCAGCATTCGCGGCTTCGGCCGCAACGGCTTTCCGGCGCTCAACATCGGCGGCACGCCCGACTCGGTCGAGATTTACGCCTTCGCGCCCGGGCTCGATCCCAAGACGCTCGACGTGACCATTGAACGCGGCGTGCTGTCGCTCTCCGGCGAGCGGCACAGCGACCTGCCGGCTGACGACAGCAAGTCGTCGGTCCATATCAACGAGCGTTTCGACGGGCACTTCCGGCGCGCCGTCAGCCTGTCGGATGACGTCGACCCCGAAAACGTGACGGCCGACTATAACGACGGCGTCGTGCATATCAGCATCAAGCGCCGCGCCTCGGCCCAGCCGCGCCGCATCGAGATTCACTGACATTGAAAGGAGAGAACATCATGGCGAATAGTAACGATACCAAGATCACCAAGAGCGACGAAACGGCACGCTACGACGAGGGCCGGATGCTGCCGCCCGTCGACGTCTTCGAAGACGCGTCGGGAATCACCCTGTATGCCGATCTTCCGGGCGTTCCCAAAGACAAGCTCACGATTCGCGTCGAGGCCGATGCACTGACCATCGAAGGCGAGGTCAGCCTGCCGGTCGCCGCCAACGTCGAAGCGAGCCATGCCGAAGTCAATCTCTCGCGCTACCAGCGGGCCTTCAGTCTGGGTCAGGAACTCGACCGGGAAAAGGTTGCCGCCGAGTTCAAGAACGGCGTCCTGAAATTGCACATTCCGAAAGCCGAGCACGCCAAGCCGCGCAAGGTTGAAGTCAGAGTCGCATGAACGTGCCGAGGGCGGCCGCCGCCGGGCGGCCGCGCCTCGGTCTTACGGAGGTCGGCCATGAAATTTGAAAGCCTCAAGGATAACGTCGATACGCTGTGGGACAACCTTGCCGAAGGCTGGCGGCACTTGCGCACGGCTACGGCCAGCGCGCTGACCCGCTTCAGGCCCGGCGAAAGAACCAATCTTCCGGCCGCGGCCGACATCGACGACGATCTGTTCCGGCCGGCACGCAGCTGGGCGATGCTCGGCGGCGACGTGTTCGAAGACGACAGCCGGCTCGTCGTGCGCCTGGAACTTCCCGGCCTGACGAAGGAGGAAATTGGCATCGAAGTGCGTGCCGAGAACCTGATCATCTCCGGCGAGAAGCGCTTTGATCATGAGATTACAGAAGGGCGCTGGCGGGTCATGCAATGCGCCTACGGCAGCTTCCGCCGCGTCGTGCCGCTGCATGTGGCGGTGAGGGCCGACGCGGCCAGCGCCTCCTACAAGAACGGGGTGCTGCGCGTCGAACTGCCGAAGGCCGAACCGGGAAAACCGCTAGGCGTCTCGATCAAGGTGGACTAAGCTGAATTACAAGGCATGACATTTGCCATGTCATCGTGCTATCCGGTGTGTACGCGGCCAAACGGGAGTGCAGATGACTTCAATGCGCAGCAAGACCATGTTATGCGAGCGGCCGGTCTACCGGCCCGGGCGTGACCGGCGTGGCTGGAGTGGCGGCTGCCGCGTGCGGAAAGAACTGCCGCACGAAGCCGTACTGGCGGCAAGTCCTCAGGCATCGCTTACACCGTACGAAAACGTTGTTTTCGCGGGCGGCGGCAATCGCTGTTTCTGGCAGGCCGGCTTCTGGTCCGTTGCGGCAGACGAACTCGAACTGCGGCCCAGGCGCGTGACCGCAGTCAGCGCCGGCTCGGCGATCGCCTGCACGCTGTTCTCCGGCAATTTCAACGCCGGGTTTGCGCGCTTCAAGGAAGCGCTGGCCGTCAACGACAGCAATTTCCGTCTGGGTAATTTGCTGCGCGACCGGCCGCTCTTCCCGCACGGCGACATGTACCGCGCGGCGATCCTCGCCAGCATTGACGAGCAGGCGTTATCGCGCTTGCACCGCGGGCCGGAGATCAGCGTTCTCGTGGCCTGCCCGCCGAACTGGGCGCCGCCGGGAATCGCCGTGCTGCTCGGCTTGATCGCCGGCGAAATCGACGAATGGGGCACAGCGTCAGTGCATTCGTCAGCCGGCGGCCGGGTCGGCTTCCGGCCGATGTTCATCCCGGTGCGCGAGTGCGCGACGCCGGCTGCGCTCGCCGATCTGATCATCGCCTCGTCATGCGTACCGCCGCTGACCCCGCAAGCCGTGCGCGACGGCATTTACCTCCTTGACGGCGGTTTTGTCAGCAACGTGCCGATCGATGGCCTCGGCGAGGCGCCGGGCCAGACGCTGGTGCTGCTCACCCGCCAGTTTGCGGAACTGCCGATGGTTCCCGGACGCGTATACGTGCAGCCGTCGCAAGCGATTCCGGCCAACGCGTGGGATTACACCGACGTGGCCGCAGTGCAATCGACTTTCGACCTCGGACGGCGCGACGGCGAGCGTTTCTGCGCCGCGATCGCCGGCCGCCGCGAACGCACAACAGCCTGAAGATCGACCCTTCAGTCGCCGCGACCCGTCGTCAATACGGCCGCACCCTCGATATGGCCGCTGCGCAACCGGGCCAGCGCCTCGTTAGCCTGGGCCAGTGCGAAACGCTGGATCGTGGTGTGCACCGAAATCTTCGCTAGCAGTTCGAAAAATTCAATTCCATCTCGGCGCGTCAGGTTGGCAACCGATCGGATACTGCGCTCGCCCCACAAGTCCGCGTAAGGGAACGCCGGAATATCGCTCATATGGATGCCGGCGCAGACCACGCAGCCGCCCTTGTCGACGTGCCGCAGGGCAGCCGGCACCAATGCGCCGACCGGCGCGAAAATCAGTGCGGCATCAAGGCCTTGCGGCGGCGCTTCATCGGCGCCGCCGGCCCAGGCCGCGCCCAGCCCGAGAGCAAAGCGCTGCGCGGCATCGTCGCCGGGACGCGTAAAGGCGTAGAACGCGCGCCCTTCTTGCTTTGCCAGCTGCGCGACGATGTGTGCGGCCGCGCCGAAGCCATAAATGCCCAGCCGGCGCGGGTCGCCGGCCAGCCGCAAAGCGCGGTAGCCGATCAGGCCGGCGCACAGCAGCGGCGCCAGCGCCGCGGCATCGCCATTGGGCAGCGCGAAGCAGTAGCGCGCGTCGGCGACAGTGAATTCGGCGTAACCGCCGTTGATCTGATAACCGGTGAAGCGCGCCGAATCGCACAGATTTTCGCGGCCGCTCACGCAGAAGCGGCACTCGCCGCAAGTCCAGCCGAGCCAGGGTACACCGACGCGCTGACCAACGCTGAAACCGGCGACGCCGTCGCCCAGCACGGCGACCCGTCCGACGATTTCATGGCCGGGAATGACCGGCAGGCGCGGCTGCGGCAATTCACCGTCCGCGAGGTGCAGATCGGTGCGGCAGACGCCGCAGGCTTCGACGGCAATCAGCAACTCGCCGCTACCGGCGTGCGGTACCGGCAGTTCGACCAGGCGCAGCGGAATTCCGGGACGGTCCAGGAGCATGGCCTGCATGCGACGCTTCATCATCCGGTCTCCAACAAGGTGCACAGCCTGATTTCATGATAGCCGCGGCAAGGACTTCCCACCACCTTGAAGTCAGCCGCATAGCCCCCCATATTGTTGAAGAAGATTGCCAACCGGGCTTGCAGCGGGGTACGCAATGCAATTCAAGGACTACTACCAGATTCTCGGGGTCGCGCGCGACGAGGCGGCGGACAACATCAAGAAAGCCTTTCGCAAGCTGGCGCGGAAATATCACCCGGATATTTCGAAAGAGCCCGACGCCGAAGCGCGCATGAAGGAGATCAACGAAGCTTATACGGTGCTCTCCGATCCAGAGAAACGCGCAGCTTACGATCAGGTCGGCAAGGGCTACCAGCCGGGCCAGGACTTTCGCCCGCCGCCCGACTGGGATGCCGGATTCGAATTTTCCGGCGAGGGATATGCGCCCGGCGATTTACATGGCGCCGGCGATTTCAGCGATTTCTTCGCCGAATTGTTCGGCCGCATGGGTGGCCAGCATGGTCCGTTTCACGCCGGCCACGGCGCGGCGAACCTGCGCGGCGAAAATCATCACGCCAAGGTTCTGCTCGATATCGAGGACGCCTACACCAGTCCGAGCCGGCAAATTTCGCTGCGTGTTCCCAATGTCGACGGCAGCGGCCGCGTGCGACTGACAACGCGCACCCTCAACGTGAAGATTCCCAAAGGCGTCCATGAAGGCCAGGTCATACGACTGGCCGGGCAGGGAGCGCCTGGTTTCGGCAACGCCCCGCCCGGCGACTTGATGCTCGAGGTTCATTTTCGGCCGCACGGCCGCTTCACGGCCGACGGCCGCGACTTACAGTTGACGCTGCCGGTGGCCCCCTGGGAAGCTGCCCTGGGCAGCGTCATTGCCGTCGATCTGCCGCAAGGCCCAGTCAAAGTACGCATTCCGGCCGGCGCGCAGAGCGGCCGGCAGTTGCGGGTGCGCGGCAAGGGACTGCCGGACAACCCGCCCGGCGACCTGCTGCTCAACATCCAGGTGATCCTGCCGCCCGCCGATAGCCCGAAGGCGAAGCAAATTTACGAAAACATGCAAAGCGAACTGGCATTCGATCCACGCCGCGAAGGGAGGGACTGAAGCATGAGCGACGACGACATCATCATCGGCACCCGCCTCGACGAGAGCTGGCTGACGCTCGAACAAGTCGCGTCCACCTGCCAGGTCGAAGCCGACTGGCTGCAGCGCCGCATCGCCGAAGGCCTGGTTCCACCCCCTGAACGCATGGGCGGAATCTGGCGTCTGTCGGGCACGATGGTCGCGCGCATCCGTCGCACGCGGCAAGTCGAAAGAGACTTCGATGCGTTCCCCGAACTTGCGGCATTGGTTGCCGACCTGCTCGAGGAAATGGACGATCTGCGCGCGCAGATCAGGCGTTTGACGCCACGCTGAGGCCGTTTTCAAACGGCAAAGTGGTAGAATGCTCGCCTTTTCAGTGCACGCTGCGGCTAACGGCGGAAGACCGACGAGCAGCGCGCAAATGCAGCATACACAGGGATGAGGTGAGCATGTCCGGACACTCCAAATGGGCCAATATCCAGCACCGCAAAGGGCGCCAGGATGAAAAGCGCGGCGCTGCCTTTTCCAAGATCGCCAAGGAAATCACCGTCGCCGCCAAGATGGGCGGCGGCGATCCCAGTTTCAATCCGCGCCTGCGCCTGGCCGTCGATAAGGGCAAGGGCGTCAACATGCCCAAGGACAAAATCGATAACGCCATCAAGAAAGGCACCGGCGAGCTCGAAGGCGTCGATTACATCGAAATCCGCTACGAGGGCTACGGCATCAACGGCGCGGCGATCATCGTCGATTGCCTGACCGACAACCGCACGCGCACCGTCGCCGAAGTCCGCCACGCCTTCAACAAGTATGGCGGCAACATGGGTACCGACGGCTGCGTGGCTTTCCAGTTCAAGCACTGCGGCCAGTTGCTGTTCGCGCCCGGCACCGATGAAGCGGCGCTGATGGACGCAGCGATCGAGGCCGGCGCCGACGACGTGCTGAGCAACGACGACGGCTCGATCGAAGTCATCACGCCGCCCAACGACTACATGGCGGTCAAGGAAGCGCTTGCCGCCGCCGGTTTCAGCGCCGAATTCGGGCAGGTGACGATGAAGGCCGAGAACGAGACCGTGCTCACCGGCGACGCAGCGGGACGCATGCAGAAACTGATCGACGTGCTCGAAAGCCTGGATGACGTCCAGGAGGTCTATACCACCGTGGTGCTTGAGGAATAGACTCGAAGCGCGCCGGCCGAATGGCCGATCAGCGCCGCAGAAGAACGTTGGTCCTCCCGGGGTATTGTGCAACAAAGTGTTTCCGCCGTACGGGAATTCGTGGTCTCGTACGTTAGTCCGTCAATGCCATCCGAATCGGACCGAAAGCAATGAACCTCACCCTTTACCCTCGTCACCGCTGGTGCGCCGCCCTCTTTGCGCTCCTGGCCTGCGGGCTTCTTCTCGCGACGCCGGCCCGCGCCGATCCCCCGGGACGAATCGGTCGCGTCGCCTGGCTTGCGGGAACGGTCAGTTTGCAAAGCGCAACGGGCGAGGCATTTAGCGCACCACTCAACCAGCCGCTGACGAGCGGCGACGTTCTGACCCTGGGGCTCGGTTCGCGCGCAGAAATCCAGATCGGATCGAAGACCGTTCGCCTTGACGCGGGCAGCGTGCTCCAACTCGACCGGATCGACGACGAACAGGTCCGGCTCTTCCTGAGCAACGGCCGCGCCATCGCCGTGCTGCCGACGCCGGACGCATTCGGCGACTTTGAAATGGCGACGATGAATGGCCGATTCACGGCCAGCGAGCCAGGCACTTACCGCTTTGCCGCCGACATCAACGGTTCGAGCGCGACCGTCTATAGCGGTCGCCTGCGCTTTGCCGGCGACGGCAGTGGTCTCGACATGCGCGCCGGCGTCAGCGCCCAGTTCTGGCAGGACGGGCAGACCCACTCCCGCCTCCTGTCTGTAGTCAACGACGAATTCTCCGCCTGGAGCGCCGCCCGCGACCAGCGCCAGGCGGCCACCACCTACACGCGCTACGTGTCGCCCGAAATGACCGGCGCGGCCGATCTCGATACCTACGGCAACTGGGAGGAAACGCCCGAATACGGCGCGATCTGGTATCCGCGCGGTCTTGCCGCCGACTGGGCGCCCTACCGTACCGGCAATTGGGTCTGGGTCGCGCCCTGGGGCTGGACCTGGGTCGACGAAGAGCCCTGGGGCTTTGCGCCTTTCCATTACGGACGCTGGATGCAGCATCGCGGGCGTTGGGCCTGGGTGCCGGGAACACGGATCGCGCGGCCGATGTACGCGCCGGCGATGGTCGGCTGGATCGGTGGCCCGGGCGGCGGCATGGCCATCGGCAGCCGGCCGACGGTTGGCTGGTTCCCGCTTGCCCCGCACGAGGTCTATGTCCCGTCGTATCGCAGCAGCGCGAATTACCTGCGCCAGGTGAACGTAACGCATGTTTCCCGCTTGCCCGAGGCCGCACAGATCGTCAACGATCCGCAAGCTTTCGTCGCGCGCACCCATTACGAACACCGCGAATTGCCGCAGCCGGTAACCGTGGCCCCGACCGACGCCGTCACGCAACGGCGGTCCGTCCCGCCGGCAGCGCTCGCGCCCAGCGACCCGCGCACACGGCACGAACAAGCGCTGCCGGCGCCCGCTGTCGAAACGAGGATCCGGCCAGAGCGCCAGGCGTCGCCTGCAATCGCCGTGCCGAGGAGCGAACCGGTTCAACCCGAAATCATTCGGCCAGCGCAGCAACGTATCGAACAGCTTGAACCGCGCGTCCAGGAACATCCGTTCCGGCGCGAGGAAATTGCGCCACAAGCCTCTCCGCGCCAGCCCCAGCGGGAGGTCCGCGTCGAACCGGCAGCAACCCCCATTTATCAAGCCCCGGCTGCGCGCCCGGCGATGCCGTCGGCGGCCGCTGCCGAAATCCGCCGCGAGACGCCACGCGAAGTCAGCCATGTGCCACCGGCGCACACCGAAGCGAGGCCGGCAGCCGAAGCGGATCACCAGCGCGCGGCGGAAAAGGAAGAACATCGTCATCACGACGAGGGCGAAAAACACTGAGAGCGGGGACGCCGGTCGCGCGGCGCTTGCCTTCTAATGCCTGAGCGCCGCGCCGCGGACTCTGTATACTGACGGCTTACCAGAAGAGCTCAGGCCATGTCGCCGTCATTCAATCTCTGCCGCGCAGTGCCCGCATCCGGCGCCGAACCGGTGCGCCAGCCGTGACGCCGGCAAGAAACATTGCGCTGCGCATACTCGGCATCGATCCGGGCCTGCGCATCACCGGTTTTGGCGTCATCGAAAAGACCGGCAACACGCTCGCCTACATCGCCAGCGGCTGCATCAAGACCGACGCCAAGTGCGCGCTGCCGATTCGCCTGGGAACGATTCATGCCGGGCTGTGCGAACTCGTTACGCAATATCAGCCCGATCAAGCCGTCGTCGAGATCGTCTTCGTCAACGTCAATCCGCAATCGACGCTGCTGCTCGGGCAGGCCCGCGGCGCGGCGATCACGGCGCTGGTCGCCGGCGGGATCGAGGTTGCCGAATATACGGCTTTGCAGGTCAAGCAGGCGGTGGTGGGCAACGGCCATGCCGACAAGAAGCAGGTTTTGCACATGGTGCGCCGGTTGCTCTCATTGCCCGGCGACCCAAGCCCGGACGCCGCCGACGCCCTGGCCTGCGCCATCGCCCACGCGCATGGCGGCCAGGGGCTGGGCACGCTGTCTACGAAAGGCATGCGCGTGCGCAACGGACGGATGATTGCAAGCAAATGAAAGGACTAGAAACATGATCGGCCGCCTGACCGGAACACTGCTCGAAAAGAACCCGCCGCAAGTGCTGATCGATGTTGGCGGAATCGGTTACGAAGTCGATGTACCGATGAGCACCTTCTACAACCTGCCGGCAAGCGGCGAAAAAGTGAGCCTGCTTACGCATTTTGTCGTGCGCGAGGATGGGCATTTTCTTTACGGCTTTGCCAGTTCGGCCGAGCGTTTCGCTTTCCGCCAACTGATCAAGATTTCCGGCATCGGTGCGCGCATGGCGCTTGCGGTGCTCTCCGGCCTGTCGGTGAACGATCTGGCGCAAGCCATTGCGCGCCAGGAAATCGGGCGCCTGATCAAGGTTCCCGGAATCGGCAAGAAGACCGCGGAACGACTGCTTCTCGAACTCAAGGGAAAACTCGGCGACGCGCTTCCTGCTTCGGGACTTCCCCCCGTCGAAGACAGTCGACATGACATCCTCAATGCGCTGCTGGCGCTGGGTTACAATGATCGTGAAGCAGCGGCAGCGATGAAACCGCTGGCGGCTGGCATTTCCACGTCGGACGGAATTCGGCAAGCGCTCAAATCACTTTCGAAGGCATGAAGCTCGATGCAACAGGTATCGTCCGCCCAGAAGCAGATCATCCAGATCGCCATCGCGGCGCTTCTGTTGATCGGCTGCATCGCTGTGCTGATGCCCTTTACCGGCACCCTGCTGCTGGCCGTGATCATCTGCGTCACGACGGCGCCGGCGCATCGCTGGATGCTCGCGCGCTGCGGCGGACGCAGCACTTTGACGGCGGCGCTGATGGCCGTCTTGCTGATCCTGGTGCTCGTGGCGCCGATGGCCCTGCTCTCCGGTTCGCTGGCCAACGGCATCGAAACGGCCGTCGCCTACTTCAGGCCGCTGCTCGAAAGCGGACTGCCCAGCGAAGCGCCGCGATGGCTGCTGGATATACCGTTGGTCGGATCTTTCATCGGCGACTACTGGCACACGCTAGTCGCCAGCCGCGAGGAAATGAATGAGCTGCTACGCCAGTTCATCGCCCCGACGCGTCGCCTGGCGCTGGCTACCGTTTCGCTGTTCGGCCAGGGCCTGCTGCAATTGGCGCTAGTCATCTTTTTCGTATTCTTCATTTTCCGCGACGCCGAAGCCTACGCCGGCGCGCTGCGCACCGGCAGCCGCAAGCTGGCCGGCGATCTGGGCGAGCGCATGCTCAAACTCGCCGAAGGCACGATGACCAGCGTCATGGTCGGCATCGTCGGCACCGCTGCCGCGCAGGCGGTGGTGGCCATGATCGGCTTTCTCATCGCCGGCGTACCCGGGGTGATCATGCTGACCTTCGCAACCTTCTTCTTCTCGATGGTTCCCGTCGTCGGCGCCACACTGATCTGGCTTGGCGCAGCGCTCTGGCTCTATCAGGGCGGACAGCCGGGCTGGGCCATCTTTATGATCCTGTGGGGCATGTTCGGCATCAGCAGCGTCGATAACATCGTCAAGCCGATTCTGATTTCGCGTACCTCGAGTCTGCCGTTGCTGCTGATCATCATCGGCGTCTTCGGCGGCGTGCTGGTATTCGGCTTTATCGGCCTGTTTCTCGGGCCGACGCTGCTGGCGCTCGGGCAGGTGCTGATCCACGAGTGGCTGGCGCATCCCGATTACGAAGGGCCGTCAATTTAATCCGCCATGATCGAACGCGACAAGTTCAGCGACACGAGTGGCGATAGCGCCGGCGAGACGAGCGTCGACCGGCTGATTTCGGCGGAATCGAAATCGACGCAGGAAGAGGCGATCGAACGCGCACTGCGCCCCAAGCGCCTGGCTGAATATGTCGGCCAGGTGAAGATCCGCGAACAGCTGTCGATCTTCATCGAAGCCGCGAGGCGGCGCCAGGACACGCTCGATCACGTGTTGCTGTTCGGCCCGCCGGGCCTGGGCAAGACGACGCTGGCGCACATCATCGCCGCCGAGATGGGCGTCAATCTGCGCTCGACCTCGGGGCCGGTGCTCGAACGTGCCGGCGATCTCGCCGCCATGCTGACCAACCTCGAACCGCACGACGTGCTGTTCATCGACGAGATTCATCGCCTGTCGCCGGTGGTCGAGGAAATCCTCTATCCGGCGCTCGAAGACTTCCAGATCGACATCATGATCGGCGAAGGACCGGCGGCGCGCTCGGTCAAGCTCGACTTGCCGCCCTTCACCCTGGTCGGCGCGACGACGCGCGCCGGCATGCTGACCAACCCGCTGCGCGACCGTTTCGGCATCGTCGCGCGGCTCGAGTTCTATACGCCCGAGGAGCTGACGCACATCGTCACGCGCTCTTCGCACCTGCTCAAGGTGGACACCGAACCGGCGGGGGCGCTGGAAATCGCCAGGCGCTCGCGCGGCACGCCGCGCATCGCCAACCGCCTGCTGCGCCGCGTGCGCGATTTCGCCGAAGTCAGGGCGGAGGGGCGCATCACGCGGGAGGTCGCCGACCTCGCGCTGGTCATGCTCGATGTCGACCATGGCGGCCTCGACGTGATGGATCGCAAACTCCTTTCGGCGGTGATCGACAAATTCGCCGGCGGACCGGTCGGCATCGACAACCTCGCGGCAGCCATCGGCGAGGCACGCGACACCATCGAAGATGTCCTCGAACCCTATCTGATCCAGCAGGGCTTTCTGCAACGTACGCCGCGCGGCCGCGTCGCCACGGCCGCCGTCTATCGCCATCTCGGCCTGGAAAACCCGGCGCCCGCCGCCCAGAACGAGCTTTGGCGGACGCAGTGAGCAAGCACGCCAACGCCTCCGGTCACAAACCCTTACATCTTCAGCCCACATGCTGAACTAGAATCCCGCTCATGAAGCAAGAAGAAAAAGCCAAGGTCTTCAGCATTCCCGTCCGTATTTACTTCGAGGACACCGACGCCGGTGGCGTCGTCTATTACGCGAATTACCTCAAGTATCTCGAGCGGTGCCGCACCGAGTGGCTGCGCGCCATCGGCTGCGACCAGTCCGAGCTGCTGCGCGAACCGGGAATCGCATTCGTCGTACGCAGCATCAACCTCGAATACCTGAAGCCGGCGCGGCTCGATGAATTGCTGTCGGTCGATCTCGTCGTCGAACGCATCAGCCGCGTGCAGATCTTCTTTCGCCAAGCAATCCGCCGCACCTGCCCGACCGGCGGATCGGAGGAACTGGCAAGCGGCAGGATTCAGGTCGTTTGTGTAAACTGCGCGCAAATGAAAATCTCTTCAATTCCCGCACTTTTGCGCGCCAAACTGGAAGCACTCCAATGAACGTCTCGCAAGATCTTTCGATCCTGAATCTGATCGTCAATGCCAGCGCAGTGGTTCAGTTCGTCATCGCGCTGCTGGCCGCCGTATCGTTTATCTCGTGGTATTACATATTCCGCAAGTGGTTTGCCGTGCGCCTGGCGCGCACGCAAACAGAGCAGTTCGAGCGCGATTTCTGGAGCGGCGGCGACCTCAACAGCCTCTACCAGAGCGCCGTCAATAATCGCCACGGCACCGGCAGCATGGAGCGCATCTTCGAATCGGGCTTTCGCGAATTCGCCAAGTTGCGCAGCCAGAAGAATCTCGACCCGAAAGACGTCGTCGACGGTTCGCGGCGCGCCATGCGCGCCACCTATCAGCGCGAAATCGTCGGCATCGACGCGCATCGGGCCTTTCTCGCGTCGGTCGGCTCGGTCAGCCCCGACGTCGGCCTTTTCGGGACCGTGTGGGGCATCATGCATTCGTTCCGCGGTCTTGCCAATGTCGGGCAGGCGACGCTCTCGGCCGTCGCGCCGGGCATCGCCGAAGCGCTGGTCGCGACGGCGATCGGCCTCTTTGCGGCGATTCCGGCTGTGGTCGCCTACAACCGCTTCGCGCACGAAATCGACCGACTGTCGACACGCTTCGAGTCTTTCATGGAAGAGTTTTCCAACATCCTGCAGCGGCAGATGCGCTAGGAGAAATTCTCATGCGTCCACGTCGCCTGAAAAACGAAATCAACGTCGTCCCCTATATCGACGTCATGCTCGTGCTGCTCGTCATCTTCATGGTCACCGCGCCGATGATGACCACGGCGAGCATCGACGTCCCCTCGGTCGGCAAGGCCTCGCAGGTTCCGGCCGAAGCCGTGCAAGTCAATATTCGCGCCGACCAGAGCCTGTCGCTGACGCTGCCCGGCAAGTCCGAGCGCAGCCTCAGCCGCAGCGAGCTGGCGCAAGCCATCGTCGATGTCCAGCGCCGCAACCCGGAACAGCCGGTACTCATTGTCGGCGACAAGAACGTCAGATACGAGGCCGTCCTGACCGTCATGGACGAGCTTCAGCGCCAGCAGGTCAGGCGCATCGGTCTGCTTGTGCAGCCGACCGGCAAGTAGATTCAAGACACTCCCGCGATGGACTTCGCTGCGCCGCCGCCGCCAACCCAAACGTCGAAAACCAAGGCGCTGATCCTCTCGGCGCTGGTGCACATCGTGCTGATCGGCGCGTTGTTTTTCGGCGTGCAGTGGAAGAGCCAGGCGCCCTCCTCGGTCGAAGTCGAAGTCTGGCGCGCGGCCCCGCCGCCCGTGGCCAGAACCGAGCCTGTTCCCGAAGTCAAGCCCGAGCCGAAACCCGAGCCCAAGCCCGAGCCCGTTCCGAAGGTCGAACCCGCACCCGTCAAGCCGGACATCGCGATCAAGGAAGTCAAGAAGAAGGAAGAACCGAAGAAGCCCGAACCGAAACCGGAGCCAAAGCCGAAACCCGAACCCAAACCCGAGCCGAAGCCACCCGACTTCAAGAAGGAACTGGCCAGCGAGCAAAAACAGCTCGATCAGCAAAAAGCCGTTGAGGCGGCGCGCGAACAAGCCCAGGCCGAAGCCGATCGGATGGCGCGGCTCAAGGCCGAGCAGGCGTCGAGCGCGCGCGCCCGCGGGCTGGCCGACTATATCAACAAGCTAAAAGGCAAGATCCGCGGCAACATCGTTCTGCCGGCCAACGTCCAGGGCAACCCGGAAGCGGTGTTCATCGTCACGCAGCTTCCGACGGGCGAAGTCCTGCCACCCGTGCGGATTCAGAAATCGAGCGGGAATCCGCAACTGGACGCCGCGATTGAACGCGCCATCCTGAAATCGTCGCCGCTGCCCAAGCCCGATCAGCCGGAGCTCTTCCAGCGCGTGCTTGAACTCAAGTACCGGCCGCTTGACGAATAGATACGGGCAGTTCGAGTCCAATATTACGTTTCGTTACAAACCCCACAGTCCAAGCGGATATAATCGCTAATTGTTCAACGGATGCTTGGGCGCTATGCTTCGACCCCTGCTCAAAATGCGCTGGCTGTGCCTCGTCGCCTGCGGCGCGCTGATGCTGTTGCAAACGGCTGCCCGCGCCGAGCTGACGATAGAGATTACCGGGGCCGGGGCCAACCGGATACCGCTCGCCATTGCCGACTTTGGCGGCGACCCTGGCGTATCGCGCGCCCTGACTTCGGTCATTCGCGGCGACCTCGAACGCAGTGGCCTGTTCAAGCTGATCGATACGAGCGGCGCGGTACTGACCGAAACGACCAGCCCCGCCTACGACGACTGGAAGAACCGCGGCGCCGACGCGCTCGCCGCCGGCAGCATCAGTTCGAGCGCCGATGGACGGCAGGAAGCGCGCTTTCGCCTCTACGACGTCAATAAGCTGACTGCGCTTGCCGGCGCGGCCTTCGTCACTTCGTCCGCGATGCTGCGCGCAGCGGGCCACCGCATCGCCGACGCGATCTATGAAAAGCTGATCGGCGAACCCGGCGTCTTTTCGACGCGCATCGCTTATGTCGTGCATAGTGGCCCGACGCGCTTTGAACTGCACGTCGCCGACGCCGACGGGCAGAACGCGCAGGCAGCGCTCAAATCGCGCGAGCCGATCATTTCGCCGGCCTGGTCGCCCGACGGCACGCGTCTGGCCTACGTCTCCTTCGAAAACAAGAAGCCCGTGGTCTATGTGCATTCCTTGGCCAGCGGGCAGCGCATCGTCGTCGCCAACTTCAAGGGATCGAATTCGGCGCCGGCCTGGTCGCCCGACGGACGCAGGCTGGCGGTCGTCCTGTCCAAGGATGGCGGCTCGCAAATCTTCACGGTCAATGCCGACGGCTCCGGCGTTCAGCGGGTGAGCACCGTGGCCGGAATCAGCACCGAACCGTTCTTTGCACCGGACGGCCAGACCATCTATTTCACGTCGGATCGCGGCGGCAGCCCGCAGATTTATCGTACCGACGTCAACGGCGGCGATGCGCAGCGCGTTACCTTCGAGGGCAACTACAACGTATCGCCGCGCGTTTCGCCGGACGGCAAGTCGCTGGCTTTCATCAGCCGGCGCGAGGGCGCTTTCCGCCTGGCGGTCATGGATCTGGCGAGCAAACAAGTGCAAATTCTCACCGACTCGAACAAGGATGAATCGCCGACCTTCGCACCCAATGGCCGCATGATCCTGATCGCCACTGAGATCGGTGGGCGCGGCGTGCTGTCCGCGGTATCGGTGGATGGTCGCATCAAGCAACGTCTTTCCATTCCAGCCGGCGATGTACGCGAACCGGCCTGGGGTCCATTTTCCAAATAACCCGAATTCTTGAAATTCGAAAGCAGGAGAAACACCATGAAACGATTTCTTATCCCCGCCCTTTTCGTACTGCTGATTGCCGGCTGCAGTTCGACGCCCGACGTCCCGGAGCAAGGCGGCGCGCCAGTTGAATCGCGCGACGCCAACACGGGCGCTAGCGTTGCCACCGTGACCACGCCATCCCTTGCCGGCAGCAAGCTGCCGCCTGAACTCACCGACCCCAAGAGCATCCTCTCGAAGCGCAGCATCTATTTCGACTTCGACAAGTACGAAGTCAAGCCGGAGTATAAAGACCTCGTCGCGGCGCACGCCAAATTCCTGGTCAGCCACGGCCAGCTCAAGATGCTGATCCAAGGTAATACGGACGAGCGCGGCAGCCGCGAATACAATCTGGCGCTCGGCCAGAAGCGTGCCGACGCGATCAAGAAAATGCTGACCCTGCTCGGCGCCCGCGAAGAGCAGGTCGAATCGGTCAGCCTGGGCGAGGAAAAGCCCAAGAACGAAGGTCAGAACGAAGCCGCCTGGGCTGAGAACCGGCGCGGCGACATGCTCTACAGCGGCGAGTTCTAAGAAATGCCGGCGCTGCGTGTTGGCTGGAAGGTGACGCGGCTCGCCCTGCTGTTCGCCTTGCTCGGCGCGCATCAGGCGCAAGCCGCCTTGTTCGACGACGACGAGGCACGCCGGCAGATCAAGGATCTGGCCATTCAAAGCAACGAGCGTATAGAAACCCTGTCCAAAGCGCAGTTCGATCTCGTCAACCAGATTCAGGCGCTGCGCGAAGAGAACGCCAAGCTGCGCGGCCAGGTCGAAACGCTAAGCTACGAACTCGAATCGGCCAAGAAGCGGCAGCAGGATTTCTACGTCGATCTCGACGGCCGCCTGCGCAAAATCGAGATGCAAACGCCGCCGCCCGCCGAGGCCAAGCCTGCCGATGAAGTCCCGGCCGATCCGCCCCCGAAGATCGCCAGCGATCCGGCCGTCGAAGCGCGTGCCTACGAGACTGCGCTCAATTACTTCAAGGCCAACAAGATCAAGGAAGCGGCATCGGCCTTTGAGCTTTTCGTCAAGACCTATCCGGACAGCACGCTGACGCCGAATGCGCAGTACTGGCTCGGCAACGCGAACTACGCCTTGCACGATTGCAAGAAGGCAATCGATGCACACAAGGTGGTGATCAGCAGGTGGCCGCAGCACGCGAAGGCGCCCGACTCGATGATCAACATCGCGACTTGCCAGCAGGAACTGGGCGACGCCAAGGCTGCCAAGGCGATGCTGGAAACGGTGCTGATCAAGTATCCCGACAGCTCGGCAGCGGCGACCGCCAAGCAACGTCTTAAGAAGTAGGCCGGTGATCGGCCGCAGCAAACCGCTCTCGCTGAAGATCAGCGAGATTTTTTACTCGGTCCAGGGCGAGGCCTCGCGCGCCGGCCTTCCGACGGTTTTCGTGCGCCTCACCGGCTGCCCCCTGCGTTGTGTCTGGTGCGATACGGCGTACGCTTTCACGGGCGGCCAGGACATGCCGCTGACCGCCATTCTCGAAGCTGTCGCGGCTTATGGCGTAAAGCCGGTCTGCGTTACCGGCGGCGAACCGCTGGCGCAGAAGAACTGCATGCCCTTGCTCAGCGCACTGTGCGATGCGGGTCACGACGTCTCGCTCGAGACTTCCGGCGCCATCGATATCGCCGCGATTGATAGCCGCGTTTCGCGCATCGTCGATCTGAAGGCACCGGGTTCCGGCGAATCGGGCCGGAACCGCTGGCAAAACCTCGATCTGCTAAGCGCGCGCGACGAACTGAAATTCGTCCTCAAGGACCGTGCCGACTACGAGTGGGCGCGCGAGGTCGTCATCGAACGCCATCTTGCCGCGCGCGCGCCGCTGCTCTTCTCGCCCGTACAAGGCGCGCTCGAGCCGAGGGATCTTGCCGAGTGGATTCTCGCCGACCGGCTGCCGGTAAGGCTGCAGCTGCAACTGCACAAACTCCTTTGGGGTAATATGCGTGGCAAGTGAACCCGCCGAGGAGCCTGCCATGACTGCCGAGCGCCGCCGATACTCCCGCATTGCATTCCGCTCCCCGGGTCGCCTGGTTTTCATTGATTGCAGCTTCGCTATCGTGGTGCTCGACCTCTCGCTGCACGGGGCGCTGATCCATCTGCCGGCGAATACGCTGGTCGAAAATGACGCGCTGTGCATGCTGCAGGTTCGCCTCAACCGGGGCAAAGATCAAATCAGCATGGAGTGTTCGGTTGCCCATACGCAAGGACGGCAAGCGGGGCTCGTGTGTCGGACCATCGACCTCGACAGTGCGACGCACCTGCGCCGGCTGGTCGAACTCAACTCCGGCGATCCGGCGCTGCTCGAACGGGAATTGTCGAAACTGGTCGCCGAATAGGACCCAGGATTCACGAGCTTGCTGCCGACAATCGCTACAATTCTCGCTCAAATCCCGAGATAGCGATGCCAGACACCGTGATCGGCGCCGAGTTCGGCGGAAGTGCCCTGCCACACGACCTGGCCGCGCTCGAGGATCGTGTGCCGGTCGGAAAGCGCAATCAGCCGCTCGACATACTTGTCGATGACGAGGATCGTTTGCCCGCTCGCGCGTAGCGTGTCGAGGCAGCGCCAGATTTCTTCGCGCACGAGCGGCGCAAGACCTTCGCTCGCTTCGTCGAGAATGAGGAGTCGCGGATTGGTCATCAGCGCGCGGCCGATCGCCAGCATCTGCTGCTCGCCGCCGGAAAGACGACCGCCGAGATTGCGCGCGCGTTCGGCAAGCACGGGAAAGAAAGCGTAGACGCGCTCCAGGGTCCACGGCTCGCTCGCGCGGTGCCGGTTGGCGGCGAAGGCGATAAGGTTTTCGCGCACCGTGAGATTCGGGAAAATCTGCCGCCCTTCGGGAACAAGCGCTATTCCCAGGCGTCCGATGCGGTCGGCCGGGCGGCCGTCGATCCGCTCACCGGCGAAACGGATGCTGCCGCGGCGCGGCGCGGTGAGGCCGCAGATCGAACGCAGCGTCGTCGTCTTGCCCATCCCGTTGCGGCCTAAGAGCGTCGCGACTTCGCCTTCCTCGATCGACAAACTGACGCCGAAGAGGACCTGGCTCGTCGCATAAGCGGTTTCTATTCCGTCGACTTCCAGGAGTTTCATATCTCGTCCCCGAGATAAGCACGGCGTACCTCAGGGTCTGCTCTGATAACGTCGGGTTCGTCGCTGGCGATCACGCGGCCGGCGACCATCACCGAAATGCGGTCGGCGAGGCGGAAGACCGCGTCCATGTCGTGCTCTACCAGAAGCATCGTGACGCTGCCCCGCAGCGACTCGATCAGATCGACCATGCGCGCCGACTCGTCGGGCCCCATTCCGGCCATCGGCTCGTCGAGCAGCACGAGCTTGGGCCGGGTCGCGAGCGCCAGCGCGACTTCGAGACAGCGCTGCTGGCCGTGCGAGAGCTGCGCCGCGCGCCGCATCGCGAAATCGCCGAGTGAGACTTCAGCAAGCAGCGCATGCGCCTCGTCGATGATCGCCGAATCGAGCGCAAACGGTTTCCAGAAGCTGAAGCTCGATCCCCAGTCGCGAACCCGGCCCTGCACGGCGATCGTCACGTTATCGAGAACCGAGAGGCGCGAAAAGACATTGGTGATCTGGTACGAGCGCGCAAGCCCCAGGGCAACGCGTTCGTGCATCGGCCGCCCTATCAGATCGTCGCCAGCGAAGACGACTTGTCCCGCGTCGAGCGCGAGCGCTCCCGACAGCGCGTGGATCAGCGTCGTCTTGCCGGCGCCGTTGGGGCCGATCAGCGCATGCACTTCGTCGGCGCGTATGGCGAGCGAGGCGGCGTTGAGCGCGTAGATTCCGCCGAAGTGCTTGCTCACTGCGCGCACCTCGAGCAGGGTCGCTGCGCTGTCGTTCGTACGCTCACTCACGCTCGCGCCCCCAGCCGACGAGACCGGCAATTCCGAGTGGAGCCCAGAGGACGACGGCCAGCAGCACAAGCCCGAGACCGATCTGCCAGTGCGGCGAAATCTCGACGAAGGCTTCTTCGCAGGACATCAGCAGGACAGCGCCGACGACACCACCCATGACGCTGCCGACGCCGCCGATGACGATCATCACCATCAGCGTTCCCGACTGCATCCAGTGCAAGAGGTTGGGGCTCGCGAGTCCGGTCTGATTGACGAGCAGCGCGCCGGCGAGTCCGGCGAGCGCGCCGCCGATGACGAAACAGACGAGCTTGTAGGAAAAGACCGGGTAGCCGAGCGCTTCCATGCGTGTCTCGTTTTCGCGGATGCTCTGGATGACGCGGCCGAAGCGCGAGTGCGCGACGCGGTCGAGCGCCATCAGGACGAAGGCGAGCAGCGCGAGGACAACGAAATAGAAAGTCGTGTCGTCTTTGAGGTCGAAGGCGCCAAAGCTCGAGCGATGCCCGAGCGAGAGTCCATCGTCGCCGCCCCAGGTCTTGAGCGAGACGACCAGATAGAAGACCATTTGCGCGAAGGCCAGCGTAATCATGATGAAATAGACGCCGCGCGTGCGCAAGCTAAGGATGCCGATGAAGAGCGCCAGCAGCGCTGCAACGGCGATCGCCACTGGCCAGGCATAGGCCGCCGAGACGATGCCGCCCTCGGCGAGGATCGCGACGCAATAGGCGCCGATGCCAAAGTAGGCGGCGTGGCCGAACGAGACCATGCCGCCGAAACCGATGACGAGGTTCAGGCTGGTCGCCGCGAGCGCGAAGATCAGCATGCGGCTGGCGAGGCTCACGTAAAAGCTCTGGTCGATCGCCTGCAGCATCCAGGGCAGCCCGACGAGCACCGCGAGAAGCGCGATCGCTGCGATCCTGCGCGGAGTCGATGTGGTGTAGAAGCCCATTTACGAACGCGCCGGAAACAGGCCTTCGGGCCGCCAGACGAGGATGGAGGCCATCAGCACGTAGATCAGCACCGAGGCGAGCGCGGGGCCCAGGTTGGAGGCGATTTCCGACGACAAGAAGGTGCGCAGCAGCGACGGCAGCGCGGCGCGTCCGAGCGTGTCGACGAGACCGACAAGCAGGCTGCCAACGAGCGCGCCGCGGATCGAACCGATGCCGCCGATGACGATGACGACGAAAGCGAGAATCAGGATGCTCTCGCCCATGCCGACCTGGACCGCGAGCAGCGGACCGAGCATCGCGCCGGCCAGCGCGCAGAGCGCGGCGCCGGCGGCGAAGACGGCGGTAAAGAGCAGGCGCACATTGATGCCGAGCGCCTCGGTCATCTCGCGGTTGGATGCGCCGGCGCGCACCCACATGCCGACCCGCGTACGACTCACGAGAAGGTAGAGCAGGCCGGCGACCAGCGCGCCAACGGCGATGATCAGCAAGCGATAAGCCGGATAGAGGAAACCGCCGATGCGCACCGGACCTGCGAGTTCCTCGGGGGTGTTGAGGAGGACTGGCTGCGCGCCCCAGATCATGCGCACGACCTCGTTAGCGATCAGAATCAGCGCGAAGGTCGCGAGCACCTGCGCGAGGTGGTTACGCGCGTACAGCCGGCGCAGCAGCGTCACCTCGACCAGCGCGCCGAGGACAGCTGTGGCCAGCATCGCCGTGGCGATCCCGACCATAAAAGAACCGCTGGCCTGCGTCGCCGCCGCGGTCAGATACGCGCCAGCCATGTACAGCGAGCCGTGCGCGAGGTTGATCATGTCCATGATGCCGAAGACGAGCGTCAGGCCCGCGGCCAGCAGGAAGAGCATGAGACCGAATTGCAGGCCGTTGAGCGCCTGTTCGAGGATGAGCTGGGTCATTTTTGACGACGCGAATCACCAGGACACCAAGATCACAAGGTTTCACCAAGAACGGCAAAGCGCTTAGCCGGCTTGCTTGGCGCTCTTTGCTGCCCTGGCGTCGTGGCAGTGGAGTTTGTTCACTGCATCTTGCACTGTGCGACGTAGGCGTCGGGATGATTGGTGAAGATCGTTCCCATCGTCTTGTTGGTGATCCGCCCTTGCGCATCCTTGCCGATGACGCGCAGATAGTAGTTCTGGATCGGATTGTGATTGGTGTTGAAGGTGAACTCGCCGCGCACCGACTTGAAGCGCTTCGCTTCGAGCGCGCGTCTGACCGCCGTCTTGTCGTCGAGCTTGCCTTTGACGTCGCGCACCGCCGCGTTCATCAGCATCGCCGCGTCGTAGCCGAGCGAAGCATAGAGCGAAGGCAGGCGTCCGTAGTCCTTCTGGAAATCGGCGACAAAGCGCTTGTTCTCGGCGTTGTCGAGGTCGTGCGCCCAGTTCGACGAATTGAACATGCCGAGCATCGGCGCGCCGACGGCCTTGATGATGTCTTCGTCGGCGGCAAAGCCCGGCGCGAAGAGCTGCGTGTCGGCCGAGAGTCCGGCGGCGACGAACTGCTTCACGAAGTTGATTCCCATGCCGCCGGGAAGGAAGAAGAAGACCGCGTCGGGCTTGAGCGAACGGATCTGCGCGAGTTCGGCGGCGTAGTCGAGCTGGCCGAGCTTGGTATAGATTTCTTCGCCGATCTTGCCCTTGTAAAAGCGCTTGAAGCCGCTCATCGCATCCGTGCCGCCGGGATAGTTCGGCGCGACCAGGACGACGTTCTTGAAGCCCTTGTCCTGGACATATTTGCCGACCGCTTCGTGCAGGCCGTCGTTCTGCGACGCGACGTTGAAGTAGAAGGTGCTGCACTCCGCACCGGCGTACTGCGAAGGCCCGGCGTTGGCCGAGATGTAGTAGGTCTGGTTGGCAAAGACCGCCGGCCCGACCGCCAGCATGAGGTTGGAGAAAACGATTCCGGTCATGAAATCGACCTTGTCTTTCTTCAGAAATTTCTCGGTCACCTGCTGCGCGACTTCGGGTTTCTGCTGATCGTCGGCGATGATGACTTCGGCCGGCAGGCCGCCAAGCTTGCCGTTCAAAGTCTTCATCGCCAGATTGAAACCGTCACGGATATCGATGCCGAGACCGGCACCCGGCCCCGAAAGCGTCGACAGGAAACCGACTTTCACCGTGGTCTTGGCCACCTCCGCGCAGTAGGCGGAAGTTGCGAGCACGAGCAAGGCAGCAGCGGCGATCAGGTGTCTGGCAGGGCGCATCGTAATCTCCAGGAAGGGCAAAGCACATGGAATAGATGATGATTGTAGCGTACTAGGAGGTATTCACAATCAGCGGGCGGATCACGTTGTTGCCAAATGCGCCCGAGACAAGGCGCGAGTCGAAGCCAATGGTTGTTCCATTGGCGAGGCGAGCAACGCCGTATCGGACGCATTTCGCAACAACCCGAAGGGCAAGCACTGGGCCGGGCCCCGCGCGGCGTTGCCGCTCGCTTGCGTGGAATAACCACGCCGCGCTCCCGGCACCTAGCGCGGCATCCCGGCCCAGTGCTTGCGTGACCGCCCGATGATCGTGAATACCCCCTAAACGTCCGCGGCCCTGTCCATTGCCGGTAAAATGGCGGCCAGGCCGTCTCCGACGACAACTTCAAGCAAAATGCGATCAATGAATACACCCGCTTCCCACCCGCCGGAATTGCCACAGCGCGCAGTCGTTCTGCTCTCCGGCGGCCTCGACTCGGCGACCACGCTGGCCATCGCCCACGCCGAGGGCTTCGACTGTTATTGTCTTTCAGTGGACTACGGTCAGCGCCATCGCGTCGAACTCGATGCGGCTGCGCGCTTGGCGAAGAAGCTAGCCGCCCGCGAGCACCGCGTGCTGCGCCTGGCGCTCGGCGAGTTCGGCGGTTCGGCGCTCACCGACCAGACGATAGCCCTGCCGGTCGACGGCGTGCAGCCAGGAATTCCGGTCACCTACGTGCCGGCGCGCAATACCATCATGCTGTCGCTGGCCTTGGCCTGGGCCGAGGTTCTCGGCAGCCGCGACATTTTCGTCGGGGTCAACGCGGTCGACTATTCGGGCTATCCGGATTGCCGTCCTGAATACATCGCATCCTTCGAGACTATGGCCAATCTGGCGACAAAAGCCGCTGTCGAAGGGGCCAGGCTGAGCGTGCATGCCCCTTTGATCGCGCTCTCGAAAGCCGAGATCATCCAGCGCGGCAGCGCACTCGGCGTCGATTACGGCGCCACTGTTTCGTGCTATCAGGCAGACGCCGCAGGCCGCGCCTGCGGCGTCTGCGACTCATGCCGCCTGCGCCGCGAAGGGTTCGCCGCAGCTGGCATTGCCGACCCGACGCGCTATTTCGACGCGCCCTAATATCGGAAAATCAACTCGCTCACATTGACAGGGTTCTGACCGGTCTCTATAATCCGGCGTTCTTGTTTTTCCGGGTCGGTAGCTCAGTTGGTAGAGCAGCGGACTTTTAATCCGTTGGTCGCGAGTTCGAATCTCGCCCGACCTACCAGGTAATTCAGACTCGGTAGAACAATGGTTACCACGACGTGGGGCGTTAGCTCAGCTGGTAGAGCAGCGGACTCTTAATCCGTAGGTCGACAGTTCGAATCTGTCACGCCCTACCACGTATTCATAAGAAAAATTAGATGGTTAATAATAATTAAGCCCGGCCCGAAAAGGTTGGGCTTTTTACTTTCTGCTGTTCACCTAGCCACTTTCCCGCGAACCGACTGGGTCGAGCGTCAAATCGGTTTGGCAAAAAGGCCTATCGTCAGAGCGATGCCGATACCGACGATGGCGATGCGCAGCACCCTTTCATTGACCCGTTGCAGCGCCAACGAGCCCATCAGGCCGCCAATGATCGCGCCGATACTCAGTATGATGGCTTCTTTCCAGTGTAGTTCGGGCGATATCACAAACAGGGCTACAGCCGCCATATTGATGATGCCGCCCAGCGCATTCTTTGTCGCACCCGCATTGCGAGTCGGCAGGCCGGCCATCGCCAGTGCCGCCATCATCAGAATTCCGATGCCGCCGCCGAAGTAGCCGCCGTAAATCGCAATGATGAACTGCGAAGTTGCGGCGCCAACCGGCCCCAAATGAACCTTGGCCACTGACGGCTTGCGCGAAAAACTGCCCCAGGCGAAGGCCATCGTGGCGAATAGCACGAGCCAGGGTACAAGATGCGAGAACACCGATGATGGCGTGTTGAGCAACAACAATCCGCCCAAGGCGCCGCCGACGAGGCTGACCACGAACAGCCCCCAGAAAGGCAAGTTCCCTGCCCCGGTAACGAATTTACGCCCGGCCAGGCCGGCTGTTATCTGGGCCGGGAACAGGGCAACCGTCGACGTGATGTTTGCCGCCAGCGGCGACATGCCGGCCAAAATGAGCGCGGGCAAGGTAACGAACGAGCCGCCGCCAGCGAGGGAGTTTTGCAGCCCGGCCCAAAGACCGGCAATAAGAATAAGACCAAGCAGCATAGATTTCCTTGTGAATTGTCAGGTTTGCGCGTTGACGCAAATCGCTATGGCGGGCGACCCGTACGGTTGCTACCGCACGACGAACCGGATTAACTCGGTGGCTTACGCGTGCAATGCGATTGAGTCACTCAATTGCGGCAAAAATCAACAGTCAATTGAGAACTATTGCGCAGCAAAGAATCGACAAAGATCACTCGCAATCTTCCTGCTTGGCCATATCTTTCCGATCGGCCTCAAGCACCTCGACCTCAAGCGCTTGCCCTTGCGTTTCTGACAAGCCATGACTGCCGTCGCAGTAATCGCGACGGCCACAGGCGCAGCGACCGATATCTTCTGATTTCTGTTGAACTCTCATGCATGGCCCGAACAGGATGATCATGCCTCGACCCATTCTCATCCGGGCGATGGCTCATGGCATCGTCAAATCGACACGAGCAGGAGGGAGAATGCCGAAAGAGAAAGTGTATCATCAAGTCCGCAGCCCTTCACCACCATCGCCGTAGCCGTAGCACACTTTTCTCGGGGATGTTCAACAGGATTCGCGCCGGCAACGCCGCGCCGGCCTCGCCCGCGATAATCGGTTCGCCTTGGCAGGGCATCCAGCCGAATTGATCGTTACTCTGACGCTAACGATCCGCCGCCTCCCGTCATTGAAACGCCTTGGGCCGGTCCGTACGATTTGCCGTCAATTGGCGCAGTTGCAAAGACCAAAGAGGAAGTCCGGTGGGGATCCGGCACAAGACCTAAACGTCTTAAACGCGGGCCACGGCCTTCCTGGAATAAAAATTCTAAGTGCTCCAGGAGAGGTATATGTTCGAACAGATCACGCCCTTTTTGCAGGCATTGCTCGACCAGACCGGCGTCGTGCACTTCACGGTGGGCAATTTCGTGATGTGCATGGTCGGCGCCACGATGGTCTATCTTGCGATCGTCAAACACTACGAGCCCTTGTTGCTGATCGGCATCGGCTTTGCCTGCATCGTGGCGAACGTGCCCGGCCCGCCTGACAACGTACCGGGCGGGCACGCCATTTCGGCGCTGCTTTACGCGGTCAAGGATGGCGGACTCTTTCATTATGCCTACCAGGGCGTCGCCAAACTGATCATTCCGCCGCTGATCTTCCTCGGCGTCGGCGCGATGACCGATTTCGGCCCGATGATCGCCAACCCGAAGCTGGTCATCCTCGGCGCCGGCGCGCACCTTGGCATCTTCGTCGCCTTGATCCTCGCCAAGCTGCTTGGTTTCTCGATCTCCGAGGCCGGCGCGATCGGCATCATTGGCGGCGCCGACGGGCCGATGGCGATTTTCGTCACGATGAAGCTGGCGCCGCATTTGCTCGGCCCGATCTCGGTCGCCGCCTATTCGTACATGGCGCTGATGCCGATGATTCAGCCGCCGGTGATGCGCGCGCTGACGACCAAGGCCGAGCGCCAGATCAGCATGGCGCAGTCGCGCACGGTCGGCAAAGGCGAGAAGATCGCTTTCCCGATCATCATCGCGATGCTCGTCAATCTGTTCTTTCCGCCGGTCGCACCGCTGATCACGATGCTGATGCTCGGCAATCTGCTCAAGGAATGCGGCGTCACCGATCGCCTGTACAGGACGGCGGCCGGCGGCCTGATGAACGTGATCATCATCATCCTCACCGTGGCGATCGGTTCGACCATGGCGGCCGACCAGTTCCTCACCTGGCAGACGCTGGAAATCATCGTTCTCGGACTGCTCGCCTTCCTGTTCGGAACGGGTTCGGGCGTGGTGACCGCCAAGATCATGAATCTCTTCCTGAAGGTCAAGATCAATCCGCTGATCGGTTCGGCCGGAATTGCCTCGGTTCCGATCGCGGCGCGCGTCTCGCACATCGTCGCCGAACAGGAGAACCCGAATAACCTGCTGATCTACCACGCGATGGGGCCGAATCTGGCCGGGGTCTTCGGCACGGCAATATCGGGGGGCATCATGCTGGCGCTGCTCGGAGCCGGCTAAAAGCAGCCCGGCGAAGCAAGAATTGCGGATGCGGGATCATCACTTCAGGGCTTAGCGCCCAGAACAACAAGCCGGAAATTTCCGGGGGAGAAATCATGGAAAAGAAATTCAGGATCACCGTTGAAAATACGGTCTATACGGTCACTGTCGAGGATCTCGGTCTGACCGCCGAAGCAGCCGCGGCCAGCCCGGCCCCGCAGATCGTCGCAGTGGCGCCGGCGCCCGCACCAGCGCCCGTTGCCGTCGTTGCCGATAACGCCCCGCGCCAGGTCACCTGCCGGCTGGGCGGCGTCATCCAGTCGATCGAAGTGACGGTCGGCCAGATGGTCAATACCGGCGACAAGGTGATGATCGTCGAAGCGATGAAGATGAAGACGCCAATGATCGCCACCTGCTCCGGCAAGGTTCTCAGCATCGTCGTCACGGTCGGCGAGAAGGTCGAGACCGGCCAGGTTCTACTGACCATCGGCTGATAAAAAGGGCAGCCGGAAGGTCACGCCGATACGGCGTGACTGCGGCCAAGTCAACACGGAGGCGACGCGGATATGCAAGCGATAATCCCAGACACAATGAACGGCGCTCTGATCCTGAGTGTCATCGATTTCTTCCTGAGTTTTTTCATCATCGCCGGCATCGGCGTGGTGCTGTCGCTGTTTCCGATCGTCGGCCGCTTCATCGGCCAGGGCATCAAGCCGGCTGCGCCCGCCCCGGCAGCGACGCCGCAGCCTGCTTCGCCTGTCGTCGTGCCGGCGATCACGATCAACGAAAAACATCTGATGGCGCTCTCCGCGGCAATCTACGCCGTGACCGGTCCGCACCGGATCATTCACATCGAAGCTAGCGAAGCCTCGGCAGACGGCCGGGCCTAGTCCGGACAAGACGATCCATCCTCAGCGAAACAGCAGCATTCCAAGGAACTCTTCCGCCATGGAAAGAAAATTGCGAATCACCGTCGGTGACAAGACCCGCGAAGTCACCGTCCAGGAACTCGGCGCCGATGGTCATCCTTTGCCTGCCGCAGTCGCAGTCGCCGCCATCGCGGCCGCCCCGCAGCGCCGGCCGCTCGACCCGAAGTGGAGCACGATTCAGCGCGACACGAACGAACGGATGAGCCATATGCTTCCGTATCTGACGCGCGGCAGCAAGGTGTTTCAGCCGGCCGACACGGTCGCCGTGCTCAATGCCGTGATCCGCTCCGGCGACCGCGTGAACATCGAAGGCAACAACCAGAAGCAGGCCGATTTCCTCTCAGACTGCATGTGCAAGCTCGACCCGAAACAGATCAACCATTTGCACATGGTGCAGTCTTCGGTGCCGCTGGCCTCGCACCTCAAGGCCTTCGAACTGGGGATTGCCGAGAAACTCGACTTTGCCTACGCCGGGCCGCAGGGCGCCGCCGTCGCCAAGGCGATCACCTTGGGCAAGCTGAAACTCGGCGCCATCCACACCTACCTTGAACTGTTCGCCCGCTACTTCATCGACCTCACCCCGAAAGTCTCGCTGGTCTGCGCCTATGAAGCCGACAAGGACGGCAATCTCTACACCGGATTCAATACCGAAGACACGCCACTGATCGTCGAGGCGACGAAGTTCCGCGGCGGCATTGTCATCGCCCAGGTCAACAAGATCGTCGACAAGGTGCAGCGCGTCGACATCCCGGGCGAATGGGTGGACGCGATCGTGCAGTCGCCCAAACCCTTCTACCTCGAACCCCTATTTACGCGCGACCCCGGCCTGATCACCGACACCCACGTGCTGATGGCGATGATGGCGCTCAAAGGAATTTATGCCGAGTACGGCATCAACCGCCTCAACCACGGCATCGGCTTCAATACCGCGGCGATCGAATTGATCCTGCCGACCTACGGCGAGGAACTCGGGCTGAAAGGCAAGATCTGCCAGCACTTCGCGCTGAACCCGCATCCCACCCTGATCCCGGCGATCGAATCGGGCTGGGTGCAATCGATCCACTCGTTCGGCGGCGAACTGGGCATGGCCGAATATTGCGCGGCGCGGCCCGACGTGTTCTTCGTCGGCCCCGACGGCAGCATGCGTTCGAACCGCGCATTCTCGCAGACTGCCGGGCACTACGCGATCGACATGTTCATCGGCGGCACGCTGCAGATCGACAAGTACGGCAACAGTTCGACGGCGACCGCCGGCCGCGTCGCCGGTTTTGGCGGTGCCCCGAACATGGGTTGCGATTCGCACGGACGGCGCCACGGCACCCCGGCCTGGCTCAAATGCGGCGAAGAGTTTACCGACCAGCAGAACCTGCTTGGTGACGTGCCGCGCGGCAAGCGCCTGGTCGTGCAGATGCAGGAGACCTTCCAGGAAAAAATGGCCTCGTCTTTCGTCGAGCGGCTCGATGCGTGGAAACTCGCCGAGCAGGCCCATCTCGACCTGCCGCCGGTGATGGTCTATGCCGACGACGTAACGCACATCCTGACCGAGGAGGGCATCGCCTTCCTGCATCGCTGCAAGGGGCTCGAGCAGCGCATGGCGGCCATTCGCGCAGTAGCCGGCTATACCGAGATCGGTCTGCAGGCCAAGCCCGCCGAAACGAAGTCCCTGCGTGCAGCGGGACTCGTCAAGACGCCGGAGGATCTGGGGGTCGATCGCCGCCGTGCGAACCGCTCGCTACTGGCAGCCAAGAACATTCGCGAACTCGTCGACTGGTCGGGCGGCCTCTACGACCCGCCGGCGCGCTTTCGCAACTGGTAAGAGCGCGCCGACCGGCAAGGACATTGCAGCAGCTTCACAGGGAGACATAAGAGATGGCACTCAATCAATTGCACTTCGAATTCGCACCGGCAACGCCGCGCGCTTTTCCAGTTGCCGCCGTGCATTACGGCGTGGTCGGTTCCGGCGACATGGAAGTGATCATCGAAGCCTGCGCGCTGGCCGGCAAGACACAGGTCACCGTGACGACGCCGGTGACCGGCTTCGACCACGTCTGGCAACTCGTGCTCGGCCGTTTCATCGACGAATCCCAACTCGCCGACGCGCACATCAGCATCAACGACAACAACGCGACGCCGGTCGTCGTGTCCCTGCGCCTGCGCCAGGCCCTGCTTGAAATCGGCGAGTAAAGGAGACGGGCAATGAGCACATGGCATACCCTGCAGGAACGCAGCTTCCTGGAATCGTCGGCGCGCCAGCGCGCCATCGGCCTGGTCGATGCAGGCAGCTTTTCCGAACTGGTCGGTCCGCTCGAGCGTTTCGTCAGCCCGCACCTGCCGATCCTCGGCGAGGCGATCGAATTTGACGACGGCATCGTGACCGGCGTCGGTCTGCTCGGCAAACATCCGGCGATCGTCATTTCGCAGGAAGGCCGCTTCATCGGCGGTTCGGTCGGCGAGGTCGGCGGCGCCAAGATGGTCGGCGCACTGAAGCTCGCGCTGAGCATCTTTGAGAGCCTGCAGCAGGGCAGCGCGGCGGAAGCCGAAGCGCGCCGGCCAATCGTCCTGATCTCCTTCGAGACCGGCGGCGTGCGCCTGCACGAGGCCAACGCCGGCCTCCTGGCGCATGCCGAGGTCATGGACCTGCTGCAGGACCTGCGCCGCAAGGTCCCAGTGGTGGCGCTGATCGGCAGCAAGATCGGCTGCTTCGGCGGCATGGGTTTCATCGCCGCGGCGACTGACGTCATCGTGATGAGCGAATTCAGCCGCCTCGGCCTGACCGGCCCGGAAGTCATCGAACAGGAAATGGGGCGCAACGAATTCGACGCCTCCGATCGCGCCCTGGTCTTCCGCACGACCGGCGGCAAGCACAAGTTCATCATGGGCGATTGCAATTTTCTGGTGGGCGACACGCTGGCGGATTTTCGTCGGCAGGCCCAGCACGTCGCGCAGATGAGCATGATCGAAATCGAAGGCATGCGGCGCATCGGCAGCCGCGGCGCGGTCGAGCGCCAGATGAAGCTGGTCGCCTTCGCCGCGGATCTGCGCCCGAGGGATTCGACCGACATGTGGAAAGCGCTGGGCAACAAAGAGCCCCAGCAACTGATAGCCGCCAGCGAAGAAGAGTTCCAGAAAATCGCCGTGCGCTGGAACGCCTGAGGAGAATGCGATGGATGCGATAGATACGATGATCGGAATGGGGCGCGAAACGATCGACATGATCGTCGATGCCGGCAGTTTCGTCGAGAACGGCATACCCGGCTTCACGCTGCCGTGCGCGGACTACGGGCCAGGCGCCGTGGTCGGTTCGGCGAAGATGGACGGCCGCGTTTGTACGATCGTCGCCAACGACGCAATGCCGAGCAACCCGCGCTTTCCGGTGGTCACCTCCGGCATCATCGGCATGGAAGAAGGCTACAAGATGGCGATGGCCGTCTATCGCAGCATCGAGGCCGACGCGGGCAAGCCGCTCGCCGACAAGCGGCCGCTGCTGCTGATCGTCGACACCCCCGGCAACGGGCCAGGCAAGGTCGAGGAAATCGTCGGCATGAACAAGGCCACCGGCGCTTACCAGTTGGCGCTGGCCGAAGCGCGCAAGACCGGCCATCCGGTGCTGGCGGTCGTGATCGGCCGGGCGATCAGCGGCGCCTTTCTCTGCCACGGGCTGCAGGCCGACCAGATCTTGAGCCTCTCTGACAAGTACGGAACGATGATTCATGTCATGCCGCTGACCAGCATCGCGCGCATTACCAAGCAGGACATCGAAAAACTGACCGCCCTGTCGAAGACCAATCCGGTCTTCGCGGCCGGCCCGGAGTTCTTCTTCCGCCTTGGCGGCGTCGAGGAAATCATCGAAGCGCCGGACGCGATACGCGACTGCGTGCTCAAGCATATCGACGAAATCTACCGTCTCAAGGCCGAGCGGCAGACCGACCGCCTGGGGCCCTGGGGGCGCGGCGAACTGGGCGAAGAACGCGGCGGCCGAGTAACGCGCAAGGCAGTGATGCAGCGGATGAACGAGCAGTTTGCGGCGGTCGCCGACCGGTATCTGCGCGCCTGACCGGCTTGACGACTTGCGGCCGTTACGGAGAAGACCATGCTCGCGCTATCCGAACTTGAGTTTCTCGTCTCGTGCGTGAAGTCGTCGCCGACGCTCGCGGAAATGCCGCGCCGCACGCTCGTCGACAAAGGAACGAACGGGCCGACGGCAGCCCACGTCATTGAAGAAATCCACACCCCGCTCAATGTCGCCTACGTGTCCTTCACGACCGGATCAAGCGCCTTCCAGAATATCGTCGGCGTCACGCACCAGGAACTCGACGATCGCATCATGGCCGCGCGCCGCGCGCTTGATTCCTGCGCGATCGGCAGCGGCCAGCACATGCTGGTCACCTACGCGCCGCTGATCAACGTGTTCTGTGCAAGCGCGCTCAAGGATCACGGCGTCAGCTGGTCATTTCTCGAACGCTCGAATCGCGACGCCTTGCTGCTCGCGCTGTGCAAGCGACAACCCGATGTGCTGCTCGGCGAATCGTCTTTCCTGCGCGTCGCGCTGGCGCAAGCGATCGAACTGGGGCTCGCCGCGGAACTCCCGAGAAAGCTGTGTTTGATCACCGCCGGAACGCCGCTCGACCTCGAACTGCTCCCGGTCGCGCAGAGCCTCGGTTACGTCGTGCATGATCTTTACGGCTGCCAGGAATTCGGCTGGCTGACGCTTGACGGCGTGCCTCTGCGTGACGACATCACGCTGATCGCCTCGCCGATCGGCGCGGAATACCGCGATGTCGCGGTCGGCGGGCTGCCGATGGGCGACTCCTTTCCATTTTCCAGCGAAGGGCACATCTGCAACCCGCAGGGCAAGGTGCTGACCTACAAGCGGCGGCGGACGCACCCGGAATACGAAGTGATCGTCAAGGCGACGACGCGCGCGACGGCGGAACTGATTGAGCGCACCGCGCGCACCATCCTGCGCATCAAGGGGCGCGTCGTCAAGGTGTCGCAAACGATCGCTCTCGATGCGCCAGAGACCCGGCTGCAGCTTGTGCCAAGCCTCGTTCAGGGTGAAGGCGTTTTCGACTCGGCCAGCGCCATCGAGATTTGCGGCAGTCGCGCGACCCGGCTTTTCGAGAGCATGGTCGACGCACAGGCGGCGTTCCAGAGCAACGCCAAAACCGATCCGACGTGGATCAAGCGGCGCTAGGCGGCCATGAACACCTTGCAGCGACATGACCTGTTGGTGCCGACGCCGGCCTGCCGAGAGCGGATAGCCGGATTGATGGCGGACGATTCGGTCGCGCACGGTGCGCGTATGGCGGAGGAATTCGGCACCGGAAATATTCCGGCGATCGTCAGGAGAAACGCGCCATGCGATGCGGGGCGCATTGGCGTCGGCATCAGCTTTCCGATCCGCATCAAGGACAGTCGCCTGCGTTTTTCCGCGGCACTCTTGCCGGCCGAGATCGGCGCCGTAATTTCTCCGTTCGAGCTACTTGCATCGACTGCGCAGGGCGGGTCGCCGCAGCTCCGCGCATTGAACGCCGTGCGCGCGGATTTGCCGGTCCGGCGGGGTAACTTGGGCGTTTTCGGCGCCTGCGCCCTGCAATTGGCGACGGGGGCAGATTACCTGCACGACGCGTCGGATATCGACCTGTTGATCCGCTCGGAATCCTTCACGACGCTTTGTGAAACTCACGCGCTGCTGTCGGAATTCGAGCACGAAACGTCGATCAGGATTGACTGCGAGGTCATTCTCGGCAGCGGCGGCGGTGTCAAGCTCAAGGAACTAATCAGCAAACAAAAGGCGGTTCTGGTGAAAACGATCCACTCGGTGGAACTGCTCAGTCGGGCCGACGCAATTGCGTCGCTCGTGCAATGAAGTCTTTTTGCAGTTGCTATGTAAAGGAGAATGACGCCTGGTCGCGTGGCGCCGGTAGCTGGTTTAAGAATCATAGGAGAGGATCAGGAGTCGCGGTTGAACAAGTATCGATAACAACGTCGTACAACCTTGGGAGGTGAATGATGGTAATTTTCGGAACTAGTTTGCTGGCAATCTGTTTCGTTGTCGGCATGTATCTTGGCGACCTGCTCGGCGTTGCGCTCGGGGTCAAAGCCAATGTGGGCGGCGTCGGACTGGCCATGATCCTGCTGATCTTCGCGAAGATGTGGCTCGAATCAAAGAAATTGATGCCCAAAGCTACCGAAGCCGGCGTCGGCTACTGGGGAGCGATGTACATCCCCATCGTCGTCGCCATGGCGGCGCAGCAGAACGTCGTCGTTGCCCTGAAGGGCGGCTGGGTCGCGCTGATTGCCGCGGTCGTGGCCTTTGCCCTGTGCGCCTGCTGCATTGCCCTCCTGAGCCGCACGGGCAAGCGCGGCGAACCTCTTCCGCCGCTCGATCCCGCCATTCTTGCCGATGCGCCCGGCATACGTTAAGGAGTTATCCCATGTTTGAAATGCTCTATAAGACACTGACGCAGCAAGGTCTGGTCACGGCCTTCGCCGTCGTTGGCATCATCATGTGGGCGTCCGGCCATCTTTCGAAGATCCTCACCAACGGTCGCGTTCAGGGATCGGCGATCGCCATTCTCATCGGACTCGCGCTGGCCTATTACGGCGGCATGGTCACCGGCAAGGAAAAGGGGCTCGCCGACATCACGCTCTTCTCCGGCATCGGCTTGATGGGCGGCGCAATGTTCCGCGACTTCGCGATCGTCGCCACGGCCTTCGAAGTGCAGTCGAGCGAAGCCAAGAAGGCCGGCTGGATAGGCGCTTTGTCGCTGTTCATCGGGACCGTCGTGCCCTTCGTCGTGGGGGCGACTGTGGCGTGGATCTTCGGCTATCGCGACGCCGTGTCAATGACGACGATAGGCGCGGGCGCGGTGACCTATATCGTCGGACCGGTGACCGGCGCGGCGATCGGGGCCAGTTCCGCACTGATGGCCCTGAGCATCGCGACCGGCGTGGTCAAGGCGATCCTGGTCATGATCATGACACCGATCCTGTCGAAATTCATGGGCTTGAACAATCCGCGCTCGGCGATGATCTTCGGCGGTCTTGCCGGGACCGTCAGCGGCGTTTCCGCCGGGTTGGCAGCGACCGACCGCCGGCTCGTGCCCTATGGCGCACTGGTCGCCACTTTCCATACCGGCCTGGGCTGCCTGATGGGACCTTCGGTTCTTTACCTGGCAACCAAAGCGCTGATGGGCGGTTGAGCAATCCAAGTGGCGTAATCGCCAATATGGGGGCTGCCACTCGCAGCCCCTGTTCTTTCAGCGTTCGGCCTGCCGGGTCGCTGAGCGCAGCGATATTTGGGTTTTGCCGCGCCAGCTAGTCCTTGCTGCCGGAGGAGGCTTTCGCTAGACTCGCTCATCGACAAGGGCTGATGGATCATGCTTTTCCCTTGACCCACTTCTCTCCGGCGATGCTGCAAATCATCGCAGGCTTACCGGCGGACAGCCCATGAGCAAGGAAATCTGTGACGAGATCACTTTCCGCAAGCTGGAAATATTTCTCGCCTACATGGAGAAGGGCAACCTCGCCAAGGCCGCCGAAAAGTTGGAGATGAGTAGTGTCAGTGTGCATCGCGCCCTGCATTCCCTCGAAACCGGGGTGCGTTGTTCGCTGTTCCGCCATGAAGGCCGCGGCCTGATTCCCACCGAAGCGGCGCGCGTATTGTCGGAGACGGCGTCGAGCGTGCTCGATCTGATGAGTCACGGCATTCAGACGACGCGCGAAGCTGCCGGTATGTATGCCAACAAGATCCGCATCGGCACGATGTATTCGCTGACTTCGCAAACCGTCCCGCGCATCTTCATCGACCTCAAATCGCGGTGCCCGCATCTCGGCGCCGAATTTGTGCTTGGCTCCAATACCGATCTGACGGATAAGCTCAAACGCGGCCAGGTGGATGCAACTCTGATGGCCATCCTGTCGCCGGATTCGGAGATCGAAACGATAGAACTGTTCGTGGACATGATCTATTTTGCCGTGCCTGCCGGATCCAGATATGCCGCGTACGAGAGCATCGGACTCGACGAAGTGCGCGACGAATCCTTTGTTTCCCTCACCGGCGGGTTTGCAACTTCAAAAGGCTTCCATGAGGCATTCCTGCGCGCCGGATTCGCGCCGCGCATCGTGATGGAAGTCGGCGATATCTTCGCGGTAATGAACCTTGTGCGCGGCGGCGTCGGCTACTCGCTGCTCCCCGGAAGGGTGCGCAATCTGTTCGGTGACCAGATCACCTTTATCCCGCTGAAGGAAGAGTTCCAGGTCCGCCAGACCATCGGACTGTGCTTCCTGCGGGTACGCGAACGCGACCCGAATCTCCTGGCCTTGGCGGCCGTGTGCAGGATGGCGCAACGGAATGAGTATTCATCAGCGATCCGCGATCCCCAGATCGGACCTACGGAATACTCGACATAGCGCGCGCAAGCTGTCAGGAATGAATTCCGTACAGCCAAATCTTAGCCGGGCAACGTCGCAGTAGCTTACAATGAGGGCTGATGTGGATAAGCCCAAGGCGCTTGCCCGGGCTTGTCTGTTTTTGTCCTTCGCCTTGTCCCCGTGCCGTCACGTTTTGCTCGCACGAATACCGATTCGAGCATCTCTTGCTAATCTGGCGCAACCAACGGTGATTTAAAGCTTGGAAATTGTTTCTGAACTTCAACGAGTGCCCGCATGAAATCAAAACTGCTGCTGACCGCGGCCATGACCTTGCTGCTTTCCGCCTGTGTGATAGCGCCGCCGAACCGGCCCTACTACCGGGAACCCGTGCTGGTTGCGCCGCCGCCGCCGCGCGTTGAATATGGCGGGCCGCCGCCGGCCAGTGGCTATGTTTGGATTTCCGGATACTGGGGCTGGGCCGGCGGACGTCATGAATGGGTGCCGGGTCACTGGGAAGCACCTCGTCACGGACATCATTGGGTTCCGCATCACTGGGAGCAGGAAGGCGATCACTGGCGCTTGCATGAAGGCCATTGGGAATAGCTCTTAATTCGAGCTTGTGACATGGAGGGTGGACATGGAACTCGGGAAACTTGTCTTTGCCGTTGCGGCACCTCTCTTCTGTTCGCTCCTCTGGGCTAACCCGGCACCCTGGTTCAGGTGGCACAGCCCGCAGGCCGACTTTGAAGTCTGCTCGCAAACCTCGCCGGGCGATGGCTGGATTGTTGTGAAAGGCCCTTTCGAGGACGCGTTGTGCAAAAAACTGGGAGTCCCGCACTAAGGGCTTTCAGCAGGCCGGATTCAGCGCCCGCCTGCGCAGTCCAAGATCCATATTATGCGGACCGCCCGTAGCTCATTTGGATAGAGCACTTGGCTTCGAACCAAGGGGTAGGGAGTTCGAATCTCTCCGGGCGGGCCAAAAGGACTTCATCGGGGGAGTAACGCGCTCGCCTTCCTCCTTGTCTTTGATCGCGATCCCGTTCGACTGAAGATCGGCATCTTCGCGCTGTAAACCGGACAGTTCCTTGTGTCGGCGCGGTGTCAGGGACCCGCACGCATCCGCCTGCGCCGATTTCCGCGGCCGTTGAGGTGCCCACGCACGCTCCGCCGCCCTGACTATTGCACGCCTCCCGCCCGGTCGTTCCGCCGCGGCGCGGCCGTCACTTGCTCAGACGCTGGGCGCGGGTTCTAATGGCAGCCTTGCCACCTCGCCTCCGGTCGTGCATTGCCAATTGACCGCGTGTCCTCAGTTGGCCGGAACGTTAGCAACTGTGTTGAAAGTCAACAGAGGGACACCAAGGAGAATGATGTTTCAACATAGCATTCATGATGATCAGCAATTTTCGCATGCATGCGGTCAGGGCGACCTTAGCTGGTTTCCCGCGGGCAAGCAGGCGCAGGTAGAACGCTTTGATCACGGGATTGCA
>CAISOB010000052.1 GCA_903886975.1 uncultured beta proteobacterium
ACGTGGCAAACGAAGCGTTGATCAAGGAGCTCAAAGGCAAGGCGCTGAAGCTCCGTTACAACCTGTTGGAGATGATGGGTGTCGGCAAGGCCGGCCACCTGGGCGGATCGAGCTCGCTGGCCGAGACGATTGCGGTGCTCTATTTCAACAAGATGAAGCTCGACAAGAGCAATCCGAAGTGGGTGAATCGTGATCGTCTGATTCTGTCGAAGGGGCACGCCGCGCTGATCCAGTACGCTGCGCTGTGCGAACTCGGCTGGATCCCGCGCGCAGAGCTCGCCAAGGTCAAGAGTCTTGACGGCCTGCTGCAGGGGCACCCGGACCTGTCGATCCCCGGCATCGAAGCGGTCACCGGTTCGCTCGGCCAGGGTTTGTCGATCGGTGTCGGCATGGCCTTGGCGCTGCGCCTCGACAAGAATCCCGCCCATGTCTATGTGGTCATGGGCGACGGCGAGCAATCCGAAGGCCAGCTGTGGGAAGCGGCGATGTCGGCGGCCAATTTCAAGGTCGACAACCTGACGGCCTTCCTCGACTGCAACAAGATCCAGGCCACCGGGCCGACCAAGGACGTCTTCTGCATTCCCGACCTTGACAAGAAATGGGCTGCGTTCGGCTGGGAAGTCATCCCGGTCGACGGTCACGACATTGGCGCGGTCATCGCCGCGATCGACAAGGCGGGCACGGTCAAGGGCAAGCCTGCCCTGATCCTGCTCGACACGGTCAAGGGCAAGGATTTCTCCTTTGCCGAAGGCAATGCCGCCTACCACAACGGAATCCTGGATGAAGCCAAATTCGCCCAGGCCAAGAAAGAGCTTGATGCGCTCGAAGAGGTGATCTGATCATGGAAAAAATGAGTTTGCGCAAGGCCTACGGTGAGGCCATCCTCGAAGAGGGCAAGAGCAACAAGGACATCGTGGTGCTCGAAGCCGATCTGGGCAAATCGACGATGTCGTGCTTCTTCAAGGATGCCTACCCGGAGCGCTACTTCGAAATGGGCATTGCCGAGGCCAACATGGCCTCGACCTCGGCCGGGCTCGCCCTGGCCGGCAAGATTCCCTTCTACAGCACCTTCGCGGTGTTCGCCGCCGGCCGCGCCTACGACCAGATCCGCTGTTCGATCGCCATTCCGCGCGCCAACGTCAAGATCTGCGGCTCGAGCTGCGGCCTCTCGGACTTTGGCGACGGCAAGACGCACCAGTCGATCGAGGACGCCAACATCATCTGCGCGATTCCCGAGATGACGGTCTTGAATCCGTGCGATGCGATCGAAACGAAGAAGATGATCAAGGCCATGGTCAAGTACCAGGGCCCGGTCTATATCCGCATCAACCGCAACGATTTGCCGGTGTTTACCAAGCCCGAGGGCGAGTATGAGATCGGCAAGATGTACCGCATCGTCGAGGGCCGCGACGTGGTCATCTTCGCCACCGGCGCGATGGTCTGGAATGCGGTGCAGGCGGCCGATCTCCTGAAGGCCGAAGGCATCTCCGCCGAAGTCATCAACGTGAGCTCCTTGAAACCGATCAAGAAAGCGGAAATCCTCAAGTACGTGGCCGGCAAGAAAGCCATCGTGACGGTCGACGAGTGCACCAAGATCGGCGGGCTCGGCAGCGCGATCGCCGCGCAGATCATCGGCGAAGTGCACCTGCCGTTCGAACAGATCGGCGTCAATGACCAGTTCGGGACTTCGGCGCATACTTACGAGGATCTCATGGTGCGCTACGGCCTGACCCCGGACGACATCGCCAAGGCGGCCCAAAAAGCCCTCAAAGGAGAAAAACGATGAATATCGGTTTTATCGGAATCGGCATCATGGGGCGGCCGATGGCCAAGAACCTGCTCAAGGCGGGTTATGCCTTGACGGTGTACGACAAGTTCGCCCAATTTGACGACCTCGTCGCGCTCGGCGCCAAGCCGGGCACCTCGAACAAGGACGTTGCCGCCAAAAGCGATCTGATCATCACCATGCTGCCCAACTCGCCGAACGTGCGCGACGCGGTGCTTGGCAAGGACGGCGTCATCGATGGTGCGAAGCCCGGAACGATCGTCGTCGACATGAGTTCGATCGCTCCCGGCGCGGCGCAGGAAATCTGCGCGGCCTTGAAAGAGAAGGGCATCGTCATGATCGACGCGCCGGTTTCCGGCGGCGAGCCGAAGGCCATCGAAGGCACGCTGGCGATCATGGTCGGCGGCGACGAGAAGGCTTTTGCGACGGCCAAACCGATCCTCGAGAAGATGGGTTCCTCGGTGGTTCGCGTCGGCGACATCGGGGCGGGGAATGTCACCAAGCTGGCCAACCAGATCATCGTCGCGCTCAATATCGCCGCGGTCTCCGAAGCCTTCGTCCTGGCCACCAAGGCTGGCGTCAAGCCGGAAGCGGTGTTCAACGCGATCAAGGGCGGGCTCGCCGGTTCGACGGTGATGAACGCCAAGATCCCGATGATCCTCGACGGCAACTTCAAGCCGGGCTTCCGCATCGAGCTGCATATCAAGGACCTGCAGAACGCGCTCGACACCGGGCACGCCCTGAACGTCCCGCTGCCGCTCACCGCCAACATCATGGAAACGATGCAGGCCTTGAAGACCGACGGCATGGCGGTCAATGACCACAGCGCCATCGTCCGCTACTACGAGAAACTCGCCAAGGTCGAAGTGCGCAAGTAAG
>CAISOB010000053.1 GCA_903886975.1 uncultured beta proteobacterium
ACGGCCCGCCTCACTTTGGCGTATAGGTCCACTTTGTACATCCTCTCTGCCTTCCTCGATCCATCACAGATCAAAGATTAGGCATCAGGACTGGCTCCCACTACACCGCCACGTGGCTACCTTTCATTCCGGCATTCACAGTTGGGCACCTTCTTGAAGAATGTCGTTTTGAGAATAGAGAAGACCTGAAAGATGTGATTGCTGTCGAGCGATGAAATTGGATCATCAATGAAAACGATCACATCCTTTAACTCAGGGTCCTCCAGCAACTTGGTCAAGAAGAATGCAAACGCTATAGCGGTTTTCTCGCCTTCACTCAGATGCTTGGCAATGCGTCCGTTGCGTTTCAAAATGAACTGATCGGCACCGCTCTCTGGAATCACATCAATTTGAATTGCATCTGAGTTTAGAAGATTGACGATCCGTTCGTTGATCCTCTCGCGGCCATTCTGTGCTCGATTGATTAGCGCCTGCTGCTCTTTCATCTTAACCTTAGCGACAGCCATCGCGGCCTCAAATCTCTTAGCCTTGCTGTCTTCATCAATCTTCTGTCGAGCAGCCGCATCGATACTGAAGTCAATACAAAATTGCTGTGCGTAGTGCAGCTTAAGTCGCTGAATTGCCGCGGACTTCGCCATCAAGAAATTATCGCTGATCGCATTGCTATCTTTGATTAGGGCATTGATGTCCTTGACCGCTTCGGACACCGCAGTCACTAGGGGCTGCGGGTCTTCGGGCGGTGAAACCTCGGCGAATTGCTCTTTCAACTTCGTGCGGACCGAAACCTCCACGGATTCAATCCATTCGTGGTATCTGAATACCGCCTGTTCCAACTTCTCAAGCAAGAGTTTCAGGCGAGGGCGAAACTGAGCATTCAGGTCACTTGCTCGGACATCTACCTTTGAGAACCGTAAGTGTTCGAGCTGAGTCAGCAGGTTTTCGAGACTTTGTTTTTGTTCGGTAACCTCCTTGGAAAAATGGGCATGAAGTTCTGCACGCCGCGCTGCCGTGAAAGGGTTCAAGCAGAACTCGCACGTCTCCTTGCAATCGTGGAGCGTCAGACCTTCGCTCACCCATTCGGAAATCTCGGGACTAGCCCTTAGCGACTCAATCACCTTTGATGATGCTGGTATTTGGTTGAAAAGAACTACGGCTGTCGCATGGATAGACGAAGCAGTGGATGTGAATAGAATGGAACGAACAATTGGCAATCTGTCCTTTTCAGATGATGTAGCGAGGCTGAGGTCACTCGCAAACTGCTCTTGGGTGAGCGTGTAGACCGTCTCGTCGAGGCCGACGACCAGCAGCAAATTGTTGAGGTGGGTCGCGGTGAATGCCTCGACAATGTCAAGCGTGGTCTTAATGCTCTTCGCTGTCGCCGTCTTGCCTTGGGAAATCTTGTCGTCGATCTCCACTATGGTCCTGCGATGGGCCGATGCGCTGGTCGAGCAACGCTTGATAACTTTCTCATAGTGCTCAATCTTCTGCTTTGCATCGCGGGCTTCGACGCCTAGCAGTAAGATCGGACGAAACGCACCACCGTTCCAGTTTAGACTTTCGCTGACAAAGTCAGAATTGAAAACGCGGACGGTTTTCGTGCAGTCTGCAAGGTTCTCATCAGTTATGGTCTTTCCGTTTTGATCGGTAATCGAGAACTTGCAGCTGACCATATCCGGATGTTGTGCTTTTTCATTCAGAGCATGAAACAACCTCGATAGGGTTGTCTTGCCCGAGTAGTTCCAACCGTAGATGACATTGCGGTCACAAAAATCTCTCATGCCAGCGGGGCGCACATAGTCATCAAAGATTCCAAACGATTTCAGTTTTTGAATACTCGTGAGCATGTTCGCCCCTTCTTCTAAAAGTTATACGGCGGCTGCCACCGGTAGTTCCTTACATAACTGCATCATGTTCTTGCATGATGCTACATTTCTTTGGCTGACGCACTTCCTGTGGGATATAAGGCCGCATAACATATTGTTTTCAAACAGTAATATGTTGACAAACTAATATGATTGTGCGATAATGGGAAGTGAAAAATTACTGGTCACGTAATCCCGAATACCAAGGGCGCTTACAGCTCTCCGACCCAAAGTTTTACTCCGTTTTCAGATCAGCGAAGCGGCTTGCCGCGCAGTATGAAGTACTCCCCAGAACGCGGCTTTCTCAGAATTTCATTCTCTGCGATTTGTTATTCAGTATCGAGGTCGCAGCACGTGGCCTGAGTAATTTTCCCGGCAGTTTGCAATGGCAGGGAAGCAAATAATGGCCGCCAATTTGACAAACGATAATGTTGGATTATCGCTACCAAAAAATCGGGAGTTGGTGACGCCTGTTTCTTCTGTCACTGAGGGCCAGAGTTGGCAATCGTGTGCAGGATTGAATCGGATAGTATCGAAGTACGTCACGATGGCAATCGCCGAAAATTCAAGACGAGCCTATCGTCAGGATTTGGCGGACTTCCAGCGTTGGGGCGGCAACGTGCCGTGTTCGCCCGAAATGCTTGCGGCGTTCATCGCAGATCGAGCAGCTACCCTGTCGCCACATACGATCACTCGTCGTGTGGTGGGGATCAGTAAGGCACACACCAGCAAGGGCCTGCCAGATCCCGCCAAGAGCGATCTGGTCAGGACGGTCCTGAGGGGCATACGCCGGAAGAACGGCAAACCCCAGCGACAGGTAACGCCAGTCCTCAAACAGGATTTGCTGGCGATGTTGCCGCTGATGATCGGGGTCAAGGGCCTGCGGGATCGGGCGTTGATCCTTCTTGGATTCGCAGCGGCTTTGCGACGGTCAGAGTTGGTAGCCTTGGACGTGGTTGACCTACAGTTTGTTCGTGAAGGTCTGGTGCTGCATCTCCGCCGAAGCAAGACCGATCAAGAAGGACAGGGAAGAAAGATCGGCGTGCCCTTCGGCAGAACGGCAGCGTGCCCCGTAAAGGCCGTGCAAGAATGGCTTTCACATTCCAAGATCGAGACCGGGGCAATCTTCCGGCCTGTCAATAAGGCTGGAGCGGTCGGTGATCGCCTGACTGCCCAATCGGTGGCGCTGATCGTCAAATCCTACGCCAAGGCCGTCGGGCTACCGTCCGCCAATTACGCAGGACACAGCTTACGTTCAGGCTTGGTTACCAGCGCGGCAATGGCAGGAGTTGCCGACCGTAAGATTCAACAGCAGACCGGCCACAGATCACTAGAAATGCTGCACCGGTACGTCAGGGACGCCAATGCCTTTGTCGATAACGCTGCGGGGGCAGTCTTGTGACGACCGAGTCCACGCAATTCGGAAATGTCTCGGACGTCGATTTGCTTTCGAAACTGATCGGTGTTCGTGAGTCACGCCGGTTGTATCGAGGATCGCTGCAACCGCTCTTCTCACAACAAGAAGAGAACCAACCTGCCCACGAGAAATGCGCTGCTGCGCGTGAGCTGGTGCTCCGTTGGTTGCATGAAGAACTTCGGCGCGAGTGCATCCTGACAAGCCCATCAAGCGTTCGAGATTACCTGCGACTGTTCTTTGTCGGGCAAGAGCACGAGAGCTTTGTCGTGCTGTTTCTCGACAGCCAGAACCGGTTGATTGCGGCGGAAGAATTGTTTCGCGGAACCTTGTCGCAAACCAGCGTGTATCCGCGCGAAATCATCAAGGAGGCACTAAGGCAGAATGCGGGGGCCTTGATCTTCGCCCACAATCACCCAAGTGGCGTGGCCGAACCGAGCAGGGCAGATGAACTCCTGACTTGCGAACTCAAGAAAGCGCTCGCGTTGGTCGATGTTCGCGTTCTTGATCACCTTATTGTGGCCGGGGCAGACGTACTCAGCTTCGCAGAGCGGGGCTTGATATGAGCCGAGACTATCCAGATTCCTCCCGCAATCAATTTCCGGGCCGGGAGTTGCGGGAAGCCGGTCTGTTCAAACCCGTCAGAACGCGACTCGTTCTGATAATCCGCGTTCTAGGTAAAGAGCGATCGACTAGACTGAGAAAACTTGCCGGCGTCTGTGAGATTCAATGGGCTTTAAGCCGATTCTCAACGAGGGTAATCAATTCGCCGGCAGAAATGTTCAATGCGTCAGCGAGTACAAAAACGGTGGCGAGGGCCGGGCCTTTCTCTGCGCGTTCGAGTGCGCTGATATGGCTGCGCTCAGTATTTGCCAATTCGGCGAGTTGGTCTTGTGTCAAACCTTGCTGCAAACGTAGTTCTTGCAACACCTCACCAAAGATTGCCGTCGGTAGTTTTTTGTCCCGCATAGGCCGGCAAGGTTTGCCTATATGGGTATTCTTGTCTGCATACGGTTGTATGCGCTACTATCCTTCGAGAAATTCCATGCGATTTTGGCATTTTCTCGGAGAAAACCTAATGAGTGAGGGAAATTCCTACAACGGTTATAGCTGGAAGGAAAGGGACGACAAGTTCAAGGCGATGAAGCGCCAGATCGCAGTTGGAGAACTTACGCCACCATCAGGGCATTGTGCCTTGTGTGGTGATTCCGAGGCAGCGGTCGAGTATCACGACGAGGACTACAGTATTCCGTACAACTGGAAAGAACCTGCGGCGTACGCACTCTGCCGTCACTGCCATCTTTACAAAATACATCTGCGGTTTGCACGTCCAATTTTGTGGCAGGCATTCTTAGCGCATGTTCGCCGTGGTGGCTATGCAAGCGATTTGGCGAATCCGAGAATCAAGAAAGAATTTGAGGCGTGCTGCAAGGCGCTCAAGAACGGCCAAACGTTTGTGCTTAGTCCATTGCGTCCGTACACACAGAGCGTCGGTGACGAGTGGTTTGCCAAGCTGCGTGTTGATCGTGAAAGCATGACCGATTTTTCAGCCCGACCTAGACAATGATCTGGACTGGGTTTGGTACTAGGGCGACTGGTCGACTTGGCTTTGGAAAGCAGTAGGCTTTTTATATGCAGAATTAAACGAGCTTTCTATGTAGTCCAACTAAATTTACGTGTGGAGGCACAAATGAGCAACAAGATTTTGACCGTGCTGTTGATTGCGATCCTATCCATAAATGTTGGTCAGGCGGCTGATAAGACAAAAACGGCGGGTATTGTGGGTTACGGGAAGACTGAATGGGGAATGTCACCTGAAAAGGTTCTCGCCGCCGAGCCAAGAGCAGTGAAACTCGAAAGTCCTGTATCAAACAACGATGGGTCGCTGGGGCTTATCAAGATCAAGGAGCTAGAAATTGGAAATGACCTCAGCGCAAGAACGCTAAAGTTCGACGCCACTTTCATCTTCGAAAAATCGGGAATGAAATTGCAGAGAGTTCAGCTCTTTAGCGAAAATTATGGAACCGCAGGGGGAGTCTTTTTCTCGGACTTTTCCGACATCGAAAAACTTCTTACGGTGAAGTATGGCGAACCGGCGTTTAAAGCAGCCAACAAAATAACCGCCCAGTCCGTAACGTGGAAATTTCCATCAACCAACATTACTCTTCAGACTGTAGTCGTCATGCAATACGCTTTTATCAAAATCAGTTATGAATCGGCTGTAACAACCGCTGCTGCAGCAAAAGACCTATGAAGGACAGTTCTAAGTACGCGTAGACGCCCACAATTTTGAGGTGCATTGGGTGGTGGAGGGGCTGGTCCGTGGCCTTGTAAACCATAGGTTCTAACGACATTCCAGCGCCGGCAATTCGGCGGAAGCGTCTTGGAATACCGGGAAATCGGTGGTCATTGCAGTTCCGTCCTAGTCCACTTAGGGATTAACGTCGTTCAGAAATACTGTGCCCACCGGCTGCACGAGACTACTAAAGTGTGTAACCTGATTTGCGATGCTCTAGAGCACACAGCGGGCAATCGTCACCCCATACACCATCTTGGTTTGCGAACGATCCACTTTTTGATCAAAAACCACCAATAGGGATGGCATACTACGGGGGGTTATTCACCGATTGCGGGCTAATCGTTCCGAAAACTGGCGAAGGGTGAGCAAAATCCGGACGCGATTCAAGCGACCGGTTGGCGATTACCAATGGCATCCATATACAAAACAACGAATTGAGAAGCTCGTTATGAATGAATGGGGATTTACCGGTGAAGTGAAGAGCTGGATCGACCAGATTGTCCGGTTGAACAGCGATCTCCCATTTGCGGGCGCAAAGATCGAAGAAACTGGCACGGGCTCCAAGAAAAGGCGTGATCTGACCCTGATTGACCGCAATGGCGACCCTCTTCTAACTGGTGAGGTAAAGCTACCCGACGCACCCGATGGAGGCAGCCCGTACCGTTTAGAGGTAGTGAAGGACGCTCAGCAAAAAGCGTTACGCGCCGGCGTCCAGTTCTTCTTTACATGGAACGTAAATGAGTGCGTATTGTGGGAAACTGCCTCAGCAGGGGCGGGCTTGGAAGACCGTGCCTATGAGCGGTGGGTGGTTGCTGCTCTCACAAATCGTGCCCAGCTTGATGCCGCCCCCGTACAAGCGATCATTCACGAGTGGCTTGTAAAGTTTCTTCACGATGCGTCTAAGATACTGAAGTCCGGCAGGGTCGGAGGCGGGCGAACGCCAGATATCAAATTTGTGGAAGCACTGGAGTCGGCATTGACGGTTCCGATCCGCCATACCCACGAGAAACTTGCCAAGCTGTATGTAAGTAAACCAACCTTCAAGCGCGATCTCGACCAGTGGATGGTATCGCTGGGTTGGATCATAGTTAATGACACTGAAGGGTTACACGAGTTACTAGAACGCGCCGCAAAGTTCGGCTGCTACCTGTTCGTGAATAAGCTAGTTTTCCATGAGGCTTTGCTCAAAAAATACGGCAAGTCTCTTGCCCCGCTCAATGCGCCACCAGAAATTACTACTGGCGATGATCTGCAGATGCGATTGCAGCATTTTTTTGCAGAAGCCAAGCAAGTTACAGGTGATTACGAAACGATCTTTGGTGATGACCCTAAAGATATGGGTCGCCGTATTCCGTTTTACGCCGATGCGGCAGTTCAGGGCTGGCGTAACCTGATCCACCAGATTCATGAATTCGATTTCTCAAAGCTAGATTACGAAGTGGTGGGCAGTATCTTCGAACGCCTAATCGGTCCTGAAGAACGCCACAAATACGGCCAGTTCTACACGCGCGTAGAAGTTGTGGATTTAATCAACAGCTTCTGTATTCGAAATGGAGACTCGAAGGTTCTGGACCCGGCCTGCGGGGGCGGAACGTTCCTTGTGCGAGCCTATGCGCGTAAGAAAGTCATCGCTGAAAGCCGCAACCACCGCGATTTGTTGGCAGATCTTTATGGCATTGATATTTCCCAATTCGCGGCGCATTTGACCACCATGAACCTCGCTACACGCGATTTGGTGGAAGACGAAAATTACCCAAGGGTGGGTCGCTCGGATTTCTTCAATGTTCTGCCAGACTCCCCATTCGTAAAGCTACCGCAGAAACTCAAGTCCCATGGACTCGGCACCAAATATCTCGATATAAAGATTCCGCCGCTTGACGCGGTAATTGCCAATCCGCCTTACGTGCGACAGGAAGACATTCCCAAGGCCAAGAAGAAGCCAAAAGATGGTGGGCCCGAGGCCGGAACCAAGGATTTTTATAGCCGACGTGTTTCGCAAATGGCCGGCGCTAAGCTGTCGGGCCGCTCCGACCTGCACTGTTATTTCTGGCCTCATGCAACCACATTTCTGAAACAAGACGGCATGCTTGGATTCGTCACATCGAGCCAGTGGCTTGACGTGGAATACGGCTTTCACCTACAGCGATGGCTGCTGCGCAACTTCGAAATTGTGGCTGTTTTGGAAAGTCCAGTAGAGCCATGGTTCGTAGGTGCGAGGGTTGCAACAACTGTAACGATTGCAAGACGTTGCGCCGATTCAAGCCGGCGTGAGGCCAATACGGTGCGTTTCGTTCAACTAAGAAAGCCTTTGGCTGAGTTGTTAGAAGGCGATGGCACAACGCTGGGTTCCGTATTAGCCGCCGATGCATTCCGCGACGAGCTTCTAAATATAGCGACGGATGAGAGCCACGCCCGCTACAGAGTTCGCCTAATCAGTCAGGGGGAGTTGTGGCGCAAGGGCGTTGAGTTAGGCGCCGTGATGCGCGGCGAATCCTCAAGCGCCGATGACGACGAGGATTCTGACGCCGATAGCGAAGACAGAGATTCAAATGAGGCGTCTGCCGAGTACTTTGGCGGGAAGTGGGGAGTTTTCGTTCGGGCTCCCGATCTCTGGTTCAATCTCATCGACAAGTATGGCGGACGTTTTACCTCGCTTGGCGAACTTGCGGAAATTCGGTTCGGCGTGAAGAGCGGGAAGGACGACTTTTTCTATCCAAAGGACGCGACCGAAGACTGCTTGGCTTCATTTTCTGATCCGGTGGCATTTGAACATGAGTATGGTGTTGATCGTTCGCTGGTCGCAAACGGTTCTGTCAAGCTGGTCCTCGCGGGCGATAGGCGTGGGGAACTGCACGCCATCGAATCGACTTATCTTGAACCAGAGGTGCACAGTCTCATGGAGGTCAAAGGATTTGTCGCACGCGCGCAAGACTGTTCCCGGATGATCCTCCTTGCGCCATCACCAAAGAAGTCTTTGCAAAAACTTGCCAAAGCATATATCGCATGGGGCGAGGGGCACGGTGTTCATCAAGGCTCTACTTGCGCGCAGCGAGTTACTAAAGAAAAGGACTGGTTTGATCTGACCGGGCATCGGCGCGGCATTGCTTTCTGGCCGAAGGCGCAGCAGTACAAACACGCGATCCCACTCAACAGTGCTAACTTGCAAGCCAACTGCAATCTTTACGATCTCTTTCCCGTCGATGGAGTGAGCGGCAAAGCAATCACGGCGATGCTGAATAGCACACCCGTGATCTTGGCCAAGCATCAGTTTGGTCGCCCCGTTGGGGTCGAAGGGAATCTTAAGACTGAAATCGTTGACGTAACGATGATGCTCGTTCCGGACTTGCGCAAAGCGTCCCCGAAGATGATTCAATCCCTTGAGGCGGCGATAGATGGGCTTGCGACCAGAGATCCTCTCCAGCTACTCTCCGAACGCCGGTTGCGACGAATGGCGTTCACAAAAGGAGGCAAGAAGGTCGAGCTTGACGCGCTATCCGACGAATGTGAATTGGACATGCCTGATCGCCGTGCTTTGGATCACGCGGTACTGGAATTGATTGGCATCAAGACGAAGAATGAACGGGACGAGTGGATCAATCGGTTATACGACTATTTGCGTCAATTCTTCGAGGAAACGCGCCATAAAGAAGAGCAGGCAATCGTCAATAAGAACGTTACCAAGCGGAAGGGGGAAGTAAGTCCACAGGATTTGGCGACGCAACTCGCCGCTGAATTTAACGCCGAGGACCCGTCGCTATTTAGAACCTACAAAGACTTCTTTAACGAATTTGGCGTAGGTGACGACTGGATTGCTCGGGAAGTGCCGTTAGAGGGCTTGCCGGAATTCCATGCCGATATGCATGACTTCGGAGTTTGTTTTGTGCGTGGGAAGAAGCAAATTGAATTCATCAAACTGCCTTCCGAAGCACATGCTGCACTGGCTGTACTGGCGATTCAGGAGATGCGTGGCGAAACAGTACAACTGCCCCGGTCTGAAACGACCTGCGCCGCGCTCGTCAGCAACTATCAGGCGTTTCTCAATAGGCGAAATGCAAAATTGAGAGATGTCATCGCACAACGCGTGGCTGATGAGGATGTTCAATCCACCGTGCTAGGTTTCCTTCTCGGTTTGGTGAGGCGCGGCGCGAAGGCGTCTCCCCCTTGTTGATGGTGCACAGAAGGCACCTTTGGCCCTTTGTGGAGACATGTCGAGTTCGGTCGTGGCGTGGGGGCAGGTGGTCACAGTCACCACCACTCGGCTGGCCCACCCCGTCTCTTAAACTTCCCCCCGTATCAGGTCGTATGTAATGTCTCGGTCGAACCGAGACGGACACGGTTGAGTTCCCTGACTTGCGTTATGTTGCGGCAGCTACTCAGCAATTAGGGCGAGCGTCTGGGGGTAACTATGGGGGTAACTCTGAAGCGAATTGAGGCAACAGCATTACCAAACAAGCCGTCGCTCGTATTGTTCGATTCCCATCGCCGCTCCAGAAGCACTTGCAGCGATCAGTCGGACTTCGTCTTTTCGGTCTTTTGCTTCGCCGTCGTTTGCGTCGTCAGATCCAGGTTGCTGCACGGCGCACCAACCGTTTCGACGATGATCAGATGCCCCTTGGGCTCCATCTTCTGCACTTCGTCGTCGATCGAAAGCTTCTCCATCGAGACCGGCGCGGTATTGCCGCGCCAGACCAACTCGTTGGACGGCGAGTAGATCAAAAAGCACGAGGAAGATGCCGCAGTTGAAAAAGCGAGCGCGACCAAAGCGAAGATCGTTTTCATCACTAACCCTCTCAATAGCCCGGCGACGGGATTATTCCGGTGCGCTTGTAGACGTCCTCATCCTAGCCCAACTTGCCAATGGCTTACAAGAACTGCTCATCGCTTCGCGGTCTTGCGTGCCCGCGCGAAGAATTGGCCAACGGCTCAAACAGTACCGCCCCTACGGCCAAGCCACACCGGCGTAAGCGTTCAAATTTGTGCGTGCAGCCATTCGCCGGCGATCGATCAAATTATGACAATCCTCAAAATGCTAAGCTTGGCCGCCCATTGGCTGCAGGAACGGATCGCTGTGTTGATGCGATAGCGCTGCGCCGGGCCAAGCTGATCAGACTCGCTAGGAAACGGCCCGCATGGATCTAGATCGACCCCGCATGGATGATATGAAAGGCGATGCGCTTCAAGCGCAGCGTTTTCAGATGCTCGAAGACATCGCGCATGAGCTGTCGGGCAGCGACATCGTTTTTCCAACCTGCTTTGAAGTCGGCCTGCGACTTCGCAAGGAGCTTCAGGATCCGGAATTGCCCATCGCGCGCATTGCCGGCATCGTCAGCCTTGAACCCCTGGTGGCCGCAAAGCTGATCCGACTGGCGAATTCAGCGCATTACAATCCCAACGGCCTGGATGTTCGCAATATCCCCGCGGCGATCACCCGCCTCGGCATCAATCTGGTTCGTATCACCGCGCTCGCCATTGCCTCGAAACAGATGTTGCTGTCCAAGGAAATGGTGATCTTCAGGGATCTATCGAATGCGCTCTGGAAACACTCGATCAAGAGTGCCGCGGCGGCCCGCATTCTGGCCCGCACCTTCACCCCCGTGAATCCGGACGAGGCCATGCTGGCCGGGCTGCTTCATGACTTCGGCGCGTTCTACATGCTTTACCGCGCGGCCCAGTATCCCGAGCTGTGCGAGCGGCCCGAAACCGTGAAGTACCTGATCATGCAGTGGCACGACAGTATCGGCGTGTCGCTGCTCAACGCGCTTGGATTGCCGGAAGAAATTGTCCAGGCTACGATAGGTCACGATCATCCGCGCGATTTGGCGCCCACTACCCTGAAGACGCTTTCCGATGTCGTCTACGTCAGCAACGTACTTTGTGGCGCGCATTTCGAATGGCTTTATCAGGATATCGATCCGGGGGTCATGGGCACAGAAGTGCTGCGCGAGGCTTTTCTTGAAATCCTGCCGGCCATCGAATCCGAGTCGGCCGAAATGCTGGCAATATTCGACTGAGCGTCGGTTGAGTTGATCGCCATGGAACGCTGTCCCTGGTCGGAAGGTTCTGATCTTTATCGTGCCTACCATGATTGCGAATGGGGCCTTCCGCTACGCGACGATCGGGCCTTGTTCGAATTGCTGATACTCGAGGGCGCGCAAGCCGGCTTGTCCTGGGCGACCATTCTGAAGAAACGTGAAAATTACCGGCGCGCCTTCGACGCCTTCGATCCGACACTCGTCGCCAACTATGGGAACGAAAAAGTTGCGGCACTCCTGGCCGATGCGGGGATAGTCCGTAATCGCGCCAAGATTGCCGCGGCGATCCAGAATGCCAGGGCGTATCTTGCGCTCACGGCCAGCGGCCAGTCATTCAGTGAGTTTTTGTGGCAATTCGTCGATGGTGCAGCCATCCAGAATCACTGGACTTCGATGGCCGAAGTGCCGGCCAGAACGCAGGCGTCGGATGCGCTGAGCAAGGCCCTGAGTCGTGCCGGCTTCAAGTTCGTCGGGTCGACGATTTGCTATGCCTTCATGCAGTCGTCCGGCATGGTTAACGACCATCTGGTGAGCTGCCCGCGGCACGCCGAAGTCAAGGCCAGCTCGCGCCAGGGGCGGGAACCATAGCCCTTGATCCACAGTCAACCTGATATGCCGGGGCTGCCTTCTGCATCCCCTTTCCCGGAAACCGTCGCCCGCCACGGTGCTCATACGCAATGAACACGCCGACCATTGAAGTTGAAGAACTCTACGTTTGCGCGGGCATCTGTCGCATCGATCCCGAAACGTCCTCCTGCATCGGCTGCGGTCGGCCGGTCGTCGAGCCGATCGCGCGGGCCGATGCAACAATCGGCGAACCGTCGCGTGCCGATTCCACCGGCAATCCGCAAGCCTAGTTGCCCTGGTCCGAGCCGGCCTTCATTTGCCGGACGAGTCGCCAGGCCATCGCGCCGAGGATGATCACACCGAGCAGCAACACCCCCCACAGAATGAGGGACCGGTTCCGCGCCGCAAGGCCCGCGAGACTCGCCGCGCTTTCGCCCGCCGCGGCGCTGCCCGTTTGCAGTTCGCCGGTCTGCGCTTGTTCGAGTTGTGTGAGCTCGCGTGCAGTAAATCCCGGGGCGACCTGAGCGAGCGGCTGGCTGGCCGGTGTCGCATCGCTGCGACCGAAACCCAAGGTATACGGTGGCGTGCCGCCGGCCAGAAAGACGAGAGTTGTGGGCTGCCATGACAGGCCAAGTTCGGGCTGCGCTTTCGCGGTCACGTTCTGCGGCCGGATAACCCACTCTTGGTGATGTCCGGTGCTTATCGTCAAGGCGCCAGAGCGGCGCGTTTCGCCGTTCTGGCTGATCTGATAGAAAGTGGTGTAGGCCTGCGGCTGGAAAATCCATTCGCTGCCGAGGTTGCGGCTGGGCCGCTCGATGTAGTAACCGATAGCCATCGGATAGACGATATTGGCTTCGCTCAGCCTGAGGCTGATTTGCTCCACCGGCAGCGCGATCCCGGCAGGGTAGGTCAGGTCGCCCGCCTGCTTGCCAGGCAGCGGTTTGACCCACAGAGTTTCACGCACGGGCTCGTTGTCTTGCGGCGTGACCAATTCCGCGTCAATTGTCGGGAAGGCGGTCGGCTCGCCGCGGCGCCAGGTCAAACGGGCATAGCGAAAGGTCCGCGCGGTGAATTCCAGGCGGTCGTTGGCCAGGGTTTGCGCGTTGTCGTTGCTTAGCCAGCGCAGTTCGGCCGCGCCGACGGTCTCCCAACGCTTGAGGTCGCCGCTCGTTTCCAGCCAGACTTCCGCGCTGTAGTTGTCATGGTCGCGCGGCGCGGTGAAGCGCAGCGCGTCGATGCGCGCCGGGTGGTCTTCGCTGCCTTTCGCGGCGGCGCCGAAATCGAGGATCAGGCTGGTCAGGGCCGCCGCGTCGTTAGCCTGCGCCTTGCCGGTACGCGCCCGCACCGACTTGACGCTGCCATCAGGCCGCGTCTGGATGTCGAAGTCGATCGCCGAATCGCCGCCCGCCGAGCGCAGCGCCGAACGCACCGGAAAGATATTCGCCGCCAGCAGGTCGCGCTTGACCAGCCGCTCGGGCGGCGGCGGCCGATGCAGGGCATAGGGCTGGGCGGCGCCTGTCGAATCAAAGACGCGCAAGTCGTCGAGGCCGGCCGTTCGGGCGTGCAGATAGACCGCTTGCGGCAAGCGCAAGGCCAGCACCCCCTGTTTGCCGCTGACCTGCAGCGGCAGTGCGTAGGCGTAATCTGCGGGGGCGTCGGATTTTGCCGGCGTTGCGGCGACGGCGTCGGTCGCCGCGAGGGCAAGGGCGATGAACAGCAGGGGATTGGGCATGGGTTTCATTTCGCGACAGTGGATTTCTCGCTCGGCAAGGGTGCAAGATAGCCGATCGCCAGCATCAGCAGGCCGACGCCGAGGAAGGAGACGACGCGTTCGATGCCGCCGATGTTGGAGAGGTCGACCACAAAAAGCTTGCCGACGACGAGGACCAGCAGAGCGGCTCCCGCCATCCACGGCGTGCGAAGCTGCCGGCCCGCGGCGAAGCGCATCAGCACCAGTGCCGAGGCGCTCCACACCAGAGACAGCATCGCTTGCACCAACTGCGAGCGGAACAGCGGATCGAACTGGTAAGGAATAGCGAACAGTTGCGCGGCCGTACGCAGGAGCATCAGGTTGAACCACAGGTAGGCTGCCGGAGCGGCGAGCAAGGGCAGCTTGGCATGCCAGGGGCGCTTGTCCGTCTCGACCCGCATTCGCCAGCTGGCAATGGCCAGCAAAGCCGCAAAACCTGTGCTCAGGTCAAGCGGGTTCAATATCGGCAGGTAGGGCAGCGGCTCCATCAAGCCGTTCTCGATGAAGTTCCAGATCACGACCAGGCCTAGCGAAAACAAGGCGCCGAGTGGGATCAGCACACCGCGGTACCAGCCGGCAATCGGGACGGTCGGCCAGCGCTCGGCGCGGGCGCGCGGAATAAGCGCCGCAATATAGGCCATCATTGCCCAGGCGGGCAGGTAGCGCGCCCAACTGCCGGACGTGAACCAGCCGGCATCGGCGAGCAGCGCGGCCTGCGCCGCCGAATCGGCGCGCAGGCCCAGCGTCACCAGATTATGTACGAGCGGCCAAAGAATGAGCCACGGCCCGACGCTACGCAGCGTGTGCAGGACGTGCAGGATACCGGGCCGTTGTTCCGAGAGCAGCCACGCCTGGCGCTCGCCATCGCGCAGCAGCGATTCGCTCGCCAGCCACAGCGCGACGCAGGCGCACCACACCGGCCAGGACGGGATGCGCACCTGGCTGTCGAGCTGAACGAACAGGTTCAGCAGCGCGTAGGCCAGCGCGGGCCAGACCGCCGCAGCCAGCCAGCGCAGCTCGGGCCACTGCCAGCGTGTGGCGAGCCGGGCGAGGACGGGTGCGCTGAGTGCGACGACGATTCCATAAAGCGGATGAACGCGCGGGTAGACCGTTTCCTTGAAAAGCTCGTGGCTGGCGAGAAAGTGTTCGCCCCAGGAATTGAAGCTGCCGAGGACATAGACGAACCACCAGAAGCCGCACCAGCCGAGCAGCATGCGCGAGAGCGCGCGGTGTCTCGCATCCGGCTGGCGATGAAAGGCCAGGCTGCTGAATCCGGCGCCGACGGCGATCAGCAGGGCGCCGAGAAAACCGGTGGCAAAGAGATTGTCGCCTGCGCCTTCTACACCGCCGAAGCGATGGTATTCCGGCAGCCACAAGATGAGAAGACCGGCGAGCAACTGCGGAACGAGCGCGAAATAGCCCGAGATGCTCCACCCGAGGCGGCTGGCGATCAGGCCCAGAATGCCGGCAACGCCCATGGCGCTCAAGACCAGCAGGGTGTGCGCGTGCGCGCCGCCGCGCAGAAAGATTTCCGTCCACGCGCCGGCCAGGAGCCAGAGCGCCGCAAAGCCGAGAAAGACCGTTGCCAAAGTCATGAGCAGCGGTGGCGAGCTATCCTCGCCGTCGCGCGCCTTGCGGAAATTGAGCGCCATGGCAAAGCCGCTTCCGGCAAGCAGCAGGAAGCCGAGCCAGAGGTTCGATCTCGCGGCGATCTCGGGTCGCAGCCCGGACACTGACGCGACGAAGGAAATCCAGGCGCCGACCTGCACCAGCACGCCGAAGGCCCAGGCCAGCGGCTGCTTCTGGCGCAGTCCGACCCAGACGATGCCGGCGCCCTCGAGGGCCCAGGCGGCCGAGGTCCAGCGGCCATCGAGGGCAAACGGAATGGCGAGCGTACCGAAGACGATGCCGAGGGCGAGAAAGGATTCGACAAGCAGCCTTAGTGTCTGGCCGCGGCGCTGCCAGAGCGCGAGCGTCAGGCCGATGTAGAACAGCCCCAGCGCCAGCGCCGAGTAGGCGAGGCCGAAGGGCTTGTCATGCACGATGCCGTATTGCAGGCCGAAGGCCACGAGCGGCGTGCCGAAGACCAGTGTGCCGTCGACGTAATGCTTGAGCTGCGGCGCCTGCCGGTTGGCATAGAGGATGGCGATGACGACGTAAAAGACTAAGAAGACGATCAGGAATCCCTGTACCGACGGATAGTTTTCCGGCTGGTAGCGCAACACGCCCCAGGCCGTGGCGATCAGGAAGGTGAAGATGAAACCTAGCAGATTGAGCAGCCGCCACGAGCGTTTGAGCGCGATGGCCAGGATGCCCGCGTTGAGCAGGGCATAATAGGAGAATAGCGCGATATGGCTGCCCTGCCCGGTCGAGGTCACGATGGGCGCGGCAAAGCCGCCGACGATGCCGAAGATGGCTAGCCACAGGGCGTTCTGCAAGACGGCCAGAATGCAGGTGAACGCGGTCAGCAGGAAAAGCAGGCCGAAGGCCAGTCCGGCCGGTATCAGCCCGTACAGACGGAAAGCACCGAAAGTCACGAGCATCAGGATGGCCAGCGCCGCGCCCTGCACCGGCAAGCTGATCGCCGGCCGTGACAGGCGAATGCGCCAACCCCAGAGCAAGAGAACGATGTCGGCCAGCGCGATGCCGGCGAGGCGCAATTCGATCGGTACCGTCACGCGCGCCGCGGCGTACTTGAGCAGGAAGCTGACGCCGAGAAAAAGGATCAGCAGGCCGACCTTGGCGACCAGGTTGCCGCCGAACAGCCACGCTCTGGCTGTGCTCAGCCAGGCGGGAGGCACTGGCGTTTCGTAGGGTTTGTCATCCGCCTCCGGCACGGCGGATTCCGGCGGCGCGGCGTCGTAACCGGGCAGCGTGGCCGGCCCGAGGTCGTGAGGCTCTGGAATTGCAGGAGGCGGGGACACGACACGTTCCGGCGCCGGTTCGGCCGCAACGGGTGCGGCAGGTTGCCAGGACCCCGCGGTCGCGACGCCGGGCGCTTGTGCTTCCGGCGCGATAGCCTCTTGCTTTTGCAGCGCCGCCATCTTCCTCTGGAGCAGTTCGACGGCGCTTTCGAGAGCGCGCAGGCGGTTGCGCGCGCCAATCACCAGACAGAAGAGGACGATGGGTCCGACGACGACCAGAAGCACCGCCAGAACCAGAAAGGATCCCATGCACGGCTTCCCGTTCAAAGTTTCGCTTGGGATTATTGCACAATGGCAGAGCGCCGCGTACAACGATTGGAATCGCCGGCGCTTGCGTCATGTGTACGCGCCGCTCATACTTTCTTGCGGGGGTTTACGCTGTTAGAGGAGTAGCTCATGGCCATGACGATCACTTCGACTGCCTTCGCGGACAACGCTTCGATTCCCAAACTCTATACCTGCCAGGGCAAGGACATTTCGCCGCCGCTGGCCTGGCACAGTGTCCTGCCTGAGGCAAAAAGCCTGGTGCTGATCCTGGACGACCCCGACGCGCCCGACCCGGCCGCGCCGCGCATGACCTGGGTGCATTGGCTGCTCTACAACCTGCCGGTTGGTAGCGGCGGCCTGGCCGAGGCGGTGCCGGGCCTTCCCGCCGGCACGCTCGACGGGCTCAACGACTGGAAACGCACGGGCTATGGCGGCCCCTGCCCGCCGATCGGCCGGCACCGCTACTTCCACAAGCTCTACGCGCTCGACGTCGTGCTGCCCGACTTGCAGAAACCGAACAAAAAGGCGCTCGAGCAGGCAATGCAGGGGCACATCATTGCCGAAGCGCAACTTATCGGCACCTATCAAAAAGACTGAGCCGCGCACGGTGAATACCATGAAATTCGTGAATATCTCGGCCGACGAAAAAGTGCCGGCCCTCGGCCTCGGAACCTGGCGCATGGGCGAGCGCCGCGCGCTGCATGACGAGGAAATCGCGAGCCTGCAGCGCGGCATCGAACTCGGCATGACGCTGATCGATACCGCCGAGATGTACGGCGAAGGCGCCACCGAAACACTGGTCGGCGAAGCGCTCGTCGGCCGCCGCGACAAAGTCTTCCTGGTCAGCAAGGTCTATCCGCACAATGCCAGCGCGCACGGCACGCTGCAGGCCTGCGAGCGCAGCCTGGCGCGTCTCGGGACCGATCGTATCGACCTGTATCTGCTGCACTGGCGCGGCGACGTGCCCCTGGCCGAAACGGTGCAAGCCTTCGAACGCCTGCAGCGCGACGGAAAGATTCGCCACTGGGGCGTCAGCAATCTCGATCGCGCCGACATGGAGGAACTCTATGCGGCGCCGGGCGGCAAGCGCGTCGCAGTGAATCAGGTCCTCTATAACTTGACGCGCCGCGGCATCGAATGGGACCTGCTGCCCTGGTGCGCCAAGCGCAACATCGCGGTGATGGCCTACTCGCCGGTCGAGCAGGCCGCGTTGCTGCGCGAACCCCGCCTACGTGCGCTGGCGGCCCGGATTGGGCTTACGCCGGCGCAGCTCGCGCTGGCCTGGGTGCTGTCGCGCGACAAGGTGATCGCCATCCCGAAAGCCGGACAAGTCGTCCACGTCGATGAAGACTTCGCCGCAGCGGCATGCACGCTCGACGCGTCCGTGCTGGCCGAGCTCGACAAACTCTTCCCGCCGCCGCATCGCGCCCGGCCGCTTGAAATGCTTTGAGCCCAAGTCCCGACAAGCCGGCCCAAAACGCGTGCTCAGGCAGTGAGCGCCGGGGACTGCATGCTAGAATCCTCGCCGATGGAACTCATAATCAACGGCGAGCCCCGCCAATTTTCCGACGTCCTGACGGTCGCTGAGCTCGTCGCCTTGCTCGGCTATACCGGCAAGCGAATTGCAGTCGAACGCAATGGCGAAATCGTTCCGCGCAGCCGTCACGCCGATGCCGTGCTGACGGCCGGCGATCATCTTGAGATCGTCGTCGCCGTCGGCGGCGGCTGATTCTCGTCTGCAATTCAAACGCACCTAAAGGGAAGCCCCGTGAATGATCTTGCACATTGTTTGACGATAGCCGGCAAGACTTACCGTTCGCGCCTTCTCGTCGGGACCGGCAAGTACAAGGATTTTGCGCAGACGCGCGCGGCGATCGACGCTTCGGGAGCCGAGATCGTGACCGTGGCGATCCGTCGCGTCAACATCGGCCAGAATGCCGGCGAGCCGAATCTACTGGATGTGCTGCCGATTTCGCAATTCACCATTCTGCCCAATACCGCCGGATGCTTTAGCGCGGACGAGGCGGTGCGCACGCTGCGCCTGGGGCGCGAACTGCTCGACGGGCACGCGCTGTGCAAGCTCGAAGTGCTCGGCGACCCTAGCAACCTTTTTCCGAACATGCCGGAGACGCTCAAAGCCGCGGCGACTCTGGTCAGGGAAGGTTTCGATGTGATGGTCTACTGCGCCGACGACCCGATCCAGGCGGCGATGCTTGAGGACATCGGCTGCGTTGCGGTGATGCCTTTGGCCTCATTGATCGGCTCCGGCATGGGCATCGTCAATCCGTGGAACTTGCGCCTGATCATCGACAAGCTCAAGGTGCCGGTACTCGTTGACGCCGGCGTCGGAACGGCGTCCGATGCGGCGATCGCCATGGAGCTCGGCTGCGACGGCGTGCTGATGAATACCGCCATCGCCCATGCCAAAGATCCGGTATTGATGGGCAGCGCCATGAAGAAAGCGGTCGAGGCCGGGCGCGAAGCCTTCCTTGCCGGCCGCATGGCGTGCAAGTATTACTCGGCCGATCCGTCGTCGCCGACGAGTGGACTGATAGGTTCCTAGATGAGCGCGTCAAGCGAGCCAGCGCCGCAAGTTCCGGCTCCGCAAGCGCCGGAAACGTCGGAAGCGCCAGCAAACGCGCGGCCCATCCGCAGCTTCGTTCTGCGCCAGGGCCGTGTCAGCAATGCGCAGTTGCGCTACTACGAAGGCATGATGGCGCACATCGGAATTCCCTACGTGCCGGCGCCGCATGACCTGACGACAATTTTTGGCCGCAGCGCCGACGTGGCGCCGAAGATTCTCGAAATCGGCTTCGGCATGGGCGAGACCTCGGCGCAAATCGCCGCGGCCAACCCGGACAAGGACTACCTCGGCATCGAGGTGCACACGCCCGGCGTCGGCAGCCTATGCAAGCTCGTCGCCGAGCAGGGCCTGGCCAACGTGCGCATCGTCCAGCACGACGCGGTCGAGGTCCTGCGCGACATGATCCAGCCCGGCGTGCTGGCCGGCGCGCACATTTTCTTCCCCGATCCCTGGCAGAAGAAACGTCACCACAAACGTCGCCTCATTCAGCCGCCGCTCGTCGCGCTGCTCGCCAGCCGACTCATGCGCGGCGGCTACATCCACTGCGCAACCGACTGGGAAGAATACGCGCAGCAGATGCTCGCCGTGCTGTCGGCCGAACCCCTGCTGGCAAATACGGCGCGGGATTTTGCGCCGCGGCCCGACTATCGGCCGCTCACCAAGTTCGAGCAGCGCGGCCTGCGGCTCGGGCACGGCGTCTGGGATCTGGTCTTCCGACGACGACCTGCGGCGCTTTAGGGTTCGAGCCTGAAGTACGCTGGGACGATCAACTCCCGGGCCGTGGCACCAGCCTGCTTACCCATCGCGTAGGCCGCCCTGATGGCGGCGTTGTCGAGTATCGGGTGGCCGCTGCTGGTGGCGATGCTGACATCGATGATTTCGCCTTCGGGCGAGAGCTTGAGCAGCAGCCAGACGTCGCCCTCGATGCCGCGGGCGACGGCCTCGGGCGGGTAGAACAGATGCATCGAGAGTTTGCGCTGCATTTTTTGCGCTTCGTGCCTGGCCGCGGTTCTCACCGTCGCCGGCGTTGGCGCTGGCGTCATGCGCGCTGGCGTAACGACTTGCGGCGTTACTTCGCTGTCGATGGTATTCTTGAGCAAAGGTTCGGCTGGCGCCGCTTCGGGCTTGGGCGGCGGGCGTAGCGTCGCCAGCAAAGGCGGCGGCAACGGGGCGAGCCTTAGACTGTTCACGAAGTCGGGAAGGAAGACGCCGATATGCAGCGCGAGGGACAGTGCAAAGGCGGGAATCAGGCGGAGCGTCATTAGTGCAGTATTGTGCAACAAATTCCGGCGCGACATCCGCTGTGGTCGTATGGAGGAAGTTTTTCGATGCAATTGTTTGTCGGAAGTGCCCGCGCATTGCTTGTCGCGTGTTACCTGCTGGTCGGTACGGCGTACGCCGCCCTGCCGGATCCCATTTCCTTCGGCTGGACGATAGAGCGCGGTGATATCCGGCAGGCTAAGGCCTGGCTCGACGAAGGGCTGGATCCCGAATTCCAGGCCACGACAATAGGCTCAGGATTGATGATCGCCGCCTGGTACGGCAACGTCGAGATGATGGCGCTTTTCGTCGAGCGCGGCGCCAATCCGAAGCGGGCCAACCGCAACGGCGAGCAGCCGCTGCAACTCGCCGCGTGGAACGGGCATCTGGAGGCCGTCAAGTGGCTCCTCGACCACGGCGCCGAACTCAATCGCCAGGGCAATTCCTGGGGCGCGTTGCACTATGCGGTGTTCAACGGCCACCAGGAATTGGCCAACTACCTGATCGCGCGTGGCGCCGAAGTCAACGCCCCGTCGCCCAACGGTTCGACGCCGCTGATGCTCGCCGCGCGCGAAGGCCGCGAAGATCTGACCAAGGCGCTGCTCGAGTCGGGTGCCGATCCGAAATCGAAGAACGACTGGGGTGACACCGCGCTGACCATGGCCATGCGCTACGATCATTACCGCGTCGGCAAGATGATTTCCTCTCCCGAAGAATTCGCGATCGCCGTCAAGGCGCCGAAGGAGACTTTCGGCGAACCGACCCGTTCGGCGTCGGCGCCGAGCGAAATCGAAGAACTACTGCGAAAGATACGCGAAGCCGAAGCCGAGGGACGGCCCAGCGAGGATCTGCACGCGCAATTGCTTGACGCGGTGAACGCTTTCCGGCGCAATGCGATGGCGCAAAGGAACGCGCGCCGGCCGATGCCGCTGCCTTATCAGCCCAAGTCCATTGTCATCACGGCCAAGCGCGGCAAACCGGGCATCGAACGGGCACAGGTGGTAATTGCCGGCAAGCCGGTCGCACCGCCGGAGGCTAAAGCCGGAGTGAAGCCTGCAGGCAAAGTCGCTGCGACGGCAGTCACGCCGGCCAGGCGCGCGACCCAGGCGCAGATCGCCGAGGTGATGCGCCAGATCCGCTTGACCGAAGCGCAGGGCCAGCCGGCCGACGATTTACGCCGCCAGCTTTCCGACCTGGTCGATTTGTTGAAGACGCAGTAGTCGCCGGCTTGCGCAGGCGATCGACCTATTCCGGATGATTCATCATTTTTTCGGCCAGGTCGTCACCCGAGTTCTCGCTGTCGGGTAGCACTTCATAGCCGATGCTCGACACCTGGGTATTGATCCAGCGCATGTCGGAAATGAGATCAAGGTGCGCCGAGCTGCTCTCCAGGGCGTTCGATACCCCTTTGCTCAGGCGTTCGATGTGTTGCTTCGAGCTGTCATAGCACATCGTCTTGAAGTCGCGTTTGCGCTGCACGAGTACGCCGCCGGTCTCCGCATGCCAGGTCATGATCACTTCGGCGGCGAGCTGGGCATTGCCGATCAGATAGCAGAACAGGGTATTCAGCTCTTCCTTGCCGGCCGCCGAGAATTGCTTGCCATCCTTCTTCATCGCCTCGGGAATGCCGATGATCGTTTTGCAGATCACATCGCCGGCGTTCTCGAGGCTCGCGGTGTAGCGCAGGAGCGCGGTCACCTTGCCCTGTTCCTTCTCGCTGAGTCCCTTGCGCGTCAGATCGACGGCATAGGCGCGCACCGCCTTGAACAGGGCGTTGACCTTCTCTTCCATCTTCACGACTTCCTGGCGCTTTTCCGGCTTGCCGCCGACCAGCATGTCGAGCGTTACTTCGAGCATGTTCTGGATCGTTCCGAGAATGCGCAACACTTCACGCGACAGCGCGGTGACCGGCAGTAATTCCGTCTTCTCGGCGATCTTGCCTTCGCCCGGAATATATTTCGGACTAAAATCGTCGGTCGGTTTGGGCGCTTCGACAAAGAATTTCTCCAGGGCGCGCGCGACCGGCTTGACGAGTCCCGCGCAAGCCACGACCAAGAGCAGATTGAACAGGATGTGCAGGATCACGACGCGGAAGCTCGCGGCGCCGGGCAGCAGGTCGTAGAGGGGGCCTATCAGGCGCAGAAAGATGAAGCCGACGAGCACGCCGGACAGTTTGAACAGGCCGTTGCCCAAGACGACGCGCCGTGCCGGCGGGGCCTGGTTCCAAGTCATGATCATCGGCGGAATGGCGTTGCCCAGATTGATGCCCAAAAGCGCGGCGACGATCAGCGCCGGATCCGTGGTGATTCCGGCTTGCACCAGCGAAGCCCAGAACAGCAGGATGGCGATCGACGAATGCGCGAGCCAACTCAGCAGCGCGAAGAGCAGCAGGGCGATCAGCAGTTCATTGCCGAGCGCCGAAATGATCACCTTGATCAGCCCGCTTGCGGCCAGCGCGCTTGAAACCTGACTCATGAAGGTCAGCGCGACGAGGATCATGGCGATACCAAGCAGAATTCGTCCGATTTGCTTGAGCGGCGATTCGCTGTCGCTATAGATCGAATGCAGAAGATAGCCGGCGAACATCAGGACCGGCCACAAGGCCTTGATGTTCAGCGTCAATAGCGCGGCGACCACGGCGCTGCCGGCGTCGGCGCCGAGCAGCAGGAGCAAGCCGTCGGCCACCGGAATCGCGCCGATCGCCGCCAGTGCCGAAGTGAACACCGCGACCGCGATCGAGCTTTGCAGGATCGTCGCCGCGCCGGCGCCGGTGAGCAGCGCGAGCAGCGGGTTATGCAAGGCGCGCGGCAGAATCCGGCGGATCTCGGAACCGTAGACGCGCATCACGCCGGTACGCGCCATCCTGACGCCCCAGAGCAGCAGGGTCGCCGCGCCGAGAATCAAGCTCAGTTCGTAGGTTCCGGATTCCTGCATCGGTCCCTTGTCCTTTCTACAGTTCGCCCAATTGCTCGACAACAAGGGTCGGCTGACGTTCGAGCGCCGGCAGGTCCTCGCGTTTGGCTTCGCCGCTCAGGACCAGGATGAAATCGATGCCGGCATTTTCGGCGAGCACCTTGTCGGTGCTCAGACGATCGCCGACCATGACAATCTCGTCGGGCCGAAAACGTTTCAGCACAGGCGAAAGGACGATGGTGTTGGGCTTGCCGAAAACCATCTCGGGCAGGCGACCGGTGGCCGCTTCGTAGAGCTTCACGAAACTCCCGACATCGGGCAAGGGCCCCTTGGTCGAAGGACAGACCGGATCCGGATGGGTCGACAGGAAATGCACTTCGGGGCGTTGCAGCAACAGGCAGGACGTCGCGAGTTTTTCGTAGGTCAATTCCGTGTCATAGGCCAGCACGACCGCCTGGCAATCGGCGCCGGAAGTGAACACCACACCGGGCATGCGCTCGCGCAGGAAAGTCTGAAAGCTGGTGTTGCCCACCGGATAAAGGTGGTGAATGTCCTGCGCTTGCAGGTATTCGACCAAAGGCAACAAGGGCGAGAGTATGCGCTCCTCGCCGACCGCTATTCCGAACCGGGCGAGCTTCTTCGTGTAATCGGCCAGGTTCTTCGAGGTGTTGTTGGTCAGGAAAAAGATTTCCCTCTTCACCTGGTTGCGCAGGATGAAGTCTATCGTTCCCTGGATGGGCACGTCGCTGAGGTAGACGGTCCCATCCAGGTCGAAGACAAAACACTTTTTTGAGTTGATATCCACTTACATCAGGTATTTCAACGGCACGAGCGAGAGGCTCGGGAAGAACAGCAGCAGGAAGAGCACGGCGATCTCCATGAGCAGGAAAGGCATCAGTTTCCTGACCAGATGGCCCATGGAAATACCCGCCGAACCGCAAACGACGAACAGCACCGTGCCGACCGGCGGCGTGATGACGCCGATGCCGACGTTGAGCACGAAGAGCAGCCCGAAGAAATACGGGTCGATTCCGGCCGCGGCGGTGAGTGGGTAGAACACCGGCGCAAAGAGCAGGATGTTCGGCGTCAGATCCATCACGCAGCCCGCGGCAAACAGGAAGATCATGATCGCGATCAGCAGAAGGTTCGGTGTCGGGACTAGCGGCTGGAAGAACGCCGTCATCTGCGCCGGAATCTGCGCCGCAGTGATGAACCAGCCGACGGCGGTCGCCGAGCCGACGATCAGCATCACGACGGCGGTGCTGCGCGCGGCGGTGGCGCTGACGCGCAGCAGGTTGCGAAAAGTCAGTTCGCGGTAGTAGAGCACCGTCACCAGGATCGCATACACGGCGGCGAAAGCGCCGCCTTCGGTCGGCGTGAAGACGCCGAAGCGAATCCCGCCGAGCAGCAGCACCGGCAGCATGAAGGCCGGTGTCGACTCCTTGAGGATGACTTTCGCCTGTTCGCGCGTGAACACGATCGTCTCGGTGTAGCCGTCGATGCGCACCACGAAGAACCACATGACGAGCAGGAAGAAGCCGATGATCAGGCCCGGCACCAGGCCGATCATGAACAGCCGGGTGATCGACAGCTCCATCGTCGCGCCAAGCAGGATGAAGTTGGCCGACGGCGGAATGATCGGGCCTAAGATGGCGCCCGCGGAAATGATCCCGCCGGCGCGGCCCTTGTCATAACCGGCGTCCTTCATCATCGGATAGAGGATGCCCATCAACGCAGCGGCCTCGCCGACCGAACTGCCCATGAGACCTGCGAAGATTACCGCGGCGATGATCGTCGCATAGCCGAGACCGCCCTTGACGCGTCCGATCATCAGCTGCGCAAGCATGATGACGCGCTTCGAGAGGCCGCCCTTGGCCATGATTTCGCCGGCGAAGACGAAGAAGGGAATGGCCATCAGCGGATAGTTATTGACGCCGTCGACCATCGACTGCGGGATGATCATGAAGTCGCCGTCGCCCGAGTAGAGCATCAGCACGATGGCCGAGAGCACCATCACCAGCGCGATGGGAATCTCGAGGAGCAGGAAGAAGAAAAGGCTGCCGAGGAAAATGACGAGTTCCATGATCAAAACTCCTTCGGCTTGGCGATGAACTGCGAGGCCGGCTTCTTGATCGTCTTCACCAGCTCGTAGCCGCGCATGATGATCACCGTGATCGCCATCAGCGGCAGCGTGCCATTGACGAAGGCCATGTTGAGCCCGGTGGCCACGGTGGCGGTGTCCATCGTTTGCAGCACCAGCGACACGCCGCCGACCGCGAGGACGAACAGCGCCGCAAGCGCCAGTATCTGGGCGGCAATGTCGATAACCTTGCGCGTCACGCCGTGCAGCATGCTGGTCACCATGTCGACGGCGATGTGCCGGCCGCGATAGAAGCCCTCGATCGATCCGAAGAAGGTGATGTAGATGAAGAGGATGCGCGACCACTCCTCGCCCGCCACAAAACTCATTCTGAATACGTAGCGCAGCATCGCATTACCGAAGACCATGCCGATCATGCCGAGGAACACCGCCGCGCAGAAGACCTGAAAAGCCACTTCCGCGGGCGTCTCGTTGCTCTGCTCCTTTTCCGGCATCAGTTCGCTCATCTTGTTCTCCCTGGCGTATAAATCATTTCTTTCCCCTCGTGGACTACGTCATCCAATGCGCCATGCATTGGCAAATTTCTGACCGCGCTGCCTGCATCGGGGCGGCTTTCTGGTCGCGCTTAACCGGGGCTGCCCCCGCCGCTTTGCGGGGGACTCCTTGCCGATTCCGGACTGGGCTACTGGTACTGCTTGACGCTATCGAGAATTTCCTTGGCGTTCGGCACCGTGTCGTAGAACAGCTTCCACGTTCCCTGGCCGGCCTTGACCAGGGCGGCCTTGAACTCCGGCGACGGGGTTGAGATTTTGCCGCCGCCCTTGGTGATTTCTTCGACGGCTTTCTTCTCGGTTTCAGCGGCCATCTTCCAGACGTCCTCGGCCGAATGCTTGGCGGCGTCGGTGAAGATCTTCTTGTCTTCAGCCGGCAGGTTATTGAAGAAGTCGTTGTTGATATAGAGCGAGTGGATCACGAGGATGTGGCCCGAGAGCGTGATGTTCTTGGTGATTTCATACATCTTGAGCGCCGTGATATCGGAGAACGGGCTGTCGCCGCCGTCGATCGTGCCCTGGTCGAGCGCCGAAGGGACTTCGGCGAACGGCATCGGCTGGCCGCTCTGACCGAGCTGCTTGGCAAACTCGACGTACAGCGGGATGTTCGGGACGCGCATGCGCAGGCCCTTCAGATCGTCGATGCTCTTGATTTCCTTCTTGGTGTAAAAGTGCCGGAAACCGAGCGGGAAGGCGTTCATCATGGTCAGCCCGGACTTCTCGGGGAAACCCTTGTTGATCAGCTTGAAGGTTTCGCCGTTCATTGCCCGGTGCGCGTGTTCGAGGTTGTCATAGAGCATCGGCGTCTCGAGCATCGCCATCGCCGGGAACAGCGACGAGGTCTGCGTGCCGGTCGCGCAAATCTGGATGATGCCCTTGCGCGTCTGCGCGATGTAGGCGTCTTCCTTGCCGAGCTGGCTATTCGGGAAAACACGCACGTCGTACTTGCCGTTTGAGGCTTCCATGACGTACTTGGCGAACAGCTTCATGCCGACGGTTTCCGGTTCGCCTTCGGGCTTCATGCCGGCGATCTTAACGATGATCTTGTCGGCGGCGAAGCTTGGGGCGACGGTGGCACCGAGCATCGCAAGAAGTGAGAGAAGTAAGATTCTTCGGCGGATTCAAGTCTGAAGTGCAACCGCGTTATGACGAGAGTGTAGCTGGTTCATAAAGATCTGATGTGGCGTTTTGAATCCGAGACATTTTCTGGGACGGTGGTTGAGACGATGCATGGTGAATTCAATGTCCTTCTG
>CAISOB010000054.1 GCA_903886975.1 uncultured beta proteobacterium
CAGAAGGACATTGAATTCACCATGCATCGTCTCAACCACCGTCCCAGAAAATGTCTCGGATTCAAAACGCCACATCAGATCTTTATGAACCAGCTACACTCTCGTCATAACGCGGTTGCACTTCAGACTTGAATCCGCCCCGGTTTTCATTGCAGCCTCCTCCATGAATGAACTCCTCTACTGTTCATAGTAGATCAATTCGGGGAAAAGCAAATATGAAGTTTGCATTGCAGCTACAGCTTGCGTGCCCCTCCGGCAAATGAGAACACAACTTAGGGAACACGATTGACGCAGCGACAAATTGCCCAAGGCGCGATGCTCAGGTATCGTCGCAGTTTCAATTTTCACCCGGCCTTGGAGGCTAGCCATGAGCGACTATTACGCATCCGAAGACCTCAAGAAGTTCGGCGACATCGGCCAGCACGCGAAAAGCCTCGCGGACGGCTTCTTCAAATATTACGGCGAGGTGACCGGCACCGATGGCGCGCTGAGCCGCCGCGAGAAGGCGCTGATCGCGCTCGCCGTGGCGCACGCGCAGCATTGCCCCTACTGCATCGACGCCTACACTACGCAATGCCTGGAGACGGGTTCCAACCCGGAACAAATGATGGAAGCCGTGCACGTCGCCGCGGTCATGCAAGCCGGGATCACGCTCGTGCATTCGGTCCAAATGCAAAATCACCTGAAAAAGCTGGTGCTTTGAAATCGCCCATCCCGCTCAAGATCGTTCCGTCGCGGTCGAAATTCGACTTCGAGGCGGTGCTGAGCGAGCGCAACATCGACTTGCCGCCGCTCGGCATCGACACCTTGCAGGTGAACGTGACCAAGCTCTGCAATCAGGTCTGCCGCCATTGCCATGTCGATGCGTCGCCTGCGCGCACCGAAATGCTATCCCCCGCAGGCATCGCCAAATGCCTGGGAATCCTGGCGCGGCATCGGCAAATCACCACCCTCGATATCACGGGTGGCGCCCCCGAGTTGCATCCGGATTTCGACGCCTTCGTTGAAGAGGCGGTGGCGCTCGGCAAACACGTCATGGTCCGCCATAACCTGACCGTGCAGTTCGACGGCCACCCGCAGAGCGGGGAATCCAAGGCCTACCTGCCGCAATTCTTCGCGCGCAACCGGGTCGAGGTCGTCTCGTCGCTGCCCTATTACCAGGAGTATTTCACCGACGCGCAGCGTGGCGCGGGCGTCTTCACGAAAAGCATCGAGGGATTGCGGCGCCTCAATGTAGTGGGTTATGCCGCCGAGGGAAGCGGCTTGGTGCTCAACCTCGTGTACAACCCGGTCGGTCCTTATCTGCCGCCGGCGCAAGAAAATCTCGAAGCGGACTTCAAACTCGAGCTCCAAACAAAATATGCGCTGCAGTTCAACCGCCTGTATACGATCACCAACATGCCGATCAACCGTTTCAAGCTGCATCTGGATCATTCCGGCCAGTACGAGGCGTACATGGAAAAACTGCTGGCAAGTTTCAATCCGGCCGCCGCCGAAGGCGTGATGTGCCGCAAGCTGATCAGCGTCGGCCACGATGGCCGTATCTACGACTGCGACTTCAACCAGATGCTTGACCTTCAGGCTGTGGGGAATGGCGGACAGGCGCTGAGCATCTTCGACTTCGATTTCGACGACACATTGGGTCGCCGCATCCGCTTTGCCGATCACTGCCTCGGCTGCACCGCCGGCGCGGGGAGTTCCTGCGGCGGCGCAACGGCCTAGGTTGCGGCGGTTTGCGCCGCGGTCAAGGGAAGATCACGCAAGCGCCATTGGCCCTCGCCGAGCAGTTCGAGTTCATGGGAATGGAAGTCGAGCAGGCTGCTTCGATGGCCGACGCTGACCACGATGGCGTCCGGCAGGGATTGGCGCAACAGCTGATACATCGCGTATTCCAGACCTTCATCCATGGCCGAACTGGCTTCATCGAGAAACATCAGCTGCGGAGCGTTGAGCAGGATGCGGCCGATGGCCAGGCGTTGCTGTTCGCCCAGCGATAGGATCCTCGCCCAGTCATTTTCCTCGTCGAGGTGCGCGACCAGATGGCCGAGATGGCATTGGCGCAAGACCCCGGCGGCACTATCGTCGGCCGGCGCGGCGGCAGGGTAGTGCAATGCCGAGCGCAGCGTGCCCAATGGCAGGTACGGCTTTTGCGGCAGGAACAGTGATTGCTGTTCGAGCGGCCGGATGACCTTGCCATCGACATAAGGCCACAAGCCGGCGACGGCGCGCAGCAAGGTGGTCTTGCCGATGCCGGATTGCCCGCGGATCAGTAACGACGAAGCGCGCGACAACGCGAAGTCGAGGTTTTCCACCAGGATGGCGTTGGCCGGCGTTCGCACGGTCAAGGACTCCACCGCCAGCCGCTGCTCCCCGGATTCGATGCGCGCATTGACGAGCTTTTCTGTCGCAGCGATCGAATCGAGGAAGCCGGACAAGCGATTGATGACCGCACGGTAACCCGCGAAACTGTCGTAGGAAGTCCGGAAGAACGATAGAGCGCCTTCGACCTGGCCAAAGGATTGCGCGGTCTGCATCACGTCGCCCAGGGTGATCTGCTTGCTGAGCAGACGTGGCGCCTGAACGATGAACGGGAACACGACGGCGGCCTGACTGATCGCCAGGTTGAAGCCCTGAAACTTGAGCGAACGAAAGACGATCGCCCACATATTGCCGATCACGCGCCCGAAACGGGCCAACAGGTTGTCGCGTTCGACGGATTCCCCCCGGTAGAAGGCGATGCTCTCCCCGTATTCGCGCAATCGAATCAGCGCATAGCGGAAATTTGCGCTCAGCTGTTCGTTGAGAAAACTCAGGTTGATGAGCGGTCGGCCGATCTTCAGCGCGAAGACTGTCGCCACGATGACGTACAGGTACACCATGAAGACCATCGCCCGCGGGATTTCCACGCTGAACACGGTCAATGATCCGGACAGATTCCAGAGAATGATGCTGAAGGCGAAGAGCGAAACGGTGGCATCGAGCAGCCCCATCGAAAGGGAAAGCGAATTCATGACAAAGCTTTCCACATCCTGTTGGATACGCTGGTCCGGATTGTCGGCGCTTTGCGGCACGAACTGGCTGCGGTAGTAGGCTTGATTTTCGAGCCAGCGCGCGATGAGCGAGTTGGTCAGCCAGACGCGCCAGCGGATCATGAATGCCTGCTGCAGGTAGAAAGTCAGCAGCGCGCGCCCGACATGGATCGCGGCCAGCGTCGCGAAGACCATCAGCATGAACCAGAACGCCTTGGCGTCGAGCTCCTGCATGGCGCTGTAAAACCCGTTGTACCAGAACGAGAAGAGGACATTGAGACGTACCCCGAACAGCGTCATGAAAACGATCACCGCCAGCCAGAGCAAGGGCAGTTTGCTGCGTCGCGGATCGAAGTAAGTTGACGTGATTCGTCGAAACTGGCGGCCCCACACGGTGAATCGCCCGAGCCCGGCGACCGTGACGGCCATTCCGACCAGGCTGATGATGAAGGCTTCGCCAAGCCATATCAGAGTGGCCAATAGTTCATGATTCCAATCCACCGGCTGTTGCTCCAAAAGAGATCTGCGGCCAGACAAGGGGCCGGCCGAATGGCCGGCCTCCACAGCATCCTGCCAATTCTTGCCCACGAAGGGGCAGGATTGCGATGGTACGCAGGTGGCATAAAAAACGCAAAACGCCACTCGGAAATCCTAGGCCGAATAGTCTTAGCAATCGGCAGCTTACACCTGATGCACCGCGGCCTTGGCGCCGCTGTGCAACCGATTTTCACTAAACAGCGCAAGTGGCGAACTTGCAGACGATCGAGCGGTCGACCAAGAACAGCCTCCCAAGCGCTGCGACGCCGGTCGATGTGATTCGGCCCGAGCCCTGACAGAGGTCTGGCAAACGATGACAACACCCAATATTCTCGCCATGGTCCTGGCAGGCGGCGAAGGCTCCCGGCTCAATCCGCTCACGCAGCATCGCTCCAAACCGTCGGTTCCCTTCGGGGGCCGCTATCGCATCGTCGATTTCGTGCTCTCGAATCTGGTCAATTCGCAGATCCTGGCCATCTACCTCCTGGTGCAATACAAGTCGCAATCGCTGATCGAGCACATCCGCCGCACCTGGGTCCTGGCGCCGATCTTCCCGGAGCAGTTCATCGCCGTCGTGCCGCCGCAGATGCGCGAGGTTCCCGAGTGGTTTCAGGGAACCGCCGACGCCGTTTATCAGAATATCAGCCTGATCGAAAAGCACGCGCCGGATCTCGTGCTTGTCTTCAGCGCCGACCACATCTACCGCATGGACGTGCGCCAGATGGTCGAATTCCATCTGCGCAGCGGCGCCGAGGTCACCGTCGCGGCGCTGCCGGTGCCCATCGCGCTGGCTTCGGGATGCGGCGTCATCACCACGGCCGCTGACGGCCGCATTCGGAGCTTCGACGAAAAACCGGCCGAGCCGGCTCCAATGGCGCATGACCCCGCGCGCGCCTACGCCTCGATGGGCAATTACATCTTCAACGCCGACGTGTTGATCGAAGCGCTCAGGGAAGGCAACGCGCTGGGCGAGAAGGATTTTGGCCGTCACCTGCTGCCGCGCCTGATTCGAACCCGGCGGGTCATGGCCTACGATTTCGGCGAGAACAAGATCCCGGGCATCCGCGATTACGAGGAGCCGGGCTATTGGCGCGACGTCGGAACGATAGACGCCTATTTCGAGGCGCATCAGGATCTTCTCGGCGCGGCGCCGAAGTTCGACATGTTCAATCCGAAGTGGCGAATCGGCTCGACCAACTACCAGGGTCCTTCGCCGCAATTCTTCCACGCCGAAATCGACAACAGCATCATCGGTTACGGCGGCCTGATCAAGGGCGCGTGCATCCGCAAGTCGATCATCCGCAGCGAAGTGCTGATCGAGGACGACGTGGAAATCGACGAGTGCATCATCATGGATTACTCGATACTGCGTAAAGGCGCGCGCTTGAAGCGCGTCATCGTCGACCGTTACAACACCATCGAGTCCGGCGAGCGCATCGGTTTCGGCGCGCAAAGCGACCGCCGATTCACGGTCACCGATTCGGGCATCGTGGTTATCCCCAGAGGCCAGGGCCGCGATACGCGGGCGGACGGGGTGATGTTCCGGTATTTGTGAGGCCGGACAGGTCACCGCATGCAACAGCGCGACAAGCCCTGTTTGGAATTCCCGGGGACCACAGGCCCTCAGTCTTTCGTTTCATAGAACCGGATCGAATTGCGCCCGGCTTTCTTGGATTCGTACATGGCCGTATCCGCCCACTTGATGATGTTGTTCTTGCCGGGCACATGGTCCTGAAACAGCACCACGCCGATACTTGCCGTGCAATCGTGCTCGACGGTCGTTTCGGCTTTGCCCTTTTGCTCGTATTTCAGCGCATAGGGTTTGCTCAGGACGGCGAGAAGCTTCTCGGCAACGAGCGTGGCGTGCGTTATCGATTGGTTTCTATTCAAATCGAGCTCGCTGAGTATGACGACAAACTCGTCTCCGCCGAAACGCGCCACGGTATCAACCGCCCGCATGCAACTGCTGATGCGATGTGCCGCCTCGATCAGCAACAGATCGCCGACGTCGTGCCCATGCTCGTCGTTGACTGTCTTGAAGTTATCCAGATCCAGGAACATCAGTGCGCTATAGCGGCCACTGCGTTTGCTGTTGGCCATTGTTTGGCTCAATCGGTCGTCCAGCAGGCGGCGATTGGGCAATTGCGTCAAGGCGTCGTGCGAAGCCAGGTTGAGAATCTGCCGCTCGGCCTGCTTGCGCTCGGTGATATCGCGCACCGCGGCGAACACGCCCTGCAACCGCCTGTCTCTATCATAGAGCGTGCGCGCGTTGTAGGACACCACCGTTTCCTTGCCGTCCCGGGCGCGTGCCGTCAGCTCGTAATTGGTCAGCTTCTTTTCGCTCAGCACCAGCTTGATGCCGGCCTCGGCGCGTTCCGGGTCGGTGAAGTAGTTCTTGAACGGAGCGCCGATCAGCTCGTCGCGCGTGCAATCGGTAAGCGCCTCCATCTGTTTGTTGACATCGATGATGATGCCGAACGGGTCGGTGGCCATCAGCGCATCGATGTTCGATTCGAACAGCGAGCGCGTGTAGAAATGATGGTCGCGCAGGCGCTGGCTGAGTTGCTTCTGCTCTTCCTCGAGCAGCTTCTGTTCGGCCTCGATGCGTTTGCGCGCCGTGTTGTCGGTACCGATCAGCAGGTAGCCGATGATGTCATTCTGCGCGTCGCGCAGCGCCGTGACCGAGACCACCGCCGGAAAGCGGCTGCCGTCCTTGCGAATGTAGGTCAGCTCGTAGATATCCTCGATACCGCGCGAGGCTTTGAATACCAGCGCCTCGAAGCCGGGGGCGATCGGGGTGGCAAGCTCGGTGCTCAGGGCCTTGGCCCGGGCGATCACTTCCTCGGGATCGGAAATGTCGGCCGGCGTGATCTTGTTCATGACTTCGGCGGCCGTATAGCCCAACATGCGCTCGGCGCCCACATTGAAGATCTGGATGACGCCGCGCGCGTCGGTGGCAATGCTCGAGAAGTTGGCGCTGTTGAAAATCGCGTTCTGCAGGGCGCCGGCCTTGAGCAGCGCCTCTTCGGCCTGCTTGCGCGCGGTGTTGTCAGTACCGATCAGCAGGTAGCCGATGATTTCATCCTGAGCGTCGCGCAGGGCCGTGACCGATACCACCGCCGGGAAACGGCTGCCGTCCTTGCGGATGTAGGTCAGCTCGTAGATGTCCTCGATGCCGCGCGAGGCTTTGAAGACCAGGGCTTCGAAGCCGGGTGCAATCGGCGTTTCAAGTTCGACGCTCAAGGCCTCGGCGCGAATGACCATTTCCTGCGGATCGGAGATGTCCGCCGGAGTGATCTTGTTCATCACTTCGACGGCCGTGTAGCCGAGCATGCGTTCGGCACCCACATTGAAAATCTGGATGACACCGCGGGCGTCGGTTGCAATGCTCGAGAAGTTGGCACTGTTGAAGATCGCGCTTTGCAAAGCACCCGTATTCAGCAAGGCGCCCGGACGCTGAACCTCGGCGGCGTTGTCGCGCGTGCGGAAATCTTCGACAAGAGCCGTATCGCTTCCCTGTTCAAACATGGCCGACTCCTTCTGGAGAAAATGCGGGAGGGCGCACCGGCGGGTGCGGCAGCGGGAGTTGCAGAAAGGAATTTGAATAATCGGCGGCCGCGCGCGGGCGGTCTGTGCGCTGGACCGCTAAGTTCAGTTAACGATATCCGGCTTGGAATCGCGATCTTGCGGTCCTGCTATCCGAGCAACACGCAGACCCACACCAGGATGACGTTGATCAGGGCCAGCAGCACGGCCGCACTGCCGATGTCCTTGGCGCGCTTGGAGAGGTGATGGCGGTCGAGCGAGACGCGATCGACGGTCGCCTCAATCGCCGAGTTGAGCAGTTCGACGATCAATACCAGCAGCACGCTGGCGATCATCAAGGCCCGGCCGGTGCCGCCGACTGGCAGCCAGAAAGCCAGAGGGATGAGCACCGCGGCGAGCAGCGATTCCTGGCGGAAAGCGTCTTCGCAGGCCAGCGCCGCACGCAGGCCGGCCCAGGAATAATGGCAGGCGCTCCAGACCCGCTGCACGCCGGTTTTTCCCTTGAACGGGCTCTCATCGACCACCAGCCACTCCTTGCCCGAAACTTGAGCTTGCGAGTATACCGGCTTTGCCGCTCGCTCTTCCGGTTTTGCGACTGCCTGGAACGCCAGGCCGCAGACGGCCTCCGCTCAACCGTTCCAGCCAAGATGACCGAGAAAATCGCGCGTACGGTCGCAGGTCGGCGCGTCAAAGATCTGTTCGGGTGGTCCTTGCTCAACCACCTTGCCATGGTCGAATACGACGACCCAGTTGGCCACTCGTCGCGCGAAAGTCATCTCATGCGTGACCACGATCATCGTCATGCCTTCTTCCGCGAGTTGTTTCATCACGTTCAGCACTTCGCCGATGGTTTCGGGGTCCAGCGCCGACGTGGGTTCGTCGAACAGCATCACATCCGGTTCCATGGCCAGTGCGCGCGCAATGGCGACCCGCTGCTGCTGGCCGCCGGACAGGCTGCTCGGGAAGCTGCCGGCCTTGTCGGTCAGACCGACCTTGTCGAGCAGTTTCATGGCACGGGCTCGCGCGTCCCCTTCTTTCATGCCGAGCACGGTGATCGGGCCGATCGCCACGTTGTCGAGCGTGCTCTTGTGCGGAAACAATTCGAAATTCTGGAAAACCATGCCCATGCGCTGGCGTATCTTGCGCGCCTCGGTTTCATTCGACGGCAGCGGCTTCCCCTCGAAGATCACTCGCCCGGAACTGACGACTTCCAGCGCGTTGGTACAGCGCAGCAGCGTAGACTTGCCTGAACCGGACGGCCCGATCAAACACATCACTTCGCCCTGGTTGACCTGGATCGAGACGCCGTCGAGGGCGACGAAATCGCCAAAGAGTTTGCGCACCTCTTCATAGACCACGACCGGAGGCAAATCGGCGCCGCGGCGTTGGTGACTCGTTAGCATTGGGTCATCGGCACTCATTCCTTCACCTCATATTTCTTGCGGATCCAGTCAACCAGTTTGGCCTGCGGATAGCCCATCAGCCAATAAATCACCGCCATGGCGGTCAGCATTTCCAGGACGCGGAAAGTCTGCGAGCGAATCTGCATCGCCACATGCGCGAGTTCGCCGACAGCGATCACCGAAACCAGCGAGGTATCCTTGAACAGGGAAACCCAGGTGCTGGCGAGCACCGGCAGCACGCGCCGCCATGCTTGCGGAATGACAATCTTGCGCATCGCCTCGCCGCGGCTCATGCCGAGGGCGATGGCCGCTTCCGTCTGGCCCTTGCGGATCGAATTGATGCCGGCGCGAAAGGTCTCGGAGTTGTACGCGGAAACATTCAGGGACAAGGCAACGAGCCCGGTCGTGAAGGCGGAAAACTCGATGCCCATGAATACCGGCATGACATAGAACGCCCAATACACGACCAAGAGCAGCGGCAAGTTCCTGAAGAACTCGACAAAGCACATGGACGACGTGGAAAGGACGCGGGATTTCGACAGTCGCATCACCGCCAGGACGATGCCCGCCGGAATGGCGATGAGCATGGTGATGACGGTCAGCATGACGGTCAGCTTGGCGCCTTCGGCCAGCGCATAGCGGCTTTCCCAGACGATGCTCCAGTCGAGAGTCATACGCTAGGATCTGCCGAGGTGGGCGACGCGCTGATATAGACGCTCGATCAGCCGCGAACCCGGATAGAGAATGATGAAATAGACGAACATGATCGTCGTAAAAACTTCAATGGGCCGATAGCTCTGGCCGACGACGGTCTCGGCGCGCTTCATCAATTCCGGGACGGCGATCACGGCGGCGATGGCGGTATCCTTGATGGTGTGCGTGAGCAGTGAACCGAAGGACGGAAGCATGCGAACCAGCGCCTGCGGCAGCAGCACCTGGCGCACGATCTGCGCCCTCGACATGCCGAGCGCCAGTCCGGCGCGCACCTGGCCGGGGCGGATCGATTCGATGCCGGCGCGAACGATTTCCGCCGCGTAGGCGGAAGCATTCAAAGTCAGCGCGACTAGGGCGGCCCAGAACGGATGAAAGTTCCAGCCGGTGAGGATGGGAACGGCGAAATAAATCCAGACGAGGACCACGAAGACCGGAATCGCGCGCTGCGTGTCGATATAGAAAACGATCGGGATGCGCAGCCACGCCGACCCGTAGATGCGGCCGATAGAGAGCGCCATGCCGAGAACGATGCTGCAAAGCACGGTCAGGACCGCCAGCAGGACGGTGATTCCCAGGCCGCCCAGCAGGTAGCCCCAACTGTCCAGCAGCGGGGAAAAGTCCAATTCCATTTTGCGCTGTTTGCCTCAGTAGGCTGACGGGCAAGCGTGACCTTCGACAGCGGCCGCGCTTGCCCGCGCTTGAATCACATCGTTTCGATGATGCGCGTCTCTTCAGCCTGCAGCTTCGGTTTAAGGGTCTCGCTAACCGCCTTCAACCAGTTCAAATATTCCGGCTGGTTCTTGTCGACCGCCAGGCCCACGGGCGTGGCCATTTCCGTGCTGCCTTGACAGTTGTTGTCCAAAGGCAAGGCGTGCAGGCCTTTGACCTTGCGGTTGAGCGCCACCCAGGGCACACGGTTGATCGGCGTCACGTCGGCGCGCTTGGCCATGATTTCTTCAACAGGCGCGGCCGTGCCCGCAGTGGAAACGCCGCGCAGCTTGGCATTGGGGAAGCGTTTCTTGACCCAGTTTTCCTCGCCGCCGCCGGTGAAGTAGGCCACTGTCACGTCGGGACTATTGAATTCGTCGATCGACTTGGCGTTGGCGACCTTCGGGTTGTCGGCGCGGCCGAAAACGCACAATGCCGTAGCCGAATAGGTCACGAAATCGACGACCTTCAGGCGCTCCGGCGTCACGGACAAGGGCGAGATGGTCATGTCGACCTGGTTGGAGGCGAGCACGGGCACTTTGGTCTCGTGCGAGACCGGCACGGCCTGCAGCTTGACGCCCAGCTGGCGAGCATATTCATTGGCCAGGATCCATGCCGGGCCAGCCCAGGCATCGCCCGAACCGGAGGTGTTTTCAATCAGCCAGGGCGGATTGGAAAGCACGCCGGCACGCAATACGCCGGCCTTCTTGATGGCATCTATGCGCGCGCTGGTTCCCGGCGCAGGCACTGTTTGCGCCCAGGCCTGGCTGACGCTGGCGGCGAACAGCAGGCCGGCGGCCAGCCCCAGCACCTTATCTCGAAAAAATACGGATTGCTTCAAGATCTTCTCCTCATAAATGCACCATTTTCGGGTGCGGTTCGTACGGGAAAGAAAAGACGCATTCACCGGCAGACCGCCTTAGGTTTGCGCTCGCTCTCATGCACCTTTTGAATCGACATGGTAAAACGGATGGCGCATTATTGCTAAAGAATTCTTGAGCATAACGCGCGTCATGTTGACCGCAAATGGTCGACTCGTGCAAAGGCGCACGCGGCGGTCCTCGCGCGAAGATATTCAAATTGCGTTGCTTTTTTTGGCGCCTCTGCGCCAGGCGTCGCCGATCTAGAGCGGCGAGAAGGTGAAGTCCGGCACGTTCCGGCGGATGCGCCGGGCGACGATCTGGCGATAGAGCTCGGCCAGTTTGCCGGCAAGCCGATCGTCGGACCACTCGGCAGCATAGGCGCGGCCCTCGATGGCGAGAAGCTCGCGCCGCTGCGCGTCGCCCAGCAGCCGCACCAAGGCCAATGAAAAGGCGCAGGGGTTGTCTTCGGGCACCTCCGCGCCGCGCCGCGCGGCCAGGATATCGATGCTGCCCATGGCCGCCAGCGCCACCACCGGCAGGCCTGCGGCCATGGCTTCGAGCAGAACCAGCCCCTGCGTTTCGGTGCGCGAGGCGAAGACGAAAACGTCGGCGGCCGCATAACAGGCCGGCAAAGCAGTGTGGCGGTCGAGATAGCCGATGAAGCGGACGCAGTCGTGCAAGCCTCGGTCGGCGACGCACTGGCGCAAGTTCGGCAGCGCTGGCCCTTCGCCGGCGATCAACAGGAGGATGTCGGGAATCGCCTCGCGCGCGAGATCAATGACGTCGAGCAGATAAGCGATATTCTTCTCGTGCGCGACGCGGCCGACAAAGAGCGCGACCGGCCGCGACTCGCCAATCGCGTGGCGCGCACGGAAAGCCGCCCGGCCATCGACGCATGGAGCCGCGAGCGGAATACCGGTCGGCAGGACGTGCAGCGGCACTGTCACGCCATAGGATTCGAGCCGCTGATGGATCGCCTTCGATGGCACGATGACGGCGTCGAGGGCGTTGCATTGGGTACGCGAAAAGCGCCGCGCCAGACCGCGCAACCATGCTGCCGGGATCAACGGCGCGTAATGCTTGAGATATTCCTCGAACAGCGTGTGGTAGGTCGCGATCACCGGTACCCCGTGCGTGCGCGCCGCACGATTTGCCGCGTAATGCGCGACAAAAGGCGTCTGCACATGAATCAGGTCGCAACCGCCGGCGACGGCCGCATCGACCGCGCGATGCATGGCCTCCCAGCGCACCAGCCGGTCTTCCGGATCGCCCGGCACCGGCCGCGCGGCGACCCGCGTGATCCATGCCTCTGTGCCGGCCTGGCCATAGTCGGGCGCGATCAGCTGCACCTCGACGCCATGTGCGCGCAAGGCCTGCTGATAGGTCTGAATCGCGGTCGACACGCCATTGATGCGCGGAAAGTAGACATCGGAAACCATTACGACGCGCAAACGAGTTCCTCTTCTTCAGCAGCGACCGTCGCGGCGGCCAGGTCCTGGAGGCCCCAGGCGATCAGCTCGAGGCGGCCGTCGAAGTGCTCGACGATGGCCGTGCAGCTATCGACCCAGTCGCCGCAATTGACGTAAGTCAGCCCGTCGACCTCGCGGATGGCGGCGCTGTGGATATGGCCGCAGACGATCCCGTCGAGGCCGCGCTGACGGGCGGCGCGCACGGCACTGGCTTCGAAATCGAAAATGAACTGCATGGCGCGCTTGACGCGCCGCTTGGCGTAGCCGGCGAGCGACCAGTAGGCATGCACGCCGAAACGGCGGCGTATCCAGGAAAGGATTGCGCTCGCACGCACCAGCGCGTCGTAGATCACGTCGCCGAGCACCGCGATCCAGCGCTGGTGGCGGATGATCTGGTCGAACTCGTCGCCGTGCAGCAGCAGGAAGCGCCGGCCGTCGGCCATCGTATGCACGTGCTCGCCGCGCACCGGGATGTCACCGAAAGCGATGCCAATATAATCGCGCAGCGCCTCGTCGTGATTTCCCGGAATGAAGACGACGTGCTCGCCATGCCGCGCCCGCCTGAGCAGTTTCTGCACCACCGTGTTCTGCGCCGCGGTCCATACCACGTCGCGGCGCATGGCCCAGAAATCGACGATGTCGCCGACGAGGAAGACGTGGTCGGCGGCGTAATGGCGCAAGAATTCAAGCAGACGGTCGGCCTGGCACGCACGCGTGCCAAGGTGGATGTCGGAGAGAAAGATCGAACGGACCGTAGGCATGCCGCGCATCTTGCCGCCGGATCATTTCAATTCGGCGTCATTTCGGTTACGTTTTTAATTGAGTCGAAACGCCGAAACCTGCTGTCATCGCTGCATACAATTGGATAGAATGCTCATCGTTTCCACGCGACAGAAGACGATGACCCAGGATGAATTGAAACAGGCGGTGGCGCGGGCGGCGCTGGCCTACGTCGTTGAAGGCGAACTGGTCGGCGTCGGCACCGGATCGACGGCCCGGCTGTTCATCGAGGCGCTGGCCGGAATGAAGGACCGCATCGCCGGCGCGGTGGCCAGTTCCGAGGACACGAAGCGGCGCCTCGAAGGCCACGGCATCAGGGTCTTCGAACTAAACGACGTTTCCAGTCTGCCGGTCTATGTCGACGGCGCCGACGAGATCAACGCCGAGATGCACATGATCAAGGGCGGCGGCGGCGCCTTGACGCGCGAAAAGATCGTCGCCGCCGTCGCCGGACAATTTGTCTGCATTGTCGACGGCAGCAAGTTCGTCGAAGTCCTCGGCAAATTCCCGCTGCCGGTCGAAGTCATCCCGATGGCCAGCGCCCATGTCACGCGCGAGCTGAAAGAGCTCGGCGGCGCGCCGGTGCCGCGCGCCGGCTTTGTCACCGACAACGGCAACCTGATCCTCGACGTCGGGGGATTGCAGATTCTCGATCCGGTCGATCTGGAGACGCGCATCAACCAGATCGTCGGCGTCGTCAGCAACGGCCTGTTCGCCCGCCGCCCGGCCGATGTCTGCCTGCTCGGGACGAGCGGCGGCGTGCGCACCCTGCGCGCCGACGACTGAAACATGTTTGTAACCTTTGTCGATTAAGCTCGCCGAATGCCCTACCGGCGGAATGACCTTGGAGCACGCGCATGAGCGACCACACCTCGAAGAATTTCGATCTTGAACTCGAAAGCTTGCGCACGCGCGTGCTGCAGATGGGCGGCATGGTCGAGCAGCAGGTACGCAAGGCGATCGAGGGGCTGTACAGCGGCGATCAGCCGCTGCTCGAAAACGTCATCCGCGACGACGACCCCGTCAACCAAATGGAGAACGAGATCGACGCGCTGTGCAACCAGGTCATCGCCAAGCGCCAGCCGACGGCGATCGACCTGCGCATGATCGTCTCGGTGCTGAAAGCGATCGCCGATCTCGAACGCGTCGGCGACAAGGCGCGCAAGATCGCCCGCCTGGCCATCGCGCTGACCCGCCAGCCGGTCGCCGGCGCCCTGAATGTCGAATTGAACCACATGGCCGATACGTCCCTGCAGATGCTGCGCCTGGCGCTCGACGGATTCGCCCGCCTCGACGTGAGCCTGGTGGCCGAAGCGATGTATCTTGACGAGTCGGTCAACGCCGAGTACCAGGCCGTGGCCCGCCAGTTGATCACGTACATGATGGAAGATCCGCGCACCATCACCCGCTCGCTCGACATCATGTCGATCGCCAAGGCCATCGAGCGCATCGGCGACCATGCGACCAATATCGCCGAGTACGTCGTCTACATGGTCAAGGGACAAAACGTCAGGCACGCCACCCCCGAAGAGATCCAGGCGCAGATCGCCGGCGACTGACTGCCGCCCCTCGGGCAGCAGTTACCCCGGCCCAAGCCGGTGTCCGGTAGCCGGCACGGTGCACGCGTCTTATGACGATACCGGTGCTGCTACTATGCGGGTCCGCCAGCCTTCTGCGTACCCACATTCTGTAGATTGTGCCCATGTATCGCCGTTCGTGCAGCCGTGTTCTGCGTCGCCTGTTCGCGCCCTTCGCTTGCGGCCTGATCCTCGTCCTGCTGACCTTGGTTGCCGGGGCGGCCGGTGCCGCGGAGGCCGTCCGATCGGCGAGCGAACTCGACTTCCCGCCGTTTTCCATCGTCACCAAAGACCGGAAGGCTGACGGATTTGCGGTTGAAATGCTGCGCGAGTCGCTGCGCGCGATGGGGCGCGAAGTGCAGTTCGCCATCGGGCCATGGCACAAGATCAGGCAGGACCTGGCCGCCGGTCGCATCGACGTTCTGCCGCTGGTCGCGCGCACGGCCGCGCGCCAGGACGACTTCGATTTCACTGCGCCCTATCTCTCCCTGCACGGCAGCATCGTCGTGCGCAAGGGCGATGGCCGCATTCGCCGCGCCGAGGATCTTGCGGGCAAGGTCATCGTGGTGATGAAAGGCGACAGTTCCGAAGAGTATGTCCGGCAGTTCAAGCTCAGCGACACGATCGTCGCCACCGAGTCGCTCGAGGAGGCCCTGCGCGAGCTCGCCGCGGGCCGGCATGACGCGCTGGTCGCGCAAACCCTCGCCGCGGAAAACATCATCCGGACGCTCGGCCTGTCCAATCTCGAAACCGTCGGCCCGCCGCTCGCGCACTATCACGATTACTACTTTGCCGTGCGCAAAGGCAACCACGAACTGCTCGCTACCCTCAACGAGGGCCTGTCGCTGGTGATCGCCAACGGCACCCGCGAGCGCCTGCGCGAAAAGTGGATCGCACCGACCCAGTCCGAGCGAATTCAAGGCCTGGTGCGTAACGCCGCCGCGGCGCTCGGCGCTTTGTTGATGGCCTCGCTGGTGGCCGCGCTCTGGCAGCGCACGCTGCGCCGTCAAGTCAAGGCGCGGACGGCGGAACTGGCCGCCGCGAGCCTGCAGCAGCAGGAGGAAATCCGGCGGCGCCGGCGCGCCGAGTCCGAACTCGAGGACAGCGAGACGCTGTTTCGCGCGGTTTTCGACAACGCCGCCGTCGGCATCGCCCAGGTGTCGTGCGACGGGCGCTTCATGCAGGTCAACCCGGTGTTCTGCGCAATCCTCGGTTACACGCGCGACGAGATGCTGTCCCCCGGCATCAGCTTCCAGCAGATCACGTTCGACGAAGACCTGGCGGCCAATCAGGCCAACGCCAAGCTGCTGCTCAGTGGCCAGAGAGAACACTACACGACCGAAAAGCGCTACCTGCGCAAGGGCGGCACGACGGTCTGGGTAATGCTCTGGGTCAAGCTGCTACGCGATGCGTCCGGCGCGCCGCTCTACTTCATCAGCGCGGCGCAGGACATCACCGAGCGCAAGCGCGCCGAAGAAGAACTGGTTAGCACCTCGCAGCGCCTGGCGCTGGCCACCGCGTCAGCGCGCCTTGGCGTTTGGGACTGGAACGTCGCCGACAATACGATGCTGTGGGATGACCGCATGTATGAGTTATACGGGATCTCCAGGAGCGGCGCGCCGGGCACCATCGATATCTGGACGAACGGCCTGCATCCGGCCGACCGGGAACAGGCGCTCGCGGATTGTCAGGCCGCCCTCAAGGGCGAAAAGACTTTCGATACCGTCTTCCGCGTTCGTAATCCGGACGGCACGGTCAAGCACATCAAGGCCAACGGCCTGGTCATCCGTGGCGCCGACGGCAGCGCGCAGCGCATGCTCGGGATCAACGCCGACATCAGCGAAAGCCGGGCGGCGCAACTCGCCCTGCAGGAGAGCGAGCAGCGCCTCGATTTCGCCATGCAATGCGGTCAAATGGGCGGCTGGGATTTCGACCTCGTCGCGCGCACGGCCCAGCGCACGCTGTGGCACGACAGGATCTTCGGTTACGAGACGCTGCAGCCGCACTGGACCTACGAGATATTCCTCGAGCATGTGCTCGCCGAGGACAGACCCGAAGTCGACCGCCTGTTTCAGACGGCGCTCGCGACGCAAACTTCGTGGAATGTCGAGTGCCGCATTCGCCGGGCCGACGGCGAAGTGCGCTGGATCCGCACCGCCAGCGGGTACCAGCGCGATGGCGAGGGCACGGTGCGGCGCCTGGCCGGAATCGTCCAGGACATCAGCGAAGAGAAATCAGCGCGGGCCGAACTCACCGTGTACCGCGACCATCTCGAACAGCTGGTCGTATCGCGCACCGCCGAACTCGATGCGGCCAAAGCGGCGGCGGAAGCGGCCAATAGAGCCAAGAGCACTTTCCTGGCCAATATGAGCCATGAAATCCGTACCCCGCTCAACGGCATCGTCGGCATGACGCATATCTTGAAGCGCGGCGAGGTGTCGCCGCTGCAGTCCGAACGCCTGGACAAGATCGACGGCGCGGCCGCCCACCTGCTCGGCACCATCAACGACATTCTCGACCTGTCCAAGATCGAAGCCGGGAAAGTCAATCTGGAAGTGGCGACCGTCGCCATCGACAAGCTGCTGGCCCAGGTCAAATCGATCGTCGGCGCGCGCGCGCAGGCCAAGGGAATCGAACTGCGCGTCGAGGCCGATGAATTGCCAAGCGATTTGCAAGGCGACCCGACCCGCTTGCAACAAGCCCTGCTCAACTATGCCGCCAATGCGATCAAGTTCACCGACACCGGCGCAATCATCCTGCGCGTCATGGTCCAGGAAGAAGACAGCGAATCAATGCTGCTGCGCTTCGAGGTGCAGGATACGGGCATCGGGATTGCGGCGAAGACGGTGGGCCGCTTGTTCCAGCCGTTCGAACAGGCGGAGAGCTCGACCACGCGCAAGTACGGCGGCACCGGCCTGGGCCTGGCGATCACGCGGCGGCTCGCCGAATTGATGGGTGGAGAAGCCGGGGTCGAAAGCGCGTTGGGCGCGGGCAGCACATTCTGGTTCACGGCTCGCCTGGCGAAAAACCGTCGGCGCGAGGTCTTCGTCCCGGCGGTCACACGCGACGCCGAGACCGTCATTCGCGAGCGCCACCAGGGCCGGCTGATCCTGATCGTCGATGACGACCCGCTCAACCTCGAAGTCGCCCGCTTCCTGCTCGAAGAAATCGGTCTAACCGTCGATACCGCGGAAGACGGCGTCGCGGCAATGGCCAAGGCCAAGCGCAGTTCTTACGCGCTGATCCTGATGGACATGCAGATGCCGAATCTCGACGGCGTCGGGGCCAGCCGGCAGATACGCCAGTTGCCGGAGAATCGCGAGGTGCCGATCCTGGCCATGACCGCGAACGTCTTCGCCGAAGACAAGGCCATGTGCCTTCGCGCCGGAATGAACGACTTTCTCGGCAAGCCGATCAATCCCGAACTGCTCTACGCAACGCTGCTCAAGTGGCTCGAACATCGCGCCTAGAGCACCCCGCGCTGCAAGAAAAACGGCTCCCCCGCGGAGCCGTCACTTTTTCCTGAAAAGACTCAGGCGGCTGGCGGAACGTACCCCTGGACCTGGTCGGCGCCGCTGCCGAAAAAATGCTTCTCGATCTGCTCGGAGAGATACTTGCGATGCGCCGCATCGGCAAGGTTCAGGCGATTCTCGTTGATCAGCATCGTTTGCATGCGCAGCCATTGCTGCCAGGCTTCCTTCGAGACGCTCTCGTAAATTCGCTTGCCCAGCGGCCCCGGATACGGCGGAAAATCGAGCCCTTCCGCCTCGCGGCCGAGCTTGACGCAGTTGACCATTCTTGCCATGAGTGACTCCCTAAGCCGCTATTCGACAGCCGGGATTATACCGTGCGAGGGCCGCGCCCAAAACTCAGAATCCCGTCACAGCGCCTTGGCGAAGACCTTGGAGCGGCGCTGCAGGTTATAGACGAGACGCTTTTCCGCCGGCAGGTCGTCGACCGATTGCTCGGCGAAACCGCGTTCCTTGAACCATTGCGCGGTCACCGTGGTGAGCACGAACAGGCGCTTGATGCCGACCGCGCGCGCCCGCGTTTCAATGCGCTTGAGCAATTGTTCGCCGTAGCCCCAGCGCCGGTAGTGCGGATGCACGGCGACGCAGGCCAGTTCGGCCTGATCGCCGCCATAGGGATAGAGCGCCGCGCAACCGACGATCAGGCCGTCGTGCTCGACCACCGAGAAGCGCGTGATCTCGCGTTCGAGCAGCTCGCGCGAACGGCGCACCAACGTGCCGTCGGCCTCGAGCGGCTCGATCAGCGCGACGAGGCCGCTGATGTCGTCGGGGCGCGCATCGCGCAAGATTTCCAACGATTCGCGCGTGATGATCGTGCCCACGCCGTCGCGCGAAAAAAGCTCGCGCAGCAGGGTGCCGTCCTCCTTGTAGCTGATCAGGTGCACGCGGCCGACGCCGGCACGGCTGGCACGCACGGCGGCCGGCAGATAGCGATGCAGGTCGGGTGACAGCCAGTCGCCGATGGTCAGCAGGCGCTCCGCCGTATCGGTGGTCAATTCGTCGAGCAGCTTGCCGTCGATGTCGGTCACGCCCTGGCTGTCGGTCAGGAAAATCAGCTTGTCGGCGTTGATCGCGGTGGCCGCCGCCTCGGCGACTTCCTCCATTGCCAGGTTGAAGATCTCGCCGGTCGGGCTCGCGCCCAGGCACGACAGGATCACGATGTTGCCGATGCCCAGCTGCGCCCGTATGCCTTCGGCATCGATCTTGCGCACCCCGCCGGCGTACTGCATGTCGACGCCGTCGAGCACGCCGAGCGGCTTGGCGGTGATGAAGTTGCCGGCGATCACGCGGATCGTGCTATTGGCCATCGGCGTGTCGGGCAAGCCTTGCGAGAGCAGCGCGTCGATTTCCAGATAGACGCTGCCGACCGCGTCGATCACGCAATCGAGCGTCGCCGCATCGGTGACGCGGTAACCGCTGTGCGTCGCCGAACTAAGGCCCTTCTCGCGCAGTTCTTCCTCGATCTGCGGCCGCGCACCGTGCACCAGCACCAGGCGCACGCCGAGGGCCGCGAGCAGGTTGGCGTCGTAGGCCAGGGTGCGCGCCAGCGGGCCGGAAATCGCCTTGCCGCCGAAGGCGATGACGAAGGTCTTGCCGCGGAACAGATTGACGTAGGGCGCAACCGAGCGGAACAGGGCTACAAAGTGGGCGGAACTCAATTCGTCGGACATGTCCTCATTTTTCCTTAAGCTGTGATTTACCGGTTCCCAAAGCCTCTTCCAGACGCTCGCAGATGGTACGCAGAATCTTGACGCGGGCAAAGTTCTTGTCGTTGGCTTCGACCAGCGTCCACGGTGCCGTGGTGGTGCTGGTGCGGTCAACCATGTCGCACACGGCGGCATGGTAGGCGCGGCTCTTCTTGCGGTTGCGCCAGTCTTCCTCAGTGATCTTGAAGCGCTTGAAGGCAATCTTCTCGCGCTCCTTGAAGCGCTTGAGCTGCTCGTCAGCGCTGATCTGCAGCCAGAACTTGACGACGATGGCGCCGTCCTTTTGCAACTCGTGCTCGAAGTCGTTGATCTCGGTATAGGCGCGCAGCCAGTCGGCCTCGGCGCAGAAACCCTCGACGCGCTCGACGAGCACGCGACCGTACCAGGTCCGGTCGAAGATGGCCACCCGGCCGACACGCGGAATGTGCCGCCAGAAACGCCACAGATAGGGCTGCGCGCGCTCTTCCTCGGTCGGCGCGGCGACCGGAATGATCTGGTACTGGCGCGCGTCGATGGCCGCCGTAACGCGGCGAATGCTGCCGCCCTTGCCGGCGGCGTCCGACCCCTCGAAGGCGAGAATCAGCGAATGTTTCCTGAAGTCCGGATGGCGCACCAGTTCCGACAGGCGCCCCTGCCATTTGGCGAGATCCTTTTCATAGGTCTTCTTCGCGAGCGCCTGCGTCAGATCGAGCGCCGTCAGCACGTCGAGCGCATCGGCCTTGCGCACCAGCGGCGGCGCCACCGGATAGTTCTGGTCGCGCGTGTCGGCGAGGCGGCTCTTCAAGGCATCGAGAATGATCCTGCCGACGGTCAGCGAACGATAATGGTCGTCGGTTCCCTCGACGACGATCCACGGCGCCCACGGGGTGTTGGTCATGCGCAGCACGTGACCGGCGGCCTCCTGCAGCTTGCCGTAGGTCTTCAGCCGCGCCCAGCTTTCCTTGGTCACCCGCCACGAAGTGCGCGGGTCTTTCTCGAGCGCTTTGAGACGCTGACGCTGGCCGTCCTTCGACAGATGGAACCAGAACTTGAGCACTAGCGCGCCCTCATTGACCAGCATCGCCTCGAAGCGGTTGATCTGGTCCATGCGTTGATCGAGCTCGCCCTTCCCCAGCCGGCCGAGAATGCGTTCGGCAATCGGATTGGAATACCACGAACCGGCGAAGATGCCGATCCGGCTTTTCGGCGGCAGTGCCCGCCAGTAGCGCCACATATAGGGCCGCTCGCGTTCCTCGTCAGTGGGCGCCGAAAAGGCCAGCGTCGACAGGTAGCGCGGGTCCATCCACTCGTAGAGCACGTTGATCGTCTCGCCCTTGCCGGCGCCATCGACACCGCTGATCAGGATGACGACGGGAAACTTGCCCTTTTGCAGAAAATCGAATTGCGTATCGAGCAGCGCAGAGCGCAGCTTCGGCACTTCGGTACGAAAAGTTTCCTTGTCGATTTTGTGTCCAAGTTCGGCTGATTCAAACATGCGCTGCTCCCTCCCTGAAATCGCCCCACAGGCACTGGATCGCGGCCAGCGCCGCAAGTCCCGCCGTTTCCGTACGCAGGATACGCGGCCCGAGGCGGACCGAAACAAAGCCAGCCAGAACGGCCAGTTGCATTTCTTCCGGCGCGAGGCCGCCCTCGGCGCCGATCAAGAGTTCAAGTCTTGCACCGGGCACCGGCGGCGCATGGCCATGCAAGGTCTGCTTCGCTTCCGGCGCGAGCATCAGGCGCAAGGCGCCGGGTGCGGGCGGCTCGGCCAGCCAGGATTCCATGCTCTGTAGCGGCGCGACTTCGGGCAAGCGGTTGCGTCCGCACTGCTCGCAGGCGGCAATGGCCACCGCGCGCCAGTGCTCGATGCGGCGCTGCGCGCGCGCGCCTTCGAGGCGCACCACGCTGCGCCGCGACGTAACCGGGACGATGCGCGCCACCCCCAACTCGACGGCTTTTTGCACCGTCATGTCCATTTTTTCTCCCGCCTGCAGGGCCTGCACCAGGGTGATGGCCAAAGGGGCCTCGCGCTCCACGGCGCGCCATTCGAGCACGTCGACCGCCACCTCTCCGGAATTCGTCGCGGCGATGCGGCAAGCATACTCCCCGCCAGCGCCGTCGAACAGGGTCAATTCGTCGCCGCGGCGCAGGCGCAAAACCTTGACGACATGCCTCGCCACGGCAGCGGGCAAATCGGCGCGGATGCCCGCAGCGAGCGACATCGGGCAGTAAAACCGGGAGTTAGGGCGTGTTCTCAATTGGCGGGCGGATCACGTTGTTGCCAAATGCGCCCGAGACAAGGCGCGAGTCGAAGCCAATGGTTATTCCATTGGCGAGGTGAGCAACGCCGGATCGGGCGCATTTCGCAACGAGGGCAAGCACTGGGTCGGGCGCCGCGCCGCGTTGCCGCTCGCTTGCGTGGAATAACCACGCCGCGCTCACGACGCCTTGCGCTGCATCCCGGCCCAGCGCTTGCGTGACCGTCCGCCAACTGAGAGCACACCCTAATCATGATGCTATTATATGGACATCCGCAAATCGCTCGTAGAACACTGGAGTATCGCCCCCATGGCCATCAGCGCGCCGCTTGGTAATTTAGGCTGGAAAGCACCCGAATTCGAACTCACCGACACCTTCGGCGCGCACAAGACGCTCGCCAACCTGCGCGGTCCGAATGGGCTGCTGCTGATGTTCATCTGCAACCATTGTCCCTACGTGCGCGCCATCATCAACCGCATTTGCAGCGACGCGATCGAAATCCGGGCCATGGGCTTCGGTGTTGCGGCGATCATGAGCAACGATACGCACGCCTATCCGGAAGATTCCTTCGCCAACATGCAGAAGCTGGCCAAGGATCTCAACTTCTCCTTTCCTTATCTCTACGATGCGACGCAGCAGGTGGCGCGCGATTACGCGGCCGTGTGCACACCCGATTTCTACGGCTTCAACAGCGATCTCGAACTGCGCTACCGCGGCCGCCTCGATTCGAGTGGCATCGCGCCGGCCGGACCCGACGTGCGGCGCGAACTCGTTGACGCCATGCGCCATATCGCCGCCACCGGGCAGGGCCCTGCCGAACAGACCGCCTGCATCGGCTGCTCGATCAAGTGGCGCAACGGTTGAAAAGCTGGAGACCGCAAAGGGCACAGGAACGCGAGCGCAAGCTTCTCTCAATGAAGTCGTTTGAGAGATGACCGGGCAATAACGAAGCCCGGCATTCTGGCTTGCCTCGATTTCGCACTTTCGAGTGACGGACAATCTTCCGCAAATATGCATTTGACATTTTTGGGAATTTTCTGTACAACCCCATGAATGTTGGAGTATTTCTTTAGCATATATATTTCAGATCGGACCTTGGCACCGCGCGCCAGCGCTTGCCTCGATCGACGCGCTGTGGATCGCCACGGAGCGTCATGAAACGTCATGCCGCGATGAACCGCATCTACCGTCTGGTGTGGAGCGTGGTGCACGAGGCCTGGCTGGCCGTTGCGGAGATTGCGCGCGGGAGAGGAAAGGCGACCGGCAAAAGGCTGCTGCTGTCCGTGTGCCTCGGGCTCGTCTCGGTAGCGCAAGCCGCCCCCCAGGGTGGCCAGGTCGTCGCCGGCAGCGGCAGTATCAGCAGCAGCGGCACGACCACCACGATTGCCCAGGGCAGCCCGACG
>CAISOB010000055.1 GCA_903886975.1 uncultured beta proteobacterium
CAGAAGGACATTGAATTCACCATGCATCGTCTCAACCACCGTCCCAGAAAATGTCTCGGATTCAAAACGCCACATCAGATCTTTATGAACCAGCTACACTCTCGTCATAACGCGGTTGCACTTCAGACTTGAATCCGCCAGCCGATATAGTGCGCCACCCGCGCCGTCAGCCCAATATTTCGATCATGACAACAGCACAGACGCTTATCCAGACCAGCGAATCGACGATCGCCGAAGTCATCGCCGCCGCCAATCAAATCATCCTCGGCAAGGAAGCGCAGATCCGCCTCGCCTTGGCCTGCCTGCTGGCGCGCGGCCACCTGCTGATCGAGGATCTGCCCGGCGTCGGCAAGACGACGCTGGCGCACACGCTGGCGCGCCTGCTCGGACTGCAATTCTCGCGCATCCAATTTACCAGCGACATGCTCCCGGCCGATGTCATCGGCATCTCGATCTTCGATCGCGAACACAGCGACTTCAAGTTCCTTCCCGGCGCCCTGTTCTCTCAAGTCCTGCTCGCCGACGAGATCAACCGTGCGACGCCGAAAACGCAGAGCGCTCTGCTCGAGGCGATGGAAGAGCGGCAAGTCACCATCGACGGGCAAACGCGGCCGCTGCCGGATCCTTTCTTCGTCATCGCCACGCAGAATCCATCGACCCAGATCGGCACCTTCCCGCTGCCCGAATCGCAGCTCGATCGCTTTCTGGTACGCATCGAGCTCGGTTACCCCGACCACGACGCCGAGCGCGCCCTGCTCCAGAGCGGCGGGCGCCGCGACCAGTTGCCGACGCTGGCTGCCTGCTTCGCCCCCAACCAACTGGTGCCGCTGCAAAGAAAGGCGGCCGCAGTGCACGTCTCGGCGGCGCTGCTCGACTACGTGCAAACGCTGATCGCAGCGACGCGCAACAGCCCGCAGTTCGTCCATGGCTTGAGTCCGCGCGCCGCCCTCGCGCTGCTCGCCGTCGCCCGCGCCTGGGCCTTCATCGACGGCCGGCGCATGGTTCTGCCCGAGGATGTTCAGGCGGTCCTTCCCGGTGTCGCCTGCCACCGGCTGCGCCTCATCAACAGCGCCAGCCACGCGCGTCCGGCCGATATCATCCAACTGATTCACGCCACAGCGCTGAGTTGATGGCTAGCGTCGCGTCGCTTCGCCAATGGCTGTTCCGTTTTGGGCGTGACGAACAAAGCCCGATCGTGCTCACGCAGCGCCGCATCTTCATCTTGCCGACGCCGACCGGCCTGCTCTTCGCCATCCTCCTTTGCGTGATGCTGCTCGGCGCGATCAATTACAACCTGAGCCTGGGCCACGCGCTGGTCTTTCTGCTCGCCGGGCTCGGCGTCGTGGCAATGCTGCACACCTTCCGCAACCTCATTGCGCTGCGCCTCACGCCCGGACGCGCGGAACCCGTTTTCGCGGGAGAAATCGCGCACTTCCAGATGTACCTCGAAAACACCCACCGCCAGCCGCGCCGGGCGCTCGCGCTGGCGTTCGGCGAGCACGCGAGCGTCAGCGTCGACGTCGCGGCCGGCGGCCAGGCGCTGGTCGCGATCCCTTGCCCGGCGCCGCGGCGCGGCCGCCTCGAGCCGGGCCGCATCACCCTGACGACGCGCTATCCGCTCGGCCTGTTCCGCGCCTGGAGTTATCCGCACCCGGCGCTCTCCTGTCTGGTCTATCCGCAGCCGCTGGAAGCGCCATTGCCGCCGCCCGCCGCCGTGACGCACACCGGCCAGCGGCATGGCGATAACGGCCAGGAGGATTTCACCGGGCTGCGCCTGCGCCAGTCGAACGACTCGCCGCGGCACATCGCATGGAAAGCCGTGGCGCGCGATGCCGAGCACCGTCCGCTCCTGATCAAGCAGTTTGCCGGCGGCGTCGCCGAGGAATTGTGGTTCGACCTGTCGCTGGTGCCCGGCCTGGGGCTGGAGACACAGCTGTCGATTCTCGCGGGCTGGGTGATCACCGCCGAAGCCGTGCAGATCCGTTACGGCTTGCGCCTGCCCGGCCGGGAAGTCCGTCCGGATCAGGGTAACGCGCATTGCGACGCTTGCCTTGAGGCGCTGGCCTTGTATGGCGAATAAGGCTGACGCGCCGGCCATCGAGCAGGGCGCCGTCCCCTGGCTGCTCGCGGTCGCTATCGCGACGGCGGCGCCGCATGCCGAACATCAGCCACTCTGGCTCACGCTGCTTGCCGGCGGCATTCTGCTCTGGCGCGCCTGGCTGTGGCGCCGCAGCGGCCCCCTGCCGGCGCGCAGCGTGCTCGTCCTGCTCGTCGTCGCCGGTATCGCCGGCATCGGCTGGGAGTATCGCACGCTGTTCGGCCGCGACGCCGGCGTGGCGCTCCTCTATTTGTTCGTTGCCCTCAAACCGATGGAGATGCGCACGCGGCGCGATGCCATCGTCGTCGTCATGCTCGGCTTCTTTCTGCTCCTCACGCATTACTTCTACTCGCAAAGCATTCCGACCGGCCTCTGGCTGCTGCTCGCCGCGACCCTGCTCACCGCGACGCTGGTCCGCCTGCATGGCGGCGCCCAGCCGATCGCGGGCATCCTGCGCTACGCCGCGGTGCTGCTCGCCCAGGCTGTCCCTTTCATGCTCATCGCCTTCCTGCTGTTTCCGCGCGTCGCCGGACCGCTCTGGGGCCTGCCGCAGGACGCCTACTCCGGCCTCACCGGCCTGTCGAGCCAGATGTCCCCCGGATCGCTGGACAACCTGATCCAGTCCGGCGCCATCGCTTTCCGTGTCCAGTTTTCCGGCGCGGTGCCGGAAAAATCGCTGCTCTACTGGCGCGGTCCCGTGTTCAACGACTACGACGGCAAGACCTGGCGCGCAACGCCGGCTTACCTGCAGCGCGGCGGCAAAGCGCCGACGGTCGAATTTCGCGGCCGCAGCTACAGCTACGTGATCACGCTCGAAGCGCACAACCTGCGCTGGCTGTTGCCACTCGACTTGCCGCTCAAGCTGCCGAGCGACAGCGCGCTGGCGCCGACGCTCGAAACTTTCGCGCGCGAACCGGTGCGCACCCGCGCGCGCTTTGATTTCACCTCGGGCGTCGATTTCGTCGCCGGCCGGCAGGAAGCGCCCGACATGTTGCGCCAGGCGCTGCGCCTGCCGCGCGGGCTCAATCCGCGCGCGCGCGAACTCGCGCAGGCCTGGCAGGCCCGGTTCAAGACGCCCGAAATGATTTCCAACGCCGCCCTCCTTTATTTCCGTCAGGAAGATTTCGTGTTCACGCTGCAGCCGCCCTTGCTCGGCGAAAACGCCGTCGACGATTTCCTCTTCGACACCAAAAGCGGTTTCTGCGAACACTACGCCTCGGCCTACGTTTTCCTGATGCGCGCCGCCGGTGTTCCGGCGCGCGTCGTCGCTGGCTATCAGGGCGGCGAGATCAATCCGATCGACGGCTACCTGACGGTGCGGCAGTCGGACGCCCACGCCTGGGCCGAAATCTGGCTCGGGGAAAGAGGCTGGGTGCGCGTCGATCCGACCGGCGCCGTTGCGCCTTCGCGCATCGATCAGGGAATCGAAGCCGCGCTGCCCGCCGGCGACCCGCTGCCGGCGCTGGTGCGCCTTGACGCCGAGTGGCTGCGCGACCTGCGCAATCGCTGGGAGGCAGCGAACAATGCCTGGAATCAGTGGGTCCTCGGGTACAATCCGCAGCGACAGCGTGAAGTGCTGAGCCGACTTGGAATGGGCGAACCGGATTGGCGCGACATGACCGCCGCGCTGGCGGCATTGAGCGCAGCCGCACTCGCGCTGGTCGCCGTTTGGACGCTTTGTCGGCGGCGTTCGGCAACCCCCGCGCAGCGCGCCTGGCAGCGCTTCTGCAGGAAACTCAAGCGACTCGGAATCGCACGCGCCGAATGGGAAGGGCCGCTTGCTTTCGCCTTGCGCGTGGCGCGCGAGCGCGAGGAGCTGGCCGCCCTGACAAGAGAAGCTGCCGGCCATTTCGCCGATCTGCATTATGGCTTTGGCGAGCCTCGACAATTGCACGACTTGCGGCAATGCGTGCGGCGCCTGCCGCCGGCCTGGAGATAGGGAATTTGAGAAAGCATCTCGCCGTCCTGCTGTTCTGCACGGTGCTGCTGCCGCTTAGAAGCGAAGCCGCGAAGACACTAGCGCGGACGCCGCCCTTTAGCGCGGTGCCCGAAGTGCGTGCCTTCATCAGCGAAATGCACGAACAGCATGCATTCGACATCGCCGAACTGACGCGGGAGTTTTCCCGCATCCACTCTAACGCCGCGGTTCTGCGCGCCATCCGGCCAGCGGCGGTGCCCGAATTGCAGCGCTCGTGGCAGCGCTATCGCGAACGCTTCGTTAACGAACGGCGCACGTCCAACGGGCTGCGCTTCTGGCGTGAAAACGCCGCTGAGCTCGCCCGCGCCGAAGCGATCTACGGCGTGCCGCCGGAAATCGTCGCTGCGATCATCGGCGTCGAAACCGAGTACGGCCGCAACATGGGCAAATTCGGCGTTCTCGAGGCCCTCGCGACGCTCGCTTTCGATTATCCGCCGCGCGCCGACTTCTTTCGCAGCGAACTCGAGCAATACCTGCTGCTCGCCCGCGAGAACGGCTACCCGCCGCTTTCGCTGAAGGGATCGTACGCCGGCGCCATGGGCATCGCGCAGTTCATGCCGAGCAGTCAGCGTTACTACGCGGTTGATTTTGATGGCGACCAGCGCATCGACCTCGCCCGCAGCAGCGCCGACGCCATCGGCAGCGTAGCCCGCTATCTTCAGCTGCATGGCTGGGAAGCCGGCGCGCAGATCGCCATGCCAGCGAACGTAGACGGTGATCCCACGGCGCTGCTATCGGCCGACTACAAGCCGCGGCTGCCCTTGCGCGAGCTTTTGCAGCAAGGGGTCAGCGCCGCCGTTGAGACCGAACAGTTCGGCGACCGCCCGGCGGCCCTGATCGACCTCGTCGGACCGGCCCAGCCCACCGAATACTGGATCGCTTTCGACAATTTCTACGTCATCACGCGCTACAACCATTCGACCTTCTATGCCATGGCCGTGTTCCAACTGGCGCAAGCGCTGCGTGCCGAAAGAAGCAGGACAACGGAATAGCGAGCGCGGTCAGAGCAGGTTATCGCGGGTGACGCCGCCGCGCTTGATGACGCGGCGCAACTGATCGAGCGCTTCGATCTGGATTTGACGCACGCGTTCGCGGGTCAGGTCAAGATCGGCGGCAATCTGCTCGAGCGTGCTGATTTCGACCCCGCCAAGTCCGTAGCGGCGCTCAAGCACGCGGCGCTGCTTCTCGGGCAGTTGCTCGACCCAGTCGCTGACCAGATTGCCGACCTCGTTCGATTGCAGAAGGCTGGCCGGGTCGATGGCGTTGTCATCAGCGACGGCATCGGCGACGCTGTGGTTGGGATCGATCTCGAGCGGCGCGTCGAGCGAAGCGATATGTTCGCTGAGCGCCAGCGCCCGCCGCACGTCGGCAACCGGCCGGTCGATCAGGTGCGCAATCTGTTCGAGGCGGATATCCCTGCCGTTGGCCAGCTCGAGATGGCGCAGCGCGCGCAGGATCAGGTTGATTTCCTTGACCACGTGCACCGGCAGGCGGATCGTCCGCGACTGGTTCATGATCGCCCGCTCGATGCTCTGGCGTATCCACCAGGTCGCGTAGGTCGAGAAGCGGAAACCGCGATCCGGATCAAACTTCTCGATGGCGTGGATCAGGCCGAGGTTGCCTTCCTCGATCAGGTCGAGCAGCGGAATGCCGCGATTGAGGTAGCGCTTGGCGATGTTCACAACGAGCCGCAGGTTGTGCTCGATCATCTTTTGCCGCGCGGCGAACTCGCCGTTGCGCGCGCGGCACGCCCAGTCGAACTCTTCCTGCGGGCTGAACAGGGGTTTGGCGCCGATCTCATTGAGGTAGTGCTGCGTGACGTCGTTGAGCAACTCGACTTCGGGCGTCGCGGCAGCGGCCTCGTCGTCGGTCTCGGCGAGAAATGGCTCGTCGGACACGCCCGCTTCCGGCAACTCCTCGTCGAAGCCCGCGTCGGAATCGGGATCGCCCGTCATGATCAGCGCGGCGGCAGATATTTCAGGGGATCGACGGGCTTGCCCTGCCGCCGGACTTCGAAGTGCAGCTTGACCTGATCGGCATCGCTATTGCCCATTTCAGCAATCTTCTGGCCGCGCGTCACGCTCTGCCCTTCCTTGACCAGGATGGTCTGGTTGTGCGCGTAAGCCGAGAGGTAGGTGGTGTTGTGCTTGATGATCACCAGCTTGCCGTAACCGCGCAATCCCGTGCCGCTATAAACGATCTTGCCGTCGGCCGCGGCGATCACCGGATCGCCGAGCTTGCCGGCGATGTCGACGCCCTTGCTGCCACCCTCGCTGAAAGTGCCGATCAGCTGACCCTTGGCCGGCCAGATCCACGGCAGCTCGTCGCCGGCGAGCGCCGGCTCGGCCGGCTTCACCTCGGGCTTGGGCTCGGGTTTCGCCTCGGGTTTGACTTCCATCGCCGCGGCCGGCGCAGCGGTCTCGCCCGCTTTCGCCTGGCCTTGCGCTTGCGCGAGCGCCTGATCCGAATACGGCAGCTTGCCGGCCTTCGGTTCGCGCTTCAGCGTTTCGGTGTTGACGCCGGCGCCGGTTCCGAGCGGCTTCGCCACAACCACCTCGGAGGTGATCGGCGTGGTCGAAGCGACCGCCGAAGCGGCGCTGGCCGGCGGCTTGATCTTGAGTACCCGGCCCGGCGTTATGCGGCTTGGACTGTCGATGTTGTTCATCGCAATCAGTTCGCGAAAATCCATACCGTGTTCACGCGCAATGCTATAGAGGGTATCGCCGCTCTTGACGACGTAGGTGTCCTTGGACTCGGCAGCGACCGTCGGCTGCGCTGCCGGCGGCGCAGCGCGCACATCGACCGGCGCCGGCGCCTTGCTGACGCAGCCGGCCAGGACAAGCAGCGCGATGCAGGCAAACGCCGCACCGGCCGCAGCAGACGATGCGCGATGCCGGCCGGGTCTGGCGAAACGACGATTATTGTTCATTCAATTCCTGAGAGTAAGGGAACGAAACTGACATCTTCCAGGCGAGTCTCGCTAAAGCCCCCGGCGCGACGTTCAATCAGCAGCAGGCACTGTCTTCCCGCTGTCCCCAATGGCAACAACATTCTGCCACCAAGCGCGAGCTGCTGCAAAAGGGCATTGGGCACCCGGGCCGTCGCGGCGGCCACGATGATCGTGTCAAAAGGGGCCGCTTCGGGCAAGCCGGTATTCCCGTCGGCATGGACCAGAAGCACCCCGGCCTGACCCGCCGCCTGCAAATTGATCCTGGCCCTGGCCAGCAGCGGCGCTATCCGTTCGACTGCATAGACCTCCGTGGTCAGCTGCGCCAGAACCGCCGCCTGATAGCCGCTGCCGGCGCCGATTTCCAGCGTCTTGCCGAGCTCGCGCCCTTCACGCAGGATCTCGAGCATGCGCGCGACGACATACGGCTGCGAAATCGTTTGCGCATAGCCGAGCGGCAGCGCCGTATCCTCGTAGGCGCGCGAGGCCAGCGCCTCTTCGACAAACAGATGGCGCGGTACGGCAGCGATCGCCGCCAGCACATGTTCATCGCCGATGCCCTGCTCGCGCAGGCGGGCGATCATGCGCGTGCGCGTGCGCTGCGAAGTCATACCGATGCCCGCGGCGGCCACGTTCATTGCGCCAGCCAGCTGCGGATCAGCGGCAGTTGCGCGCTGTGCGTCAGATCGATCTGCAAGGGCGTTATCGAGACCTCGTCCCTGCCGACCGCGAAGAAGTCCGTTCCCTCGCCCGAGTCCTGCGCCTCGCCGGCGGCGCCCACCCAGTACACGGTTTCGTTGCGCGGCGTGATCGTGCGCACCACGGCCTCGGCCTTGTGGCGCTTGCCGAGCCGGGTGACCACTCGGCCGCGCAATTGCGCATAGGGAACATCCGGCACATTGACGTTGAGCAGCACCGCCTCGTGCGCTTCCTGACGCCGGATCATCTGGACGAGTTCGAGCGTCACGCGCGCCGCTGTCTCGAAATGCGCACCGACCTTGCTGCACAGCGAGACCGCAAGCGAGGGAATGCCGAGCAGAAAGCCTTCGGTGGCCGCCGCGACGGTACCTGAGTAAATCGTGTCGTCGCCCATGTTGGCGCCGAGATTGATGCCCGAAACGATCATGTCCGGCATCTCGTCGAGCATGCCGGTGACCGCCAGGTGCACACAGTCGGTCGGCGTTCCGTTCACGTGGTAATAGCCGTTGGCCGCGCGCTTGAGCGACAGCGGCCGATCGAGCGTGAGCGAATTGCTGGCGCCGCTGCGGTCGCGTTCCGGCGCCACGACGGTAATGTCGGCGACGTCGGCGAGCGAGCGCGCCAGGCATTCTATCCCCGGCGAAAAATAACCGTCGTCGTTACTCAAGAGAATTCGCATGTCCAGCCGAGAACCAAAGAAAGTACAAAAAAACCGGCATGCCGCCGGCTCTTGCAAAATAGTCGCAACGTGCCTCTGTCAGGACGAGACCTTGCTTCTGCTGCCCTCGACGCCGCGATCTCAGAAGAAATTATACGGGTATTCGCAGGCCTATGCGAGGACGGCTGGCAATTCCCGTTGCTTCGGAATCCAACCCAAAGCGCATTAGCGATCAAGGTACGACTTCGTATGCGAATTCCCCGTTGCCGACCGCAAACGATGCTCCTATAATTCCGCGGTCAGGCCAGCAGGCCAGATACCGTCATCATCATGGATTCCAACATCATTCTCAGGAGGGACAGCATGAGAAAATCGATTGCACTACTGGGCACCTGCGCGGTCAGCGCCTTGGTCTTCACGCCTTTCACACTCGCCGCCGGCAAAGCCGCCGTTGCGGCACAACCCGCCTACGTCGAATTGCGCGCCGCCGACTTTCAGAAGGAAGTGGACGGCAAGATGGTCGGTCTGTACACGATCAAGAACAACAAAGGCATGGTCGTCAACATCACCAACTACGGCGCACGCGTCGAGCAGGTTCTGGTTCCGGACCGCAACGGCAAGATCGGCGATGTCGCCCAGGGCTACGAAACGATCGATCAGGTCATGGGCGGTCAGGGCTCGATGGGCGCATTCATCGGCCGCTACGCCAACCGCATCGCCAACGGTACCTTCACGCTCGATGGCGTCGAATACAAGTCGGCCATCAACGACCTGTCGACGCCGCCGGCCCCGCCGCGCCAGAACACGCTGCACGGCGGCAAGAAGGGCTCGCGTTTCGTCGTCTTCGATGCCAAGCAGCTCTCGCCGAGCGCCGTGCAAATGAGCATTCTGTTCAAGGACGGCGAAGAAGGTTTTCCGGGCGACCTGCCGGTACGCGTCGTCTACAGCGTGACCGACAAGAACGAACTCGTCGTGAGCTACGATGCCGTCGCCGCCACCAAGAAGACCATCGCCAACTTTACCGGCCACACTTTCTGGAATCTCTCGGGCGATCTCGGCTCGTCGATCGAGGACCATATCCTGATGGTTCCCTCGGACAAGGTGCTCGAGTTCTCGCCGGCGCTCGTTCCGACCGGCGCCATCCGCGACGTCGCCGGCACGCCGATGGACTTCCGCAAACCGAAAGCGCTCGGTCAGGACATCAAGGCCGATTACGACATGCTCAAGGGCGGCGGCGGATATGACAATCACTTCGTCTTGAGCATGAAGCAGCCGACCGAGCTCGCCCTGAATGCGCGCATCATGAGTCCGAAGTCGGGCCGCGTGATGGAAGTCTGGTCGACCGAGCCCGGCGTCCAGGTCTATTCGGGCAACTTCCTCGAAGGCAAGATTCCGCGCGATGTCGGCAAGGGTTCGACGGTCTACCCGTTCCGCAGCGCTTTCTGTCTCGAGCCTTCGCGCTTCCCGGACTCGATCAACCAGCCAGGATTCCCGGTCAGCACGGTGCTCAACTCGGGTGAATGGTACAGCGGCAAGATCGTCTATCGCTTCTCGACCGACAAGGCGACGAAAGCGATTGCCAAGAAGTAGGCAGACGCATTGTCGTTAGGGGAGCTGCGCGCTCCTCGCCTGAAAAGAAATGGCTCCGCCTGCGAAGGCGGGGCCATTTTCCTGTGCGCTGCTGTGGGCTGCCGGCTCAGTGGTTCAGATTTTCCTTGCCCGCTTCAATATTGAAGTCAGGATTGACGATCTTGGCCAGTTCGAGCCACATGTTTTTGAGCGTGTACAGGACCATGATGCCGCCGGTGATCGGCATGCAGGCATAGAGCCACTTCTTCGACATGGCGAAAGCCGTCGTCTGTTCTTCGGTCTGCAACATCAGCGACAGCGCGTACTTGAAGAAGATGACGATAAAGGCCAGCGACATCAGTTCGACGAACAGGCGATAGGCGAAACGCCCGCGCACGCTCGGTATGAACTTCGAAATCCAGTCGCCAACGGAAAAATGGCTGTGCGTCACCCAGACCGCCGCAGCGCCATAAAAGATCAATGCGCCATAGAGCAGTTCGAGGATTTCGTCGAACCAGTGCATCGACATGAAGGGGATGAAGCGGACGACGATGGAGAGCGTCAGGATGAAGGTGATGGCGACGAAAAGGGCGATGCAAATCCATTCGAGAACCTTCACCAGCCCCCGATCGATGCGGCTCAGTGTGCGCAAGAAGTCTTGATTCATGATTGCCTTCCTTGGTTGGTCTGCGACGCGCCGCTCAACTGGCCGGGCCCATGACGTAGTTGGGTAGCCACAGGGCGATTTCCGGCACGAAGGCGCACAGTATGGTCACCAGCAGAATGGCAATCAGATAAGGCATGCATTCCCAGGCCAGCGTCCAGATGCCGATCTTGGCGAAGCTCTCGACGGCGAAAAGACACATGCCCACCGGCGGCGTCAGGTTGCCGATCATGATCAAGAGCGTCATGACCACGCCGAAATTCACCATGTCGACGCCGAACAGCGGGCACAGCTTCATGAAGATCGGCAGGGTGATGAGGAAGATCGCATTGCCGTCGATGAAGCAGCCGAGCACCAGGATGATCGCGATGACGATCCAGATGAATCCGGCGGCCGAGGTTCCGAGTGCCGTCATTTGCATGATCAGCGCGTCGGGGATGCGCTCGAAGATAACGAACCAGCCGAAGAAGTTGGCGGTGGCGATGATGAACATCAGCCCGCAGGTCTGCTTGAGCGAGGCGAACAGGATCGCCGGCAGCGCTTTGAAGGTCAGGTCCCGGTACAGGAATCCGAGGCCCAGCGCGTACAGCGTGGCGACGACGGCCGCTTCGGTCGGCGTGAAATAGCCGGTCATGATGCCGCCAATGATGATCACCGGCGTCATCAGCGGCAGGAAGGCCCCATAGGTACTGTCGATGATCTCGCGCAGGTTTGAACGCAAGTCCTTCGGCAAGCCGCGCGGACCCGCCATCAACGCGATGGCGATCATCATTGCGATGCCCATGATGACGCCTGGCACGGCGCCAGCAAGGAATAATCGGCTGACCGAGACCGAGGTGATCGCACCGTAGAGCACGAAGGGAATCGACGGCGGGATCACCGGGCCGATCGTCGACGCGCCGGCGACGATGGCCGCCGAAATCTTCGGCGGGTAACCGGCATCGACCATGGCGCGATGCTGGATCTGCCCAAGACCCGCGGCGTCAGCGACGGCCGATCCCGACATCCCGGAAAAGATCATCGACGACACGACGCTGACCTGCCCGACGCCGCCCGGCACATGGCCGACCAGCGCGCGCGCAAAGCGGAACAGGCGTTCAGTGGTGCCGCCGCAGTTCATCAGGTTACCGGCGAGAATGAAGAAGGGGATGGCCAGCAACGTAAAGCCGGTGGTACCCGAATACATGCGCTGCGGCAGCATGGCCAGAAAACTGACCTGCCCCTGCGCGACGAAAAAAATGACGGCGGTCAGCCCGATGGCGACGGCGATGGGCACGTCGATCATCAACATCAAGAGCAGGACCGCGAAGATTGCCAAGGTTAACATGAAGAGACCTTTATGACGTTCAGAGCTTTTCAGAAAGGATGAATGAATGCTGCAGCGGATATAAAAAAGCGGGACGCCTCCACCGGGCTGTCCCGCTCTTGCATCACCTCGGGATCACTTGCTGTTCTTGTCGACCATGTCCATGAAGCGCTTGAAGTTGTCAGCGCCAACACGCACTTTGACCTTATCCCAGGCCGGGCCCATCGCGGCTTTCCACGGCGCGAGATCAGGACGCGCGACCTTGATGCCCTTGGTCGTTTCGAGATCCTTGAGCTGGATCGCCTCGGCATCGCGCAGCGCCTTGCGGGCGGACTTCGCGGCGATCGACGATTCCTCGGCGACGATCTTCTGCTGCTCTGGAGTCAGCTTGTCCCAACTCTTCTTGTTGACGATATGGACCATCGAACTGTAGGTGTAATTGAGGATGGTCATGTACGGCTGCGTTTCGTAGATCTTCAGGTCATAGATGGTGCCGACCGGATTTTCCTGGCCGTCGACGACGCCGGTCTTCATGGCCATCACCAGTTCGGCGAAAGCGATGGTCACGGCATTGCCGCCGGCGGCTTCAACGAAAGCCTGATAGGCAAAGGCCGGCGGTGTACGGATCTTCATGCCTTTGAGGTCGGCGGGGACGATGACCGGCTTCTTGGAGTTGGTCAGTTGACGGAAACCCCATTCCCAGTCGGAAAGGTGAACCAACCCCTTCTTCGCCAACTCGGGCTCAGCCCAGGTCTTGAAATCGCCGTCGATGATCTTGTCGGCCATCGCGTAATCCTTGAAGGCGAAGGGCGTGCTGATGACATCGTAGAACGGCAGGTGCTTGGCCAACTGGTCCTGGCCCGAGAGGCTCATGTCGACGGCGCCGATCATCACCTGCTCGAGAACTTCAGGTGGCGAACCGAGGGCGTTGTTGCCGAACAGCGAGATCTTGACCTCGCCATTGGTGCGCTTTTCGACGTTGGCCTTGAACTGCATCGCGGCAATGCCGCAGGGATGCGTGTCAGAAGCGAAGTGGCCGAGCTTGAGCTCAACAGCAGCCAGCGCACAGCCCGACCCAAAAACGAACATCATTGCCAATGCTAATTTTTTCATTAGTCCTCTCCTTGATTGAAATTCTTATAACGCCTTAGCTGCGCTTGAGCCGTGCCCGTGGACGTCCGCCATGCGGCAAATGGCGACCAGACGAGGGCCGGATCAGCAGATGCAATCGCGAGTATATGTCTTGCGCCGTTCGTGTCAAGTGGCCTGACCTTTAAAACACGCTTTTCAAGCCGTCCGCGCATGCCAATCACATGCGCTCGAAGAGCGCCATCGACTCGACATGCGAGGTGTTGGGGAACATATTGATGACGCCGGCGCCGCGCAGGCGGTAGCCTTTGCGCGCAACCAGGATCGCCGCGTCGCGCGCCAGGGTCGCCGGGCTGCACGACACGTACACGATGCGCTGCGGCCCATTTTCGCCGATGGCGTTGATCAGTTCGACAGCGCCTTCGCGTGGCGGATCGATGAGCATCTTGTCGAACGCGCCGAGCGCCGACAGCGACTCCGGCGTCGCCGCGAAAAGATTGGCGACGCGGTATTCGACGCGCTCGTGCAAGCCGTTGGCCGCGGCGTTCTCCTCGGCCCGGCGCACGAGTTCCCCGCTACCCTCGATGCCGACCACCTGCGCGCCCGAGCGCGCGATCGGCAGCGTGAAATTGCCGAGTCCGCAGAACATGTCGGCGATGCGCTCGCCGCTTTGCGGCGCGAGCAGCGCCAGCGCGCGGCGCACGAGAACGCGGTTGATCGCGTGATTGACCTGGGTGAATTCCGTCGGCGAGAAGAAATGCTCAACGTCGTAGTCGGGCAGGCGGTAAGAGAGTGGCGGCCCGTCGAGCGGGTAGAAGCGGTACGCCGTAGCCGGGCCTTTCGGCTGCAGGTAGAAGACCACGCCATGCCGGTCGGCGAAGGCGCGCAGCAGGGCCTCGTCGGCGCCGCTGAGCGGTTCGAGGATGCGCAGCACGAGCGCGGTCACCGTCTCGCCGACGGCGACTTCGATCTGCGGCATGGCCGCGCAGATCGACAACGCGGTCACGAGTTCACGCAGCGGCAGCAGCAGCTTTGATACATGCGGCGGCAGGATTTCGCACTGTCGCATGTCAGCGACATAGCTGCTCTTCTTCTCGTGAAAGCCAATCAGCACGCCGCCTTTCTTGGGCACGTTGCGCGCCGACAGGCGCGCGCGCAGCCGATAGCCCCACGCCGCGCCGTAAATCGGGGCATAGAGCTGCTCGGCTTTGACACGACCCAGATGCCAGAGATTGGCTTCGAGTACCCGCTGCTTGGCCGCGACTTGTGCAGCCGGATCGAGATGCTGCATGCTGCAGCCGCCGCACACGCCAAAATGCGGGCAGCGCGGCGTGACCCGGCTCGGCGAGGCCTTGATGACGCGCTCGAGGCGCGCAACTTCGAAAGTCGGCTTCTTGCGAAAGCAGACATAGTCGACTTTTTCGCCCGGCAGGGCGCCCTCGACGAAAATGGTCTTGCCGTCGAGACGCGTGATTCCGCGCGCTTCGTGATCGAGCGATTCAATGATTCCGGTCGGCATGCCATGGTCCAGAGAAAAAACATGCCATTCTAGCCGCCATCTTCATCGGCGCGAAGTGTTGGATTATTTGCCAGAGTATTCGGCGGCAACGACACCGCGCCGTATCGGCCGACCAGCATTTGCCGTTTGTGCGCAAAACCGGATCGCTTTTCGACAGCGAACTGCGCGGCTGACAAGGCCCGGCGCACGCTGCCGGCGACCGACCAGGTGGCCAGCGTCGCCCCGGGTGCGGCAAGGCACGCCAAAGAACGGCATAAGCCCGTCGACCACAGTTCGGGATTTCTGGCCGGCGAAAACCCGTCGAGATAGAACGCATCGACCGCCATTGTCAGCGTCGGCACGACTTCGACGGCGTCGGCGAAAATCAGCGTGAGGATCAACCGGCCGCCCTCGAACTCAAGCCTGTGCGCACCGGCGACGAACGGCGGCCAGAACCGGCGCAGTTGCGCCGCGAGGTCCCCGAGTTCGGGCCAGGCGGCATGCGCCAGAGCGAGATCGGCGGCGGCAAGCGGATGCTTCTCCACGGAAATGAAATGCAGTTTCCGGCAACCCTGCGTATCGTCGCGCCACGCTCGCCAGGTGGCGAGGAAATTTAGTCCGAGGCCAAAGCCGGTCTCCAGAATGGTGAAGCCGTCCCTGCCCTGCCAGCGCGCCGGCAGACCGTTGCCTGCGAGAAAGACATGCAAGGCCTGGGCATGTCCGCCGGCGGACGAGTGGTAGATGTCGCCGTAGGTTTCGGAGATCGGCGTGCCGTCGGCGGCCAGCGTCAGGCGTGCGGCTTCGAGTGGCATCGGAAGGTTTTCGTGATCGCGGAAGCGTCATGCCAGCCGCAAACAAATGGACGCCAGCGCAGACGCTTACCAAAGCGCCAACTATACCCGACAATTCGCGCCAACGATCTGCGCTAATGGCATAGAACGAATTGGGCGGCCGGGAAGAAACGAACTGAACAAAGCACCGACGCGATCGCCGATGCGAAATAGAACGACCGACGATGCGGCAGGAAGGATGACCGGCTTCAGTTCTTGAAGGGCTTGATGTCGCCCGGCTTGCGCAGCATCTTGTTGACTTCATCGAGATGCATTTCTTCGGTAACGATCATTTCGCGAGCATATTCTTCGATCAGCACCGATTCGCCCTCGGCGGCTTTCAGCAAGTCTTTGTAGATGTTGAGTGCTGATTGTTCATGCTTGAGACTTTCGCGCAGGATGTCGCCGATATCGTGACTCTCGGACTCGAGCAGCGCGCCGATCTTCAGCGAGGGATGTCCGCCGAGCAGGGTCACCAGGTCGCCGGCGCGGTACGCATGGTCCAGACTTTCGCTGGCGTTGCCCTTCAACCAGCTGACGATGGGTATGCGCTGGTAACCATAGACCATCAGCGAATAGTGCGTGTAGCGCACGACGCCCGCCAGTTCGGCTTCCATGATGCGGTTGAGAATCGCGATGAGTTGCTTGGTTTTCTTTTCGGGCATGGTCGCCTCCTCCGGTTGTGCCTTGCGGACGTCAGAAATTAGCCCGTAGGACTCGCGGCGGGCGCTCTGGTTCAATACGCGCTTGTTCGTTCGCGACTGACTTCGCCTTGACCTTGCGCATGGCATCAACAATACTTCGTACTCACCTCTGTCGGGCGCTCGCCGCGAATGCCAGGCATACCCCATCAGTGCAATCCGAAAGACACGTTCGCATGAATGAGCAGAATGATCTGAAAACCGCCGGCCTCAAGGTCACCCAGCCGAGAATGAAGATCCTCTCGATCTTTCGCAAGACCGAAACGCGGCACCTCAACGCCGAAGATGTCTACCAGCAACTGCTCGCGCAGCAGTCGGACATCGGACTGGCAACGGTGTACCGCGTGCTGATGCAACTCGAGGAAGCGGGCGTCCTGAGGCGCAGCAATTTCAACCCGAGCAAAGCCGTCTTCGAGCTCGCCGAGACCACGCACCATGATCACCTGATCTGTCTCGGCTGCGGACGTGCCGATGAATTCACCGATCCGGCGATCGAGAAACGCCAGAAGGCGGTCGCCGATTCTTTCGGCTACACGCTGAGCGACCATCAGCTTGCGCTCTACGGCTATTGCGCAGCGTGCACCGCCGAACGGGCCAGCGAAGAATCCGCTTAGAGCGTTTAACCCGCGCCTAGGGCCAGCGCGACGCGATAGGTGATGAACGAAGCGACATAGGCCAGCGCAAACAGATAGGCGGCCATCACCAGCGGCATGGTCCAGCCGCCGGTTTCGCGCTTGACCGCGGCCAGCGTCGCCAGGCACTGCGGCGCGAAGACGTACCAGGCAAGCAGCGACAAGGCGGTGGCCAGGCTCCAGCTCTGCGCGATCAGCGGCGCCAGCGCCTGCGCGGCGTCCTCGCCGACCGCCGCGAGCGCATAGACGGTGCCGAGCGCGCTGACCGCGACTTCGCGTGCCGCAAGGCCAGGCACCAGCGCAATGCTGATCTGCCAGTTGAAGCCGATCGGCGCGAAGATCACCGCCAGCCCCTTGCCCATCATCCCGGCCAGGCTGTATTCGATCGCCGCGCCGGTCGCGCCGGCGGGCGGCAGGGGGAAACTCGCCAGGAACCACAGCAGGACGGTCAGGATCAGGATGATGCCGCCGACCCGGTTGAGAAAAATCATCATGCGCTGCCAGACACCGATGGCGATATTGCGCACCGTCGGCAGGTGATAGCTCGGCAGTTCCATCATCAGCGGGCGCACCTGGCGGCCCGCTGCGGTAAAGCGCTTGAGGACCCAGGCGACGGCGAGCGCGCCGAAGACGCCGGTGAAGTACAGTGCGAGCAGGACGAGGCCCTGCAACTCAAATCCGCCCCATACTTCCCGTTGTGGAATGAAGGCCCCGATCAGCAACGCATAGACCGGCAAGCGCGCCGAACAGGTCATCAGCGGCGCGATCATGATCGTCACCAGGCGGTCACGCGGATTGGCGATGGTGCGCGCCGCCATGATGCCCGGAATCGCGCAGGCGAAACTCGAGAGCAGCGGGATGAACGAGCGCCCCGAGAGGCCGACGCCGCCCATCAGACGGTCGAGCAGAAAAGCGGCGCGCGGCAGGTAGCCTGACTCTTCGAGAACCAGGATGAAGAAGTAGAGAATCACGATTTGCGGCAAAAAGACCAATACGCCACCGGCGCCGGCAATCACGCCGTCCACCAGCAGGCTCCTGAACCAGGTATCGGGCAGCAGCGCACCGACCCCTTCGCTCAGGCTCGCGGTCAGCGTCTTGATCAATGCCATCGGCGCTTCGGCCCAGGAAAAAACCGCCTGAAAGACGAGGAACAGCACCAGGGTGAGCAACAGCGGGCCGACCAGCGGATGCAGCACGACGCGGTCGATGCGGTCGCTCGCCGTATGCGGTACCACGTCGTCAAGGCCAAGACGTTGCAGGATGCGGCGCACGGCGCTGTGGTCGGCGGTATTGCTGTGCGCGTCGGCGGCCAGCAGCGGGGCTGGCATGCCGTGCGCCGGCGCCTTTGGAACAGGCGAATGCCAGAGCTGCGGATCGTCGAAGAGGGCGAGCAAGGATTCGGCGCCGGCACTTTGAATGGCAACCGTGCTGACCACCGGCAAGCCGAGTTCGGCCGCGAGTGACTGCGGGTCGATCTTGATGCCGCGCTTGGCGGCGAGATCGGCCATGTTGAGCGCCACGACGCAGGGCAGGCCGAGGCGCTTGATAGCCAGCGCCAGGCGCAGATTGCGCCGCAGATTGGTCGCGTCGACGACGCAGACCACGAGGTCCGGGCGCTTCTCGCCGGCCGCGCGGCCGAACAGCACATCGCAAGTCACGCGCTCGTCGGGCGAACGCGGATACAGGCTGTAGGCGCCCGGCAGATCAAGGATGCGCAGGGTTTTGCCGCCGGGCGTGACGATCCGGCCCTCCTTGCGCTCGACAGTCACGCCGGCATAGTTGGCGACTTTCTGCCGGTTGCCGGTGAGCAGATTGAAGAGCGCGGTCTTGCCGCAATTGGGATTGCCGACGAGGGCCAGGAGCGGCCCGCTCGGATAGAGATGAATGACCGCCTGATTCATGCCCCGCCCTCGTTGCGGCCGGCCGGACCGGTCCGGGTTACACGAATGCAGGCCGCTTCGGCGCGGCGCAGGGCGAAGGTCGATTGGCCGATGCGTACCACCAGCGGATCGCCACCGGGCAAGCCACGCGCCATCAACGTCACCTGCTCGCCGGCAATGAAGCCAATTTCCTCGAGCCAGCGCTGCCATTCCGGCGCGCCCTGCGGTGCCTCGACGTGCTGCACCGTCAACGCGTCGCCTATCGATGCAAGATCAAGCGTGGCTGGTGGCAATGCGCTATTTGCCTGGCTCACGCGACGCTCCGGAGCGGGTTCATCGATCGTGCCTATTTGAAACGCCAAGTCAGGCCGGCGGTCACGCTGTCGGTCGTGGTGTGCGGGCTGGCGTTATCCGACCGGCGTATGCAGCCCAGCGCAAAGTCAAGGTCCTTGGTTGGCGAGTAGATCGCGCCGAGTTCGACGTAATTCGCGCGAGTCGTGCGCGCTGTGGAACGCGCCGATTCGATTCCCGTATCGAGCGCCAGCTTCCATTGTTCGCTGACGTCCCACACCGGTGCGAGCGAGGCGCGCCAAGTCGTCGTGTCGGGATTGCTCAGGGTGTCGCGGTAACGGTCGCGGCCGACGCTGGCATTGAAGTGCACGGCGCCGAAAGGCACTTCCTGAGAGAGAATGGCGGTCAGATTGCCCGAGGTCTTCCCGCTTCCCAGCCCGGCATCTTCGCGCCCGGCGCTGACCGGGAAAATGAGTTCCGGTTTCAAGGCCAAACTGCTCTTGCTCTCTTCGTTTTCATAGAAACGCCACTTCGCGCCGATCGAGGGATTGCCGTAGCCGCTGCCGTTCTGGCCGGCGCTGCCTGAACGAATGCGGCTGTAGCTCGTGTCGGCAAAGATATCGAGGCTGTCGGTCAAGCCGCGGGTGAAGACGAAAGGCAGCGTCTGCTCGCGGACAAGATCGACGGCGGTTTTCGCGCGGTCCTCGTTGTAGGAAAACTCGAGTTGATTGGCGGCGGTACCCTGCGTGCCGGTGTCGTCGGTGATGAGCGGTTGGAAGGCCAGTCCCGGCAGCGCGTGGGCGGCAAGACAAACCAGAATGGCGCGGGGCGAAAAGTGCTTGAGCGCTCCGGCGAAGGTGCTGCACATCGGGAAAAACCCTTATTCCGTAGTTGGATTATGTTGCGAACGATTCGCATCTTACACGCGATTGGTTCGCAACTGGAAATGTTTTTCGCGCTATGCTCAAACGAGCTGCGAATAGCCCATGTCGGCCCATCGTCGGCGACGCGCGTTAACCGGTTGCGGGCGCACGCGCGGCGCGAAAGCCCGGGCCGCGGGCGAACACGGTATACTTTCGCGTTTTGGCTGCGCGCCGCAGCCCTGCCGACACCAACAATGACCAAGCGCAACCCTCCGTCATCCCTATCCAGCGCGGTTCCGCCGAGCTTCGTGCCGGGCTCGGCAATGCCGCTGCCGACAGCATGGCTGGCCGCCACGCAGGCGCAACTGGCCAGTGACGAAGCGATCATCGCCTGGCTGCAGATCGACCTCGACGGCGGATTGCATTTTTCGCCCGGCCTCATCGTGCTCAGCAACCGTCGCCTGCTGGCCAAGCTGGACGGCGACCCATCGTGGCAGGCCTTTCCCTTGCGCGAGGGGCTGATGCTGACGCGGCGCGACCATTCGGGCGTCGGCAGTCTTGAACTCTTCGACGCCGGTTCGCGGCTAGCCTTGTGGCGCTACACGCTGAGCGCCGACATTGGCGCCGGGCGGCTGATCGAATATTTCACGCAACAACTCGCTTTCCACCTCACCGGCGAATTGCCGCTGGCGCCGACCCAGGCGCTGTGCCCGAACTGCGAAACGCCGCTGCTCGCCGGCCAGGACGAGTGCCCGTTGTGCAGCAAGGAAATCAACGCCCCGCCGTCGACCTGGACGCTGTTCCGGCTGTGGCGTTTTGCCTATCCCTACCGCTGGCGGCTCCTTGCCGGTTTCGTACTCTCGCTCGGCTCGACGGCGGCGACGCTGGTGCCGCCGTACCTGACCATGCCGATGATGGACAACGTGCTGATCCCTTTTCAGAACGGCCAGCCGATCAACACCATGCTGGCTACCCTCTACCTGTCCGGCCTGCTCGGCGCGGCCGTGCTGGCCTGGGTGCTGGGCTGGGCGCGCACCTACATCCTGGCGCTGGTCTCGGAGCGCATCGGCGCCGACCTGCGCACCACGACCTACGAGCACCTCTTGAAGCTCTCGCAGGAATTCTTCGGCGGCAAGCGCACCGGCGACCTGATGGCGCGCATCGGCTCGGAAACCGACCGCATCAATATCTTCATTTCGCTGCACTTCCTCGATTTCGTCACCGATGTGCTGATGATCGCCATGACCGCGACCATCCTGTTCTCGATCAATCACTGGCTGGCGCTGGTGACGTTGCTGCCGCTGCCGATCATCGCCTGGCTGATCCACATCGTGCGCGAAAAACTGCGCACCGGTTTCGAGCGCGTCGACCGCATCTGGGCCGAAGTGACCAATGTCCTCGCGGATACCATTCCCGGCATTCGCGTCGTCAAGGCCTTCGCGCAAGAGCAGCGCGAAGCGGCGCGTTTCCGCGCAGCGAACGTGCGCAATCTCGAAGTCAATGACAAGGTCAACAAGGTCTGGTCGCTTTTCACGCCGACGGTGACCCTGCTCACCGAAGTCGGCCTGCTGATCGTCTGGGGTTTCGGCATCTGGCAGATCTCCAGGAATGATATTTCGGTCGGCGTGCTGACGGCTTTTCTCGCCTACATCGGCCGCTTCTACATGCGCCTCGATTCGATGAGCCGCATCGTTTCGGTGACGCAGAAAGCCGCGGCCGGCGCCAAGCGCATCTTCGACGTGCTCGACCATGTCTCAAGCGTTCCCGAGCCGATCAATCCGGTGCATCTGCCGCGCATCACCGGTCGCATCGAACTGCGCGACGTCGGCTTCCGTTACGGCACGCGCAGCGTCACCCGCGACATCAGCCTGGCCATAGCGCCGGGCGAGATGATCGGCCTCGTCGGCCACAGCGGCTCGGGCAAGAGCACCCTGGTCAACCTGATCTGCCGCTTCTACGACGTGACCGAAGGCGCGATCCTGATCGACGGCGTCGACATCCGCTCGCTGCCGGTCGCCGAATACCGCAAGAACATCGGTCTCGTGCTGCAGGAGCCCTTTCTTTTCTTCGGCACGATCGCAGAGAATATCGCTTACGGCCGGCCCGACTCGACGCGCGAGGAAATCATCGCGGCGGCGCGCGCGGCGCACGCCCACGAGTTCATCCTGCGCCTCGCGCACGGCTACGACTCGCTGGTCGGCGAACGCGGCCAGGCGCTCTCCGGCGGCGAGCGCCAGCGCATCTCGATCGCCCGCGCCTTGCTGATCGACCCGAAGATCCTGATCCTCGACGAAGCGACCTCGTCGGTCGACACGACAACCGAGAAGGAAATCCAGAAAGCCCTCGACAACCTGGTGCGTGGCCGCACGACGATCGCCATCGCCCACCGCCTGTCTACCCTGCGCGATGCCAACCGGCTGGTGGTGCTCGATCGCGGCAGCATCGTCGAAGTCGGTAGCCATGACGAATTGATGGCGCAGCAAGGGCATTATTACCGACTCTACGAGGCACAGGCGCGCAACGTCGATACCGAGGATCAGCTGCGCCGATCGGAAGTCGAAGTCGTCGAGGAAGAACGCGAATGAGCAGCCAGACCGATTACCAACTGCGGCGCGACGAATTCGGCCGCATGGTCTTTACCGGCGCTGACGGAGAAGGCCACACCGGCGTCGTGCCGGTGCGCGCATTCCCAATCAGTTCGCCCGAGCGCGGCATCGCACTGGTCGACCCGGACGGCAGCGAACTGGCATGGATAGATCGCCTGAGCGAGCTGCCCGATGAATTGCGCCGGCAAGTCGAAGCGGAACTCGCCAGCCGCGAATTCATGCCGGTCATCAGCCGGATCGTCAGGGTCTCGAGCTTTGCCACGCCGAGCACCTGGCAGGTCAAAACCAATCACGGCGACACCGATCTGGTGCTCAAAGGCGAAGAGGACATCCGCCGGCTGCCGGCCTCGGCATTACTCATCACCGATGGCAATGGCATTTACTACCTGATCCGCGACCGCCAGGCGCTGGACCTCACCAGCCGCAGGATACTCGACCGATTTCTCTGAGGAAACTTCAGTTCACCTTCCCCGCGTAAGCCGAATGACCCCGTAGCGCGTTATTCCGACGATAATCGCTTGCTCCAACCACGCGTTTAATCTCCGAGCCGACATTGCCGCCCATGAAAGACATCAAGTTTCTTGAAATCCGCCACCTGCGCGGACCGAACATCTGGACTTACCGGCCGGTCATCGAAGCGGTCGTCGATATCGGCGAGCTCGAAGATTTTCCCTCGAACATCCTGCCTGGCTTTGTCGATCGGCTCAAGGACTGGCTGCCCTCGCTGATCGAACACCGCTGCAGCTACGGCGAACGCGGCGGTTTCCTGCGCCGGCTCGAGGAAGGCACCTGGCCGGCGCACATCCTCGAGCATGTTTCTCTCGAACTGCAAAATCTCGCCGGCATGCCTGGCGGTTTCGGCAAGGCGCGCCAGACGTCGGTGCGCGGCGTTTATAAAGTGGTGATCCGCGCCTGGCATGAAGAAGTCACGCGCGCCTGCCTGGAAGCCGGGCGCGAACTCGTGCTGGCGGCGATCGAAGACCGCCCTTTCGACGTCGCGACCAGCGTCGAGATCCTGCGCGACATGGCCGAAAGCAAGCTCCTCGGGCCCTCGACCGGCTGCATCGTCGACGCGGCCACGGCCAAGGACAGGCGCATTCCGGCGATTCGCATGCTGGCCACCGGCAACCTCGTACAGCTCGGTTACGGCGTGCGCAGCCGGCGCATCTGGACGGCCGAAACCGACCGCACCAGCGCCATCGCCGAAACCATTTCGCGCGACAAGGACCTGACCAAGACCCTGCTCGAATCCTGCGGCGTGCCGGTGCCCGAAGGGCGCATGGTCAGCAGCGCGAGCGACGCCTGGGAGGCCGCCGAGGAAATCGGCGTGCCGGTCGTCGTCAAGCCCTATGACGGCAACCACGGACGCGGCGTATTCACTCACCTGATGACCCGCGACGAAGTCGAAGCCGCTTATGCCGCAGCTTGTGACGAAGGCAGCGGCGTCATCGTCGAACGCTTCATCTACGGCTCCGAACACCGGCTGCTCGTCGTCGGCGGCAAACTGGTCGCCGCCGCCCGCGGCGAAGTCGCGTCCGTCGTCGGCGACGGCCGGTCGACGATCAATCAGCTGATCGAAAGCCAGCTCAACTCGGACCCGCGGCGTGGCGCCGCCGAGGAGTTTCCGCTCGACCTCATCGACCTCGAGCACAACATGGTCTCGCGCCACGAAGTCGCGCGCCAGGGTTTCACTCCTGATTCGGTGCCGCCCGAGGGCCGTGAAGTGCTGATCGTGCGCACCGGCAACCATACCTGCGACATCACGCCGCTGGTCCATCCGAGCGTCGCCGAGACCGCTTCGCTCGCCGCGCGCATCGTCGGCCTCGACATCGCCGGCGTCGATCTCGTCTGTGAAGATATTTCGCGCCCGCTCGCCGAACAGCGCGGCGCCATCGTCGAAGTCAATGCCGGCCCCGGCCTCCTGATGCATATCAAGCCGGCCAACGGCGAAGCGCGTCCGGTCGGGCGGGCCATCGTCGAGCATCTGTTTCCCGATGGCGCCGACGGCCGCATCCCGGTCGTCGGCGTGACCGGGAGCTATGGCAAGACGACAGTCTGCCGCCTTGTCGCGCGCCTGCTGACGCTTTCCGGAAAGCACACGGGCCTGGCCTGCAGCGCCGGTCTCTACCTCGATCGCCGGCAGGCGCAGAAGGGTGATTGCGCGACCTGGGAGGCGGCCCGGCGCATCCTGATGAACCGCGCCATCGAAGCGGCGGTCTTCGAGAACGGCAGCGATGCCATCCTCGGCGACGGGCTGGCCTACGACCGCTGCCAGGTCGGCATCGTGACCAATATCGACGTCGAACGTCACGTCGGCCGCTATTACATCGAAACGCCGGAGCAGGTTTTCAGCGTCCTGCGCACGCAGATCGACCTCGTCCTGCCCAAGGGCGCGGCGGTGCTCAACGCCAGAGAGGCGATGCTCGTCGAAATGTCCGCGCTGTGCGATGGCGAAGTCATTTACTTTGCCCTCGATCCGGAACTGCCGACGGTCACCGAACACCGCGAACGCGGCAAACGCGCCGTCGTCGCCCGCTACGGCCAGATCATGCTGGCCAGCGGCCTCGGCGAAGTGCCGCTGGCCAGGATTGTGGACATTCCCCTGACCGATGGCGGCAAGGATAGGAACCAGGTCGAAAACGTTCTCGCCGCGGTCGCTGCAGCGTGGGCGCTCGGCATTTCGCCGGATGTCATGCGCACCGGCATTGAGACTTTTTTCGTCGAATGAATCATGTTGTCTGACTGCTTGCGACAAGACCAATAGGAACGCGCTTATGGAAGTGTCACGCATCCGCGCCCTGCGCGGACCCAATCTGTGGAGCCGGCATACGGCCATTGAGGCCATCGTCTCGTGCAGCCCGAGCGAAAGCTCCCTGATCAACCTGCCGGACTTCGAGGCGCGCCTGCGCGATCGCTTCCCCGAGATCGCCCTGCTTCAGCCGACGGTCAGCAACGACATCGTATCGATGGCCCACGCCCTTGAATTCGCCGCCCTCGGACTGCAGGCCCAGGCCGGCTGCCCGGTAACCTTCAGCCGCACGGCACAGACTGTCGAGGATGGCATTTATCAGGTGGTCGTCGAGTACAGCGAAGAAGCGGTCGGCCGCCTGGCCTTCGAACTGGCGCAGGAACTCTGCCGCGCAGCGGTCGACGATCGGGAATTCGATCTGGCCGGGGCCTTGCGCCATTTGCGTGAACTCGACGAGGACGTACGCCTCGGTCCGAGCACGGGTTCCATCGTTTACGCCGCCGTGGCGCGCAACATTCCCTATCGCCGCCTGACCGAAGGCAGCATGGTGCAATTCGGCTGGGGCAGCAAGCAGCGCCGCATCCAGGCCGCTGAAACCGACACCACCAGCGCGGTCGCCGAATCGATCGCGCAGGACAAGGAACTGACCAAAACCTTGTTGCATGCGGCCGGCGTTCCGGTACCGAACGGGCGGCCGGTGAACAATGCCGAAGATGCCTGGGCCGCCGCCGGCGAAATCGGCGGGGCGGTCGTCGTCAAGCCGCGCGACGGCAATCAGGGCAAGGGCGTTACGGTCAATCTGACGACCCGCGAACAGGTCGAGGCCGCCTATGAGGTCGCCGTCAAGATCAGCGATGAGGTCATCGTCGAACGCTACCTGCCCGGTTATGACTATCGCATGCTGGTGATCGGCAACAAGCTGGTTGCCGCGGCGCGCCGCGAGCCGCCGCTGGTCATCGGCAACGGCGTGCACAGCGTCCGCCAGCTGGTCGACCAGGTCAACAGCGATCCGCGGCGCGGCGAAGGCCATGCCACCTCGCTGACCAAGATCCGTTTCGACGATGTCGCCATCGCCCGCCTGGCGGCCGACGGACTGACCGCCGACTCGATTCCGGCCCGCGGCGCACGTGTCGTCCTGCGCAACAATGCCAACCTGTCGACCGGCGGCACGGCGACCGACGTGACCGATGACGTGCATCCTGAATTCGCCGCCCGGGCCATCGCCGCGGCGCAGATGGTCGGCCTCGATATCGCCGGCGTCGACATCGTTTGCAACAATGTCTTGCGCCCGCTCGAGGAGCAAGGCGGCGGCATCGTCGAGCTCAACGCCGCACCCGGTCTGCGCATGCACCTGCAACCCTCGTTCGGCAAGGGCCGCGCGGTCGGCGAAGCGATCGTCGCCAACATGTTCGCGGACGGCGACGATGCGCGCATCCCGGTCGTCGCCGTTGCCGGGACCAACGGCAAGACGACGACGGTGCGCCTGATCGCCAGCGTTATTGGCCAGCACGGCCTGCGCGTCGGCATGACCAGTACCGACGGGGTATATATCGAAGGCAGGCGCATCGACAGCGGCGATTGCAGCGGGCCGAAGAGCGCGCGAAACGTGCTTTTCCATCCCGATGTCGACGCCGCCGTTTTCGAAACGGCGCGCGGCGGCGTGCTGCGCGAAGGCCTCGGTTTCGACCGCTGCGATGTGGCGGTGGTCACCAACATCGGCAGCGGCGATCACCTCGGCCTCTCCTACATCAGCACTGTCGAAGACCTGTCGGTGGTCAAGCGGGTCATCGTCCAGAACGTCAAGCCGACGACCGGCGTCGCCGTTCTCAATGCCGCCGATCCGATGGTCGCGCGCATGGCCGATTCCTGCCCCGGCAAGGTCACCTTCTTCGCCCGCGACCGCAATCACCCGGTGATGGCCATGCATCGCGCACAGGGCAAGCGCATCATCCATCTCGACGGCGATGCCATCGTCGCGTCCGAAGGCGGTTTCGAGCAACGCCTGCTGCTCGCCGAAATCCCGGTCACCGACAACGGGCGCATCGGTTTTCAGGTCGAAAACGCCATGGCCGCCACCGGCGCCTGCTGGGCGCTCGGACTGCCCTGGGCGACGATACGCGCGGGCCTTGCCGGCTTCGTCAATAACGCCGAGACCGCGCCCGGCCGTTTCAATCTATTTGCCTACCGGGGCGCGACGCTGATCGCCGACTATGGCCACAATCCCGACGCCATTGCGGCGCTGGTCAAGGCCATCGACAACATGCCGGCAAAAGCCGGCAGCCGGCGCTCGGTGGTCATCAGCGGCGCCGGCGACCGACGCGACGAGGACATCCGCCAGCAGACCGAAATTCTCGGCGATGCTTTTGACCAGGTCGTTCTCTATCAAGACCAGTGCCAGCGCGGACGCGCCGACGGCGAGGTGCTGGCACTGCTGCAACAGGGACTGAGGAATGCCAAGCGGGCCAAGGACATTCAGGAAATTCGCGGCGAATTCCTGGCCATCGACACCGCGCTCGACGGGCTCAAGGCCGACGATACCTGCCTGATCCTCGTCGATCAGGTCGAAGAGGCGCTGGCCCATATCGCCCGGCGCGTCGCCGAGGCCTGAATTGACTAAGGGCTTTTCGGCGCCGGCGTGTTTCGTGGACGCTTGCTCTCGAATTCGGCGCAAGCGACGTCCAGAACCGGATCCCGGATCGTCAAGTAAGCCAGACAGACGACCTCCGCCATGCCGCGAACTTCGACACTGTGCCGGCAATCATCGCAGAGCACGCTCTGCCCGGCCGGCGCCGCTTGCGTATCGCTGATCGCCATTGCGCGGATTTGCACCTGGATTCAATCTTCTACTTTAGGGTCAAGGCCGTAGGGTCTGTTCACAATCAAGCTACGGTGTAAATGCCATATGCAAGTCTGTCCGGATAAATCGTTTACGTTCAATGACATAGCAAGGGGCTGTTCACAGCGGCCTGAATATGGTCATATCCTGACTTTTCGGCGGAGTCAG
>CAISOB010000056.1 GCA_903886975.1 uncultured beta proteobacterium
CTAGGGATATTCCGTAAGCCGCGCAGGCCGGCGAATTGGAATTTTAGGCGTCCGCTTTCCTATACAGGCTAGGACGGCTGTGGGTCGATTGTGACGGTTGGCAATCGTTGAAAGCGGCTACTCGCGGACCAGAGTTTGTATAGTTGCGTTGGGGAAGATTGGCACTGTACTTCCCCCAACGCTTGCTTCGATTCGTCCACGTGGGCAACCAACCTGGCCGCAGATCGCCGTTCAAATCAATTCGGTGTTCGGCCATCCGCAGCAGATCTCGTGTACCGGTTGTGTCGCCAAGTGCCTTCCAGGTCGTCGACTGCGAGAAGGCCGCTCAGGGTCGCCAGCTTGCTTTGCCCTGCTGGATGAGCAAACATCAATTCTTATCAGGAGAAATTCGCATGCCCATCACCAAGGGATACAAACAGTTGGTCGCAGAGGCACATGCGAAAATTCGCACGCTGTCCCTGGAAGAATCCAAAATCAAGCATGACGATCCGAATGTCGTCTTCGTGGACATCCGCGATGTGCGCGAGCTTGAACGAGAAGGCATGATACCGGGCGCCCTCCATGCGCCGCGCGGCATGCTCGAGTTCTGGGTCGATCCGGAAAGCCCCTATCACAAGGAAATCTTCAGTTCCGGAAAAGAGTTCGTCCTTTACTGCCATTCCGGTTGGCGCTCCAGTCTGGCGACCGCGACACTACAGGAGATGGGGCTGAGCCCGGTCGGGCATATCGAGGGCGGCTTCGAGTCGTGGAAGCAAGCCGGTTTGCCGGTCGTGGAAAAGGCCCGGCACAAGCCTTGATGCTGCTGACGATGCGCCTTTAAGGCATCCGAATCCGAACCTGTGCAGCGCGGATCATGCAGGAAGCAATCATCGCCGCGCCGACGCGTTGGCGAACGACTGGCGCGCCCGCGCGAGATCGTCGGCGCAATCGATATCTTGCCAGTCGGCCTCCGGCGCAGCGGCGATGTCGACGATGGCGGCGGCGTTCTGCGTGAGGACGCTGCGGGCGCCCTCGTCTCCCCTGAGCGTCATCAGCGCCGCGCCATAAGTTTGCGCGAAGCCGACCGGATGGCCGCGCCGGCCGTGCGCGCATGGCACCGCGATCGGCGCGCCGGCGCGCAGCGCCGCGGCGACACGCAAGGCATCGGCTGTGGCGATGCCGGGCATGTCGGCGAGCGCGACCAGCCAGCCGTCGGCATCAGGGGCCTGCCGCACGCCGTAGGCGAGGCTCGCGCCCATGCCTTGATCGGCGCCGGCGAAGGTGCAGATTTCGGCGCCCGCGGCGGCAAGGCGCGCGGCGAGCGCGGTCGCCTCCGGGCGAACGACAGCAAGCAGCCGGTCGACGGCGGGGCGCAGGCGGGCGCAGGCGATCCCGGCGATGCACTGCCCGTCGGCAAGTTCGCTGAGCAGTTTGTCGCCGCCAAAGCGCGTCGCGCTGCCAGCCGCGAGCAGGACGCCGACGATCGTCATTGCGGCCGCGTTACGTCGGCGGCAGCGGCGTGAGGCGGCGCTGCGATCAGTTCAACGCCGTTGCGGCGCGCCGTGAGGTCGGCCAGGATGGCGATGGCGATCTCGGCCGGCGTCCTGCTGCCGAGCGGCAGGCCGACCGGGCCGTGCAGGCGGTCGATATCGGCGTCGCCGAGGTCGAACAGCTTGAGGCGTTCGCGGCGCTTGCGGCTGTTGGCCTGCGAACCGATGGCGCCGACGTAGAAGGCATCCGACTTCAGCGCTTCGATCAGCGCGAGATCGTCGAGCTTGGGATCGTGCGTCGCGCCGATGACCGCCGTGCGCGCGTCGGGGCGCATGGCGATGACGAGATCGTCGGGCATCTCGGCGCTGAGCGTCGCGCCGGCGACCGACCAGCTCGCCCGGTATTCTTCGCGCGGTTCGCTGATCGTCACTGCGTAATCGAGCGCCAGCGCGAACTCGGCAAGGTAACGCGAGAGCTGACCGGCACCGATGAGCAAGAGGCGCCAGCGCGGGCCGAAGCTGGTGACGAGCGTCGCACCGTCGAAGACGACCGCGCCTTGCGGCAGGTCGGCGACGATTTCGGCGCGGCCGTCGGCAAGATGCAATCGTCGCGCGACGGTTTCGCCGCGCTCGATTCCGGCCAGGACTTCGGCGAGCCGGCTGTCGCCGTGCAAAGGTTCGAGCACGAGTTGCAGGGTGCCGCCGCACGGCAGGCCGAAGCGCCGCGCCTCGTCAGCGCTGACGCCGTAGCTGACGATTTCCGGCCGCGCCGGACGCGCCGCGCGCAGGCGCTCGAGCAGATCGTCCTCGACGCAGCCGCCGGAGACCGAGCCGACCAAACGACCGTCGGCACTGACGACGAGCATGGCGCCCGCGGGCCGCGGCGAACTGCCCCAGGTCTTGACGACGGTGGCCAGCGTCGCCGGCACTGCGGAAGCGATCCAGCCAGCGGCGCAGCGCAGCACTTCGAGATTGACACTATCCATCAACGGAACTCCCTTGGCTGGTCGCGGGTCGACAGAACCACGCAGGACGTGCGCATCCAATTCTGCGCACAGTCTATCTGATCGTCAATGACTCAAGCCGCCGCGACCTAGATTGGAATGATGAGCACGGTGCTTTGATCGCCGAAGGAGATGGCATGTTCAAGCTCAATGTCAATGGCAAAGTGCATCAGGTCGACGTGGAAACGGACATGCCGCTGCTCTGGGTGCTGCGCGACCACATCGGGCTGCCGGGAACCAAGTACGGCTGCGGCATTGCCGTTTGCGGCGCGTGCACGGTGCACGTCGATGGCGCGGCGGTGCGTTCGTGTTCCGTGCCCGTCTCGGCGGTCGTCGGCAAGAAGGTGCTGACCATCGAGGGTCTCGGCCAGGGCGGACTGCACAAGTTGCAGGCTAGCTGGATCGCGCAGCAGGTGCCGCAATGCGGTTATTGCCAGAGCGGCATGCTGATGGCCGCGGCGGCACTGCTCAAGGAGAAACCCAGGCCGACCGATGCCGACATCGACCAGGCGATGACCAATCTCTGCCGCTGCGGCACCTACGCCCGCGTACGCGCCGCCATTCACGCCGCCGCAGACATCGCAGATACTGCGACTGGCGTTAAAAGGAGTGCGTCATGAATGCGGATCGTCGCGACTTTCTCAAAGTCTCCGCGGCGCTCGGCGGCGCGTTCGCACTCGAATTCTCATTTCCCTGGGCGGCCAGGGCGGCTGTCGAAGCAGCGGCCACCGAGGTCAACGCCTGGGTCGTGATTTACCCCGACGACCGGGTGGTGGTGCGTATCGCGCGATCGGAAATGGGGCAAGGCACCTACACCGCGCTGGCGCAACTGGTCGCTGAAGAACTCGACTGCGACTGGGCCAAGGTCAGTTCCGAATTCGCTTCGCCGAATGAACACGTGCGCCGCAAGCGCATCTGGGGGTCGATGTCCACCGGCGGCAGCCAGGGCGTGCGCAGTTCGCAGGATTACGTGCGCAAGGCCGGCGCGGCGGCGCGCATCATGCTCACCCGCGCCGCCGCGGCGCGCTGGAACGTGCCGCCAGCCGAATGCACGGCGGCGCAAGGCATGATCACGCACGGCGCCAGCCAGCGCAAGTTGCGCTACGGCGAAGTTGCCGGCGAGGCGGCGAAACTTGAAGCCCCCACCGAGATCGTGCTGCGCGATTCCAAGGACTGGAAGATTGCCGGCCAGCCCGTGCCGCGTTTCGACATTCCCGACAAGGTCACGGGCAAGCCGGTATTTGCCATCGACGTGGCGCTGCCCGGCATGCTGTTCGCCGCGGTGGTGCAGTGCCCGGTGTTCGGCGGCAAGCTTAAGCGCGTGGACAGTTCGGCGATCAGCAAGGCGCGCGGCATCAGGAAGGTGGTGCGCGAGAGCGATTTCGTCGCGGTCGTCGCCGACAGTTGGTGGCGTGCGAATCAGGCGCTGCAAAAGCTCAAGATCGAATGGGACTTCGGCAGCAACGGCGCGGCGTCGAGCGAAACCATCGCCGCGATGCTGCGCGACGGGCTCGCCGATCCGGCGCTGCCGCGGGCGCGGCGCGTCGGCGATGTGCCGGCGGCGCTGGCCGCCGCCAGCAAGGTCATCGAGGCCGAGTATTCATCGCCCTATCTCAACCACGCGACCATGGAACCGCAAACCTGCACGGCCTGGTTCAAGGCCGATGGCTTCCTCGAGGTATGGACCGCGACGCAAAACGGCGAAGCGTCGCTGGCCGTCGCCGCCGAAACGGCGGGGCTGCCGCAGGAAAGCGTTGAAGTGCACAAGATGATGCTCGGCGGCGGTTTCGGCCGGCGCGGCGCGCCGCAGGATTTCGTCCGCCAGGGCGTGGCGATCGCCAAAGCCATGCCCGGGACACCGGTGAAAATGCTGTGGTCGCGCGAAGAGGACATGCAGCACGGCTACTACCGCCCGGCCAGCGTCGTGCGCATGAAAGCCGGCGTCGATGCGCAGGGCAAGCTCATCGCCATGCACACCCGGGTCGCCTGCCCGTCGATCCTCAAGGTCCTCGTTCCGGCATCGCTCAACAAGGAGGGCATTGATTTTACGGCGGTGCGCGCCTTCCACGACATGCCCTACACGGTGCCGAATCAGCAGGTCGATTACGCCATGCGCAACGGCCACGTTCCGGTCGGTTTCTGGCGCGCTCCCGGGCAGCAGAATTCCTTCTACCGCGAATGCTTCATCGACGAACTGGCGGTCGCCGCGAACAGCGATCCGATCGCTTACCGGCTGGCGCTGCTCAAGGAAGGCGACAAGAACCGGCTGGTCCTCGAGGCCGTGGCCAAGGCTTCGGGCTGGGGCAATCCGCTGCCGCCGGGCGTGCACCGCGGCGTGGCGATCGCCGACGGTTTCGGCAGCTTCACGGCGATGGTCGCCGAAGTCTCGGTCAGCCCGCAGGGCACGGTTGACGTCAAGCGCGTCGTCGTGGCCATCGACTCGGGTTACGTCGTGAACCCCGACACCTGCCGCGCGCAGGCCGAGGGCAATGTGCTCTTCGGTCTCGGCGCGATCCTCTACCAGGAGAACAACGTCAAGGACGGGCGGATCGTCGAATCGAACTTCCACAACTTCAGGCTGCCGCAAATCGGCGAAATGCCGAAGGTCGAGACGCTGCTTGTGCCCACCGGCGGTTTCTGGGGCGGCCACGGCGAAGCGGCGATTCTGGCCCTGGCCCCGGCCGTCTGCAACGCGGTCTTTGCCGCAACCGGCCAGCGTGTCCGCTCGCTGCCGCTCAAGAACCACGATTTGCGCTTGGCCTGAATCCTTCCCGACCGCCGCACCTTGACCCCGGGCGGCTTGATCAGGGGCCGGCTTTGCGCGCAAAATCCATGCGCATGCTCTAACAATACTTCTATCGGAATCACGGTCCGGAGGGTTGCTCATGGCGAACTACCGTTTGATGGTCAATGGCAAAGAGCAGGTGGTCGAGTCATGGGACCCGAATCAGCCGTTACTCTATGTCCTGCGCAATCAGCTCGGCCTGCACGGCGCGAAATTCGGCTGCGGCCTCGGTCAATGCGGCAGCTGCACCGTGCTCATCGACGGCGAGGCGATATTTTCCTGCGTGTACCCGGTGTCGGCGGTGGTAGGCAAGAAGATCACCACGCTCGAGGGCATCGGCAGCGCCGAAAAGCCGCATCCGGTGCAGGCCGCCTTCATCGCCGAACAGGCCACGCAGTGCGGCTATTGCGGCAGCGGCATGGTCATGGCGAGCGTCGCCCTGCTGCAAGAAAAGCCGCGCCCGAGCAATGCGGACGTGAAGAGCGCGCTGGCCGGCAACCTTTGCCGCTGCGGCTCGCACGACCGCGTGCTGCGGGCGGTGCAACTCGCCGCTCAAGGCATACCCGGCAAGAAGGGAGCTTGAGATGAAGATCAGCGACGTTTCGCTTGCGCGCCGTGAATTTCTCAAGGGCGGGGCGTTGGTCATCGGATTCTCGCTCACCGGCCTGCCGCTCGCGCTGGCCCAAGCGACGGATGCACGCACGCCGCATACGCTCAATCTCGACGAAGTCGACGCCTTTCTCGCGGTGCGCAAGGACGGTTCGGTGATTGTCTATTCGGGCAAGGTCGATCTCGGCACCGGACATCGCATCGCCATGCGGCAGATCGTCGCCGAGGAACTGTCAATCGATCCGGCGCGCATCGATCTGATCGAAGGCGATACCGCCCTCACGCCCAACCAGGGGCCGACCGCCGGCAGCACCGGCGTGATGCGCGGCGGCATGCAGCTGCGCCAGGCTGCGGCGACCGCGCGCGAAGCCCTGCTCGCGCGCGCGGCGGCGCACCTGCAGACGGGCGCGAGCGAACTCATCTTCAGTGACGGCTACGTGGGCACGGCAACGGCGCGCGTTGCCATTGCCGAACTCGTGGGCGACCGCGCCTTCGGCGTCAGGATGAACCCCAAGGCGCCGCTCAAGAATCCGGCGCAATACAGCGTCGTCGGCAGGTCGCTGCCGCGCCCGGATCTTCCGGGCAAGTTCACCGGTCGCCATACGTATGTCCACGATTTCACGCTGCCCGGCATGCTGCATGGACGGCCGCTGCGCCCGCCGGCTGTCGCCGCCCGGCTGCTCGAAGTCGATGCGGCATCGATCGCCCATCTGCCCGGTGTGCAGGTGGTGCGCATCAAGGACTTTCTCGGCGTCGTGGCCAGCGACGAATGGGCGGCGGTACGCGCCGCGCGCGAACTGAAAGCGCGCTGGAGCGCGGGCAGCGGCTTGATCGGCCATGACAATCTCGCGCTGTGGGCGCGCCGCGGACCCTTCGTGAAGGACGAAATCGTCGTCAGCAAGGGCGACACCAGCGATCTCGCGAACGATCCGCGCCAGTTCGCTGCGAGCTACCAGTGGCCGATCCAGTCGCACGCCTCGCTCGGGCCATCGTGCGCGGTCGCCGACGTGCGCGCCGACAGTGCAATGATCTGGAGCGCCTCGCAGGCGACGCACCGCTACCAGCCGGCTTATGCGCAAATGCTCGGCCTGCCGCTCGAGAAGGTGCGTCTCATCTATCTTGACGGTTCGGGCTGCTATGGGATGAACGGCCACGACGACGCGGCGGCCGACGCCGCGCTGCTGTCCAAGGCCGTCGGCAAACCGGTGCGCGTGCAATGGATGCGACAAGACGAGCTCGGCTGGGATCCAAAAGGGCCGCCGCAATTGCTCGCGCTGCGCGCCGCGCTCGACGCGCAGGGCCATATCGACGCCTGGGAGGCCGAGATGTGGGTGCCGCTGGCCACCGCCAACCTCGAGCATGTACCGCTGCTCGCGCCTTCCGACGCCGGCATCGCGCAACCGGCCGGGCAAATGGTCGGCCTGGTCACGCAGAACGCCGATCCGCCCTATCGTGCGGCCCGGGTCAAAGTGACGGCGCACTGGCTGGAACCGGCGCCCTTGCGCCCGTCGAATATTCGCGCGCCCGGCAAGGTCGCCAACTGCTTCGCCGTCGAAGCCTTCATCGACGAACTCGCGGTAGCGGCGAAAATCGATCCGCTCGAATTTCGCCGGCGCGACCTCACCGATCCGCGCGGCATCGAAGTGCTCGATCGCTGCGCCGCGCTGATCGGCTGGAAGCCTGCAGAAGCCATGCGACGACGGACGGGCGCCATGGCCCGCGGCCGCGGCATCGCCTACGTGCACTACAAGCACAACGAAACCTATGTGGCGATGGCCATGGACGTCGAGGTGGTGAAGAAAAGCGGCGAGATCCGCGTCAAGCGCGTCGCTTGCGCCCACGATTGCGGCCTGATGATCAACCCCGGCGCAGTGCGCAACCAGGTCGAAGGCAATATCCTGCAGGCCCTGTCGCGTAGCTTGTTCGAGGAAACGACTTTCGACAGCCAGCGGGTGACCAGCGTCGATTGGGGAAGCTATCGCATCCTGCGCTTTCCCGAAGCGCCCGAGCTCTTGATCGACCTGATCCAGCGCACGGGAGAGCCGCCGCTCGGTGCCGGCGAGGCTGCGTCATCGCCGGTTGCGGCGGCGCTGGCCAACGCTGTTTACGACGCCGTCGGCGTGCGCTTGCGCACCGCGCCCTTCAGTGCAGAGCGCGTACTCGCGGCCTTGCGCGCGACGGCCTGAAGGACGTTTCGCGATTCAGTGCGCGCGCGACAACTAGGGAAATGCTGAATAACTCGTCACACCGGCGAAAGCCGGTGCCCAGTGCCTAGGCCTACTGGATTCCGGCTTTCGCCGGAATGACGGCAAAAGACTTAAGCAGCGTTTTCCTAGACAATCTCAAGTTCGTCGGGCAAGAGATTGGGGAGATCGATGGCCATTTCGGCGCTGATGCGCGCGACGGTTGAGGCAAAATCGACGGCCGCAACTGCGCGCGAAAACAGGTAGCCCTGGCCGTAGGCGCAGCCCATTTCACGCAGCAATGCGAGCTGGCCGGCGTCCTCGACGCCCTCGGCGACGACTTTCAGGCCCAGGCTTCCGGCCATGGTGATGATCGCCTCGACCAGCGTGCGATCGCTGTTGTCGGCGCTCATGTCCATGATGAAGGATTTATCGATCTTGACGGTGTCCATGGCGAAACGCTTGAGATAGGACAGCGACGAATAGCCGGTGCCGAAATCGTCCAGAAAGATGCACAGGCCGCAGGCGCGCAGTTCCTCAATCCAGCGTTGCGCGATGTCGATATCGTTCATCAGCACGCCTTCGGTGATTTCGATGGCGATGGCATGGGGCGGCAAGTCGTGGCGCCGCAGCGCATCGAGTACGACCGCCGGCGGCAGGTCGTCGGGAATCTGCGAAGCGGAGACGTTGACCGAAACATACATCTCGAATCCGTCGCGGCGCCAGGCGGCCGCATGCATGCACGCGCCCTCGAGCACCTGCCGGCCGATTTCGCCGATCAGGCCGACGCGTTCGGCAAGCGGTATGAAGATTTCGGGCGAAATGAAACCGCGCGCGGGATGTTGCCAGCGCAACAGGGCTTCGGCGCCGGCCATGCAACCGGTACGCAGGTCGATGATCGGCTGGAAGGCAAGGCACAGCTCGCCGCCATTGACGGCGAGACGCAAGTCATCCTCGAGCCGGCGCCGATGTTCAACCACCATCTGCAATTGCTGGTCGAAGAAGCGGTAACCCGTCGTGCCGACGCTGCGGCTCGCTTCGCGCGCGCTGTTCAATGCCAGTTCGGCGCTGCGCAAGAGCTGCGGCATATCGGCGCCATCCTGCGGGAAGAAAGCGACGCCGATGCTGGCGCCGATCAGCACCGACTCGCGTCCGACCGCGTAGTGCTCGCAGAGCAGCGCATGCATCGCCTCGATGCGCGGCGCCAGCGCTTCGCGCGCGTCGGCGCCGGCGAGGATCAGCACGAAGTCGTCGCCGCCGGTGCGCGCCAGATAATCGTCGGGCTGCACCGTGGCCCGGATGCGCTTGGCCACCTTCAGCAGGACCTGGTCGCCGACCGGGAATCCCATCGCGTCATTGACCAGCTTGAACCCATCAAGGTCTATCATGACAATGGCAAACGGTGGCGTGTCGGCATCGACTGTGGAGAAAGCCTGCAGCAGCCCCTGACGGTTGAAGAAGCCGGTCAATGGGTCGGTGACGGCGAGCCGGCGCGCGGTCATTTCCTCGCGCTTGCGCGTCGTGACGTCGGTGATCGTGCCCTGCATGCTGCCATCGCCGAGCGGCATGACGGCAACATGCAGCCAGCGTTCATCGCCGCGCCGGCCGCGTAGAAGAAAATCGTCGGCGCACGGGAGCTGCGTTTGGGCACAGCGATGCAGCAGATCGATCAGTTGCGCGCCCTCGCTCCAGCCCGCTTCGATCAGCCGGCGCGGTTCTTCCGCGACCGTACGCGAGAGCCAAGTGAGCGAGATGAAAGCCGGGTTGAAGGAGGCCAGGCGGCCGTCGATGTCGGCGACAAAAATCCCCGACGAAGCATGGTCGAAAAGATTCTGGTACTTGCGCTGCGCGATTTCGTGCTGCCGCCGCAGTTCGCGCTCCTGGTTGAGCGTGCTCACCAGCCGCCCGGTCAGATCGTTGATGTCGCCGACCAGGCGGCCGATCTCGGTGCCGGCGTGGCCCTCGGGGATGGCCAAGGCACCGCCGTTGACCGGATCGTGCCGGTGCATGCGGTCCGAGGTCGCCTTGATCGGGCGCACGACGACGAGGAAGACCATCCCGGCCGTGCCGACGATCACCAGCAGCAATTGGGAAAGCAGCATGAGCAGGGCGTAACGCGAATTGTCGTCCACCCGTTTGTAGATCGCATCCCAGTTGGCATCGAGGCTGATGCCGCCAATCACTTCGGCCTTCTTGAATGGCGAGCGCAGGACGCGGTCGACCGGCGGCTGATTGGCGAATTGCGTCGCCGAACGTTCGGCACGGGCGAGTACCGTCGGGCCGGCGGAAATCGTCACGCGTTGCACCTCGCTATTGCGCAGCAAGCCCTGCACGACCTCGCGCGCCAACTGCTCGTCGTTGGCGAAAATGGCCACGCTGGCAGTGCTCTCGACGGCGTCGAGGAGTTCGCTCAGGCGTTGCAGCGCTTCGCCGTGGCCGCGCGTCGCGACCTGCTCGCGAATCACCAGACTGGACAAGCCGCCGAGCAGCACCGTGATCAGCGTGACGGCGGCCAGGCTGCGAAACACAATGCCCTTGAACCACGGTGTGAGCTGAGGGCTAGCCATCGGGCTATTCCGCGATCTCGAAAACGACGACGAACCGCGAATCGACGCGGGCCTTGTCGACGTAGGCCAGCGCGTCGGGATGCAGCAGGACGATTTGCAAGGCGTCCTCGTTGCTGCCGGCGATGCGCGGCGGCCGGGTCTTGCCGGAAAATACCAGGCGCGACCAGTAGGCGTTGATCTCGGCCAGATTCTTGTCGACGAGCTGCCGATAGAAGCGCGCTTTGAGCGCCGAATCCGCGGGCTGGTCGATCGGTTCGGCGGTAGCGCCCGAGGCCAGCCGGCGGTAGCGGCCAAGATAGATATTGGTCACTTCGTCCTGCGACAGACGCGTGATGCCAGCCTTGGGATTGGCCACCACCACCCAGTCCGCGGCCGCCGCCGGCCAGGCGGCGGCAAGCAGCAGGATCAGGAGCGCGTGCGCGGTCTTCATCGCATCAAAAGATGAAGTCGAGGCACAGACTGAGCACATCGGTGTGCCCATTCCAGCCGGCTTCGCTGTGCGCGAAGGGAAAGCGCGAAGCGGAAGTGCCGCGGACCGCGTCCCACTGCACCTTGAGCGCCATATTCTGGCGAAAGTCCCAGCGCGCGCCGAGCGTATAGGTGTTCTGGTCGGCGGTCGAGGCGACCATGATCTGGTCGAAGGCCTGGTTGAGCGCGGCAAAAGGCGCGACATCGGGCAGGCCCGTCGTATTAGGTTTGAACTTGCTTCGCCACCACGACACGCCGGCGAAGGGTGTCACCGGCCCGAGGCGGTAACCGGCCAGCACGTAGCCGGCGCGCGAATTCTGGAAGACCTCGGTCTCGTGATGAATGCTGTTGAGCATTCCCTGGACCTGCAGGGGACCGTCGTCATACACCGCCCCGACCGAATAGAAGCGGGTGGTCGTGTTGCGGGTCGTCAGCGCGTCTGCGGCAGCGATGGCGCTCGGATAGCCGAAAGTGGCGCCAACCGATCGCAGCGTGTCCGGCAAGGGCGCGAACTTGATATCGTTGGAAAATTTTATGCTGGCGGTATTGGCACGCAGCAGCCAGGGCCCGGCCTGGTAATCGAGCACCAGGCCGGCTACCGGCGAACCACTGGTATCCCACACGCCGGGAGCTCCCGTCGCCTTTTCGTGCGTCGCGCCGCCGAACAGTTTGCCGCGCACCAGCCCGTCGCCGAGCGGCAAGGTGACGCTGGCGTCGGCGCCGTCAAAATGGGAGAAGAAGAGCGGGCCGAAGAAATCCGACGGCGGCCGGACCGGCAGGTAGGAATAGCCGACCAACCGCGAATCGGCGAGCATCATGAAGTCGGCGCCGATGCGCCCGGCGCGCAGCGACAGGCGCGCATCCGGATCCCATTTGGCGAAGGCCCACATCACTTCCGGATTGTGGCTGCCATCGTAGTGATAGCGGCTGACCACCTGCCCGACCAGTTCGACGGTCGGCGTGGCTCGCCAATTGGTCTGCACGCCGAACAGCGTATCGATGAGTCCCGACCAGTGGTCCGAGATACCCTTGGGTTGCGACAGGTCGCGCACGAACTCGACCTGGTCGGACGACGATCGCGCGATGCCGAGCGTGCCGAAGCCGCTCAGGCTCAGGTTCGATTCCGGGGTCGGCTCCGCGGCGTCCGCAGCCGCAGCCCCAGCATGAACGGGAAGGCCGAGGACGGCAAGGCACCCGAGCAGCAGGAAACTATTGTATGCGCTGGCTGCGAAGCGCGCCGGTTTGGCATTCATTTCTTGTTCTTATCCCTGGTCGTCGACGCGCGAAAAATTTGAGCCGCGGACCGCGCAAAGTCCGCGCAAGCACTGCTAGGATAACTTAAAGTCGCCCTGCCCTTGTGGCCTGGTTTGCCTTTTCACAATTCTAATTGCATTTCACCCCGACCTAGAATGGCTGACTGAAACCGTCCGAATCAGGCCTCCAAGAGAGGATATTCGCAGAACAATCACTGCTTGTGCATCCGTAGTTTCCGCAATAAGGACGCGCGGTCTCAGAGACGACCGGAACCCGGCGCCGGCTGAGCGGCAAAGCTCGGGATGCTTCACCGGCCTGCGGGTCGGCCGCGCGCCCTCAAGCCAACGCTGCGTAAAAATCGACCATCCGCTTGCGCAGCGCGGCGTCCGGCAAACGCCCGCGCCCGGCCTGCAGGTTGTCGATCATGTAGACGGGCTTGTCGGTACCGGGGATGACGCAGGTCACGGCCTCGTGCGCGAGAATAAATTTGAGGAAGAACTGGCCCCAGCTTGCCGCATCGAATTCCGCGGCCCAGACCGGCAATTCCTTGCCGCGCACGGCGCTGAACAGTTTGCCGCGGCCGAACGGCAGGTTGATCAGCACCGCCGCCCCGGCGTCGCGGGCCGCCGGCAGCAAGCGCTCCTCGACGCTGCGATCGGCGAGCGAATAATTGACTTGGATGAAATCCGGTTTCTCGCGGCGCATCACCGCGACCAGCCGTTCGTGCGCCTCGTCGACGTAGTGCGTGATGCCGAAATAGCGGCAGATTCCGGCCTGCTTCCATTCGCGCAGTTGGGCGATCTGCGCGGCGGTATCGCGGTCGCTCGTACCGACGTTATGCAATTGCATCAGATCGAGCTTGTCGCTGTGCAAGCGGCGCAGCGATTGCTGCATCTCGGCCTGGGCTGAGGCGCGGTCGGTGGCGCGCACCTTGGTCGCGACGAATGTCCGCGATCGCGCGCCCATCTCGGCGAGCAAATCGCCGACGACGTTCTCGGCGCTTGCGTAGGATGGCGCCGTGTCGATCAGCCGGCCGCCGCCGTCGAACAGGGTTTGCAAAACAGCGCGCCGTTCGCGGCGCTGGGCCGCATCGTCACCGACATCGAAAACGATGGAGGTGCCGAGTCCGATCACCGGCAGCTGTTCGCCGCTGACCGGAATCGCCCGGCTGCGCAGCGGTTCAGCCGCCCCTGCAGGCCAGTCGGGAAACACTGTCGCCGCGCCGCCGGCGACACCCAGCGCGAAGAATCTTCGGCGCGAAAGACAAACATCCGGTGCGGCGATTCGATGGCTCATCTCATGCTCCTTTGCTTGAAAGCGGTTCGGCAAGCGAGCGAGCGCGGCGCTCCTGCGCGCGGCCGAGTGCGATGGCCAGCGCAGCCCAGGCCAGCATCAGCGGCAGGCTTGACGCGGAGATCGCGGCGAGGTCGAGTCCGGCGGCGCGCAGCGTCGCGAAGAGCCAGCCGTTGAAAGCGTCGGCGCCGCGAAAGACGACAATGTCGATGACATTCTTGGCCTTGTATTTTTCGGCGCGCTCGACGACCGTGAAGAACACCTCGCGCGCCGGGTTGGAAACGGCGAAATTGGCGGTGCGCTGTATCGCCTGGAAAGCGATGACCACCGCCAGAGTCGGCGAAACCCAGAGCACCAGGAAACCGAGCGCAAATACGCAAGGCAGAAAGGCCGCGGCGGCGCCGACGCCGAAACGCGTGATCAGGCGGCCGGTGGCAAAGCATTGCACGATGATCGTCAGGATGCCGATCGAGAGGTCGATGCTGGCGAAGATGCGCACGCGCACCGCCGGATCGTCGGAGGCTGCGGCGACGATGCTCGCCTGTTGGAAGTAGAGGAAGGTTCCGGCCAGCGAGAGCAGCGCGACCCACAGAGCGATGCCGCCGAGGTAAGGCGAGCGCAGCAGCAGCACGATGCCGTCGAGCCAACTGCCGCCCAGCGACCCCGAAGGCGCGCCGGGCGCTGCCAATGGCGCGCTGGGCCGAGCGGCGGCAGCGGCATCCGCCGCTGCGTGGGCCGCCAGCGCCGCAACCCGTTCCAGGCGGCGCGCGCAATACACGGCAAGTTCCAGGAACAGCGCGGCGATAACCAGCAAATTCACCGGCCCGAGCGGCGCCGCCAGACCGACGGTCAGCAAGGGTCCGAGCAGCGCTCCGGCGGAGCCGCCGGCGGCAATGAAACCGAACAGCCGCTTGCCCTGTTCGCTGGCGTAAAGATCGGCCATGAAGGACCAGAAGACCGAGACCGTAAACAGGTTGAAGACGCTGATCCAGACGAAGAACACCCGCGCCACATAGACCTTGCTGACGTCGAAAGTCAGCAGCAGCCAGAACAGCGCAATGTTGATGACGAAGAAATGGTAGACCAAGGGGATGAAGCGCTGGCGCGGCAGGCCGGCGACGACGGCGCCGAACAGCGGCACGGCGGCGAGCATGACGACGAAGGTGGCGGTGAATAGCCATTGCAGGTTGCGCACGCCGCCGGCGATGCCCATTTCGTCGCGCAGCGGGCGCAGCACGTAGTAGCCGGCGAGCAGACAGAAGAAATAGGCGAAGGACCAGAGCAAGGCCGGAATTTCACCGCTGCGCACCGCGACCACGCGTGCCAGCGCGCGCTGCAGCCGCGCGACGCGGTCCGGATCGTGCGGAATCACACAGCCTGCCTCAAGGCGAAGACGCGATCGGCTTTTGCGATCTCAGGGCTTGAGCGACAGTGCGTCACGCAATTGCGCGGCGGTCAGGGCCTTGCCGAACACCGGCATGCCTGGATCGAATTCGCGCGCCCGCGCCAGCGGACCGACGACGACGGGCTCGAATCCCGCTTCCTGCACCAGTTTGACGGCGCTGGCCAGGGCCTCGCCATCGTCGCTGGCGAGCGGGATCGCGACGCGCTCGCCGGCGCGGTGCGCTTCGCTTTGCAGCATGCGGTAGCCGACCGAGTTGAACGCACGCACCAGGCGCGCCCCCGGGAGCAGGCGCGCCGAACTGATTCCCGCACCGGCGGCCTTGGCCTCGTTCGCCATGTCGCCGTCGCGCTGCGGAATCGGGTTGCAGGTGTCGAGCACGACCTTGCCGCGGATCTCGTCAGCAAGATCGCGCCCGAGTTGCGGCAACGCGGCGTAAGGCACCGAGATCAGCAGGACCTCGCCGTAAGCCGCGGCCTGCTTCGGCGTTCCGGCATGCGCGCCGGCGCCCAAGCGCGCGGCCAATGACTGGTCGTAAGCCAGGTCGAGCGAGGAAAACATCACTTCGTGGCCGGCTTTGAGCCACAGCTCGCCGAGCGTACCGCCGATGTGCCCCGACCCGATGATGCCGATTTTTGCGCCCGACACGTCGGCGGCGCCGGCGCTGCGCGTCATGAGCCCCAGGCCAAGTCCGGCCACGCCGGCGACGACAAGGAAGCGGCGCCGGTTGATGTTTGTGAATGCATGCTTGTTCATCGCGGTCCTCCAGAAGTAATTCTGACCAAAGTCTCAGCGGGTCGAGGGCTGCCGCCGCAGCGCTACTCCCGCCGGGCCACCAGCGCCCGGCGATTAGAGTTTCATCATAATTCCGATTGAAAGCGCAGAGCAAGCTTGCGACTTGCCAGCGAATTAACCATAATGAATCAAGGGAATTAGACCAAATTGCCGCAGCCTCGGAAAACGCGTCTTCGCAGGTGGCAAAAGATGAAGAGAGAGCAGTTGCAGGACAGGCTTTACGATCTCATACCGCTTTTCTATATCGGCGTCGGGTTGATCACGCTGGGCGCTTTGCGCAGCGGTCTGGCAATCGTCAGCGGGCTGGCCTTGCTTTCAGCCGGGTGGCTGGCGTGGTGGCTGCCGCAACACGAGCGCCAGGCCTACGAGGCGCAACACAAGGCTGGCGCCGATCGGAGCGACGAGCCGGCGCCGATCAAGTGGCAGAAATCGTACGAGACCGGCCACCCGGTCATCGACACGCAGCACCGGCGGCTGTTCATCCTCGGCAACGCATTGATCAACGCTGTGGCGTCAAAACTGCCGCATTCCGACCTCGAATGGCTGATCGACGAACTGATCGATTACATCACCCGGCATTTTTGCGCCGAAGAGTCGGCGCTGACCGCGATCAACCATCCGAGTTTCACCGAGCACCAGGCACTTCACCGCGCGCTGCTCGCCAAGGCGCAGCAGATGCACGACCGCTTCCATCGCAGCGCGACGATTTCCCCCGAGTTCCTGGACTTTATCGCACACGACATCATCGTCGATCATCTCTGCAAGGAAGTTGCCGAGTTTCGCGCGACCCTCGAAGCGGCGCCCGAAACGAAAGACATTACCGGTAGCTAGGCAAGAACTGGGCAAAGGTGTAGCGTCGCCGGACGCATGCGGCAAAAAGGCCCCCCAATGACGCGCTTCATTCTGCTCGCGCTTCTCGCCTGCGGACTTGCTTTGCCGGCCGCTGCCGACGATTGGCCCGCGCTCAAGGTTGGCGCGCAAACGGTCTGGGACGCGCAGTCCGATCCGGCGACACACACCCGCTTCATTCCAATGCAGTTGATCGTTCCCGGCGTGTGGGACGGTTCGCAACGCATCGAGTTGCCGCCCGCGCGCAACTACGAAGCCGAGGAAACGGTGTGGAACGGGCCGCAAGCGTGGACCAACCCCTATACCGGCGAGACGCTGCAGGTCTATGACCGGCAACGGACGACGCGGCGCGAAGGGCACGTCGAACAGAAGATGGCGTTGCGCGCCGATCAGGCAGCCATCGGCCGCGTCTACGATTCGCGCTTCGGCGCATCGGTCTGCGATCAGGAAGCGAAGTTTCCGCTCGGCTTCTGGAAGCAGGGTGAAGTCCGCACTTACGACTATGTTTGTCTGCGGACTGTCGACGGTCGCGTGCTCAGCCTGCACCGGCGTGCGCGCATCACGATCGAGGAAATCGACTACGAATACCGCGGCATGGCGCACAGCCTGCGCTTCGCCTGGTATTACACCGACAGCGACAGCGGCGAGGTGCTCGATCATCGCACCTACATCTTCGCGCCGGGGCCCGGGCTCGTCGTGCACGACCGGCGCTGGCGATAGGGCTTCGGTCAGTTCGCAGGAAACCCTGGCTCTTGCCGAGATCCGGCGCGCGGGAACACGACCCGCGCGAGCAAGCCGCCCGAATCGGAATTGGCAAGTTCCACCACGGCACCGTGCCGGTCGGCAATCGTGCGCACGATCGACAGGCCGAGGCCGCTGCCGATGATCCCCTTGTCATCATCACTGCTGCGCCGGTAAAAGCGGTCGAAAACACGCGCGCGCTCGGCGGCGGGGATGCCGGGGCCGGTGTCGGCGACTTCGAAATAGGCTTGGCCGTCGCGCACGCCGCAGGCCACATCGACGCGGCCGCCGGCGGGCGTATAACGCAACGCATTGGTGACGAGATTGGATAGCAGGATGCGCAGCGCGTCGGCGTCACCCGACACCTGCGCGGCTTCGTCGGCCTGCGTCACGCCGAGATCGATGCACCTAGCGCCGGCCAGCGGCGCGAGTTCGACGACGACATTGCGCGCCACTTCGGCAAGGGCTACCTGCGCCTTGCGATATTCGGCAGCGCCGGGCTCATGACGGGCCAGGGTCAGGAGTTGCTCGACCGCATGCGTGCTGCGCAAGAGGCCGCTCCTTAGTTCGGCAAGCGCCGCCGTCCTGTCGGCTTCGCTGCTGGCGCGCTCGACCAACTGCAACTGCAGCTGCAGCGCGGTGAGCGGCGTGCGCAGTTCGTGCGCGGCGTCGGCGACGAAGGCACGCTGCGCCGCGAGCGCGGCCTTGAGCCGGGCCAGCAAATCGTTGAGCGACAGCGCCAGCGGTTTGACTTCTTCAGGAACGTCGCCGACGGCAAGCGGCGTCAGCGAGTCGGGGGTGCGCGCCTGCACCGATCGTGCGAGCTGCGCCAAGGGCCGCAAGCCGCGGCTGACCAAAAGCCAAATCAGCAAGGCCAGTGCCGGCAGCAGAACGAAGAAGGGCTTGAGCGTACTCCACGCGGCGTCGGCCGCAAGCTGATTGCGCACGCGCATCGGCTGCGCGACGGCGATCGTCAGACCGTGGTACTGCAGGGCGAATACCCGCCAATCGCCCTCGCTGCTCGCCGAGGTCGAATAGCCGAGGCGCGTGAGTTCAGGCAGCGACTGGTGCGGCCGCGAATAATAGACCTTGAGCCCGGAGAGGTCCCAGACCCGAATCACGTAGTCGAGACTCTCGTCGCTGGCCAGTGCCTCGGCCGGCCCCTGGAAAGTCTGATCGCGCAGCGACAGCGCGATCTGCTGCAGCTGGTAATCGAACAGCGAACCGGCCTCGTCGCGCGCCGCCCGGTAAGTGGCCCAGCCGCCCAGCAGCATCACCACGGTCATGGCGACGAGCAGGGCGAAGAGCAAATGGCGGCGTATTGAATTCATGACTGCTGCGGCACCAGATAGCCGACGCCGCGCACATTGCGTATCCATTCGGCACCGAGCTTGCGGCGCAAGGAATGGATATAGACTTCGACCGTATTGCTCTCGATTTCCTCTTCCCAGCCATAGAGTCTATCCTCGAGCTGGGTGCGCGACAGCGGCACGCCCGGCTGTTCGAGCAGCGCGTGCAGCAGCGCAAATTCGCGCGCTGAAAGATTGACCGGCGCGCCGTGCAGCAGGACTTCATGCGTCGCGGGATTCAGGGTCAGCGCGCCGTTTTCGATCAGCGGCGATGCCCGACCCGCCTGCCGGCGCAGCAAGGCGCGGATGCGCGCCGACAGTTCATCGAGGTCGAAGGGCTTGACCAGATAATCGTCAGCGCCGGCGTCTAAGCCCTTGACCCGGTCGGCGACCGCATCGCGCGCCGTGATCACCAGTACCGGCAAGGCCAGGCCCCTTCGGCGCAGGCCAGCGAGCAGTTCGAGCCCGCTCTTCTTCGGCAAACCGAGGTCGAGCAGGATCATTTCATGCACGCCGCCCGCCAATGCCAGCTCGGCTGCCGCGCCGTCGCGTACCCAGTCGACCGAATAGCCTTCCTGGCGCAGGCCGCTCTGCACACTGGCGCCTATCATCGCGTCATCCTCGACGAGCAGCAGGCGCATCTATTTGCCTCATACCGATCTTTCGCTCACGCCTAAAATGACGCGACCACTAGCCTCTGTTATAGCGGATTTTGTCAAGCCGGCGCAATGCCCAGGCAATATAAAGATCGGGGCCAGGCGCAAGAAACGGATGGCCAAGCCCATTCTTCGTAGGAACAATGGCAGCCGTAGCAAGCCAAAAGCGATTCATCATGGACATTGCGAGCCTCTTTCGACTCTTTCTGCTGGCCGCCATCTGGGGCGGTTCATTTCTCTTCCTGCGCGTCGGCGCACCGGTTTTCGGCCCGCCGGCGCTGATCGCCCTGCGCGTCGGTATCGCCGCTGTCTTTCTGTGGCTGACTGGTTTGTGGCTGAAAAGGCGTCTCGAATTTGCGCGCCACTGGAAACACTACCTGATCATCGGCCTGCTCAATTCGGCGCTGCCCTTCCTGCTCTTTGCTTACGCTGCGCAATCGCTTTCGGCGTCATTGCTATCTATTCTGAATGCGACGTCGCCGCTGTTCGGCGCGCTCATCGCGGCGCTCTGGTTGCGCACGACGATTACGCCATCTGTCGCGGTCGGCCTGATTCTCGGCCTGGCGGGCGTTGTCCTGCTGGTCGGCAAGGGCGTCGCGCTGGCCGGGCAGGCGGGATGGCCGGCTATTGCCGCCGCGCTGATTGCGCCCCTGTCCTATAGCGTCGCCAGCACCTATACCAAGGCGAGACCGACATTGGCGACATCGGCCACGCCCTTCGCCAACGCCCACGGCAGCATGTGGATGGCGACCCTGCTCGTTCTTCCCCTGCTGTTCATCGCGCCGGTCCGGCAAATGCCGCTCGCCGGCGACTGGGCGGCCGTCGCGACGCTCGCCATCGTGTGCACCGGCGCCGCCTACCTGCTCTATTTCCGGCTGATTCAGGACGTCGGGCCGACACGGGCGCTTTCGGTGACCTTTCTGATCCCGGTTTTCGGCGTCCTTTGGGGTGCACTTTTTCTTAACGAATCGATGGGCTGGGAAGCCCTTGGCGGCGGCGCGCTCGTCCTCACCGGGATCGCGCTGACCAGTGGCTTGCTGAAATTGCCGCGCCGACCTCGATGAATGCCCTGGACCGGCCCGCGACCCGCCAAGGGAAACGCTAATTCATTCGTCACACCGGAGAAAGCCGGTGTCCAGTTCATCGCCTTTACTGGATTCCGGCGTTCGCCGGAATGACGAGTTACCGCTTCATCAGCCATCCCTAGCGGAAAAATTCCTCGAGGCGCTCGAACACCGCATGGTCGGCGCCGTGCCGGCGCACGGCCAGGACGTCTTCGAGCTTTTCGAGCTGCCGGATCATCTGGTCGAGACGCGCATCTTCGTTGACCAGTAGCCAGATGCGGCTGGCTGCGCCGTCGCCGACCGGCATGACCAGGATGCCTTCGACGTTGAAGGCGCGCCGTGAGAACAGGCCGACGACGTGCGACATCACGCCGGCATGGTTGTTCACATCGAGTTCGAGCACCGCGGCGCCGAGCGCCTGGTTTTCGCGTTGGGTGATTGAATTCATTTTCAGCCTCCGATCATGTCTTTGTTGGACGCACCCGGCGCGACCATCGGCAGGACCTGTTCGCCCTCTTCGATGCGCGCGTGGATCAGCACCGGACCGCGCGTGCCCAGCGCCGTGCGCAGCGCGGCGAGCGGCTCTTCGACGTGATTGAGGTCGAGCGTCCGCCAGCCGAAGCCTTCGGCGATGCGCACGAAATCGGGACCGGTCTGATATTTGGAGGCGAAGACGCGCTCGCCGTAGAACATCGTTTGCTGCTGCGTGACGAGGCCCAGCGAACCGTTGTTCATCAGCACCACCTTGACATTGACATCGAGTTCGGCGGCGGTCGCCAATTCCTGGATGTTCATCAGGATGCTGCCGTCGCCGGAAAAGCAGACCACCGTGCGCTGCGGTTCGGCGAGCGCGGCGCCGATCGCCGCCGGCAGGCCGAAGCCCATGGTGCCGAGGCCGCCCGAAGTCAGCCACTGGCGCGGCCGGCGCAGCGGATAGGTCTGCGCCACGAACATCTGGTGCTGGCCGACGTCGGTGGTGATCGTCGCTTCGTCGTCGAGGCAGCTGGCGACCGCGTCGATCAGCCCGTAGGACGTGCGCGGATTGCCGATTCCCGGCGTGCGCAGCGGCTGCGCGGCTTTCACTTCGGCAACGCGCGACAACCAGGATTCGCGCAGCGTGGCTTTGACCCGCAGCAAGAGCTGATCGAGGCAGGCCTTGACGTCGCCGGTCACACCGATGTGGGCCGTCTTGACCTTGTCGAGTTCGGAACGATCGATGTCGATGTGAATGACTTTGGCGTGCGGACAAAAGGTCGCCACCTTGCCGGTTGCGCGGTCGTCGAAACGCGCGCCGACGGCGATCAGCAGGTCGCATTCGTCGAGCAGCAGATTCGTGTAGCGCGCGCCGTGCATGCCCAGCATGCCGAGCGATAGCGCGTGATCGACCGGCATCGTCCCGAGCCCCATCAAGGTCATCACGGTCGGCAGGCTGGCCTTCTCGGCAAGTTCCACGGCCTGCCTGGCAGCGCCGGAATGCACGACGCCGCCACCGAGGTAAAGGATGGGCTTTTCGGCAGCGGCTATCATCGCCGCCGCGCGGGCCATCAGATCGGCGGCCGGCGGCGCGACCGCAGCGGCCACGCCCGGCTGCGGCCAGGTGCTGACCTCGATGCGCTGGTTCTGCACATCCTTCGGAATGTCGATCAGCACCGGGCCGGGGCGACCGGATACCGCGAGGCGGAAAGCGCGCGGAATGACCTCGAGCAGTTCCCCGGCCGAAGCCACGAGAAAATTGTGCTTGGTGATCGGGATCGAGAGGCCATAGGTATCGACTTCCTGAAAGGCATCGGTGCCGATCATCGCGGTCGGGACCTGACCGGTGATCGCGATCAGCGGAATCGAGTCGAGCTTGGCGTCGGCGATGGCGGTCAATAGATTGGTCGCGCCGGGGCCCGAACACGACAGGCAGACCGCCGGCTGGCCGCTGACGCGCGCCATGCCCTGCGCGATGAAACCGGCGCCCTGCTCGTGGCGCGCGAGGACATGGCTGATCTGCGTCGATTGCGACAGGGCGTCGTAGACCGGCAGGATGGCGCCGCCGGGGATGCCGGTGACGATACGGACGCCCTGCCTTTCGAGCAGGCGCACGACGATTTGCGCGCCGCTCAGGGTTTCGGTTTGATCGCTGGACATGGTTTTCTCCTTCAAGCTGCTGCTGCGGTTGGCGGTTTGGCCGGGCGGAATGAAAAAACCCCGCTCGGTCTGCACCGGCGGGGTTTTGGAATCTGCTGTCGCTTCCTAAGCTTCGACTCGCTTCTTTCTCGACCTCGGCGGCGCATAGGCTACCCATACGATGCGTACTACACGTACCACGGGTGCTGCACCGACCCGAATGACGAACGCCGCCGCCATCGCGAGCGCGATAAGCAGGGTCAGGGCGTGAGCGTCAAATGAAGGCATGGTCGACTCGTCAAGAAATGAAACGCGAAGCGCAATTAGAAACGACTCTGGCGAAAAAAACAAGCCTTTATTAATCGGCGACCAGGGGCGCCGATCAAGCCAGTGCCTTGTCAACAACCTCAAACACGTCGCGTGACAGGCCCGGCCGCTGCTTCAGCGATTCGAGCGCCGCGCGCGCATGGCCCTGGCGCACGGCGTCGAAGCGCCGCCAGCGGTCGAAGCAGCGCGTGAGGCGCGCGGCGATTTGCGGATTGAGCGGGTCGAGCACTGCGATCTCGCCGGCGAGGAAGCGGTAGCCCTCCCCGTCCGCTGCGTGGAAGTGGCGATGATTGGCGCCGAAGCTGCGCAGCAGCGCATAGACTTTGTTCGGGTTGCGCCGATCGAACGCTTCGTGACGCGTGAGCGCCTCGACGCGCGCCAGCGTTCCGGGCAAGTGGCTGCCGGCCTGCACGGCCAGCCACTTGTCGACCGCCAGCGCCTCGCTGCGCCAGCGAGTATAGAAAGCCGCAATCGCCGCCGCGCCGGCCTCATGCGTGCCCGGCGCGTTGGCCAGGACGGCCAGCGCGGAGAATTCGTCCGTCATATTGTCGGCGGCAGCGAATTGTTGTTGCGCGAGCGCGCGATATTCGCTCGAGTCGAGTTCGTTGAGGTAAGCGAGACAAAGATTGCGCAAACGCCGGCGCGCGACCTGGCCCGATTCAGGCTGGTACGCGCCGCTCGGCGCCAGAGCCGAGTACACGCTGGCAAACTCGCTCGCCAGGCCCGTGGCCAGATAACGCGCGAGGCCGCTGCGCGCGGCGTGCAGCGCTTCCGGATCGACGATATCCATCTGCTCGGCGAGCGTCGCTTCGCCGGGCAGGGTCAGCGCCTCGGCGATGAAAGCCGGATCGCCGCCGCCGCGCAGCACTTCGCGCGCGGCTTCGAGCACGCTTTCCGGCCAGCGCACGGATTGCGCCGCGCCGCCGCGCGCCGCCGCGAGAATCAGCTGGCCGAACAGCCGCTGCCCGGCTTCCCAGCGGTTGAAGGGATCGCTGTCGTGCGCGAGCAGATGCGCGAGTTCGGCTTCGCTGTACGCGAATTCGAGGACGACCGGCGCCGAGAAATTGCGCAGCAACGACGGGACCGGTGGCACCCGGATATTTTCGAAAACGAAAGTCTGTTGCGGCTCGGTCAACTGCAGGACGCGCGTCGTGCCTGCGCCATTGCCGAGGTCAAGATCGCCGCCATCCAGGCCGAGCAGTCCGACGGCGACGGGAATCAGGTAAGGCGCCTTTTCGCCTTGCCCGGGCGACGCGATGCAGTGCTGGCTCAGCGACAGGGTGTAGCTCAAGCGCTTCGCGTCATAACTGCCGTGAGCGGTCACTGTCGGCGTTCCGGCCTGGCTGTACCAGGCCATGAAGGGTTTGAAATCGAAGCCGGCGGCATCGCCCATCGCCGCGACGAAATCGTCGCAGGTCACGGCCTGCCCGTCGTGGCGCGCGAAGTAGAGGTCCATGCCGCGCCGGAAAGCGTCCTTGCCGATCAGCGTATGGATCATGCGCACGACTTCGGCGCCTTTCTCATAGACGGTCGCCGTGTAGAAGTTATTGATTTCGAGATAGCTTTCGGGCCGCACCGGATGCGCCATCGGACCGGCATCTTCGGGAAACTGCGCGGCGCGCAGGCCGCGCACTTCGCGAATGCGGGCCGTCTCGCGGCTGTGCCTGTCGGCGCCGAATTGCTGGTCGCGGAAAACCGTCAGCCCTTCCTTCAAGGACAACTGGAACCAGTCGCGGCAGGTGACGCGGTTGCCGGTCCAGTTGTGGAAATATTCGTGCGCGATGACCCGGTCGATGTTCTCGAAATCGACGTCGGTGGCCAGATCGGCGCGCGCCAGGATGTACTTGGTGTTGAAGACGTTGAGGCCCTTGTTCTCCATGGCGCCCATGTTGAAGTCGCCGACCGCGACGATCATGTAGTGGTCGAGATCGCACTCGAGGCCGAAAGTCTCTTCATCCCAGCGCATCGCTTTCTTGAGCGCGGCCATGGCGTGTGCGCACTGATCGAGCTTGCCCGGCTCGACGTAAATCGCCAGCTGCACGTCGCGGCCCGAAGTGGTCCGGTAGCTGTCGCGCCGCACATCGAGTTTGCCGGCGACCAGCGCGAAGAGATAGCAGGGCTTCTTGAACGGGTCCTCCCAGCTTGCATAATGGCGGCCGTCGGCCTCATCGCCGCTGCCTGCGGGGTTGCCGTTGGAAAGCAGGATGGGGAAAGCGGACTTGTCGGCATGAATGGTGACGCTGTAGCGGGCCATCACGTCGGGCCGGTCGAGGAACCAGGTGATGCGGCGGAAGCCCTGCGCCTCGCATTGCGTAAAGTAGCCGTCAGCGCTGCGATAGAGTCCCGAAAGCTGGGTGTTATGGTCCGGCCGGATGCGCACGCGCGTTTGCAAAGTGCAGTTCGCCGGCGGCGCGTTCACGATCAGCTGCTGCTCGCTCAGGCGATAGGCGTCGGCCGTGAGCGACTGACCATCAATGCTGACCGAGAGGGTTTCGAGATGGTCACCGTCGAGCGTGAGCGGCGCCGTGCCGGCGACCGCAGCATTGCGTAAACAACGTAGCGTGGCGGTCACCACGGTCCCCTCGGCACGAATATCGACATCGAGGTGAACGGTGCTGATCAGCCAGGGCGGCGGCGTATAGTCGATCAGTCGGACGGGCATGGCATTGGGCATGGGTCTTGTATTCCGCAGGAGGTTCAAACACGATGATAAGGGAAAAGTCTTGGCAATGCCTCGGCCCCGGGGCCGGCACCCTCCGGCAAGGCGAAACTTTTGCCGCCGGGCGCTGACAAACCTTCGCTTTTCGAGCCTTCCCTGAAAATGATGCCGTTCAACTAAAACGAGGAATCACTATGACAACGACAGTCACCCGTGCCGGCAGCCCGATCGAGGTCGCCGGCGATTTCCCGAAAAAAGGCGCCAAGGCACCGGCCTTCTCGCTCGTCGACGCGGACCTCGCTGACCGCACACTCGAGAACTACGCGGGCAAGCGCAAGGTCTTGAACATCTTCCCGAGCATCGATACGCCGACCTGTGCAATGTCGGTGCGCAAGTTCAACCAGCGCGCCAACGATCTGACCAATACCGTCGTGCTGTGCATTTCCGCCGACCTGCCTTTCGCGCAAAAACGCTTTTGCGCGGCCGAGGGGCTGGCCAATGTCGTCAACCTGTCGACCTTGCGCGGCAGCGAATTCTTCAAGAACTACGGTGTCGCTCTTGCCAGCGGCCCGATGGCCGGCCTGGCGGCGCGCGCGGTCGTCGTTCTCGACGAGAACAACACGGTACTGCATAGCGAACTCGTTCCCGAGATCAAGAGCGAACCGGATTACGACGCCGCGATCAAGGCCTTGGGCTGAGCGCCGGGCCGGCGGCCCAGGCGCGGTAGACGCGCAGCGCCACTTGCGCGTCGTTGGCGGCGTACAGCAGCTGGCGTTCGGCCAGGCGCGCGCTGGCCCAGTTGCTGGTGCCGATCTTCTTCGACTTCTGCAGGCGCGCCGCGAAGAAGTGCGCGACGGCGACCTTCGCACCGACGGTTCCCGGATGTTCTTCGCTGCGCAGCTCTTCCCCGAGGTCGAGGAAATGTTTGAGCTCGATATCCAGCCTCGATTTCAACACGCTCAGGTCGTTGCCCAAGCCAAAGCCGACCTTGAGCACGCGCGGTGATTCGAGAATGGTCTTCAGCTCGGGCGCGGCTGGCAAGCGCGGGATCTGGAACAGGTAGACCCGCGTCTCGAGCGCGAGCTGAACGAGGTGCGGGCCGGTCGACTGCTCGCCCTTGAGAAAAGTCGGCTTCGACTCGGTATCGAAACCGATTACATCGGCCGCCAGCAGCGCGGCCAGCGCTTCGTCGGCGAGCCCCGGCGAATCGACCACGGTGATATCGGCCAGGGTAATTCCAGCGTAGGCCGGGAGATCGGCGGCGCGCAGCGCTGCCCGGTTGAAAGAAACGTCGCTCAAGTCAGCGCTCCGCCATCCGGGCGGCGAGCCAGGTCCCGATCGCATCGATTTCTTCCGGGCAGACCGAATGCGGCATGTGGTATTCAAGCCACTGCACGCGATAGCCGTTGTGCACGAGAAAATCGCGTGCGGCGCGGCCCAGCGCGATCGACAGCACCTGGTCTTCGCGGCCATGCGCAGCGAAAACCGGAATCGCCTTGTTGATCTCGGTCGCGTCCTCGAGCAGGCGCGCAGGACTCGGAATGTAGGTCGACAGCGCGATCAAGCCGGCAAGTTTCTCCGGGTAGCTCAGCGCGGTCGTGTAGGCGATGGCCCCGCCTTGCGAGAAACCGGCGAGAAAGATTCGGTCGCTGGCCATGCCGCGCTCATTTTCGCGCGCGATCAGGCGACCGACCGCCTCAACGGACGCGGTGATCCCGGCCTCGTCGACGCGACGGCTGTTGCTCTCCAGCGAAATGATGTCGTACCAGGCTCGCATCGCGTAGCCGCCGTTGCAGGTGACCGGGATGACCGGCGCGTGCGGAAAAATGAAGCGGACGCCGGGCGGCTCATCCAGCCCCAGTTCCGGCACCACGGGGACAAAATCCGAGCCATCGGCGCCGAGGCCGTGCAGCCAGATGACCGAGAACTCCGGATTGTCGTGCGTCTCGACTTCGATAGCGGGCAATAAATCGTGCAATGAAATCTCCTGATCAAGAGCGATTACGACTTGCTAGTGTATTGGATACGGTCGCCTTGTACGAATTGTTGCTTCTCGCGACGGCAAAATTCCGGTTCGGCGTTACACTCTCATCCCTGCGCGTCGCCGATCGACGCCTCGCGCCTCCTCCCACCCGCGCCGCGTTTGACCCGTGGCCCCTTGCACAACCTCGAAAGCCGATTCCATGCACCCTGTCCACGATACGGATGTCGTCCTGCTGATGGCCACGGCCCTGGCGGCAAAGCGGCGGCCGGCCGAATTGGTCGAGATCATCGCGGCCACCGATCTACTGGCCGGCGCAATCCCCTCCGAAGGAAAACTCGCCGATGCGTTTCAACGGCTCTCCGCCTGCGGCTTGATCTGCGCCGTCGGGGACGCCTACACGCTGTCGCCGGAAGCGCAGAAGATCATGAGCGGCACACGCCGAAAAGCCGATACGCAGGAGCGCATCGTCAACATCAAAGAGAAGCTCGCCGCCTTCGCAGCGCAAGGTGAATCTGCGGCGATCACGTTCAGCGCCGCGCAACTCGGCGCGGCGATTCTCGCGCACCGAACGGCCGTCAAAGCGCCCGGCAAGAACCTGCTCCTGCCCAAGCCGCAAGCAGACGCCGCCACCAAGCCCGGGCAGCGCCAGCGCAAACCCTTGCCCAGCAACCGGCGCAAGGCATGATCGACGAATCCGCAACAAATCCGGCCGGCGCTTCCTTCGACGTGCTGCCGCTCTCGCCGCGCGTCCTCGCCACCTTGCAGCAACTCGGCTACCTGACGATGACACCGATCCAGGCCGCCAGCCTGCCGATCGCTCTCGCCGGCCACGACCTGATCGCCCAGGCCAAGACCGGCAGCGGCAAGACGGCGGCCTTCGCGCTGACGCTGCTGACCAACTTGAATCCGCGCCGCTTCGCCGTGCAGGCCATGGTGCTGTGCCCGACGCGCGAGCTTGCCGACCAGGTGACGCAGGAAATCCGGCGCCTGGCACGCAGCGAAGACAATCTCAAGACCATCGCGCTCTGCGGCGGCACGACGCTGCGCCCGCAAATCGCCAGCCTCGAGCACGGCGCGCATATCGTCGTCGGCACACCGGGGCGCATCATGGATCACCTCGAGCGCGGCAGCCTCAAGCTCGATGCGCTGGGCACCCTGGTGCTCGATGAAGCCGACCGCATGCTCGACATGGGTTTCTACGACGATATCGCCTGCATCGCCAAGCGTTGCCCGGAAAAGCGCCAGACGCTGCTGTTCTCGGCGACCTACCCGGAGGGCATCGCCAGCCTGGCGCGCCTGTTCCTACGCGACCCGCAGGAAGTGAAACTGCTCGAGCAGCACGCCGGCAGCAAGATACGCCAGCGCTTCTACGCGGTGAAACACGACGAGCGCCTGGCCGCGGTCGCCATGCTGCTCAAGCACTATCGCCCGGTCAGCGCGCTCGCTTTCTGCAACACCAAGCAGCAGTGTCGCGACCTGGTCGAGCTGCTGCAAGCGCAGGGCTTTCATGCCCTGACCCTGAACGGCGATCTCGAACAGCGCGAGCGCGACCAGGTGCTGATCCAGTTCGCCAATCGCAGCTGCCCGGTGCTCGTCGCTACCGATGTCGCGGCGCGCGGCCTCGATATCGCGCAGCTCGAAGTGGTGATCAACGTCGATGTCACGCCCGATCCGGAGATTTACACCCACCGCATCGGCCGCACCGGCCGCGCCGACGAGGACGGCTGGGCGTTCAGCCTGTGCGCGCCGGCTGACAAGCGCCGTGTTGCGGCGATCGCCGCAATGACCGGCGGCGAACCCGAATGGCACAGCCTGGGCGCGCTGCAAAACGGCGACGATGCACCGCCGCTGCCGGCCATGGTCACGCTGCAGGTGCTCGGCGGACGCAAGGAAAAAATCCGCGCCGGCGATATCCTGGGCGCCCTGACCGGCGAGGCCGGCGGCGATTTCAAGTTCACCCGCGAACAGGTCGGCAAAATTACCGTGACCGAACAATCGACCTACATTGCCGTGGCGCGCGGCCTGGCCCGCGCCGCCATCGACAAACTCTCGGCCGGCAAGGTCAAGGGCAAGAGCGTTAAGGTCCGCTTCCTGGAAGATTGAGTACCAAGCGGGTGCCCGCGAAAATTTTCGGGGCTGAGCCTGCCGGATCTCGTCCAACTTTCGGCAGACTCAGGGCGAGCGGACTTCAAAAACCGTCTCGCCGGGCCGATAAGCTTGCCGCCTGACACCATCTCCCGCCTTCACGCTTGCTTACAACTCAAGACAAACCCTTACGCAAGCGCGTCGGTCATCGCCGCATGCGGCGCGTTATTGAAAGGGTAGTCTTACCGGAGCTGATCATGAAAAAGATTGTCCTTCTCGTTATCGCCGTGCTTGCCCTCACCTCCCTCTCGGCCTGTGTGATCGCGCCGCCTTTCGCCTATCCCTATTACGGCGAGCCGCATCGGCACTACTATCACGATGGCGACTGGGGGCGGCACTGGTAGGCCCGATACGGTTCCAAAAAGAATGTAAGTGACGCTGGGCGGCGGTACAATCAAGGGCGCAAGCCGCCCCAAACCGCTCCGAATGCTCTTGCAGGCGACCGCAATTCCGGCTTCCCGATGCCGGCCCGCAATATCCTCGCCATTGAGCCCAGCAATGAACTGCCTGTCTTCTTTCTTATTGAAACGTATCGTCCTGATCGTTTTCCTGCTTGGCGCCCTGCCTGCCTTGTCCAGCGAGCACGGTGGCGCTGCTTCCGCGCCGGCGCCGATGCAGTTCATCGTCAATATCGGCGATTCGGTGGCGACGATGCGCGTCCTGCAGGTCACCATCGCCCTCGAATTTGCCCACGCCGAAGCAGCGCAGCTCTTGGCCGCGATCCGGCCCAAGGTTCAGCACCGAATCATTCTTCTGCTCTCCAGCGAACAGGTCGCCAGCTTGCAGACGGTCAAGGGCAAGCAGGATTTGCAGGGGCGGCTGCTCAGCGAACTCAACGGTTTGATCGACGAGACCAGCGAGACCGGCGTCAGTGAAGTGTTCTTCACGAACTTCATCATTCAGTGAACAAAGCCGGCGGGCTGCGCCGCCGGCTGGCTACGCGCCGCGGCTCTTGGCGAGAAGCGCCAGAGGAAAGCGCACGAATTTGCGCAACACACCGGACAGCAGGCGCCGCGCTGCAGACGGCGGCAGGCCGCCGGCACATTCGACGCGATTGCGGCCTTTGTGCTTGGCCTGGTAGAGCGCCTTGTCGGCGGCGGCCAACAACTGCTCGGCGCATTGCGGATTATCGTCGGCGAGATTCCTTGCCGGCAGCATCGACAATCCGATCGAGATGGTCACCTTGATCGCCTGTCCGGAATGCGCCTTGAACGGTTTCTCTTCGACGCTGGCGCGAATCCGTTCGGCGATGTGATGCGCATGGTGCAGCTCCGATTTCGGCAAGAGCGCGACAAATTCCTCGCCGCCATAGCGGGCGATCGTATCGCCCGAGCGCAGCTGCGATTGAATCAGCCTGGCCACCCCGCGCAGCACCTCGTCTCCGGTCTGATGCCCGTAACTGTCGTTGATGCGTTTGAACTTGTCGATATCGAGGAAGATGCACGCCAGCGGATGCTTGTAGCGGCGCGCCTGACTGATTTCCACCGGGCAGCGGTGCTCGAAGTAACGGCGGTTCTGCACGCCGGTCAGCACGTCGGTCAGACCGACCATCTTCAATCGTTCCTGCGAGAGCGCGTTCTCCAGGCAGATGGCGACGATCTGCGCCAGGCGCTCGAGGAAATCCGTTGCGCAGGCGCTGTTGTAGCGGTCCGCGGACGCGCTGCCGACATTCAGGCTGCCGATCAGTTCGCCGCGCCGGGTGAGCGGCAGAAGGGCGACGCTACGAATGGCGCCGGTCTTGAATAGCGCCTGGTGTCGCCCAGCGTCGAACTCGCCCAGACAGGGGCGTCGCTTTTCGCCATACTGGATATCGAGCGCTTGCGCCGAACCGAGCAGCGTCAAGTCGGAAAAGCCCGTTTCGTCGAGCGGCCCGTTCTCAAGAATCTGCCGCGCCTCATCGTCGCGATCGACCAGCGCGAGAGTGACGTATTCTACCGCGAAAGCCTGCTTGTATTCGCATAGCAGCAGGCGCAGCAATTCGCGCAGCGAGCCCGCGGCGATCAGCTGCCGCTCGAGTTGGTCGAAACGGCGCATCTTGTCTTCATTGCACCGCGCCTCATTGAGCAGCGCTTCCAGCTGCTGGCGCAAAGAGAAATTCTCGGACTGCAGTGGACTGTTCATTGTTATTTTAACGGCATGAAAATCAGATTCTTCAGTGCATTCTGAAGCCAAGGCAGATCATGCCGATGACTTAAGCGCAATCCGGCGCGCAACGTCAGATGAATTCAGCCCGGCCGGGCGCCGCCGCCGAAGAAGCGCTTGAACACCTTGTAGGGAAAGCACACCAGCTTTACCAGCCAGGGCCAGAGCCAGGCAATGATCAAGGTCGGGATGCCAATGATGAACAGCGCCGCCAAAACACCCATCCTGACGTCGGCATTCGGCGAATCCCAGAACAACCACAGGACAAAGACCCCGAGGCTCCAGAAGGCGCCCAGGCGTACCCCTTTGTGCGCATCGAGACAGACCCAGCGAAAGAACCCACCGGCGATAAAGGGGAGGATGAAGAACACGAATATTTCAACGGGTTTCCAGGACATCAGCGATCACTCCGGCGGCTGGTGACGCAGTATAAGACAAATTGACGCAGGCCATCCCCGCGACATTTCAAATTGGCTCTCCGAATGCCGGAAACATTTTGTCCGTTATACTTCCACTCGCGCATCGATCGATGAGGCCAAGGCTTCGAATGAATCGGCCAATGCGTGGTCAGACGGCGACGCAGTGAGTCAAAATGAGCTAAATTACGAAATATCGATGACAACAGGAGAAATGAAATGTCGGAAAAAACAACCCCGCGCCGCCAGTTCCTGAAGATCGGCGGCGCCGCCCTGGCCATGATCCCGGTCATGATTGTTTCCGGTCGCAGCGAAGCGGCGACCAATGCCGCTTTGCGCACCGCACTGAAATACCAGGCCAAGCCCGAAGGCGACAAGCGTTGCGGCACCTGCCTGCAATTCATCCCCGGCAAGACTGCCACCGCACCGGGCGGCTGCAAGGTCATTCCGAATGACACGGAAATATCGCCGCAGGGCTATTGCACGGCCTGGGTCAAGAAGCCCTGACCAATCCGCTTGTGCCGATACACCGCAGTAAAGCCGGCGTCCGGCACGGCCGATGAGCAGCGGGCGAACATGCAAAGCCCGATGAGGCGATAAAGGGAGACAGAATGCCGGAAAGTGCACGCACGCACTACGGATCGATTGCGCAGATATTCCATTGGATTACGGCGATCCTGGTGCTGATCGCATTCATCTACGGGCCGGGAGGATCCGAGCAGCGCGTGTATTTGCCGAGCCGCGATTTTGACCGGCAACTGCACGAGACCCTGGGTCTGTGCGTCTTTGCGCTCGCTTCTTTGCGCGTCATGTGGCGCCTGGTCGACAAGCAGCCCGATCCGCCGCAGATTGCCCGCTGGATGGAAATTGCCGGGAAGTCGGTGCAGGGTCTGCTCTACCTGCTGCTATTTGCGGTGCCAATGACGGCAATTGCCGGCGCCTGGCTTGAAGGGCATCCGCTGACGCTGCTCGCCGGCCTGCAGATTCAATCCCCGGTCGGAGCGGCACACGATCTCGGTTTGAGGTCCGCCAAGATTCACACCCAGCTCGGCGACGCGATTCTCTGGCTGGCCGGATTGCACGCGCTGGCAGCGATCTACCATCATGCCGTCCTCAAGGATCGCGTGCTGACTTCGATGCTGCCGCGCTGGCTGCGCCTGCGACAAGCGGACGGGCGTTGAGGCGAGCCAGCTTTTCGACTGGCGCGCGCAAACCATGCGAAGAAGACAGTTTCTCGGCTATTGCGCTGCCTCCGGGCTGTCGTCGGCGCTATGCGGACAGAGCATCGGCGGCGAACCGCAAGAGTCGACCGGCAATCCGGCAACGGCCGGTCTGTTGATCGCCGATCCGCATGCTCATCCCTACCCGATCAACGCCACCCGATCATACGATCCGGCCAAGCCCTTGCTCGAAATCATGGCGCAAATCAACATGGCGCTCAGTGCGTTTGCGGCCGTCGGCGATCTGGCTTACCACTCGCGGCGCTTTGGCACGCCCTTCATGGATACCCGGGATCAACTCCTTCCGGTCAAGCGCCTGGAAGAAAAAGGGCAGATTCGCCTGGCGCTGAGAGCGGCGGATCTGCCGGTGATCGCCACGGCGGGCAAGCCGCTCGTCGGCCTGATGGCCATCGAAGGCGGCGATGCGCTTGAAGGCCGGCTGGAAAATCTCGATACCTTCCATGCCTATGGGGTTCGCATGCTGACCCTGGTGCACGACCGCGACAACGAACTCGGTTACAACCAGCGGTCGGGCAATGACGGTCGCTTGTCGCGCTTCGGCATCGATGTCGTCGAGAAAATGAACAAGACGGGAATGCTGGTCGACGTTGCCCATGCCAAGACCCAGACCCTGCAGAGCATCGCCGAGGTCAGCGCGATGCCGCTGATCGATTCGCACACGAGCCCATTTCTCCCCGGCGAGGAAGGCACGGGGCCGCGCCGCTTGCGCACCTGGCAGGAAATGGAAATCGTCGCCGGGACGGGCGGCGTAATTTGCACCTGGCCTCTTGCCTATTCCGGCAAGATCGGGCATCGAGACTCGCTCAAGGACTGGGCCGAGGAAATCGTACGCATGAAGACGCGCCTGGGCATCGAGCACTGCGGTCTCGGCACCGATGGCGGCGGCGGTCTGCCGCATTTCGTCCAGGGTTGGAAATCGATCGCCTCACTGCCGGACCTGATCGGCGAAATGCGCAACGCGGGTTTGACGCAAGACGATATCGCGGCCTTTGTTGGCGGCAACGTGCTGCGCCTGCTCGGCAAGATTCTGGCCTGAACAATCGTCGCGCGAAGACGCGCCGCGGCAGATAGGCCGCGAGCGCTCGCGAACCCCCGTCCTATTTCGTCTCGGGAAAATCCGCGCCCAGCGACACTTGCCGCCATTTCTCCATCTCGGCGCCGAATTCCTTGAACTTCGCTGCGGTCGTATCGTACGCCGGCCGGCCGAGCAGCAAATGCAGCGGCGGCTCGGGCGATTCGACCGCCTCAATGATGGCCTGCGCGGCGCGCACCGGATCGCCGGGTTGCTTGCCGCTGTTGCCCTGCACATTGGCGCGGCGCGCGCCGGCGGATTGGGCATATTCGGCAATCGCCCGCGTCGGCGTTTTCAGCGAACGGCCCGCCCAATCGGTGCGGAACGGGCCCGGTTCGACGATGGTGACCTTGATCCCGAGCGGCGCGGTTTCCTTGGCCAGTGCTTCGGACAGGCCTTCGACGGCGAATTTGGTGGCGTTGTAATAGCCGACGCCAGGGAAACCGACGAGGCCGCCCATCGACGAGATGTTGACGATGTGGCCGCGTCCGCGTTTGCGCATGCCCGGCAGCACCGCCTTGGTCATGTCGGCCAGGGCGAAAACGTTCGTCTCGAACATCGCACGGACTTCATCGTCTTCGCCTTCCTCGATCGCCGCAAGATAACCGTAGCCGGCGTTATTGACCAGCACATCGATTTGTCCGAAGCGCCGCTCGGCCTTCTCGATGACCGCGGCGATTTGTGAGCGCTGGGTAACATCGAGCGTTGCGACCAGCGCATTTTCGCTGGCAGCGAATTCATCGAGTGTCGCCGGATTGCGTGCGGTCACGACCACGTTGTTGCCGCGGCGGAGCAGCGCCCGCGCCAATTCGCGGCCGAAGCCCGTTGAGCAACCGGTGATGAGCCAGACCGTTTTGTTGATAGCCATAATTAACTCCCGTTCAGAGAAAGGACAAATTGAAGAAGCGCAGACGATTGAGGCCAAAGCAAGCTTACGCGATTGTAGACCATAGGCTGGCGATCGAACTCATAACCATGACCCGCGATGCTGCCGCCAACCTCCAAGCAACCAAATCTGGCGGTGCGACAACACGTCCGGGGTCGCAAACCGGCGCAAGGATCAAGCGCGTTCGTCGATCCTCGAGGGGCGACTTTCGGCGAGCCGGTTCACCCTTGTTCCGCCGATGCGGGATTAAACGTATTCCATTAGAGGCTCATGCCGAGGCGCCTTGTTCAGCGGTGGCGGAACATAGAATGTCGGCAATCAGCCAGAAGGGAACCTGCGATGGCACGCAAACCGAAGGCCTGGCGCTACCGTAGCGAAGAAAGGGCGCCTTTTTTGAGAAGATAGCGTGATTTCGAAAGCCAAGTTCATTGGCACTCGATAGGAAGCAAGCTATTGTGCGCGTAGATGTTCGTGATTTTGACCAAAAGCATTTTTAAGTTTGAGGCAAAATAAATGAATATTGAGACGGAAACTGATTTCGCAGGAATTTCTAGTGACAGCCCCTACTGTGAAGAATTTGTTGTTATGACATACACGAGCGGCGGATTCAGCGTAATCCCTTCGGGGTTTTTTCGCGATTGGTTCGATCGAGAGGCACAAATCGGATCCTTTTACATTGGGCGCTGCTCAGGACTCGGTGTGGGATCGATAGCAAAGTATGACTCCAATCAACAAAGCTTGCGGGTCGGTCGATTTGTCTCAGTGGGATTGCGACTAAGATTCTTGCTGAATGGGCAGCACGAATCTCGAACAATTTCAACAAGCATGTTGTCAATTTACGGCATGGGCATCACGAATATCTCCCCGCCTCAGTATGCAGATTCAATTATCAGGAACGATGTTTGGATTGGTGATGAGATGATGATGCTTGGTGGCGGCATTATTGAAAATGGCTGCATTATTGGTGCCCGATCGCTTCTGCCGCCTAATTTTCGGTCGGAGCCGTATGGAATCTATGCCGGAAATCCCGCACGCCTGATACGTTTTCGTTTCCCTGAGAGGGTGCGAGAAGCTTTACTGGATCTGGCTTGGTGGGAAATGCCACTCAGTTGGATACGTGACAACAATGACGCCTTCCTTGCAGACCTGACTCAGGACGAAGGACTAAGTTTGGAATTGCTCGCGGTACTTAAGTCTAGAAAGATGGAAGCCCTCGCGCTCGCGCATCACCAGTCTGCTTAGGGTACGAAGCTGATGTCGGGACTGCCCATTTGAACGCCCGCAATGGGTCAGCCGTACGGTGACGGCTATTCAAAGCCGCCATCGGCCTCGAGCAGATTGCCATTCTGCAGCTTGGCAGATGGCGCCATTCAGCCCGAGGCAATACAACGAAGACCCGCCCCAACTCTACTTGTCACCGCGTCCGCGACCGCTTTCCAGGTTGTGCACATGGACATGCCGGCCGGCCTGAATATCTTGCGTGGCTAGGCCAATGGTTTCCCCGTATTTGACGATCTTGTCGCCCTTACGGATGTCGCGCACCGCAAACTTGTGACCGAAGGAAATCGGATCGACCACGTGGACGGTGACCGGTTTCCCGCCGATACTCATCGACACATCGACGTCAGGCCCTATCGCCTCGACGGCGGTGGCCGTATTGTCGGCCGGATTCATCACAACCGCTTTTGCTGTTGCCATCTTATCTTTCCCCTAGAGTGACGGTCCGATCCGATGGATCGCGAAATCGTTGAAGCCAAGCACTTCGGCCTTGCACAGCTTGCCCGACGCGGTTTCTATCATGTCATCGAAAATGAAATGCCCGACCTCGGCCACCGTCGCCTCGCCGGTGACGATGGCGCCTGCGTCAAGATCAATGTTGTCATTCATTCTCGCAAAGAGTGCGCTGTTCGTGGCTACCTTGATGGTGGGCGCAATCGGAGAACCGCAACAGGTGCCCCTACCGGTCGTGAAGATGACGATCTGGCAGCCGCCGGCGACCATGCCAGTGATCTGTTCGATATCCTGACCCGGCGTATCCATCCAGACGAGTCCCTTCTTGGTCACCGGCATGGCGTAGTCGATGACATCCTGCAGCGGCTTTGTCCCCGCCTTGTAGACACAGCCCAGCGATTTCTCCTCGATCGAGGAGAGACCGCCCTCGATGTTTCCCGGCGTCGGTTGCCCGCCGCGCATATCAACGCCCATGTCGGTCGCCTGCTTTTCACAGCGGGCGATGACCTCGAAACAGCGCCGGGCGACTGCGGGACTTACCGCGCGCGCGGCGATGATATGTTCGGCGCCGATCAGCTCGGTGGTCTCGGCCAGGATCACGCTGCCGCCGGCTTCGATCAGAAGGTCGCTGGTCTTTCCAAGCGCCGGATTTGCCGAGATGCCGGAACAGGCGTCCGATCCCCCGCATTCGGTGCCGAGGATGAGTTCGGAAACGTCGATCGGCTCACGAGTCTGGCGCGAAGCTTCGGCCAACATTGCGCGCGCCACCCGCGCGCCTTCGGCCGTGGCTTTCACCGAGCCGCCCTCGTCCTGGATGATGACAAGGTGAACATGTTTGTACGGGCAGGCTTTCTTGATATCCGCAACCACGTCCTGTGCCCTGAGCGTTTCGCAGCCCAAGCCGACGACGATGACGCTGAAGACGTTCGGGTGAGTGCCGTGTGCCGATATCACGTGCCGCGAGAGTTCGAGGTCGGCGCCGATCTGGGTACATCCATTCTGGTGCTCGACATAGACGGCGCCTTTCACCATTTCCGCGATGCCTCGCGCGACGCGGTTGGCGCAGATGACGGCCGGGATCACCAGCACATGGTTGCGAATGCCCGCCTTGCCGTCAGGACGGCGATAGCCCATGAATTTCATAACGCACACTCCCTGTATTTTGAATTGACGCCACGAATGGTCTCTTTCAGGCGAGACCTCTTCGGCAGCGCCGTGAATCATAAACCAGAACGCGAACGACGAAAAAACAAAAACGCCCCGCAAGGGGCGTCACCGCGAAATTCCGACTGCCAGACCGTCCGGCAGTCGGAAGATCGGCTTGCTCAGGCCCGGTCCAACTCCAGATTGGCACGCTGACCGACGAGCACTTCCTGGACCTTGCGCACGTTGACCTCGCGCGGCTCGACACCGTCGAGTGCCGCGACCGCAGCCACGACACCCGATCCCTGGCCGATCGCGAAAGCCGTACCCATCACCCGCATCGAACCGTGCGCCTCGTGCGACGCCGAGATATTGCGACCGGTCATCACCAGCCCGTCGATCTTCTTCGGGATCAGACAGCGCAGCGGAATGTCGTAAGGCGCCTTGGGTTTGATCCAGGTGCTGCCGCCGGCCTCATAACCCTTGGCACCGGTCGGGTCATGGATGTCCACCGGAAAAAAGCCGCGCGCCACCACATCGGGGAAACGATGTCCCTCGACCGCGTCTTCCTCGCTCAGAATGTACTCGCCGACAACGTGGCGACTTTCGCGCACACCGATCTGGATTCCCGTCGACGACACATAGGCGTTGTTGAAGGCCGGCACGTACTTCTTCATGAACTCGGCAAGCGACATCGCCTGCTGCCGGCCGGCGATCTCGGCCTTGGTGAAATCGTCCGGGTCGGTGCCGCGCAGCTTGCCGATCCGGGTCGAATTGAAGACGATCGTCCCCTCGTACATCGTGCTCTGCAACAGCACGGTGTCGCGGCCAATATCCAGATCGCCGTTGGCCTTGGCTTGCGCAACGGCCTTGCGAAAGCCTTGCGCGACGAAGTAGCGCTGGTTCATATGCGGCGGCAAAGGCACACGCGAATGGAGGTCGGACATCCATTCGAAGTCGTCGGGATTTTCGTCGATGTACTTCTTGAGTTGATCGATATCGACATTCGACATCTCGAAGAACATGGTCATCGGCTGGCCGAGGTTGTCGGCTTCGCGACCCCACTTGAACTCGGCGCCGGCGCGTGCCGCGACGTCACCGTCGCCGGTCGCATCGACGATGACCTTGGCCAGCACCTTCGACAGGCCGGCCTTGTTGGCCACGAGCAGTCCTTTGACCTTGCTGTCCTCGACGACCGCCCCGGCGACGAAGGTGTGCAGCAGCAGATTGACGCCCGACTCCTTCATCATGTCGAAAGCCACTTTCTTGTAGATCTCGCGGTCGAAGTAAGCCATGTAGGATCCGGAGCCGTATTCGGGCACGCATTTGAGGTGTCCCGTGCTGCCGCCGGCCGCCATCAAACGTTCGACGAGTTCCTGCGGAATACCCATCGTGATTTGCTGATCGTCGTAGTGGAACGGCGAAAACGGGCCAACCGACGCCGCCGTCGCCATGCCGCCGAGAAACCCGTACTGCTCGACCAGAAGCGTGCGCGCGCCGGCGCGGGCCGAGGCGAGCGCGGCGATCAGCCCCGAGGGGCCGCCGCCGGCGACGATGACATCCGATTCACTGTGTACTTTGATATCCATGTCCATGCTGATTCTCTTTCATTTACCTGCGTTATAAGCCGCTGCTGCGGTGTCCAGTGCCTGCTTCGGATCGACGTTCTGTGCGAGCACGCTTTGGATGGCCTTGGCAAGCTCCTCGGAGAGCTTGTTGAAATCGCTGGGCGTGCGACCGATACGTCCATAAGTTCTGGCATAGGCGGTCCAGCTCCGCACTTCCTGACCGGCAGGGTTGTCGGTAAAGAACGCGTTCTCGTAGGTCGAGATGCGGCTCGGCATGACGCCCGCCGCGGCAAAGGCCAACTGGGATTCGGTGCTGGTGTAATACTTGATGAAACGCCACGCGCCTTCGCGGTTCTTGCTGTTGGCGCCGATCGTCAGCGTCTGCCCAGCCAAGCGGGCGGGTGACGGTTTATCTGCGGTAAAGCCGGGGATCGGCGCAGTCTGCAGGTTAGGACCCGTGGCGCTTGCCGCGCGGCCGGCGGCGACGCGGTAGCTGCCCATGAACGTCATGGCGGTGGTCCCGGCCTTGAAACTCGACATGGTGTCGTCGATGCTCATGCTGATCACCGACTGGCGCATCGCCTTCTTCGCCACGAGGTCGCGTATCCAGGTCATCACACGCACTCCGGCCGGGCTGTTGATGGTCGTTTTTCCGGAGGCATCGAAGAGATCGCCGCCGGCCGCCCACAGGAGCGGCGTGAAGGTTTCGATCGCGCCGGCGCCCAGGGATCCGGTGGAAGCGCCAAAGCCGAAGCCCATGATCTGATCGGTACTGAGCTTGGCGCCTGTGGCGGTCAGTTCATCGAGCGTCTTCGGAACCCCCACGCCGGCATTCTTCAACAGATCGGCGCGGTACCAAAGCATCCACACCCGCGTTTCCCAGGGCACGGCCATCTTCTTGCCATCGAAGGTGAAGAAATCGAGCTTGGTCACGAAGTCGTTGAGGAAAGTCGCGGGCTCCTTGGCGAGCAGATCGTCGAGCGGGACGATCGTCTTGGCCGCGACGTGCAGCGCCAACTGGTCGGAATAGACGTTGAGAATGTCCGGGCCCTGGCCCGCGGCCGTCGCCTGGATCACGTTGTTGTCGATCCGCGCATAGGGAATGGACTCGATCTCGACGACGTATTCCTTTTGCGATTTGTTGAATCCATCGGCTACGTGCTTGAGCGCAGTGGCCCGCGGATCGGTACCGGATGTCGCGAGAAAGGTCCACATCTTCAGCGTCGTCTGCGCGTATGCGGCCGTGGCCGCTGCGCAAAGAATGAGCGAGGCGAAAAGCAACTTCACCAAGCCATTCCGAATGCATATTTTCATCGTACTGCCTCCATGTTTTGGATAGAGAACTTCAACCCTTGACCGCACCCGACATGAGGCCTTGGACAAGGAACCTTTGCAACAGAAAGAACGCAATGACAATCGGCAACAAAGCGATGACCGTGGCCGCCATCAGCTGCCCCCATTCGACGCCGTAGTTCGAGATATAAGTAAATAGCCCGACCGGAAGGAGGCGGCGCTGCTCGCTGATCGCCAGGGTGAAGCCGATCAGGAAATCGTTCCAGACGAACATGATGGCCATGATCGAACCGGCCAAGAGTCCCGGCCGGGACATGGGAAGGACGATCAGATAGAAGGCGCGCAAGCGGCTGCAGCCGTCGACGAGGGCGGCCTCTTCGAGCTCCGCAGGAATCGATTCGAAAAAGCCCTTGAGCAGCCAGACCAGGGTCGGGACGTTCCACGCCGTATAGACGATGATCATTCCCAGGCGCTTGTCGTACAAGCCGGTGTGCACCGCCAGGTTGTAGAGCGGCACCAGAATCGCCACGCCGGGAATCATCGAGGTGGCGAGCAGGCCGACCATCAGGGCCGCCTTGCCACGGAAACTGAAACGGGCCAGTCCATACGCCGCGTGCACCGACAACACCAGCGCGAAGATCACCGAAGCCGACGTCACGATGATGCTGTTCCTGAAATAGATCGGCAAATTCGACTGCTGCCAGACCTCGCGGAAGCTTTGCAAGGTCGGCGGATTGGGAACCCACAGCGGCGGATAGGCAAGGATCTGATCTGCGGGTTTCAGCGAGGTTGTCAGCCCCCACAGCAATGGGAACAGCGCCAGCGCCGCAACGCCCAGAGCCGCGAGCACGAAGAAGATCGTGCCAACCGATCGCGCAGCTTTCCCGTTCATCCCTTGGGCCTCCCCAGCGTGCGGATATAGAACAGGCTGAAGACGAGGTTGATCACCGTGACGATCAGCCCCAGGGCCGCACCTTGGCCAAGGTTCCAGCTCTCAAAGCTGATTTTCAGGACGAGCAGCGCCAGCGTCTCGGTGGAAGCCAGCGGGCCACCGCCGGTGAACACGTAGACCAGGGTCACCATGTTGAAATAGAGCAGCGTCAGCTGGATCACCACCACCAGCAGGGTGGAGCGGATCAGCGGAATCGTCACATAGAGAAAGCTCGTTATCGGCCCGGCGCCGTCGATGTAAGCGGCTTCATAGAGGTCGCGCGGAATCGTCTGCAGCGCGGCCAGCATGAGCAGCGTCGCTTGCGGATAGCTCGACCAGACGTTGATGCCGACCAGCGCGACCATGGCCCACGTCGGCGAAGCGAGTATCGCCGTGCGGACTCCGCCGATCGCATCGATCCCGTAGGTCACCGGACCGAAGTCGGCATTGAGCAGCCAGGCCCACAGCAGCGCCGTCACCGTTTGCGAAACCACCCAGGGCAGGATGGCGACGGTACGCAGCACGCCCTGCATTTTTGACTGGCGATTGAGCAGCAAAGCCACGCCCAGGCTGAACGGCAGCACCAGCAGCAGTGATCCGATCGTATAGACCAGCGAGTTAACGCCGGCATGCCAGACCACCGGATTGTGCGCCAGGTCGATGTAATTCTTGAGCCCGACAAAGCCTGCCTTCTCGGCGTACTTCGTCGCATAAAGGCTCAGCGACATCGCGTCGAACACCGGATAGATCGACACCAGCACGACGAGGAGGATCGCCGGCCCGATGAACAGGACCGCGAGCCCGTGCGCGCTCAAGGCCGCAGCCAGGCGACTAGGCGGAGCGGCGACGCTGTCCTGCCCGCTCATCGCGGTCATAGCAGGTTACCGCCGGTTTCGGCGTCGAACAGATGAATCGACTCGGGCACCGGCCGCAGGGGCAGATTCTCGCCGACAACAATATTGCGCCGTTCGCGCAGCACGCACGTCAGTTCCTGACCGGCGGCGCGGACGACAACGTGCATCTCCGGCCCGGTGGGTTCGACTACCATCACCTCGGCCCCGAAGCCGCCCTCGCCCAGACGCAGATCTTCGGGACGAAAACCGCAAACCAGCTTGCGTCCCGGCGCGGCTGCCGGCAGCCGCGCCAAAGGTATCGAAAGACCGCTGTCGGACAGGAATCGCGGCTCGCCGTCTGTGGCCACGCGCCCCGCCACGAAGTTCATCGACGGCGAGCCGATGAAACTGGCAACGAACAGGTTGGCCGGCCGATCGTAAAGTTCGAGCGGCCCGCCCATCTGCTCGACGACACCATCGCGCATGACAACGATCCGGTCGGCCATGGTCATCGCCTCGATCTGATCGTGGGTGACATAGACAGTCGTGGTTCGCAGCCGCTGGTGCAGCATCTTGATTTCGGCACGCATGGCCACGCGCAGCTTGGCGTCGAGATTGGACAGCGGCTCATCGAAGAGAAACACCTGCGGGTCACGCACGATGGCTCGGCCCATCGCCACGCGCTGGCGCTGGCCGCCCGAGAGCTCGCGCGGATAGCGCGCAAGCAGCGGTTCGAGGCCGAGCACGTCCGCCGCACGCTTGATGCGCTGTTCGATTTCTCTGCGCGCTACGCCCTTGAGCTTGAGGGAGAAAGCCATGTTGGCCCGGACGTTCATGTGCGGGTAGAGCGCATAGCTCTGAAACACCATGGCGATGTCTCTGTCCTTCGGAGCCAGGTCATTGACCCTTCTCTCGCCGATCCGGATATCTCCGGAAGAAATCGACTCAAGGCCGGCGATCATGCGCAGCAGCGTCGATTTTCCACAGCCCGAGGGGCCGACCAGAACGGCGAACTCCCCATCTTCTATCGTGATATCGACGCCACGAATCACCTCGACCGGTCCAAAATTCTTGTGAACGTTACTGATGATCAAGCGCGACATTGGTTGGCTCCCTTGACGGCGTCCGGAACCGGGTGGCGGCAGGCCTCGCGCCGACGGTGCAAGGGCCAGGCTTCATCGCTGGCTGCAATCCGCGGCGCGAGAAAACGGCCGGTGGTGTTCAATAGGCGGGGGGTCTCGAGAAGAGGCTTCTGACTACTGCAACGAATCTTGGATTGTGGCGAATGCTGCAAGTTTCCAGACCCTCAATTTAGTGATTCAAACGACCGGTTTTTCTGCCCCGGACTTCAGTCACCGCACATGCCAGCGGAAGACCCATCAGAAACGAAAACACTTTTCGTTTCGCGGCAATTCTCCGCCATTTATATCTGCAGTCAATTGAATCGAACTCGTAATAATGATAGGATTTTCCTATCGTTTGGAGACGCCAATGGACTTTCGTCAATTCCGTTATTTCGTGACCACCGCCGAAGAACTGCATTTCGCACGGGCCGCCGAACGCCTTGGCATTACTCAGCCCTCGCTGAGCCAACAGATCAAATTCCTTGAGACGAGCATGGGCTTGCGGCTCTTCAACCGCGCCAAACGGCGCGTCGAACTGACCAAAGCGGGGGCGGCTTTCCTGCTTGAAGCACGGGCGAGTTTGCAACTCGCGGACCGGGCGGTGCGCGTCGCGCAGGATACAGCGCGGGGGGAAGCAGGCCGGATCGACATCGGCATTGTCGGGTCTGTAATGTTCGATCTGAATTTCCCTCGCCTGCTCAAGGCCTATAACAGCGCACGCGAGGGCGTCCAGTTGGCGCTGCATGAGATGCCGATCCTCGCGCAACTTGAAGCCATGCACACCGGACACATCGATCTGGCCATCGTCCGCGAACCCCTGCCGCAAAGCATCCCCGACGATCTGGATTACTTCACGCTGTCCAGCCAGCGCCTGGTCGCCGTACTGCCATTGGGGCATCCCTTGTCAGGGGCAAGCGCCGTGGCCTTGAAGGATCTCGCGCGGGACCCCTTCCTCGCCTTTCAGGACCCGGAGGGCGTCGGCATGGGGCATGTCTTGCTGACCACCTGCCGCGATGCCGGATTCGAACCGCAAATCAAGCAACGGGTTGCCGAAATCTCAACCTTGATCAGTCTCGTCGCCGTCGGCTTTGGCGTCAGCCTGGTGGTCGACATTCTCAGCCATCTGCAATTGCCAAGCGTACGGTACGTCCCGCTTGCCGGATTGGATGCGCGCTCGCAATTGCTTGTTGTCCACCGGCGCTTCGAACGTTCCGCGGCAGTACGCATCCTGCTGGAGGATATCCGCGCCGCATCGCAGACCGTGACCAAACGCCGGGGTAAGGAAAATCGCAACGCCACGCGCTAGCATTCCGCCAATTTCGATGTTGATCAAGGCTGGAGGTTTCTATGAAATGGTTTGATGGCTTCAATTCGATTGACATTCAAGTCAACGGCGTCCAAATTCATGCCCGCGTCCCTGCGGAGGGAATTGGTAATCGACAGCCCTTGCTGTTATTGCACGGCTATCCGCAGAGCCATGTGCTGTGGCATAAGGTGGCGCAGGCTTTGCGCCATGACTATTTCCTGGTGATTCCCGATCTGAGGGGTTACGGGAATTCAAGCAAACCGGCGGGACTTCCAGATCACAGCAATTACAGCAAGCGCGTCATGGCGCAAGACATGGTCGCGCTAATGGACTTTCTCGGGATCGAAATCTTTCACTTGTGCGGACATGACCGCGGCGGTCGGGTGGCGCACCGATTGGCGCTGGACCACCCCGGGCGCGTGCGGCAATTATGCCTTATAGATATTGTTCCCACTTTGGACACCTACGCCGCGACCGACTTCGAATTCGCGAAAGCCTATTACCACTGGTTCTACCTCATTCAGCCCGCCCCTCTTCCAGAGGCGATGATCGGCGGCGCTCCGACCGCGTACTTGCACGCGATGCTCGGTGGCTTAGGCTCAGGCGGAATCGATTACCTCGAACCGCAGGCACTGGCCGAATACGAACAGCACATCCGTGATCCGCAGACGGTACACGGCATGTGCGAGGACTACCGGGCAAGTGCCTCGATCGACCTTGAGCACGATCGCGATGGCCGGTCCAGGAACGACTTGATCAAATGTCCCACCTTGATACTTGTCGGAGAGAGAGGCGTGACCTATCGACTCTTCGATGTTGCCGATCTTTGGGCAGCTCAATGCGCCTTGCCGGTCACCGTGAAGAATCTTCCGTGCGGGCATTTCGTTCCCGAACAACTCGCCGAAGAAACTTCGGGGTGTTTGCGGAATTTCTATGGCTAAAAAGCGGAGATTTCGCTGAGCCGTCTGTCTGACTACGCGGCGTCACTTCTCGTTCGGGGCGAGGCCTGCTTCCCCGCGCAAAACGCGAATTGATTGAATCCCGTTCATCTTCGCCGCCCGCAAAGGCTCGCTTCATGGGCCTCTTCCCGAACAGGGTCGGCGAAAAGATCGCCGAGCGAGCGAGATCTGGGACTTCTCCGCAATCTCCGGACCTCTGGAAGTGCTTTTTGGTAAATGATTGCCAAGGAGCGAAATCAGGTTTGACTGCAATTCCCGGAGCGGGGATACTTGCGCAAGGGCGTTGAAATGCCTATCCATTTAGCATACATGACGGGGGGCGCAAAGTGATCATAGGGATCGAGCATGTTGGACTGAGCGTCGCGAATCTCGAGCAGTCGCTGGCGTTCTACCGCGATCTGATCGGTTTTGAGCTGTTGCGCGTTCTCGACTGCACTCCCGAGGGCGCTCTCGGAACGGTGGTCGCGATGCCGCGATGCCGCGCACGGGTGGCACACCTGCTGCTGGACGGCCGGATGCTCGAGCTATTCGAATATGCCGAACCGCGCGGCCGGGTCCAGGCCGACGACGCCTGCCAGGCGAACCACGGATGGATTCACATGGGACTGACTTCGACGGATACGCGCGCCGACTACGCGCGCTTGCGTGCGCACGGCGTCGAGTTCTTGTCCGAACCGGTCGAGTTCCGGCCGGGCGTCTGTATTGTCTATTTCAAGGGCCCGGACGGCGAGGTCGTGGAGTTGCGGCAGACACCGGGTGGCGTGGAGGGGTAGGAAGAACCGTGGAACTGCGCCGCTCACATACACGACGATCTTCTCCTTGGTGTTGAAATACAATCAGCGGTGAGTTTGACAGCGGCCGAAGTTAATAAAAAGAATAACAGTAGTCAATATTAATTCATTTGTTTTGTATTCCCTAAACATCTAAAGTCCCCTCAGCGTAAGACGTGTTCGCGTACAACGAACATAAATTTGTACGATCTGGTTGCCAGGACGACGCAGCGGTCAGGTCCTCCGTGAGTTGATAAAAAGGGGCGGGAGACGCATGAGCGACATATTGCAGAACTATATCAATGGCGGCTGGTGCGACAGTGCATCCGGCCAGACCTTTGTCAATGAGAATCCGGCGCGCCGCGGCTCGGTGCTGAACCGGGCGCAGGCATCGACCGCCGAGGATGTCGAGGCGGCGATCGGGGCAGCGGCAACGGCGTTCAAACCTTGGAGCCGCACCCCGGTCTCCGAACGGCAGGCCGTCGTGGCCCGCTTCCTGGATGCGTTGGCGACGGCACGCGAGGAATTGGCGCGCATCGTTTCGCTCGAGAACGGCAAGACGATCGGCGAAGCGCGCGGCGAAGTCGATTCCGCCCTGCTGGAAGGCCGGCACCACCTGCAACAGATCAGCGTGTTCGCCGGGGAGTCGGCGCCGCGCGCCGAAGGCTCGATCACGGCCTGGGAGCAGTTGCACGCGCTCGGGGTCATCGGCGTAATCAGCCCCTGGAACTACCCGATGAACGTGATGTGCCGCAAGACGCTGCCCGCCCTGCTCACCGGCAACACGGTGGTCTTCAAGCCGGCCAGCTTCACGCCATGGTCGGCGGTCTTCATGGCCGGACTGTTTGAAAAAGCCGGCCTGCCGGCGGGTGTTTTCAACTGCGTGAGCGGTCTCGGCAGTACGCTGGGGAACAAACTGATCAAGCATCCGCGCGTGCGTGCGATCTCGTTCACCGGCTCGACCGAGGTCGGCCGCAAGATCCAGCTCCTGGCGGCCGAGGATTTCACGCGCACGCAACTCGAACTCGGCGGCAAGAGCGCCCTGATCGTGCTCGCCGACGCGGATCTCGATGCCGCCGTCGAAGCCACCGTCAAGGCCGGTTTCGGCTGCTCCGGGCAATGGTGCACCTCGACCAGTCGCGTGCTGCTGGCGGCGGAAATCGCCGAAGCCTACACGGCGAAACTGCTCGCCCGCTGCCAGGCGATGAAGGTCGGCGATCCGCTCGACGCGGCCACCTCGATGGGACCCGTGGCCGGGCCGACGCAATTCGACGGCATTTCCGCGGCGATCGCCAAGGCCAAAGCGCAGGGCGCGCGACTGCGCTTTGGCGGCGTCTCGGACAACGCCGAGGGCTACTACATTCTGCCGACGGTTTTCGACGGCGTCACGCGCGACATGGCGATCTTCCACGAGGAGATCTTTGGTCCGGTTCTCGCGCTGTCGACGGTCAGGGACCTCGACGAAGCGCTGACCTGGGCCAATGACGCCCTCTACGGCCTGTCGTCGGCGATCTTCACCAAAGACCTCGCGTCCGCCATGCGCTACGTGCGCGAGATCGAGGCCGGCATGGCGCACGTGAACATTCACAGCGGTTTCAAGACGCCGGAACTCCCCTTCGGCGGATGGAAAGAGTCGGGCTTCGGTCTGCCCGAGAACGGCAAGACCGGTCTGGAGTTCTTTGTGGAACGCAAAGCGGTTTATGTGGGGTGAGCGGAGAAGCTGAACCCTCATCCACGGATCACGACAAGAGAATGACATGAACGAAAAGAATATCCCCTCCCCCCCACCGCAACGGGCGCTGGCGGTTGACGATAAAGACTGGGCGGCGGTGCCGCTTGCGGAACTGCTGTGGATGTACCAGCAGATGACGCTGATCCGCGCCTTCGAACAAAAGCTGCTCGCCCTCAAGGACGAGGGCCTGGTCAACGGCCCGGTCCATACCAGCGTCGGGCAGGAAGCGATCGCGGTCGGCGCGGGTCTCGCGCTGCGCCGCCAGGATAAGATCGGCGGCACGCATCGCGCCCACCACCAGTACCTGGCCAAGGCGCTCTGCGCCGTTGCGCCGAAGGGCTATGACCCCTTGCGCGACGGCTTGACGGGCGAGATGCAGGCGCACGTGCTGACCCTGCTCAAGGAGATCATGGGCCTCGCCGGAGGCTGCAGCGGCGGGCGCGGCGGGTCGATGCACCTGTTCAACAAGGAGATCGGCGTCGCCGGCACCAACGCCATCGTCGGCGGCGGCGTGCCACCCACCACAGGCGTCGCCTGGGCCGACCACATGCGCGGCGAGGACTGGGTGACGGTCTGCTTCTACGGCGACGGCGCCGTCTACCAGGGCGCGGTTCACGAGGCTTGCAACATTGCCTCGCTGTGGGACGCGCCGATCATCTATGCGATCGAGAACAACCACTTCGCGGTCGGGACTTCGCGCGACGACGGTTGCTCGGCAAAGCAATTGAGCCATGTGGCGGCGGCCTACGGCATGCCGGGCTTCCAGGTCAACGGCATGGACCCGCTCTCCGTCAAGCTGGCCATCGAGCACATTCTGGCCGACCGCAATAACCTGCCGTGCTTCCTCGAAATCGACACCTGGCGGCACTTCCATCACGCCGGCGGCATTCCCGGCAGCGCGTTCGGCTACCGCAGCAAGGAAGCCGAGGCGGAGTGGCACGCCCGCGATCCGCTGACCCAGTTCGCGGCGCGGCTGCGTCAGCGCAGCGTCAGCGACGCGGACATCGGCAAGCTGCAATCGCAAGCGCAGGCCTCGGTGGACGCCGCCGCGGCGGAGGTGCTGACCACCAACGCCGCCGGCGCCAAGGCGATTCGCGAAGAGCTCTGGCCGACCGCCGAGAGCGCGCCGCGCGGCTTGCGCGACGAAGGTCTCGGCCGCATCGGCCCGTTCGTCGAGGCCGCCGATTGCGCCTGCACACGCGAGATCAAGTACTCGGACGCCATCACCGAAGTCACGGGGCGTTGGCTGGAAATCGACCCGGCCGTCGTGGTGATGGGCGAAGAAGTCTGCAACATGGGTGGTGGCGCCTACGGCGCGACCAAGGGGCTCGCCAAGATCTACCCCGGCCGCGTGCGCAACACCCCGATCACCGAGGCCGGCTTCTGCGGCATTGCCGGCGGCGCGGCAATGAACGGCATGCATCCGGTCGTCGAACTGATGTTCTCGAGCTTCGGGCTCGTCGCCGCCGACCAGCTCTTCAACCAGATCGGCCAGCTCGGCCATATTTACGGCGGCCACGTCTCCGTGCCGCTCATCTGCCGCACGCGCGTGGCGGCCGGACTGGGTTACGGCGCGCAGCACAGCCAGGATCCGGTGGCGCTCTTTTCGATGTTCCCGGGCTGGCGCATCGTGGTCCCGACGAACAGTTTCGACTACATCGGCCTGTTCAATGCGGCAATGAAGCTCAAGAGCCCGACGCTGATCGTCGAACACCACGGCTTCTACGGCGAAGCCGGAATGATTCCCGCCGGAGCGGCCGACCACGTCGTCGAGATCGGCAAGGCGGCCGTGCGGCGCGAAGGCACGGACGTTACGGTGCTCGCCTACGGCTGGGGCGTGCGGCTCGCCGAGCGCGCGGCGGCGCAACTTGCGGAGGAAGGGCTGTCAGCGGAGGTGATCGACTTGCGCACGGTGGACGATGCGTCGATGGACTACGAAACGATCGGCCGCTCGCTGCGCAAGACCGGCGCGCTGCTGACCGTCGAAGAAGCGCAGGCCTGCAACGCGATCGGCGCGAAGCTCATCCGCGCCTGCGAACAGCGCTGGTTCGATTATCTCGACGCGCCGGCGGCGAGCATCAACGCCCTCGATATCCCGCTGCCCGTGTCGCGGCGTCTGGAGTTGTTGTGTTTGCCGGACCTGGAACGGACGGTGGCATTGATGCGAAAGGCGGCGCGCAGGGAAGTGTAGGCGTGAATACGTGGTCGATGACGGCACCCAGAAGAACTTGATGATCGTGATCGTCGTCGCACTCGACGCCGAGCAAGACAACACCGCCGACAATGAATTCAACCGCCGCTTAGGGTTTTCAATCACCAGATCCTTGGTCGGTCTTATGTGGAGCGCCACATGATACCGACCTCTAATCTGTCAATCGAATTCGGCCAAGGCTGATTGTTCGGCCGTTCCAGCTCCTGTCGATGAGTTTGTCGAATACCCCTTTACGAACCTCGCCAGCGCAAAAACGGCAAGCCGGGTTAAATCAAGAGACTCTATGATCCCTTGATCTAGGGAAGGGCTGATCGAGTGGAAATTCGTCATTCCGGCGAACGCCGGAATCCAGTAAAGGCGACGAACTGGACACCGGCTTTCGCCGGTGTGACAAGTCAATCAGCGTTCCCCTAGCTGCTCATGTTGATGAATCCCATGTCTCCCGCATCAATCGAGCTCAGTTAAAAGAACATGGCTGGAAGGACCAGCGTAAACCACGGAAACGCCGTAATAATGAACAGCCCGACGAGCAGACAAACGAGATACGGCATGAACGGCACGATTGATTTCCCGATGTCCAGCTTGGCAAAGGCGCAGGCGATGTACATCCCCATGCCGAGCGGCGGCAGGAAAAGTCCGATCCCCAGCGAGGCGATCACCAGGATACCGAAATGCAACTGGCTGACTCCGAATTGCGCGCACAGGGGCAGAAAGATCGGCACGAGAATCAGCATCGCGGGAAGGCCTTCCAGGATGCAGCCGATGAGGATGAACGTCAGGTTGCACAACACAAGGAAAATCAGCGGCGAGCTTGACAGATGGACGATCGTTTGCCCGACCATTTGCGGGACCTGGGCGATCGACAGAATCCAGGAGAGGATCGAGGCGGTCCCGACGAGGAACATCACGCTGCCCGTCATGATCGAAGATCGCAGCAGAATGGGGATCATGTCGCTCCATTGGATTTCCCGGTAGACAAACTTCCCGAGAATGAAGGCGTAGAGCACGGCGATCACGGAAATTTCCGTCGGCGTCGCCGCCCCCGCGATGATGCCGCCTAAAATGATCACGGGAAGCATCAGCGGAACGATGGCCCCTCCCGTTGCCTTGACGACTTGCTTGAATGTGGCCTTTTCATCGACGGGGAGACCCTGCCTGACGGCTTGATAATAGATCAGCGCCATGATGCAAAGGGAGATGACGATGGCCGGGAGAAACCCGCCCATGAACAGCGCGCCGACCGAGATGCCGGTCATTCCACCGAGGACCACCATGAGAATGCACGGCGGCACGAGAATCCCCATCGCCGTGGCCGCTGAGACAATGGAAACGCAGGTTTCCGACGAATACCCTGCCTTTTTCATCGCTGGAATCAGCAGTGAAGCGATCGCCGAGACGTCGGCCACCGTCGAGCCGGAAATTCCGGAGAAGAAATATTCCGCGACCACCACGACCATTCCCAGGCCACCGCGGATATGACCCACCAGAACCTTCGCCAGAGCGACGAGCCGCACGGTCACCCCGCCGATATTCATCAGTTCGCCGGCCAGGATAAAGAAGGGCACGGCCAGAAGCGGAAAGGAATCGACCCCGCCGAACAGACGGGTATGGGTCACGACGAGCGGAATCTTCCCTTGCAAGAGCAGGAATTGCAGGCCGCCGATGCCAATCGCAAACGCGATCGGCATGCCGGCAGCGATGAAAACGAAAAAGGAAACGAGCATCACGGCAACGAGATTCCCGTTGGAGAATCCCCCTCTGCCGAAGACGAGGTAAAGGAATGCGCCCAGGGCGATGGAAGCGAGAAAGGAAACAACGAATATTTTTCTCTCCATCTTCAAGGCGCTAATCAGCAGATAGATGGCCATCAGGGTGCCGGACAGCGCGATGGCGAAATAGAGATAGGAAAAGGGGATCATCATCACCGGCGTTAAATCGGTTGCCGTTTTCTGCATCATCACGCCGCCCATGTAGGCGAGATAAATGCAGAAGTAGAGGATCAGGAAATCGGCGATCGCCGTGACATAAACCCGCGCCGCGGGTTTGAAGAGGCTGTGCAACAGCGTTTCAACGGCGATATGGCCCTTCGTCTTGAGGGCCAGGAAGGCTCCCATAAAGGAGATCCAGATGAACAGGAGGCGCGCCATCTCTTCTGTCCAGTCGATCGGACTGTCGAAAACATAGCGGCTGACGACCTGGGCAAAGACGCATGCGTTCAATACCACCATGGCAATTGCAATGGTCCAGTCGAAAGTTTTCTCAGCGTGATTCTGCAAGGACGACATTATTCAGCACACCTTTCGTATCGGGTGAAGACGTGTTACATGAGTGGAGAGGAATCGCCAAGGCGAGTCCTCTCCACTGTGTCACTGACTTATGGGTTGAGAAACTTAGTTCTTGCCGTACAGTTCTTTTCTGGATTTATCGATCTCTTTGAAGAGATAATCAACCCATTTCGCCGGAACCTTGGTCTTAACCCATTCGACGACCTTAGGCTGGGTTGCCTTGGCGAAGGAATCCAACTCGGCGGGGGTCGGCACATAAACCTCCATCCCCTTCTTGATCAGTTCATCCACACCAATCGCCGATGTGTACTGCTGCATGCCTCTATGAACAAGACCGGACGCCACTGCAGAATCTTCGACGATCCTGCGCAGATCCTTCGGCAGCTTCTGGAAGAAGGCATCATTCATGAAGGTGAAGTCAATGCTGTAGAGGTGTCCGTCCAGCGTCAGGTACTTTTGCACCTCATAGAACTTCATGGCCACGATCAGGGAAACCGGGTTCTCCTGCCCATCGACAACTTTTTGCTGCAATGACGTGTAAGTTTCAGCCCAGGCAACAGGCGTCGGCGAGGCGCCCAGAGCCCTTACCATCTCCATGTGGGCCGGGTTCTCCATCGTCCTCATCTTCATGCCTTTCATATCCTCAGGCTTATGGATGGCGCGAACCCGGTTGGTGAAGTTGCGGTACCCGTTTTCGGTAATCGTGAGAGTCCTGACACCGGTCTTCTTCCGCATCTCCTCCATCAGGTCCCTGCCGAAAGGCCCGTCAAGGACCTTCCACGCGAGGGGCGCCGACTCGAAGAGATAGGGAATCCCCAGCACCAGGATTTCCGGAAAAATCCCAGGAACCGAACCTTCGCTCACATTGCACATCTCGACGGTACCCATCTTGACGGCTTCAAGCTGTTCGCGCTCGGATCCCAATTGGTTGGCCGGGTAAATCTCGACCTTGAGCCGGCCGTTCGATGCACTCTCGACCAGGTTCTTGAAGGTAACCGCGTCCCCATGCGCCGGGCCAAAAACCGGGTCCGGTGGATCGCCGTGGGCAAACTTGATCACAATGGGGGTCTCGGCGGCGGAAACTGCACTTAAACCCGACAGCGAAAGACTTAAAGCAAGGATAGAAACAGCCATCCCGAATAATTTTCTAATTCTCATATTGCCTCCCAGAAACGATTAAGAATTTGCAAACAACAACGCCAGAGGATAGGAAATTCACCCCCAAGTGAAGTATCGCCGCGCTTTTGCCCATGTCAGCGGAGACCCGGTGCAACCTGTTAGCCTGACCGGAATTCCCCGAGTCTGCGAAAATGATTGTTGTCACCCCCTGCTTTTTTTGTGTATCAGCTTTTTTAAGTCTTATAGCACTAAGATTAAAATCTACATAATCGTATTATTCTATCGAATGATCTTAGAATCGGTATTGATATTTTCTGACACCCTAGGTCTCGCGGGTGCTTGCAAGCGAGAAGACGGTCCATATAGGACCTTCGAGACGCCAAATCCGGATTTTTGGCCAAAGGTCGGCGGTGCATTCATTTCCAGCCGTTCTGACTTAGGATGCATCCGCACTGGAGGCTAACCATCTGCCCATCGCTGTGCTGGCAGAACTAAAGAAAGGGCTTATCAGAAAATCTCGGAAGCCCTCACACTATTCTTGCCTGCCAACTGATCGATGCAGTTCGCTTCATTCTGGGGCTGCTTATTTGTTCTGAAAGATCAACCTTTTTGCAAGTCACCGACACGATGGCATGCGACAAAATGACTCGGCTCTATTTCCATCAGCCTTGGTTCTTCCTTCGAACACATCGGAATAGCATAATTGCAACGATTGACAAACCGGCAAACCGGTTCGGGATTGATGGGGGATGTGATCTCCCCGCGCAGCAGGAGCCTTTCCGGCCGATTGTGGATCCTTGGTACAGGAATCGCGGAAAGTAGCGCCTGCGTATAGGGATGCATCGGATTTGCAAAAAGCGCCTCCGAGGGTGCTTTTTCAACCATGCGGCCGAGATACATCACCGCAACATCATCAGAAAAATGATTGACCACCGCAAGGTTATGGGTGATAAAAATGTAGGTCAATCCCATTTCCCGCTGAATCTTCTTCATCAAGTTCAGAATCTGCGCTTGAATGGAAACATCCAGAGCGGAAACCGGTTCATCGCAGATGATGAACTTCGGATTCATGGCCAGCGCACGGGCGATCCCGATGCGCTGACGGCGGCCGCCGTCCAGTTCATGCGGGTAGGTGTTGACCAGTCGCTCCGCCAAACCAACGGTATCCATCAGCTCCATGACGCGCATGAACCGCTGGTCTGGATCCGGAATCATATCGGACAGAATGAGAGGTTCTTCAATCGTTTGAGTAATGGTTTTGCGGGGGTTCAACGAAGAAAACGGATCCTGAAAAATCAGCTGCATATTCCTGCGCATATGCCGCATTTCCTGCTTGTTCAGTTTCAGTATGTCGACACCGTCGAAAATGACACTGCCGCTGGTCGGTTCCACGAGCCTCAGAATCGCGCGGCCAATCGTCGTTTTGCCACAGCCTGATTCGCCCACGATACCCAGCGTTTTCCCCCTTTCCAGCTTGAAACTCACGCCATCTACCGCATGGAGCATTCCTTTAGGTACTTTATAATATTTTTTGAGGTCCTTGACCTCCAATAGAACGTCACTCAAAGCAATATCTCCTCACAGCATGCTCTCATTCGTGTCTGTGTATAAATGGCATTCCACGCAATGGGTTTCGCTGAGCCATTTATTTTCAGGCACAGACCGGGAGCAGACCTCCATCGCATAATCACAGCGGGGATGGAACGGACACCCGGATGGCAGGTTCGTAGGATCGGGCATCAATCCTTTGACGGGTTTGAGTTCGGAGCGTCTGGCCCCGATATCAGGCAGCGCATCGAACAGGCCCTTGGTGTATGGATGCCGCATATGGTCGAAGATATCTTCCAAGGTGCCATGCTCGATAATTCGCCCGGCATAAGCGATGGAAACCTCATCACACACTTCGGCCACGATTCCAAGATCGTGTGTGATCATGAGCATCGACATATGATATTTCTGCCGCAGCTCATTGATCAGTTTGAGCACTTGCGCCTGAATGGTCACATCCAAAGCGGTCGTCGGCTCGTCGGCAATGAGCAGATTCGGATTGCAGGTCAGTGCGATGGCAATAACGACACGCTGCTTCATACCCCCGGAAAATTGGAATGGATACTCATTGGAACGCTCGCTTGGGATCCCGACCAGTTCGAGCATCTCTTTAGCCTGTTTAAGCGCCTCTTGCTTGCTGACCTTGCGATGAATCTCGATGCTTTCGGCAATCTGATCGCCAACCGTATGAACCGGGTTCAGCGAGGTCATCGGATCCTGAAAGATCATCGCAACCTTGTCGCCGCGGATAGCCTCCAACTCGAGCTCGCTCATCGCCAGAACGCTTCGGCCCTCGAGCAATATTTCACCTGAAAGAATTTTCCCCTGCGGTTCCGGGACCAGATTAAGAATAGATAGCGCCGTGGTGGTCTTGCCGGCGCCGGTCTCGCCGACCAGACCCAGGGTCTTGCCGGCCTTGATTTCAATGTTCACACCGTTGACAGCTTTCACCACCTCGTCATCACTAATATAGTGAATCACAAGATTCTTTATCTCGAGCGTGGTTTGCTGTTCGTTCGGCTTTTTCATTTCCATATTCATGCTATTTCAACCTCGGATCCAGCGCATCACGCAAGCCGTCGCCCAACAGGTTGAGCGAAAGGATCGTCATGAAAATCGCCATGCCCGGCGCGATGACGATGTAGGCGTAGTCACGCATGTAAACGCGGCCGGAGGCGAGCATGTTCCCCCATTCGGGAATAGGCGCCTGAATCCCGAGGCCGATGAAGCTCAGCGCCGAAATCGTCAATATTGCGTTGGCCACATACAGTGTGACTTGGACCATGATCGGGCCGAAGCAATTGATCAAGACATGATGGGTAATGATGTGGGTGTTGGTTGCCCCAATGGCTCTTGCCGCCTCCACATACTCGATGCCACGCACCGTCATCACCGCCGAACGCACCAGACGTGAAAACTTTGGCGTGAAGGCGAGCCCGATAGCGATCGTCAAATTCACCAGGTTCGTGCCGAACGCAGCCACAATCGCCAGTGCCAGCAGCACGTCAGGCAGGCATAAAAACACATCCATGCAACGCATGATCACGTCGTCGATTTTGCCGCCCAAATAACCTGCAATGGCGCCCAATGCACCGCCGACGAATAAGGCAAACGCGATGGCCGCACAGCCGACCACGAGAGAGATGCGCGCGCCGTGCACGATGCGGGCCATGATGTCCCGCCCTAGTTCGTCGGTGCCGAAAATATGCGCGGCGCTTGGCGAGTGCAAGCGATTGGGCACATTGATTCGTATCGCCTCGGTGTCATAACCGGCGATCAATGGCGCAAAAATAGCGACGAGGACAATGAAAACAAAAATAACCAGGCCGACGACAGCCAGTTTATTGCGCAAAAATCGAGTCCAAATCTCCTGCAGGCGACTCTTCTTCTTGTATTGCTTGAAGAAGCCCTTTCTCGTTGTATATTTCGCTATCGTTTCGTCCATGGCTAGTCCTTCCCCGCGCCGTACTGCGCTTTAATTCTGGGGTCCACGTACGCATAAACAATATCGACGATCAGGTTCGAGATGGCGATGCAAACGGCCATGATGACCAAACAACCGATAACGGTGGGCGTGTCTCTCTTGTTAATCGATTCAAGCAGCAGTCTGCCTGTGCCGGGGATTGAAAACACCGTCTCGGTCAATACGACGCCGCCAAGCAAAGTGCCGATGTCCATGCCGATCACGGTAATCGTCGGCATCATGGAATTCTGCAGCGCGTGTTTGATGACCACATCGACCGCCTTGACGCCTTTGGCCTTTGCCGTACGAATGTAATCCTGCCGTATGACTTCGAGCATCGAAGAACGCGTGATTCTCATGATGTTAGCCATATAGTTGCCGCCCAGAGCAAGGCAGGGCAGTATGAAACTGGCAAAGCCATCCTCAAGGCCGCTCGAAGGCAGCCAGCCAAGGTGTACCGAAAAAAGCAGGATCAGCAAGAGTCCCAGCCAGAAGATCGGAAAGGATATGCCAAGGAGTCCGGCCACCATGGTCAAATTGGAGAACACGGAATAGGGTTTGACCCCCGAGTAGACGCCAATAGGAACGCCCACAACGACACAGAACAGCATCGCACCCAACACGACCTCGAGCGTGTTGGGGAAACGGGCCAGCAGCTGTTCGCCAACGGGAGCCCGGGTGATATAGGAAATGCCGAAATCGCCTTGAACCAGATTCGCCGTGTAGTGAAAAAACTGAACGAGGAATGATCGGTCAAGACCTAATTCCGCTTTGACTCTCGCACTCGCCGCTTCCGTCCATTCATTTCCCAGGATGATGTTGGTTGGATCACCGGGAACAAACCACATGATGGTGAACACGACGAACGTTACTGCCAGGACAACCGGAATCATGGCAAATAAACGCTTCACAATAAATTTGAGCAACTAATTCACTCCCATAAACGACATGTTCCCCAACTCAAGCCGGGGAACATGTCGGAGGTCCGTCGAACCTGAACTACAGCAGCTGGGTCAATAGTGCAGTTTGTAGTAGTTGTGGGGCATCTCGACGTTGATCTCGATGCCCTTCAGATCTTTATTGGCGAGCGCATACATGGTGTTGACATACAAGTCGGCCTCAGGCGCCTCGTCGGCCATGAACGTCTGGATTTCTTTATAAACTGCCGCACGCGGATTGTTATCGAAAGAAACGGTGCGCGCTTTGTCGATCATAAGATCCAGTACAGGGTTTTGATACCAGACGCGATTTACGCCGCCGATACCGGCCTTGGTAAACCGACGCGCCAGGAACATATCTGGATCCCAGTAACAACCCCAGCTGGTGATGAACATCGGCGCTTTGTGGGCCTGAATGGTTTGCGCAAATACGGCGTTCTCGATTCGCTTCACCGTCGCATTGATGCCGATGGCTTGCAAGTAAGACTGCACCAGCACGGCCATCCGTTCCGCCTCGTCACGGAAGACGATGATTTCGGTGTCGAATCCGGCAACACCCGACTGCTTCATCAGCGCTTTGGCCTTCTCGGGATCGTAGCTGTATTTGTTTCCGGGATTATTGACTGCGCCAAGAACGGTCGGAGCAAAGGTGGCATTGTTGAATACGACGGTGCCATGACCGTTGTGACCGACTTCGAGGAGCGCCTTGCGATCAACGGCAAAGTTGATGGCCTGACGAACCAGCTTGTTGTCAAACCCCTTTTGCGTGTTGTCGTAGCCCAGATGCCACATCGTTTGCGACGGGTGCTCCCAAAGCTGCAGATTGGCGTTGGCCAGCACGCGATCGTAATCGACGGTATCGAATACGACGTTGATATCCGCTTTCTTGGTTTCCACGGCGATCGTTCGGCCGCTGCCTTCCGGAATGATCTTGAAGGTCAGGGACTTGTTGAGCGCTTTGTCCTTTTGATTGAAATAGCCATCAAAACGCTCCATGACCACGCTGTCGCCGATCACACGGCTCTTGAACTTGTAGCGTCCCGTTCCGATTGGATTGCTCCAGTCTTTCGACACCTCGGCCTTTTCCAAGTAGGCCTTGGGAACGATGCCGCATGAGACATGGGTCAACGCGGTGGGCAGCGCCGGATAGGGACCGAAGGTTGTTATTTGAAGCGTGCTGTCGTTAACCTTGCTAATCTTGTCCACCGGCTTGAACAAGGCGCCAATCGCAGTGCCTTTCTGGGTTCTCTGCAGGGAGTAGACAACGTCATCGACCGTCAAGTCCTTGCCGTCATGGGTTTTGACACCCTTGTAAATTTCGAACTGCCACGTCGAATCATTGAGCCGTTTAAAGCTCTTGACCAATTCCGGCACGTTGCCGAGATATTCATCCTGCGCGAATAAATAGCTGTAGATGTTGGTAATAATGTATCGGTTGGAAAGGTCGGAAGTGTTGATCGGGTCGAAAGACACCATGTCCAGCTGCTGAACAACCGTAATGTTCTCGTTGAGCTTCGCGCCGGGTTCCACCTTGATGGTTGGCACTGCAAGCTTGGGTGGAACCGCGGATGCCACGGTTGAAATCACGCCTAGAGCTAACAAAATAGACATTAATACAAGGCTCTTTCTCATACTTTAGACCCCCTTAAGAATTCGCCAGTCCAATAAGCGCAAGGACTATTGAGTAATGAAATAAAAGAACTTCGCCGCCAAATTTGCCGCATAGCCGCTCACGACGGCGGTACTGAGCAATTTTGGATTCCACGCCTTTCCACCCGGATTTACTTCTGCCGACTTTACACGCTTGCGATCAATGTCCGAAGGACGAGGATAGGAAATTCAACTGCACAACCCAAAGTATCCTTGGCTTCTGCGCTTCGGTCAATGGCAAAATTTCGCCTTGAAAACGCGAGTTAAACGGCGGGTTAGGCTTGCACCGCACTCCAACGATTGGCAATGCGGGGCGCCGTTTAGTGAATGACCGGTTCGACGCTAGCCTCGAGTTGGACGGCGGTTCTAGAGAAAATTCCGGCACTTCTCTTCATGGCCGGTTCGCAAAGCTGCCCAATGACCGGCTCGGAGAATCGAAATGTACCCATCGGCATCCGGGGCCTGGCGGCAAAGCATTGAGTCGATTTCGCGGCAATGTGACCGCCGTTTCGGGCAACTGTCGTAGTAGCCTCATCCACGCTTGCGGCAGGTTCGGTCATTTCCTCGACCAGGCCACCCCGATGCGCGGAGTGCATGCCTTCGGTTTCGGGCAGCCCGGACTCGATGATCCGCGGAAGATCTTGGCCGGGACCGTGGAGAAAGGCGTGCAGATCGTGGGCAGCGGCGGAAATGAAAGGAATGCGATCGGGACCGATGGCCGGGAATTTGAGCACGCCTCGCGAAATGATCCGCGCAGATCAATCCATGACAAAACCACCGTTCACATCCAGGATCTCACCGGTGATGTAACGGGATTTCTCCGATGCAAGGAAGGCGACGGCATCGGCCACGTCCTGAGGCCGGCCGAATTCCTTCCAGGGAATTTTCTCGGCGGTGGCCCGAATCGTCTCCTCCCCCCAGATCGCGGTCATGTCGGTGGCGATCGGTCCCGGACACACGGCATTGACGTTGATCTTGAACGCCGCGGCCTGCATGGCGAGGGATTTGGTGAAACAGATGACGCCGGCTTTGGAGGCCGAGTAATGCGCCCCGGCGACGAGTCCGCCGATCTTGCCGGCGGCCGAGGCGATGGAGATGATCTTGCCGCTGCCCTGCTCCTTCATGACGCGAAACGCCTCCCGGCTCATCAGGAAGGTGCCGCGCATGTTCACGGCGAAGATGCGGTCCCACTCGGCGACCGTGATGTCGAGGATGGGCAACTCGCGGCCGATGGCGGCGTTGTTCACCAGGATGTCGACGGTCGGCGAGAGCGCTTTCACCGCCTGGTATAAGGCAAGCACCGAGGCCTCTTCGCCGATGTTCACCTCGATCGCCACGGCCTTGCCGCCATGGCCATTGATCGAAGCCGCAGTTTCGCGCGCCTTGGCGATTTCCATATCGGCCACCACCACCAGGGCGCCGGTTAATGCGAGCGTCTCGCAGATGGCCTTGCCGAGCCCCTTGGCTCCGCCGGTGACAATGGCTGTTTTCTGGTCGTTCATGGGTTCTCCGTGGGGTTGTAGGATGGCGGCGCTCAGGGCAGCAGCGCAGCCAGGTCCATGTGGTAATCCTGGGCCAGGCCCTCATGCCGCTGCAGCACGTCTTCGGGCAGGAGGATGCCGTCGCGCAGGGCGACATCGCGCCGCTCCCATTCCATCTCGCCGGGCAGATAGATGCGATCGGTGCCGGCGGCGCGCGGGGCGTTGCGGATCTCGCGGATGATGCCGTCGACGCGCGTCTTGAACTGCGCGATCGGCATGATCGCGTCGACATTGATGGCGATGAAGCAATGCCCCTGGCTCAAGGGCCGCGAATCGGGGGTGATCCAGATCTTCACTTCGTCGAGCACCTGTGCGCCGGTCAGGGCGCCCGCCAGAAGCTCGATCATCAGGGCGATGCCATAACCCTTGTGGCCGGCCATCGGCAGCAGCACGCCTTTCTCGGGATATTCGCTGGCATCGGTGGTCGGGCGTCCTTCATCGTCGACCACCCAATTGTCGGGAATGGGCTTGCCCAGCACTCGGGCAGCCAGGACCTTGCTCGCCGCGACGATGCTCGTCGCAATGTCGAGGACGATCGGCCGCTCCTCGCCGGCCGGAACCGCGTAGGAGAAAGGATTGGTACCGAGGATCGGTGTGCGTCCGCCCGGTACGGCGACCATCGGATTGGCGTTGGTCATCGCCAGGCCGATCATGTCATGCTCGGCGGCCATGTTGGCGTAGTAGGCGCAGGCGCCGAAATGGTTGCTTCCACGAACCCCGACGTAGGCGATCCCGGCCGTCTTGGCCTTCTCGATCGCCAACTGCATCGCTTGTACCGCAATCACCGGAGCCAAGGCAAAATGACCGTCAATGAGAGCCCAGGCCGGCCCCTGCGAAACGACTTCCGGAACGGCCTTCAGGTCGACCCGATCCGCAGCCAGCTTCATCAGGGGGCGGAGCTGTTTCGACCCATGGGTGAAGGTGCCCCAGGTGTCGGTGGTGACCAGTACCTCTGAGGTGACGCGCGCATCTTCCTCACGCATACCGGCACGAAGCATGGCGTCGATGCAGAATGCATTCAGACGCGATGCCGGAACGCGGGTGGTGAGCAATTGATGCAGGATGCTGTCAGACATGCGCAAGTCGTTGGTTATGACGCTTCAGCCCCGAGCCAATAGCGTTGTTCTTTTAACGGTTCAAGAGGGTCTCGCCACTATCGCACAAATCCGGCGACCAAGATAGAGTTCCATCGCACAACACGTCGCCCGGTTTGCCGTCGGAACTGTGGATGAAGGTCGGGATGTTGCCGCGTTGGTCGAGCTGGTGTTATTGTCGATGAGTTGACGACGCTGCGAGATCGATCATCGACACAGCGGGTTATGAGAATCTTCCTCGCATAAACAAGCCACGGTATTAAGTGGCGCTGATATTTTAATAGGGACTTGCTATGAGATACGCTCTTGAAGGAAAAGTGGCGGTAGTTACGGGGGGAGGCGGAGCAATTTGCGGCGAGATTGCGGCGAATCTTGCCTTGGAAGGCGTGCGGGTTGCCGTGTGCGATCTCTCTCTGGATAACGCGAAGCGCAAGGTGGATGGCATTGCCGCGGCCAAGGGTGTGGCGATGGCCGTCGAGTGCGATGTCACTTCCAAAGAGAGCGTTGCCTCGGCAATAGAGACCGTTGTCGCCAAATTCGGCACGGTGGATCTTCTCGTTAACGGAGCGGGCGGCAGCCGCAAGGAATGTACGACCTCTCCCGAACTGGAGTTCTTTGATATCGCTCCGGAAGCTTTGACAAGCACAGTTGCGCTCAATTATATGAGCGCGGTCATTCCATCGCAGATCGTTGGACGCATATTCGCGCAAAAGAAGTCCGGGGTTGTTCTTAATATCGCATCGATTGCGGGCATAAGTCCGCTCACTCGGGCGGTCGGATACTCGAACGGCAAGGCTGCTCTCATTAGCTTCACCGAGTGGCTGGCGGTTCACATGGCGCAGAACTATGCGTCGACAATTCGAGTGAACGCAATTGCTCCCGGATTTATGCTCACCGATCAGAACAGATTCCTCCTTGTTGACGAGAAGACCGGTGTGATGACTGAAAGAGCTCAGAAGATACTCGCAAACGTTCCGATGGGTCGCTACGGCAACCCTGAAGAGATCGTCGGTGCCGCGCTTTGGCTTCTGTCGGATGCTGCAAGCTTCGTGACCGGGGCGGTTGTGCCTGTGGATGGCGGATATACCGCTTTCTCCGGCGTATAGATGAAAGGACGCTTCAACGTCCACCAACGCGTACCGCCGACCCCAACGGCCCGTGAGCTTGCTCCAGAGCGGCCGTTATTCGGCCATCCATCCACTAGGCGGCGTGGTGTTGCAGCCCTTCGCCTGATACTCGCGCTGCTCATGGACGTCAGCGAGGGCGTTTTTTGGCATTTTCCCGGCGGCCGATGTGCTTGTTTGCTTTAAACTGTCGGCCAGGGAGATCGCGATGATAACTGCAGCAGCGAACGGCCAGCAGCGCCTGTTAGGCCGGAGAACGACGAAACCCCGGGGCACTTGCACGCTAACTGCAAGTCGAATCCAGGCCTCGTCCTGTAGCCGCGATGACTGAACCGCGAACGGGAAATCCGCAGGTCTTTCGTGGAATAATGTTGGTCATGACGGCCGTTGCGATTTTCTCCGTCCTCGATTCTCTGTCCAAATACCTGACCCGTTTCTATCCGATCAATCTCGTCGTCTGGGCGCGCTTCACGTTTCATCTGCTTCTGGTTGTTGTCGTGCTCGGACCGCGTTATGGTCTTGCGCTGATACGCACCGCCCGTCCCGGCATACAGATCATGCGCGGCTTGTTGCTGGCCATTGCCTCGATTTTATTCGTCAGCGCATTGAAATACATGCCGCTCGCGGAAACGTCGGCAATCGCCTTTCTGGCTCCGCTGCTGGTCACCATGATGTCGGTGCTGTTTCTCAAGGAGAAGGTCGAACTCGCGCGCTGGATCGCCGTCCTTTGCGGATTTATCGGCGTCCTCGCCATCATCCGTCCGGGCAGCAGCGTTTTCACCTGGGCCGTGTTCCTGCCGATGGGCAACGCGATTGCCTACGCCGGGTACCAGATTCTCACGCGCCGTCTGGCCGGTCTGGAGAGTCCCTATACCTCGATATTCTATGCCGGCCTGGTCGGCGCGCTGTTGCTTTCGGCGATGCTGCCCTATTCTTGGGTACAACCGCAAAGTGCCCTGCACCTCGCCTTGCTTGTCATCAACGGCATGCTTGGCGGACTCGGCCATCTGATCCTGATCAAGGCCTTCGAACATGCCCCGGCATCACGGCTTGCTCCTTTCAGCTACTCACAACTGATCTGGGTTACGGTCATCGGCTATCTGACCTTCGGTGATTTCCCGGACTCCTGGTCGCTGGTCGGGATCGCCATTCTTATGGTCAGCGGAATCTACACCGCGACGCATCAGCGCAATTCAGACCGGCTGCTGAACGGCGAACAGACGAACTTGCCGCCAGGCGCCTAGGGAAGCGCTGATCCATTCCTGGTTGGCTGCAAATGCCGAGCCCTTACCCGACCCGATCCGGTCACTTAGCTATAGAAAAGCCGGCCCCAAGTTGTCGTGCACCTTGTGCCATTGAAATAAATGACTTCTCCGACGAGCCGCACCAAATCTTCCCAACATCTATTTGATATTACGTCGTACTGCGCACCTGGTGGGAGCGTCTGTTCAGTTATGAAGACGGCTTCAGGCGCCTGCCCGTTCGTCGCGTCGGCGCTGTCGAGCCTCCTTGACATTGGCATGGGTGCCCAGGTAGTGCGCTTTCATCTCTTCGCTCGCCAGCAAATTGGCCGCCGTGTCGGCTAACATCACCCGCCCCGTCTCCAGCACATAACCCCGGTTGGCAATCAGCAGCGCCATCCGGGCGTTCTGCTCGACCAGCAGGATAGTCGTCCCGGCCTGGTTGATCTCCTTGATGACCTTGAACACCTCCTGGATCAGAATCGGCGCCAGGCCCAGCGACGGCTCGTCCATGATCAGAAGCTTCGCTGCAGACATCAGCCCGCGCCCGATGGCCAGCATCTGCTGCTGGCCACCGGACAGCTGCCAGCCCAGGCGCCCCCGGAACTCCGCCAGCACAGGAAAGATCGTGAGGACGCGGTCGAGGTCTTTCTGGATATCCGCCTGGGAGACGCGCTTGCGCGGTGTCGCCCCGAGCATCAGGTTGTCCATGACGCTGAGACCCGGGAAGATGCGCCGTCCCTCCGGCACATAGGCGATCCCGAGCTCGGCGATGTCCTCGGTTTCCATGTCGGTGATGTCCTGACCGAGGAACTCGATCTTGCCTTTCTTTGCCTTCACAAGGCCGGTAATCGTCTTGATGGTGGTGCTTTTGCCGGCACCGTTGGCGCCCAGCAGGGCGACGATCTCTCCGGGTTTTACGTCGAGCGTGACGCCCTTCAGCGCCTGAATGGCGCCGTACCAGCTTTCGATTCCATCAACCTTAAGCATTCCCCACCTCCGTCCCCAGGTAGGCGTCGATCACCTCCTGGTTCGTCTCGATCTCTTCGGCGGTCCCTTCCGCGATCTTCCGGCCGAAGTTCAGCACCGTGATGTGGTCGGACACGTTCATGACCAGGTTCATGTCATGTTCAACCAGCAAAATGGTGATGCCCCGCTTGCTGATCTGGAACAGAAGATCGACCAGCGTTTCGGTCTCGGCGGCATTCAGGCCCGCCGCCGGCTCGTCGAGCAAGAGCAGCTTGGGATCGGAAACCAGGGCCCGCGCCATCTCGAGCAGCCGCTGCTGCCCGTACGGCAGGCTGTTTGACTGCGCAAACTCCTTGCCTTTCAGACCGACGAAGGCCAGCATCTCGATCGCCTTCGCCCGCATTACGGACTCCTCGGCCCGCTGCCAGGGCGGATGGAAAATACTGCTGATGAGGCCGGACTTGGACTGGCACTGCTGGCCGATCAGCACATTGTCCAGCACCGTCAGCGCGCCGAAGAGACGGATGTTCTGGAAGGTTCTGGCGATGCCGAGCGCGGTGATGACATGCGGCTTGCGACCGGCGATGGCCGCCCCCTCGAGGCTGATCTCGCCGCCGGTCGGGATGTACAGACCGCTGAGCATGTTGAGGGTCGTCGTCTTGCCCGAACCGTTGGGCCCGATGAGCGCCTGAATCTCGCCGCGCCGGACCACCATGTCCACCCCGTCCACCGCCTTGAGCCCGCCGAATTGCTTGGCCAGCCCTTTGACGGTGAGCAGCACCTCGCCGGCGCCGCTGCCCTTGGTAACGGCGACTGCCTTTGCACTGGCGATTTCGCCGCTGGTGGAAGATGCGGCAACCTGTCGCGCCGCCGTCGAACCGGCATTCCACCAGGTGCGCAGCCGCGTGCTGACGCGCAGGTGGCTCACCAGACCGGCGATGCCGCTCGGCATGTAGATCATGATCAGCACGATGCCCGCCGCATAGACCATCATGTAGTAATTCTTGAGAAAGCGCAGCACCTCCGGGAGCAGCGTCAGCAGTACGGCGCCGACGATGGAACCGATGGCCGAACCGTTGCCGCCGAGCACCGCCATGACCAGCAGCATCACCGACTGATCGAAGGAGAAGGTATCCGGGCTGATGTAGTGCGAGCAGCTGTGCGCGAACATCCAGCCGCCGAATCCGGCATAGCCCGCCGAAAGGGCGAAGGCCATGATCTTGTAGAAAGTCGTGTCCACCCCGGTCGTTTCAGCAGCCATCTCGTTCTCGCGGATGGCCATGAAAGCGCGGCCGACACGCGAGTCTTTGAGATTGATGGCGCCCCAGGTGAACAGAATCAGCGCCACGGCGGCGACGTAGAAGAAGTCGCCGGGCTCGTCCAACTCATGCGAGCCGATCCATGCCGACGGTATCTTGATGATGCCGTCGGAACCGCCGGTCAACCAGATCGCATTGACCAGAACGAGTTGCAGGATGATCCCGAAGCCGATCGTCGCCATCGCCAGATAGTGGCCCGAGAGCTTCAACGTGGGAATGCCGAGCAGCACGCCGAAGGAGGCCGCCATGAAGAAAGCGGCGAACATGCCGATCCATACGGGAACGCCCAGCTGCGTCGTGAGCAGGGCCGAAGTGTAGGCGCCTATGCCCCAGAAAGCGGCCTGGGCCAGCGACAGCTGGCCGGCGTAGCCGAGCACGATGTTCAGGCCGATCGCGGCAATCGAGAAGCTGATGGCCAGGTTGATCAGATTCAGCCAATAGCTGCTCGCCACCACGCGCGGGAACACCACAACAGCAACGACGAGGAAAGCAAGGAGGAGTAGTTTTTTTGTGTTGGTGTTCATCGCTGCGCCCTATGCCTTCTCGGCGATCTTCTCGCCGAAGAATCCCTGCGGACGGACGAGGAGCACCAGGATCAGAATGATGAACGCAAAGGCATCGCGATAGGCGCTTGAAACGTAATAAGCGCCGAAGACTTCGACCACGCCGAGGAAAATCCCCCCCGCGATGGCGCCGGGAACGCTGCCGAATCCGCCGACAATGGTCGAACAGAAGGCCTTGAGACCGAGCATGCCGCCCATCTCCTTGGTGACGAAGAAGATCGGTCCGACCAGAATCCCCGCCGCCGCTCCGAGGATCGAGCTGTAGGCGAAGGTGATGGCGATCATGATCGTCACCCGGATGCCGAGCAGCCGCGCCATCTCTTTGTCCTGAGCAGTCGCCTGCAGCATCTTGCCGAGCTTTGTCCGTTCGAAAAGGAAATACTGGAAACCGAGCAGCGCGAGGGTGCACAGGATGATGACGATATATTGGGGATCAACATACACCCCGAACAGGTTGAGCGCCTCCGAGGCGGTTGGCCGCGGCATCGGCATGGGCTCGGCGCCGAAGACGTTCTGCGCCCCGTTCTTCAGAAAG
>CAISOB010000057.1 GCA_903886975.1 uncultured beta proteobacterium
CAGCATGAAGAACGGGATCGAGAGCAGCAGGATCGAGTTGTAGGATTTCAACATCTCGTTGAGCAGAAGGAAGGGTGTCAGCCGGTCATCGATGAAAAAGACCGGAACGCAGGCAAGCCCCAGCGCGAACGCCACCGGCACGCGCACGATGATCAGTGCGATGAACACTGCGAACAGAATTACTGCGACTTCAACCGGCCCCATTTGCGCCACCTCTTGATTGTTTCACTAGTTGGATATCATCGTAGAGCTTCTCCAGGGTAAACAGCACCCAGCAAAAGCCTGCAAACGGCCAGGCAACATGGATGAAAGCCATGTTGAGGCCAGTCAGTTCGGAACTCTGGTCATAGCCGAACATCGTGAAGCGCCAGCCCCAGCCGATGAAAATCAGCGCAACGAGAAAGATTGCGCCATGCACCAGGGTGCGGTTCACCGCCACGCCGAACTGGGTCTTCGGATGCGGCAGCACATCGACGTCGAAGTGCGAGCCGTCGCGAACGGCGACGGAGGCGCCGATCATGATGACCCAGATCAGGCAGCAGCGCGAGACCTCTTCGGTCCAGATCAGGTTGGGAAGCAGGGGGGTGTACCGGGAAAAGATCTGCCAGGTCACCGGGAAGATCAGCGTGGCGATCAGCAGGGTCAGTACCAGCTGCAAGCCACGGTAGATCAAGTCTATAAAATTTCGCATCAGATCCTCGGAAAATGACTGAGTGGAGGCGGGGCATAAACTCAGTGCGGCGGATTAACCGCTTCCGCCGCACCGTGCGCCGCACCGACCACAGTTGTTATTTGGTCGCCTTGATGTTCTTCCAGATGGCGTCGGCGCCGATTTCGACGGCATACTTGTCAAGCTCCACCGTCATCAGCGCTTGCAGCTTGTCGCGATCTTCGAACTTGATCATCTTGGCCTTGCCGGCTTTCTCCAGCCCGTCGAGGATCGTTTGATCCGAGGTCGACTCGAGATTGCGCTCAAAGTCACCCGCCTCGGCGGCCGCCTTGATAATCGCCGCCTGCAGATCGGCCGGAAGCCGCTTCAAGGACTTGCCCGAGAAGCACAGCGGCCGCACGCTGATGGCGTGCCGGGTCAATATCAGGTTGGGGCCGACTTCGTAGAACTTCATCTGCTCCACCCCCGCCGCCTCGTTGTCCCCGGCCTCGATCACCCCGGTCTGGATGCCGTTGTAGATCTCGTTGTAGGCGATGACCGTCGGCGCCATGCCGGCAGCGGTGAAGGTTTTCGTCCAGATCGGAGCGCCCTGCACGCGGATCTTCAGGCCCTTGAGCTCGGCCACGTTGTGGATCGGCTTGTTGGCGAAGATGTTGCGCACACCGCCGCCGCCCCAGCCGAGCAGCAGCACGTCGGCTTTCTGGGCGATTTCGTCGGCGATCGGCTGGAGGACTTTCCCGGCGACTACCTTGTTCAAATGCGCGTGGTCGCGAAAGACGAAAGGCGCGTCGATGAACGGCGCGGCCTTGGCGAAGGTTGCCATGTGCGCCGGCGAGACGATCGCGTAATCGACCGAAATGCCCTGGTTCATGTAGGCGAAATAGTCTTTTTCAACTCCGAGTTCCATATTCTTGTGCAGCACGAAGTTGATCGGCTTGCCGTAATACTTCTTCACCAGGACCGCAAACTGATTCAGACCCTGCGTGAACGGATGTTCATCGTTGAACTGCGATGCGCCATGCAGGGTGATCACCGCATCGGCCGCCACGGCCTTTTGCACGCCGACGCCCGCGACGCCAAGCCCAAGACACAGCGCAGCCGACAGGAATAACACGCTCTTTTTCATAAGGACCCCTCCAAAAATTTAGAATTTCATCGCCCGGAGATTTCCGACGCTTTGAAAACCGTTTTTTTACCGCCGCCTTCTTGCCCTTGAAACCTCTTCGGGTTCTACCACGATTATAAGCAGCACGTGGATATAAACATAATTGTATTAATCTATCAACTTATCTTAGATACGGTATTGGCAATCCGCAGCGAAACGGCGCTTCAGCGTCGATCTCGGAGGTCCGCACCGGTATCCTCAGGCTGCCACTTGCGCCTTGTGCGTCCTAGCTTTCCAGAAAGACCTTGAGCAATTTTCCGTCGGCGTTTTGTTCCAGGTCGTGGAAGGCCTTGACGCCATCGGCGAGCGGATAGACGCGGCTCATCAGCGGAGAGATGTCGATCTTCTTCTCTTCGAGCAGTTTCAGGCATTCCTGGAAACCGGCGAAATCGTAGATGTAGTTGCCCTTGATCGTCAGTTCGGTGGTGACGATCTTCTGCATATTCACTTCGACCATCTTGTGGGCGAGTCCCACCCACACCACCGTTCCGCCGATGCGCAGGCAGTCGAGCGAATTGGTTACCGTCGGGGCGATACCGACGGCCTCGAGGGCGTAGTCGCACATCCTTCCCCCGGTGATCTTTTTCACAGTATCGACAAAATCGACTTCACGCGAATTGATCGTGTAGTCGGCCTGCATCTTTCTCGCCGTCTCCAGCCGGAACGCCGTCGCGTCTGCGACGATGATGTTGCGCGCACCGCGCAGCTTGAGCAGCGCGACGATCAAGAGGCCGATCGTTCCCGCACCGATCACCATGCAGTATTCCGAATCCCTGATTTCCTGATCGGAGATTTTGTAGACCGAACGGTGCGCGACGGCCAGCGGTTCGGTCATCGCCGCGGCGTTGAACGAGAGCGTCGCGGCGAAGGGAATCAGGTACTTCTCGTCGACGGCCATGTATTCGGTCATGCTGCCGTTGTTGCTCATGACGCCCATCATCACACCCGCCGACGGGCACATATTGGACAAGCCCCTCTTGCAGAAATCGCAGACGCCGCAGAACGGCTTGGGAAAAATGGCGACCCGTTCGCCCGCCTTGAAGCGGCCGCCGGCCGGCGCTTCCGCGATGGTTCCGGAGAACTCGTGACCCATGATCATCGGCGCGGTGCGGCGCCCGGTCTTGCCCAGATAGCCTTCGAAATCGGAGCCGCAAATGCCGGTGCTGCGCACCTTGATCAGATACTGCCCGGCCTTCGGCGTCGGCTTCGGATCGTCACGTAGCTCCAGTTGCTTGTCACCGACGTAGTACAGGGATTTCACAATGTTCTCCTTACTGGATAAAGCCCATCATTACACGCAGCGTCATTCCGGCGAAAGAACGTCACCCCGGAATGCTTGAATCCGGGGCCGGAATCTGTGCCGCGGCCGCCTGGATCCCGGCTTGCGCCGGGATGACGGTCGTACGCGTCGCATCCGCCAGCCAGGCTCCCTACTTAATCGCGTTGATACTCGCGTAGATCCCCTCGGCGCCGACTTCCTTGGCATACGCCGCGAGAACCGGGGCCAAAAGTGCACGGAACTTGTCGCGGTCTTCGAAGGTGAGCTGCTTGAGTTTGCCGGCTTTTTCGAGCTTGTCCAGCCGCGCCGAATCCGAGTCGATCTCGACCTTGCGTTCCCACTCGCTCGCCTCAATGCCCGCCTTGCGAATCGCCGCTTGCAGATCGGGCGGCAGTTTGCGGAAAGTCTTCGCGGCGAAGCACAGCGGGCGCAGGCTGATCGCGTGCCGGGTCAGGATCAGGTTGGGGCCGACTTCGTAGAATTTCGCCTGCTCCACCCCTGCCGCCTCGTTGTCCCCGGCCTCGATCACGCCGGTCTGCATGCCGTTATAGATCTCGTTGAAGGCGATGACTGTCGGCGCCATGCCGGCCGCAGTGAAACTCTTGATCCAGATCGGCGCGCCCATCACCCGTATCTTCAGACCTTTCAAATCGGCCACGTTGTGAATCGGCTTGCTGGAGAAAATGTTGCGCACGCCACCGCCGTGATAGCCGAGCACCATCACGTCGGCCTGCTTCTCGATCTCGTCGGAGAGGGGTTTGAGGATGTCCGCGGCAATCACCTTGTTCATCTGCTCGTGGTCACGGAAAACAAAAGGCGAGTCGATGAACGGCGCGGCCTTGGCGAAGGTCGCCATGAGCGACGGGGACACGACGGCGTAATCGACCGAAATGCCCTGATTCAAATAAGCGAAGAAATCCTTCTCCAGCCCGAGTTCGCTGTTCCGGTGCAGTACGAAGGTGACCGGCTTGCCGTAATACTTCTTCACCAGTTCCTCGAACTTCAGCATGCCCTGGTTGTAAGGATGTTCATCGCCGTACTGCGATGCGCCATGCAGGGTGATCACCGCATCGGCCGCTTGAGCCCTTTGTAATCCGACGCCTGTGATGTTAAGCGCAAAACACAGCGCCGCCGATAGGAAGAACACGCTTTTTTTCATAACGACCTCTCCACTAAGTTGGAATTTTATCGACCGGAGATTCCCGAGGCTTTGAAAAGGACTTCTTGTTCCCTGCTGCGTTCTTGCGCGTCTAAGCCTCTTGGGGCATTGCGGCGATTGTAGGCAGCCTATGGACACAAAGATAATTGTATTAACGTATCGATTGATCTCAAATACGCAATGGCAATCCGGCAGAAATACGGAACCCGGGATGAGCGCCGATCGGCACTTCCCTTGCGGCAATCGGCCGTGCCGAAATCCTGCCCCGTCATTCCGCCGGAAGCCGGAATCCAGGGCGGCGGCACGAACTGGATCCCGGCTTGCGCCGGGATGACGGTCTCGGGGTTGAGGCGTCAGGCGAAGATCAGCCGGCGGTCCAGCCGCCGTCGATGGGAATATCGGCGCCGGTGATATAGCTTGATCGCGAAGAAGCCAGGAACAGGATCAGGTCGGCCGCTTCGTCGGGTGTTCCCGGGCGTTTCATCGGCGTACGCGAATCGATCATCTTGCGCCACACCGGATCGTTCAATACCGGCGCGACCAGATCGGTCGAAATGAAGGCGGGCGAAATGGTGTTGATTCTTACGCCCAAGGTGGCCCATTCATTGGCCAGTCCTTTCGTGTATTGCCTCATCCCGGCCTTGCTCGCGGCATAAATCGAAAGGTTCGGCAGCACGATATGGCTTTGCAGCGACGCGACATTGACGATTACGCCGGAGCCCCTTGCCACCATGTGCTTGCCGACTTCGGCGCAAACGAAATAGGAGCCCTTGAGATTGATGTTGATGATGTAGTCCCAGTCCTCTTCCAGGTACTCGACGCACGGCTTTCTGATATTGACGCCGGCCGAATTGACGAGCACGTCGATTGCGCCGTGCCTTTCGATGGCGGTACTGACCAGCTTGCGGATGTCGCTCACCTTGCCGACATCGGCAGCGATTCCGCTCGCGCTGAAACCTTCGCCGATGAGTTCGTCGGCGTAGCGCTGGCATTCGTCCTGGTGCCTGCTGACGATGATGCAAGTGGCGCCTTCCTGGCAAAAGTGCCTGACCGCAGTCCGCCCTATTCCCTTGCTGCCCCCTGTCACCAGGACAACCTTGCCGCTGAATTCCCCCATCCCCTGCCCCCTGATTTTTCGCCCGAATGATCCTGGACCGTTTTCCCTAACTCCTGGGCATCTTCCTGCCGATAAAGCCCTCGACGGTGCTGACGATCTGTTCGGCGAGCAGGCCATACAGGCCGAGGAGCTCGTCGTAGGGACCGTTGCTGGCATACTGGTCATCCACCCCGATCATCTTGAGCGGCGCGTGCGGCCCTGGCATGCAGCCGAGGATATCGGCAACCGCGCTGCCCAGGCCGCCGACCAGATAATGCTCCTCGACCGTGACGATCGCGGGCGTCTCCAGCGCGGCAGCGCAAATCAGTTCCCGGTCGATCGGCTTGATCGTATGCATGCTGATCAGGCGCGCCTTGATTCCCTTGCTGCGCAGTATTTCCGCCGCATCGTAGGCGCGCCACAAGGCGGTGCCCGTGGCGATGATCGTGACGTCGCTGCCCTCCATCATCACGATGCCCTTGCCGAGTTTAAATTCGACGTCGGCCGGATGAAGCACGGGAATGGACGGCGCGCCGATGCGGATATACATCGGTCCCTGGTGCACAACCGCGGCCTGCACCGCGCGTTCGATTTCCACCGGGTCGCCCGGGCAGACGATGGTGACGCCGGGGATGGTGCGCAGGATCGCTACGTCGTCGAGCGACTGGTGCGTCGCGCCGAGGTCCGAATAGGTGAGCCCGGCGTTGCGGCCGACGACCTTGACGTTCTGGTTCATGTAGCCCAGATCGTTGCGGAACATTTCAAATGGACGGGCCGTGACGAAGGGAGCGATTGCGGAAAAGAACGGGATCCAGCCGGTGGTCGCCAGCCCGGAGGCGTAACCGACGATGCCCTGCTCCATGATGCCGAATTCGATGTGCCGATCCGGAAACTGCTTCCTGAACGGCGTCATGCCGGAACTGCCGGAGCTGTCAGCCGAGAGCGCCAGTATTCTGTCGTCCTTCTGCGCGGCCGCCAGAAGGGCGTTGCCGAATCCGACGCGCGGGTCTTTAAATTCTCTCATGCCTTTAATCCTTCCACTGCCGCGGCTTCCAACTCGGCAACCGCGCGCGCCATTTCGTCGGCCTTGGGTTTCCAGTAGTGATAATCAACCTTGGCTTCGGCGAAGGAGATGCCCTTCGCTTTCACGGTATTGGCGATCACGATCGATGGTTTGCCGGCTTCAAAAGGCGCCTCGCGCGCATTGCCGACGATCTGCCCGAAGTCGTGCCCGTCGATGGTTCGTACCGACCAGCCGAACGCCGCCCATTTCGCGGCGAGCGGCGAGTAGTTCATGATGTCGGCCGTCGGGCCGCTCAGCTGCAGGCCGTTGCAGTCAACGAAGACCAGCAGGTTGTCGAGCTTGTGGTGCGATGCGGCGGCGGCCGCTTCCCAATTGGACCCTTCGGCGAGTTCGCCGTCGCCCATGACGACGTAGACCTTGGCCGGACTCTTCTTCAGCTTGAGCCCCATGGCCATGCCGCCGGCGATCGAAAGCCCGTGCCCGAGCGCCCCGGTGTTGGCTTCGACGCCGGGAAGCTTTTGCATCACCGGGTGTCCCGGCACGCGCGACTTGAGCGCCCCGTAAGTGTCGAGAATGGATTCGTCGAAGTAGCCGCGTTGCCTGAGTGCCGCATAGAGTGCCATGCACTTGTGCCCCGCCGACAGGATCAAACGATCCCTGTCCGGCCAGTTCGGCTTCGCCGGATCGATGCGCAGAATGGAAAAATAGTGCGCCGCCATGATATCCGCGCAAGACATCGCGCCGCCGACGTGTCCTGCGCCGCCGGCGCGCACCATGCGCAGGATGTCCTGCCGGATGCGCAGGGCGGCCGCCTCGAGGGTGGCGGTCTCTTCGGGTCGTAGCGCGTTCATGCCCGCGCTTTCCCGAACGCCTTGTCGAGGTCGCGGATGCGTTGGACCTTCGGTTCGGAAGAACCGCCCGGGGTGTACTCGCTGCTCATCCAGGTACTGACCAGTACCTTGGCCAGGGCCGGACCGGTCACCAGGGACCCGAGCGTAATGATGTTGGCGTTATTGCTCTTGCTCGCCCGCTCGGCCGAATAGGTATCCGCGACCAGCGCGGCGTACGCGCCCGGAACCTTGTTCGCCGCGATGCTCATGCCGATGCCGGTGCCGCAGATGAGTATCCCCCGCTTGTGCTTGCCGGCCACGACCGCGTTGCACACTTCGAGCGCGACGTTGGCGTAGATCGGATCGACGCTCCCGTAGTCTTCGCAGGAAAATCCAAGTTCCGCCAAATGGGCCTTGATGATTTCCTTAAGGTCCGCCGCGTTCGGATCGCATCCGATAGCTACATCATTCATTTCTTCACTCCTGTCTCTTGAATCTGATTGTTCGTTCGGTAACATAACGGCTGATTAATTCGTCATTCCGGCGAACGCCGGAATCCAGTAAAGGCGACGAACTGGACACCGGGCTTTGCACTTCCTTCGGTCGCTTTCGCCGGTGTGACGACTCTTTTCAATGCTGACTTAACGCATGACCCGGACGCTCTCGCCCTTCATGACTTTTTCCGCTTCTTCCTTGTAAGCCCAGTTCCAGTCGCCGAGGAAGCCATGACACAGCGCCGAGTACGCGGCCGAGAAGTCGATCATGTATTGCGGGTCTTTGCCTTCCATCATGCAGAAGATGAGTCCGGAAGCGAAGCTGTCGCCACCACCCGTCCGGTCGATGATCTCGAGGTTTTCGTACTTTCTCGACTGATAGAACTCGCCCTTGTAGAGCATCACGGTTTGCCAGTCGTTGAGCAGGCCGGTCTTGGCATCCCGAAGGGTCGTTCCGACGACGCTGACATTCGGATACATCTTGACGGCTTTCTCGGCGACGCTGCGATAGCTCAAGGGATCGATCTTCGAATAGCCCTTTGCAACTTCAGCCTTGATGCCCAGCATCTTCTCGAAATCCTCTTCGTTGCCGATCAGCACGTCGACGTGCGGTATCACCTTCTTCATCACTTCCTGCGCTTTTTCCGGGGTCCACATCGTCGACCGGAAGTTGAGGTCGAAGCTCGTCGTGACGCCGAGTTCCTTGGCGGTGCGCAGCGAGTCGATGACGCTTTCGATCACCGAATCCGAGATGGCAGTCGAAATGCCCGTGGTGTGATACCAGCGCGTCTTCGCCATGATGGTCTTCCAGTCGAACTCGGAAGACTTCGAGGTGCTGATCACCGAATGGCCGCGATCGTAGAGTTGCCGGTTCGGACGCGGGCCGACGCCGACTTCGACGAAGCACAGACCGTTGCGCTCGCGCCCGACACCGTCGTATTTGGTCAACTTGACCATGCTCATATCGACGCCGTGCTCGCGGCCCTTGTTGATGACATATTTCCCGGACCAGGTATCGACGAGCTTGGAGACCCAGGCCGTCTTGAGCCCGAGCCGGGAGGTATTGACCGACACATTCAACTCGCCGGCGGCGATGGCCAGCGTGAACTCACTCGACTGCTCGAGCCGGGCGTTGTTCAAAGGGCTGAAGCGAACCATCGCCTCGCCAAAACTGATCAGATCAAATTGTTTTTCCATAGCGAAATCCGTTTCTGCGTAGAGGGTTGTCCGTTATTTCTTTGACGAAGATTGGCCAAGCTCTGCCCGGTTGAAGATGTACTTGGGCTCTCTGCCTTCTGCGAAGTCGAGGACCGCAGTCGCTGCTTCGATCGCCACCTTCATTTCGCACTCGCGGGTGAGCGCTGCGGAATGCGGCGTCATCAGGACGTTGTCGAGCTTGAACAGGGGATTCCCTGCGGTGGGCGGTTCGTCCTCGAGAACATCGAGACCCGCACCGCCTATGGCCTTGCTTTCAAGCACCTTGGCCAGCGCAGCCTCATCGATGATCGCGCCGCGCGCCGTGTTGATGATGTAGGCGGTAGGCTTCATCAAGGCGAGGCGCCGGGCATCGACGAGGTGATGCGTCTCGTCCATGTACGGCACGTGGATCGAAATGAAGTCGGACGCCCGGAAGATTTCGTCGAGTTCTGAACAGAGCGTAATGCCGGTCGCGGCCTTGACGAAGGGATCATAGGCGATCACTTTCATGCCGAAGGCAAGACTGCATTTCCGCGCAACTTCCAGGCCGATGCGCCCGAGGCCGACCAGTCCCAGGGTCTTGCCGTCGAGGTCGACGGTCGAATTCGAGTTTCTGACCTTCCACGCGCAGGCGCGCACGGACCTGTCCATGACGGTCAACTGCTTGGCGATGCCGAGCATGAGGGCCAGCGTCTGCTCGGCAACGGAGATCGTGTTGACCCCCGGCGTGTTGCAAACCATGATGCCGCGCTCAGTAGCGGCCGCGATATCGACGCTGTCGACGCCAACCCCGGTGCGCGAGATGATCCGGCACTTCCCGGCCGCCGCGATCAATTCACGCGGAAAGCCGATATTGGTCCGCAGAATCACGCCGTCGACATCGGCGACCATTTTTTGGGCCGTCTCCATCGACGAATCCGGGAGAACGACGAGCTCAACTTTTCCTTTGAGGAGCTTCATCGCCTCCGCATGGATCTCCTTCGACAGAAGGATCTTTTTCATAGCAGCCCTTCCTTCTGCAGGACAGCCTTCAGTTCGGCCTTCTGCGCATCGCCAAGCGGCGGCACCGGAAGGCGCGGATCGCCGCCGAAATAACCGAGGGCATCCATGGCCGCCTTGACGCCGGCGATCCCCGCTTTGCCGGCGGCGTTGCTGCTCAGCGCGCGCGCGTAAACGTCCATCTTCGCGGCCTCGTCACGTTTCCCTGCAAGGTACAGGTTATGCAGGTCGCAGCAAATTTTCGGCAAGTAGTTGGCAATGGACAGGACGCCGCCAATCGCGCCGACTTCGAGTCCCTTGAAGAACTTTTCGATGGTGCCGGCGAGAATGAAGAAATTCGAACCCTCGGGCACCGCCTTCGTGTAAATCGAAATGTCCTCCTTGGAGGTGTCCTTCATTCCCGCGATGTTCGGATGCGATGCAACGCGCGTGATCAGGCCTGGCGACAAGAGGAGGTCTTGGGCGAATTTCGGCGCGTTGTAAAGGATGATCGGGATGGGCGACTTGTCGGCGACGTAGGTGTAATACTTGACAAGCACATCTTCCGTCATCACGTTGACGAAATAGCTGGGCGGTAGAATCGTTGCGAATTCCACACCGAGGTCGGCGACTTTCTTGGTGAACTCGATCGTGGTCTTGGCGGACTCGCGGCAAACGCCGGCCATCAGGACTTTGTCCTTGCCCTTGAATTTGCGGTAGACATCCACTACTTTCAACGACTCCTCGTCCGTAAGGCTCTTGAATTCGCCGTTGCTTCCGAGTGGGAAATAGCCGGCTATGCCCGTCTGCTCGTACTTCTCGATATTCGCGCGTATCTTGTCGTACGCCACTTCCTCATTGACGAAGCAGGTCATGTTCGGTGGAAATATGCCGGACAACTTTGCACGATAGTTTGAATTCACTTGATTTCTCCCTTGATTGAACACACTTTGTTTTCTACTTGAACAGAAAGACCGCGAGGCGCCAGCGCCTTGCGCCGGAGCGGGGAAGGAAAGCCTTCTCCGCTGCCTTCACTTCGCGCTGCTTGCCGCATTCATGAAGCGGCGTTGATACGATACGACTTGATTGCAGCTCGTGAATTTGGCCAGGTAATCGGGCTGCGCCGTGATCACCAGGCGGTCGAGTACATCGGCGAATTCCGGCTCGGTCATCAGGCGATCGATATCGGGGTAGTTGTAATCGCCTTCCATGCTGCAGACGATGAGCCGCGTGTCAGGCAGGTTGGTGGATTTCAACATCCTCAGGTTGTGCCGGATGCCGTCTAGGCCATCGTTCCGATCCAGGCCATCCGCTTGCCGATACTCAAGGATCCTGTCGGCCATTTTCTTCACCTGGAACAGGTCGAAGTCCTTTTCCTCTGCCGATAGATAGTCCGTGTTGACCAGGAGAGTCCTCAGGTCGACCAGGAAAGAGGGATCATCAGTCACTTTGTATTGCGCCAGGCTGCGCTTGATTGCGGCGGTCTGCGACTCGCGGTGGCGGATGAAGCTGTTGATAAAGTACGGCTTGGCCTGCAGAGCCATCGCCGTCTGATAGGGCTCGAACATCAGCGTGAAGTTGACCCGATACCCGTGCTCGCGCATGAACAGGGCGAGTTGATGCCCGCGCAGCAGGTCGGCGGTCGGCCCTTGGTCATAGCGGCGATGGAACTTCTTGTCCCCTGCCAGGAGCTCGCCGACGTTCCCCGCGTTGACCGAACCGGTATGCGGCACCTTGATCACCACGCGATACGGAGAGAGCATCTCGCGGAATTTGGCGGCCTCGTCCAGAAGCTTTTGCACATCGGACTCGAACGGGTTGTCCAACTCGACACTGATGTCGCATCCCGGCCCAAGGGTCCTCCCGATCTCGAGCATTACTTCATCGCGCGTCTTGAAGTGGCCGCCGATGTTCGCCTTCGGGTTATTGATGAACAGGTCATAAATGATTCCCGGATTGCACGTGAGGTTGGCGAGTAGATCCTTGATCGGAGCGACCTCGTACGGATTCGCGCTATCGGCGGAGAACAGGAATTCGGTCGGCCGCTTCTGGCCGTTCTTGTCGTAGGAGATATCCCGGATCAGGTCGACTTGAACCAATCCGTCGCGCGCGACGACGAATTCCAGTTTGAATCCGGCGGGAGTTTCCTTGGCGGGCACCTTGAAATAATCGATGACCTCGCGAAAATTCCGGGTCACGCCGATGCATCGCGCGATCGAGGAAATCTCCTTGTATGCGGACAAGGAGAGCGGAATATCGAGCACATGCTCCAGATACTTGTCGTCGCCTTGAGCCGTATTCTTTGCGCCGGAAGCGCTACCGCCCGACGTGATCACGCTGCCTATCGTCGCGCGGGTCGCCATTTCGAGGGGGCGCACACGCCCGAGGCGCTCGTTGTCGTAAGCCGAACCGGCTGGCGGACGGTGCAGATCAAGGTCTATTCCGAAATTTGCAGATCCCATGTTGAATAACCTCCTATAGTCAGCCATCCCAATTGATAGGCACTCTGTAACGCGGTCTAATGCTAGGCGGAAAGCACATACATGTATAATTGTTGTTTTATATGAATTGATCTCAATTCAGATATTGCCGCCACGCTGCCGGACGGCGCTGCCGCTGCCGGGAATGAAGCCCTGCCTGGTTATAGCCGTGATGCATCCAGCGGCATTGCCTTGAACGGAGACCGCTTCATGGCCTATGGCGGAATCCGCGGCGCCGACGCGCACCCTCAAAGCGAGGACGGCGTTGTTCGGTTGTTACCAGGGAATTCCACGCACGACCTGATCATCTCAAGCACTTAGTCAATCCTTCGGGATCGGCTTTTTGCTTTCTTGGGCAAAAATTCCTTTACACCCGAACCATGCGATGTATGCTCACGGTCTCACAACCTTGCAGCAACCCACAATATACACCGATGGCACCTGGGAGGAGTTATGAAGCCGCTTACTGGCTTACTGATCTTCGTGGCTTCATGGATGGCAGTGAATGCCATCGTCCTCCGAGTTCTCAGGCGATCATTGACCTTTGCAGAGGGAATTGTTTGTTCCATCATCCTGATGCTGGTCATTTCGGCGGTCATGGGCAGAGTTTAGGCGCTCGGCCAGCGCCGCGGAACTCACTTTAAAGCCGCGAGGGCGACGCCGACAAGCGCGGCAAACAAGAGTCCCAGCGCCGGGAAGGCGCTGAGGCCGTAGCCCAACGAGCGGCTCGCCGGATCTTTGATATAGGATTTCCAGTACACCATTCGGCCCACCACATAGATTGCTCCCACGCCAGCAACCGCTTCAGGCGCCCAGTATTTCGCAGCCAGGTACATAGCCGGCACGAAGACGACCAGCAATTCGAGTGTGTTCATATGCACGCGGTACATGCGCTCGAACATTTCATTCCCGGTTGTTGCCGGCGCTCTTATCCCATACTGCCCGCGCGCGCGACCGACCAGAATGCCAAAGAACCCAAACTGGAGAAGCGCGATAACAGAAACCAGATCGACCCAGCCCATATATCCCTCCGTAAATGCTTGAATACTACCGATCGATTGCGGCTTCCTAGTTTAATCGCCGCATTCATAAACTACCAATCCCTCTTGACGACCCAAGTGGCGGGTGGACAGGGCGATGCAGCCGTTCAGTGTTTCTGTCATGCGGGTCGGGCCCATCTCCGGCGGCGGCTTCTTGCCCAAGCGCCACAGACACGGCACGGATTGCGAAGGTTGGTGACACTCACCACGGCGGCGACTTCGTGAAATAATCCGCACGACAAGGATTTGGAGGCCGCAATGAGCAAGCGATTCGTATTGTGCTTTTCGATGCTGGGTGCCCTCAGTGCTTTCGCAGCCGTCGATGGGGACACCATCTATTCAGGGAAACTGCCAATCAAAGCGTTTGCGCTTGCCTGCTCATACATCACGGCAAAGGGTACTGACTTGGGAGAACGCAGTTACATCATCGACCCGGAACGGCAGACAGTCGATGGCCACCCCGCAAAGATAAGCGCAAACCTGATTTCCTGGGAAGAGGTCAAAGGAAAGAAGGAAAGAAACTACATGTCGATCGACAGATACACCGGCGATCTGCATCACCGACGAGCCGGCGGCGAGGTTGCCGCCGGGAAATGCGTGAAGATGAAGAAGAACAGGTTCTAGCTTGCTCAGATGACGACGTAACGAACGGGGCCGACGACATGCGCAACAGCGGGCGAAGGCTGCCTGCGACTTGGATAGTACAGATAACAGCCGGCACAATTTGAACACCAGTCATCAAACACTCGGACCAGGCGTCCAAATGTTTCGGCAATTCGTTTCGCGCAAACGCCACGATGCGATGGCACTGATTGCCGCCATCACGGCAAGCAGCAGGATGCCCCCATGATAATCGCCGGCTGTGTAGAGACGCGCGCCTGAACCGCTCATTCCGCCCGCCCAGTGGAGGTCCATGGTCCAACCGAACAACGGTTGCAGAATCGCACCGGCAAGGAAACCACCGAGATTCGTAATACTCGTCGATATGCCGGAAAGTTGCGGCGGATTGACTTCCTTGGCACATGCCCATGTCAGCGAAAAACTGGAGGCCAGCAAACCCATCAGGGCAAAAACGACGTAACTTATCACCAGGGGCAGTGCAAGTCCGGACAACCACACGCCCCAGATCAGCACATTGAGGTGCGTCGCCACGAGCAGTATGGATTTGCGCTTTCCAAGGCCATCCGAAAGCGAACCGATGAACAGGCAACCCAGTGCAAAACAGATGAAATACAGGCTGACATGGCTGGCTGCGACAGCACGCGACATTCCATGCACTTGAGCCAGAAAGGGCGCTGCCCACAAGCCGCCGAAGGCAACAAAGCTACCGCAGATTCCCACATTGATCCATACCGCCGGCCAGGTGGCCCGATTTCGAATCACCTGAAGCAGGCCGACGAGAGCGACCGTACGATCAAAACGCGGTTTCTGAATCACGCCTTCTGCGGATCTCTGCGGCTGGTCGGCGACGAGTAGCCAGCAGGCGATACCAACGAGCAGTGAAACGACCGCCAGAACAACAAAAACACTACGCCATCCCGCGACTTGAGCCAGCCATGAAAGTGGAGAACCCGCCAGCGCCGAACCGAGATTGCCGACCAGCAAACAGAGTCCGACCAAGCTGGCAAACCGGCTCTCATCGAACCGCAAGGCGATGAACTTGAGCATGGTGATAAACGTGACCGAACCTCCCAGACCAATCAGCATTCGACCTATCAGAGCCATCTCCAGCGAAGGTGCCATGCCGAATAGGAGGCTGCCGGCGGAAGAAACAATGCCACCCAGCAGAAGAATCCGGCTCGGACCGAAGATGTCCACAATGATGCCGGTGGGTAACTGCATCAGGGTGTAGACATAGAAGAATGCCGCCGCAAGAACCCCGAGGGATGAGGCCGTCGTTCCGAACGACGCAGCCAGATCCTGTGCGATGCCCGCCGGAGCGTAACGCTGGAAAGAGGAGATGACAAAGGCAAACACCACAATGGCCAATGCCGTGTTGCGGCGGCTACGCTGCGACCGGTCGGGCTCAGGCATGAAGTCTCCATGTCAGGTTCAAACCCGACGAGTCTAAGTATTGGAACCGCTATTCAATGCAACAAATCCAGCATCGATCGAAATAGATGCTGAAAAATTTCCACGGCTTTGCGAGTGACAAGTTGTAGCGTATTGCGGACTCGCGATAGCTGTATCTTCACGGGCCGTTCTGGGCGACCAAGAGACGGCTAGCTGAGCAGAGCAGCCATCTGAATGGCAGGTGCGGACAGACAGCGACCGGCAGTTCCCGGCCGAAAGTGACGCTAGCCGATTGCAGCCGATAGCGAACGATAACACAAGCCATTCTGCATCAATCAGGGTAAGTGGCGGCTTCCTGCACTCGGGAGGCCGGTAATTTCCGGGCGGGTGGCTGGCCAGCGATTCGCCGGATCACGGCAACGCCCATTGAAGACGAAGCGATTCTCGCAGGAGGATTCATCGTTGTGCATCCGTAAAGACCGCTGACCAAAGGAAGAAGCCCTGATCGCAGCGCCGGACACCGCGCACAAGGAATCCGCGCGCAGCTACGGCAGCAGCGGTGCGCTTCAGAGATCAGAAGCCATCGCCGACGGGCAAGAGGAATCATCCATGCGTACGGCATCGTCGGGCTCGACTTTTGCATCGAGTCTTGCGCGCGTACCGCCGCGCAGACATCGGCAAATGAGCGGTGCTATGATTGACTGACGACGGCTGCAGCAGACGGGAATCGGCCTTGCCGCGCGCAGCCCCACAGGAGAAATGACATGGAGCAACGACGTCTCGGCAAATCCGGCCTTTGTGTTCCCGCCTTGAGCTTCGGCACCGCCACCTTCGGCGGCGGCAACGATTTCTTCAAGGCCTGGGGCGCGACCGATGCCAGTGGCGCAGCGCGCCTGATCGACGTCTGCCTCGATCACGGCGTGTCGCTGTTCGACAGCGCCGACGTTTATTCCAGCGGTCTTGCCGAGGAGATCCTCGGTGCGGCGATCAAGGGCAAGCGTAACCGCCTGCTGCTCTCGACCAAGGCAACCTTTCCGGCCGGCACGGGCGCGAACGATTTCGGCTCATCGCGTCAGCACCTCATCGAAGCCGTCGACAAGGCTTTGCAGCGCCTCGGCAGCGATCATATCGACCTCTTTCAGTTGCACGGCCAGGACTACAACACGCCGGTCGAAGAGACCTTGGCGACGCTCGACCAGCTCGTGCGTTCGGGCAAGGTACGCTATGTCGGCTGCTCGAATTTTTCCGGCTGGCATCTGATGAAATCGCTGGCCGTTTCCGATCGCTACGGCTATCCGCGCCATGTCGCGCATCAGGCCTACTACTCGCTGCTCAACCGCGACTACGAATGGGAGCTGATGCCGCTCGGCGCCGACCAGGGTGTCGGCGCGCTGATCTGGAGCCCGCTCGGCTGGGGCAAGCTGACCGGCAAGATCCGCCGCGGCGAGCCGGCGAAACCCGGCACACGCGCACGCGAACTCGCCGGCAGCGGCCCGCAGTGCGAAGAGGAAAAGTTGTTTCGCATTGTCGATGCGCTCGCGGCAATCGCCGCCGAGACCGGCAAGGGCGTGCCGCAGGTTGCACTCAACTGGCTGCTGCAACGGCCAACGGTGGCCAGCGTCATCATCGGCGCACGCGACGAGGCGCAGCTCGTCGAGAATATCGGCGCAGCCGGCTGGGCGCTGAGCGCCGACCAAGTCGCTCGCCTCGATCAGGCGAGCCATGTGCAACCCGCCTATCCGGTCTGGCACCAGCGCGGCTTTCCGATGCTCAACGAGCGCGGCTGGGCCTGAAGGCGGCAGCCGAAAATCCCGCCATGATTCGGCTTGACGAGAGCTTTGACGGCGGCTCCGTCACGCTGCGCGTCGGCCAACGGATCGATCTCGCTTTGGCGGAGAACGCCTCGACGGGTTACCGCTGGCACCCTGCCCGGCCATGCCCGCCCGTAGCGAGCCCGGCTCTGCGCGAAATCGACGAGGCCTTCGCCGCGCCCGGCCGGCAGATGCCCGGCGCGTCCGGGATACGCCATATCTATTTCGAAGCGGTCAGCGCCGGCAACGCCGATCTGGAATTCGAATACCGACGCGCCTGGCAAGCGCCGGCGGCGCGAAGCTTCCGCCTGCGCGTCGAGATCCATGCCGAATGAACCGGCTGAGCAAGGCCGACGATCAGACCGTGCGTATGGTCCAGAAATCGTCGGCGAGTTGGGCGTTGGCGAGGTAGAGATAGGGCATGGTGAAATAGCCCTTCATGCCCCAGCCGGGACCCCAGGAATTGCGAACGATGAAGCGGCTGATCGCATCGTCGTAGCCGACGGCGAGCACCGCATGGCCGCCGAGTACATGTTCCTGCGGCCCCGGCATGGGCACGATGCCGGTCTTCGCGACCTGCGCGCTCTCGAAGCTGTCATAGACGGTGAAACCGAATACGAAGGGATAGCCGCTCGCCAGACAGCCCTTGAGCGTGGAGAGCTGGCCGGTGGTGAGGCGCTGATAGCTCTTGATCTTGTACTTGGCGGCCTCGGCGACCGCCGCCGCCGACGGCTTTTTGGCGTAGGGGCAGGCCGGGCACGCCGCCGGGTTCTTGTTGACGTAGCTGTACGGCCAGGTCGTTTCCTTGCATGCGCCGAGCGTGGCCGCACTCTTGATGCCGTCGCGAATCTGCGCGCCGCTATCGACGGAGGGTGACGTTCCTTCCATTACCCTTTCGTTGTAGTAGATGAACAGTCGTGACGGCGTGAACTCGGGAAGCTTCTGTTTGAGCCGGTCGAATTCGATCGCCGCGGCGATGGCGTTGGCCGTGCAACTGCCGATCTGCCCCTGATCGTAGACCACCTTCGGACATTGCGGACGCAGATCCACCCTGGTCGGCAAGGCGGCCGCGGTGGCGTGCGGCACGGCGTAATTGTAGTCGCGCTGATCGGGCAGATCCGGTTTCCAGCCATAACGGGCGATGCTTTGACTGCGTGGCGTTGGCGTTGCTGATTTGCTGGGCATGATCCGTTTTCCTTTCCATTACGATGATGACAAGGACAAGGGCAGCTTTGCTGCGCAATGCCTCACATTGTCGGCCCCGCGCGGAGTTCCGGGGTATGTCGGCACGCCTCGGAGCTGTGCCGCGCGCAAAGTATATGCCTTTAGCATAGTTCGTATCAAGGCTGCTCGGGTGCGAAGTGCTTTTTTGGCGTATCCTCAGGCGGTTTCGGCGGTAATTACGGATGCACAGGCCCGGAAATAGTTGCGAGGATAGCCGTGCATAGTGGGGGAGATCGCAGCGTTCATGGATTCGCGCCAGGGAAGACAACAAGTTAGCCGGACCGTCGGCCTGGTTGGCGCCGTCCTGATTTCGGCGATGATTGCCGCCGTTGTCATCGCTTCCGTGGCGATGCGCGAGCGGGAAATCGAAGACTGGCGCCGGCAGATGAGCAGCATGTCGCTGATCCTCGCCGAACAGACAACGCAGACGGTCTTCGCCGCCAACCTGATTCTCGATTCGGTCACAGATCACGTGCGCGAGGCCGGCATCACCGATCAAGCCTCGTTCCGCGCCAAGCTGGCGACGCCGGCGATGTACGAATTGCTGCGCGAACGCATCCACGGTTTGCCGCAGGTCGACGTGGCCAGCATCATCGCCGCCAACGGCGACAATATCAATTTCAGCCGCTCCTACCCGGTGCCGCCGATCAACCTGGCGGAGCGTGACTATTTCAAGGCGCACCTGGCCAATCCGAATCTCGGCGACTTCATCAGCCAGCCCGTTCATAACAAGGGCAACGGCAAGTGGACCTTCTACATCAGCCGCCGCCTGAACGATGCGCGCGGCAATTTCATGGGCCTCGTGCTGGTGGGCATGTCGGTCGACGTCTTCACCGGCTTCTTCGAGCGTCTCGCGCGCAACCTCGGCGCAGGCGCAACCGTCAGCCTGTTTCGCAACGACCTGATGCTGCTGACGCGCTGGCCGGACAAGGATGAAGTGATCGGCACGATCAATCGCACCGGCGCCTCGTACGAGGTGATCGAGGTGATGAAGAAGAAGGAGGCGGTACTGCTGCGCAACACGCCGCGCTTCTCCACCGGCGCACCCGAGTTGCGCCTGACGGCGGTGCGCGCCACCGAGCGCTATCCCCTGGTCGTCGTCATCGTCGTTACCGAGGATCTGATCCTGTCGAGCTGGCGCCGTTCGACTGGCATCATTGCCGGCATTACCACCGCCGGGGTTCTTGGCCTGTTGTTCGGCCTTTTTACGCTGGTGCGCATCCTGCAGCAGCGTGAATTCAACATGGCGCGCATGCGCCAGCTGATTGCCGAGGCGGAAGCCGCCAATCTTGCCAAGAGCCGCTTCCTGGCGACGATGTCGCACGAGATCCGCACGCCCTTGAACGGCGTTCTCGGCATGGCGCAATTGCTGCTCATGCCGAATCTCGCCGAAAGCGAGCGCAACAATTATGCACGCGTCATTCTGACCTCCGGCCAGACCCTGCTTACCCTGCTCAACGACATCCTCGACCTGTCGAAGATCGAGGCGGGGAAGATCCAGATCGAAGCCACGCCCTTCGATCCAAGCCAGCTGCTTGCCGAAACCCGGGCACTGTATTCCGAATCGGCCCACAGCAAGGAACTGCGCCTCGAATGCCAATGGCACGGAGTGCCGGGGCAGCGCTATCGTTCCGACCCGCACCGCCTGCGGCAGATGCTCTTCAACCTCGTCGGCAACGCGATCAAATTCACGCCGGCCGGCGAGGTGCGCGTCGAAGCCGCCGAAATCGAGCGCGATGGCGAAGGCGAAGGTAAATGCGCGCTGCTCGAATTTTCCGTCAGCGACACCGGCATCGGCATTCCCGCTGAAAAACTCGAATTGCTGTTCCTGCCATTTTCGCAAGCCGACAATTCGACGACGCGGGAATTCGGCGGCACCGGACTCGGCCTGTCGATCGTGCACACGCTGGCCAAGCTGATGGGCGGCGAGACCGGCGTCAGCAGTACGCCGGGCCAAGGTTCGCGCTTCTGGTTCCGCATTCGCGCCGGCATCGTCGCGAACGGCGAAGACAGCCGCCTGGCGGACCGCTCGTCTGTTGCCGCGGCCGCGCCGGCCGTCGCGCAAAGCGGAGCGGGCGCCAGCGTGCTGGTGGTCGAGGACGATCCGGTCAATCGCCAGATCATCAAGGCGCTGCTCGGCAAGCTCGGCCTGCGCGTGGTGCTGGCCAACGACGGGCAACAGGCGGTCGACGCCATCGTCGCCGGGCCGGCGCCCGATGTCGTGTTGATGGACATCCAGATGCCGGTTATGGACGGCTATGCGGCGACCACGCTGATCCGCCAGCGGGAAGCTGCGAGCGGCCTGCCGCGCTTGACGATCATTGCCCTGACGGCCAATGCCTTTGCCGAAGACCGCGAACGTTGCCTGAGTGCGGGAATGGACGACTTCCTGAGCAAGCCGATTGCTTTCGATGCGCTTGTGTCGATGCTGGGAAAATGGATACCGGCGGAATCGAAATCCGTGGCCGCGGTCAGCGACCGGCCGGTGGATGTCCGCGCATTGGCGCGCTGCATCGACGAAATCGCCCCCTTGCTGGCCCAGAACATGTTTGATGCAATTCCGCGCTTCAAGGATCTGCAAACTCTGACTTCAGGGACTCATCTGGCGGGTCAAATCGACGAAATCGAAAAGGAGTTGAGATTGTTCCATTTCCCTGTCGTCCTTGAACGCTTGCGGCAAATCGTGAGCAAACTGGAAGCACGCTGATGAGCGAATCAAGGCCAAGAATTCTGGCGATTGACGATACGCCGGCAAATCTGTTGACCCTCGGCGCCGCCCTATCCGAGCACTACGACCTGCAGACCGCAATCTCCGGAGAGATGGGTATCGCACTGGCGATGGAAACGCCACCCGACCTGATCCTGCTCGACGTGATGATGCCGAGGATCGACGGCTTCGAAACCTGCCGGCGCTTGAAAGCCGAGCCCAGGCTCAAGGATGTGCCGGTCATCTTCATTACCGCAGCGAGCGAATTGGAGTCGGAACTCGAAGGCCTGACCTTGGGCGGTGCGGACTACCTCATCAAGCCGATCAACGTCGACATTGCGCGGCGACGCATCAACAATCTTCTCGAACGCGAGACTCTGCACCGCAAGGTTCAGGTCCAGCGCGATGAACTCGAGGCCTTGCTCGCCGAACGTTTGCAGGCCGAAAGCGAATTGCGCATTGCGGCAGTGGCCTTCGATTCGCAGAACGGCATGGTGATCACCGACCCAAGCGGCGTGATCCTCAAAGTCAACGCGGCCTTCACCCGGCTGACCGGCTACAGCGCCGCGGAAGCGCTCGGCCGGACGCCGGCGTTGCTCAAATCGGGGCGCCATGACGAACTCTTCTACCAGCGCATGTGGAGCGCACTGAAAGAAAAAGGCTGGTGGCAGGGCGAGGTGTGGAACAAGCGCAAGAACGGCCAGATCTACGCCGAATTGCTGACCATCACGGCCATCATGACCGCTGAAGGGGTGACCTCGAATTATGTCGCAAGCTTCAGCGACATCACCGAAGACAAACGTGCCGAGGCCGAGATCCATCGCCTGGCCTACTACGATGCGCTGACGCACTTGCCCAACCGCCGCCTGCTGCAGGACCGCCTGGCCCAGGCGCTGGCCGGCGCGGCGCGCAGCGGGCGCTATGGCGCGATATTTTTCATCGACCTCGACAACTTCAAGGCGCTCAACGATACGCGCGGACACGAGGTCGGCGACCTGCTGCTGAGCGAGGTCGCGCAGCGCTTGCGCGCCTGCGTGCGCGAAGGCGACACGATAGCGCGGCTCGGCGGCGACGAATTCGTGCTGTTGCTCGAGGGACTCGCCGCCGAGGCCAACGAGGGAGCGGCATTGGCCAAGAAGATGGGCAAGAAGCTGTTCGAGATCATCGCCCCGAGCTTTACGCTCGATGGCCTGCCCTATCAATGCAAGCTGAGCATGGGCGTTTGCCTTTTCGCGCACGAGGACAGCGTCGAGGATTTGTTCAAGCGCGCCGACCTGGCGCTCTATCAGGCCAAGAGCGCCGGCCGCAACAGCCTGCGTTTCTTCGACCCGGCGATGCAGGCGGCCATGGAGTTGCGCAGTGCCCTCGAGATCGATCTCGCCGACGCACTCGACCTCGATCAGTTGCGTGTTTATTATCAGCCGCAATACGACACCGCACGCCGCGCGGTCGGCGTCGAAGCGCTGCTGCGCTGGCAGCATCCCCAACGCGGCATGATCGCGCCGAGCGACTTTATTCCGCTCGCCGAGGATACCGGCCTGATTCTGCCGATCGGCCGGTGGGTCATGGAGAGCGCCTGCGCGCTGATCGGGCAGTGGGCGGGCGATTTGCAGGCGCAGTGGCTCGAGATTGCGGTCAATGTCAGCGCCCGGCAATTCCGCCGCGCCGATTTCGTCGCCGAAGTGCGCGGCGTGCTCGAACGCAGCGGCGCCAATCCACAACGTTTGAAGCTCGAGCTGACCGAGAGTCTGGTTCTCGAGAACGTCGAGGACACCATCGCCAAGATGCGGGCGATCAAGGCGCTCGGCGTCCGCCTGTCGATGGACGATTTCGGCACCGGCTATTCGTCGCTGTCGTATCTCGCCCAGCTGCCGCTCGATCAGCTCAAGATCGACCAATCATTCGTACGCAACCTCCCGGGCGCAAACAAGGACGAGACGATCGCGCGCACCATCATCACCTTGGGTCGCGAGCTTGAAATGAACGTGATAGCCGAGGGCGTCGAGACCGAAGCCCAGCTCGAATTCCTCGAGGCGCACGGCTGCCATGCCTATCAGGGTTATCTGTTCAGCCGGCCGCTGCCTCTCGCGGATCTGGTCTTGTTTCCCGCGCAGACGAAAATGGACTCGGCACCGGCTTCACCAGCCGCAGCGCAGGACTTTCTCGGCCCAGAACAGCGCGACAGTGGTCTTGCTGTCGGTGATCTGGCCCGTGCGCACGGCGAGCAAGGCGTCGTCGAGGTTCAGGGTCAGCAGGTCGAGGAACTCGCCGTGGTCGAGTTGCTGCGCTGATTCGCGCCGAAGGCCGCGCGCCAGGAAGATCTCGATGCGCTCGTTCGAATAGCCGATGCTCGGGTGCTGTACGCCGAGGTGACGCCACTCGCCGGCGCTGTGGCCGGTTTCTTCAAGCAGTTCGCGCCGCGCCGTGGCGAGAATGTCCTCGCCCGGATCGATCTTGCCGGCTGGCAATTCGAGAAAAGCCCGGCGCAGCGGATAACGGAACTGGCGTTCGAAGATCAGATCGCCGTTGTCCTGCAGCGCAATGACGACCACCGCGCCCTGGTGCATGACGTACTCGCGCGCGCTCTCCTTGCCGTCGGGCAAGCGCACGCGGTCGACATGGACCTCGAGCAGCTTGCCGCGAAACACCGTCGTGCCTTGCACTTCAATTTCGTCCAGGTGCGCGTGTGTCATAGAGCCTCCAAAACAAAAACGCCCCGGCCAGCGGGGCGCTTGGCCATTCGGCACCACTCACATCGGCAGCGAGCGCGTCAGCGAAAAGGCGCACAGGAACATCAGGCCGTTCGGGAAAATGCCGAGCAGGGCAACGGCCAGGCCGTTGGCCGACATCAGCACCTTGACGTCCATCGGCGTGCGGATCACCTCGCTGTGCGTCGGCGCATCGAAGTACATGACCTTGACGACGCGCAGATAGTAGTAGGCGCCGACCAGCGAGAAGAAAATGGCGAGAACCGCGAGCCAGGTGTAGCCGGCGGCGACGACCGCGATGAGCACCGAGAACTTGGCGAAGAAACCGACGAAGAACGGAATCCCCGCGAGCGAGAACATCATCATCATCATCACCGCAGCGAACCACGGGCTGCGCTTGTTGAGCCCGGCGAAATCGCTGATCTCGTCGGCCTCGAATCCGGCGCGGGCGAGCAGCATGATCATGCCGAAAGTCGCGGCGCTGGTCAGGACGTAGCTGATCACGTAGAACATCGCCGAACTGTAGGCGTTGATCGCATTGTGCGCATCGCCGTTGACGATGCCGACGACCAGACCGAGGAGCATGAAACCCATGTGCGCGATCGCCGAATAGGCGAGCATGCGCTTCAAGTTGGATTGCGCGATGGCGGCGAAATTGCCGACGATCATCGACAGGATCGACAGGATCAGCAGCATATTCTGCCAGTCCGGCGCGGCGATCAGCAGGCCACTCACCAGCATGCGCATGATGATGGCGAAAGCCGCGAGCTTGGGCGCGCTGGCGATGAACAAGGTGACCGCCGTCGGGGCACCGTGGTAGACGTCGGGAATCCACATGTGGAAGGGAACGACGCCGAGCTTGAAGGCGATTCCGGAGACCAGGAAGACGACGCCGAAGACCAGGATGAGCTTGTTGCCCTGGCCGCCGAACAGGCGCTCGGCAACCGTCGAGATTTCGAGCGAACCGGTGGCGCCGTAGATCATCGACATGCCGTAGAGCAGCAGGCCCGAGGCCAGAGCCCCGAGAACGAAGTATTTCATCGCCGCTTCGGTCGCCGGGATCGAATCGCGGTTCAAGGCGACCATCGCGTAGAGCGACAGAGAGAGGAGTTCGACGCCGATATAGACGATCAGGAAATGATTGGCCGAAATCATCACCATCATGCCGAGCGTCGCGAACAGGGTCAGCGAATAGAACTCGCCCTTGGCCATCTGCGGCCGGTCGTTGATGTAGCCGCGCGAGTAGGCGAGCACGACGATCACGGTGAGGTAGGTGAGCAGCTTGAGGAAGTCGCCCATCAGGTCGCCGACGTACATGTTGCTGAAAGTGTAGACCACCTGCCCGGTCACCGTCATGACGGTGACCACGGCCGCGCCGACCAGGGTCAATTGCGTCAGCACGTAGGTCACCGTGCGCTTCTTGTCCTTGACGAAGAGGTCGACGATCATGATCACGCAGGCCATCGCCAGCATGAAGATCTCCGCACTGGCCAGGCGTAGGTCGGGCGGAACAAATTGCATTTCGGCAAGCGTCATAGCGGATACCAGTTATAGGATCTTGCTTACGGCGATGTGACGCAGCAGCTCGTTGACCGAACTGTGCATGACTTCAGTGAAAGGATGCGGGTAAAGGCCGAGGCCCAGCGCGCCGATAGCCAGCAGCGTCAGCACCAGGAATTCGCGCGCGCTGATGTCGGTCAGCTCCTCGACATGGTGGTTGGCCACCGCGCCGAAGACGACGCGCTTGTACATCCACAGCGTGTAGGCCGCGCCGACGATCATTGTCGTCGCCGCCGCGAAAGCGACCCAGAAATTGAACTTGACCGAAGCCAGGATGACCATGAACTCGCCGACGAAACCGGAAGTGGCCGGCAGGCCGGCGTTGGCCATGGCGAAGAGCATGAAGAAAGCGGCGAACTTCGGCATGGTGTTGACCACCCCGCCGTAATCGGCGATCTGGCGCGAATGCACGCGGTCGTACATGACGCCGATGCAGTAGAACATCGCGCCGGCGATGAAGCCGTGCGAGACCATCTGTACCAGCGCGCCTTCGATGCCGAGCGCGCTGAAGATGAAGAAGCCGAGCGTGACGAAACCCATGTGGGCGATCGACGAGTAGGCGACGAGCTTCTTCATGTCTTCCTGGACCAGCGCGACGAGTCCAATATAGATGATGGCGATCAGCGACAGGGCGACGATGAAGCCTGAAAGTTCATGCGAGGCGTCCGGCGCGATCGGCAGCGAGAACCTGATGAATCCATAGGCGCCAAGCTTCAGGGCAATTGCCGCGAGCACGATCGAACCGCCGGTCGGCGCCTCGACGTGGGCGTCGGGCAGCCAGGTATGCACCGGCCACATCGGCACCTTGACGGCAAAGGCGACGAGGAAGGCGAGGAAGATCCACATCTGCGGCACCATGCCGAGCGGCATCTTGTGCCAGTCGAGGATCGAGAAGCTGCCGCCCGAGTGCAGGAAGAGATAGATCAGGGAAATCAGGAAGAGCAGCGAACCGGCCAGCGTAAACAGGAAGAACTTGAACGCCGCATAGACGCGACGCGGCCCGCCCCAGACGCCGATGATCAGGTAGAGCGGGATCAGCGAGGATTCGAAGAAGACGTAGAAGAGCACGCCGTCGAGCGAAGCGAAAATGCCGTTCATCAGCCCCGACATGATCAGGAAAGCGGCATTGTATTGCGCGATCTTGGTGTTGATGACCTTCCAGCCGGCGAGCACGACGATCACCGTGATGAAGCTGTTGAGCATCACGAAGAGCATCGAGATGCCGTCGACACCGAGGTTGTAGTTGATGTTGAACAGCGGTATCCACGGCGACAGCTCGACGAATTGCATCGCCGGCGTGTCCAGGTTAAAGCCGGTGTACAGCGGAATGGTGACGAGAAAACCGGCCAGCGCACCGAGCAGCGCGAGCATGCGTGCCAGCGGCGCGTTGCGGTCCGATCCGGTCGCCAGAACGACGAGGCCGGCCAGAATCGGGACCCAGATGGCGAGAGAGAGTAGCGGTGTATGTGACATGTGGTTCCCAGTATGCAGTTCAGGCGCGCAAGAGCCAGAAGGAGAGCAGCGCACAGACACCAAAGATCATCGTGAAGGCGTAGTGGTAAATGTGTCCCGACTGGAAGAAGCGGATCGTCGTCGCCAGCAGGCCGACCGCGCGCACGGAACCGCCGACGATGAAGGTATCGATCACGCCTTCATCGCCCCCCTTCCATAAACCTCTGCCGAGTAAGCGTGCGCCACCAGCAAAAACAATCTCGTAGAACCGGTCGAAGTAATACTTGTTGTCGAGCAGCGTATAGATCGGCAGGAAGGCCGCCTTAATCTTCGGCGGCAGATCCGGCCGCTTGAGGTACAGGAACCACGACGACACGACGCCGGCGAGGGCCAGCCAGAAGACCGGCGACAGCACCGAATGCAGGGCCATGGTCATGGCGCCTTGGAATTCATGCGTGAGCTCTTCCATCACCGGATGCGCTTCGGCGTTGACGAAGATCGCGTCCTTGAAAAAGCCGCCGAAGAGCATCGGTTCGACCGTCATGTAGCCGATGATCACCGACGGGATGGCCAGCATGACCAGCGGCACCCATACGACCCAGGGCGTCTCGTGTGGCTTCTGGCCGGGCGCGAGACCGTGATGCTCTTCATGCACGACGGCAGCGCCGTGCTCGTCATGAGCGGCCGCATGGTCAGCGGCCGGCGCGGCGTGGGCATGGTGCGCCGGCTTGCCGAAACGCTCCTCGCCGTGGAAGACCAGGAAATACATGCGGAACGAATAGAAGGCGGTGACAAACACGCCGGCCATCACCGAGAAGTAGGCAAAACCCGAACCGGCGAGATGCGACAGGCCGACTGCCTCGATGATCGAATCCTTCGAATAGAAACCGGCGAAGAAGGGCGTGCCGATCAGCGCCAGCGAGCCGACCAGCGAAGTGATCCAGGTGATCGGCATGTATTTTCGCAGGCCGCCCATGTTGCGGATGTCCTGGTCATGATGCATGCCGATGATCACCGAGCCGGCACCGAGGAAGAGCAGCGCCTTGAAGAAGGCGTGCGTCATCAGATGAAAGATCGCCACCGAATAGGTCGAGACGCCGAGGGCGACGGTCATGTAGCCGAGCTGCGACAGCGTCGAGTAGGCGATCACGCGCTTGATGTCATTCTGGACGACACCGAGAAAGCCCATGAACAGCGCGGTGATCGCGCCGATGAAGATGACGAAGGACAGCGCCGTGTCGGACAGTTCGAACAGGTAGGACATGCGCGCGACCATGAAGATGCCGGCGGTGACCATGGTCGCCGCATGGATCAGCGCCGAGATCGGCGTCGGGCCTTCCATCGAATCAGGCAGCCAGACATGCAGCGGAACCTGCGCCGATTTGCCCATCGCGCCGATGAACAGCAGGATGCAGATCGCGGTCATCAGCGAAACCTCGGCCGAGCCGGGGAAGAGCGCTATCGTCGCCGTCGCGAAATCCGGGGCGTGTTCGAAAACGGTCTTGTAGTCGAGCGTGCCGAAGTTGGCGAGAATCAGCCCGATGCCGAGGAGGAAGCCGAAATCGCCGACGCGATTGACGAGAAAGGCTTTCAGGTTGGCGAGGATCGCGGTTGGGCGCGTGTACCAGAAACCGATCAGCAAGTAGGACACCAGGCCAACGGCTTCCCAGCCGAAGAAGAGCTGCATGAAGTTGTTGCTCATCACCAGCATCAGCATCGAAAAGGTGAACAGCGCGATGTAGCTGAAGAAGCGGTTGTAGCCCGGATCGTCCTGCATGTAGCCGACGGTGTAGATGTGCACCATCAGCGAGACGAAACTCACCACGAGCATCATCGTCACAGTCAGCTGGTCGATCAGGAAGCCGACTTCAAAGGTGTATTCGCCGGAAGCCAGCCACTGGTAGACCGAACCATTGAACGTATGGCCGGCCATCACATCCTGGAAGATGAAGATCGAAGCGATGAAGGCGATCGCCACGCCGGCGATCGCGGCGGTATGCGCGACCCAGCGCGGGATGATGCGGCAGAACAGGCCGGCGACGATGGCGCCGGCCAGCGGTGCGAGCGGGACGAGCAGATAGAGATTTTGCATGGTCATGGTTTCAACCCTTGAGGCTATCCAGATCATCAACGTGGATGGTCTTCAGGTTACGGAACAGCACGACGAGAATCGCCAGTCCGATTGCCGATTCGGCGGCGGCGACGGTCAGGATGAAGAAGACGAAAACCTGCCCGGCGAGATCCTGCAGGTAATGCGAGAAAGCGATGAAGTTCATGTTCACCGCCAGCAACATCAATTCGATCGACATCAGGATGATGATCAAGTTTTTCCGGTTGAGGAAAATACCGACGATGCTGATGGCGAAGAGAATCGCGCCGAGTATCAAAAAGTGCGACAGTGTAAGCAAGGTGCCTCCCTCATTCCTTCTGCAAGCAGCAGCGCCGGGCGCTGCCGCGTCAAATTCTTGCGTTTCTCAAGCTTCCAGCACTTCGGATGCTTTTGTCATTGCTCCGCCGACCGGCGCACGCTTTACTCGCGCGGCTCGGAAGGCATTTTCAGCACGCGGATACGATCCCTGACCTTCACGAATACCTGCTGCCCCGGACTCACCGACTTGGACTTGCGCTTACCGCGCAGCGTCAGCGCGACGGCGGCGACAATGCCGACGAGCAGGATCACCGAAGCGAGTTCCAGGGGATAAACATAATCGGTAAAAATCGCGCGACCGACGGCCTGGACGTTGCTGAACGTTGCATCGGCCTGTTCGACCTCGTGCTCCGAATTACCCATGTAGCTGACGGCAAGGACGAGGCCCATCTCGGCGACCATCAGCAGCGCGACGATGCCGCCGAGCGGCAGATAGCTCCAGAAGCCTTCGCGCAGCCGGTCGAGGTTGATGTCGAGCATCATCACGACGAACAGGAACAGCACCATCACCGCGCCGACATAGACGAGCACCAGCACGATGGCCAGGAACTCGGCCTGCAGCAGAATCCAGATGCCGCTCGCGCTGAAGAAGGCGAGCACCAGATGCAGGGCGGCGTGCACCGGATTGCGCAGGGTCACGACGCGCAGGCTGGCGTAGACGAGGATCGTCGCCAGGAAGTAGAAAACGAAGGTCTTGAATTCCATCGAATCGGCGCCTTTAGCGGTATTTCGAATCGAGTTCGCGGTCGGCGGCGATCTCTGCTTCGTAGCGATCGCCGTTGGCCAGGAGCATCGGCTTGGTGTAGTAAAGATCGCCGCGCTTTTCGCCGTGGTACTCGAAAACGCGCGTCTCGACGATCGCATCGACCGGGCAGGCTTCTTCGCAGAAGCCGCAGAAAATGCACTTGTTCAAATCGATGTCATAGCGCGTCGTGCGCCGCGAACCATCCTCGCGCTCGGCCGACTCGATGACGATGGCCAGGGCCGGGCAAACGGCTTCGCAGAGCTTGCAGGCGATGCAGCGTTCCTCGCCGTTCGGATAACGGCGCAGGGCGTGCAGGCCACGGAAGCGGTAGCTTTGCGGCGTCTTTTCTTCGGGGTACTGGACAGTGATCTTGCGCGCGAACATCTTGCGCCCGGTCACCGACATGCCCTTGAACAGCTCCCGGAGCAGCAGGCTGTTGAATATCTCTTTGATCGAACCCATGACTAGCCTCTCACTTCCAGATGTTCAACGGCGACATCATCCAGCAGCCGACGACCACCAGCCAGATCAGGCACACAGGTATGAACACTTTCCAGCCCAAACGCATGATCTGGTCATAGCGGAAACGCGGGAAGGTGGCGCGTATCCAGAAGAAAAAGAAGATGATCGCCGACATCTTGGCGAACAGCCAGAAAATGCTGTCGGGCAGGAATCCGACCGGCGACAGCCAGCCGCCGAGGAAAATCAGCGAGGCGATCGTCGAGCACAGGATCACGGCGCCGTATTCGGCCAACTGGAAGACGGCGAAAGCCATCCCCGAATACTCGACGTGAAAACCGACAATTTCGGATTCGCCTTCAGCCATGTCGAAAGGCGCGCGGTTGGTTTCGGCGACGATACAGACCATATAGACGACGAACATCGGCAGGAGCGACAGCCAGTTCCACGACAGGAAACCCAGGCCCATGTCGGCAAAGCGGCCCTGCCCCTGGCCTTCGACGATGGTGCCGAGATTGAGGCTGTTCGAGACCATCATGACCACGACCAGCGCGAGGCCCATCGCGACTTCATAGGAAATCAGCTGCGCCGCCGAGCGCATGCCGCCGAGGAAAGCGTATTTTGAATTGGATGACCAGCCGGCGAGCATGATGCCGTAGACGCTGATCGAGGTCATCGCCAGGATATAGAGCAGGCTGGCATTGACGTTGGCGAGAACCAGCGTCGGATTGAAGGGGATGACCGCCCAGGCGGCGAGCGCCGGGGCGAAAGCGAAGACCGGCGCGAGCAGGAAAACCTTCTGATCGGCGCCGTAAGGAATGATGACTTCCTTGAGCATCAGCTTGAGGCCGTCGGCTATCGGCTGAATCAGTCCCCACGGACCGACGCGGTTCGGGCCGATGCGCACCTGCATCCAGCCGATCACCTTGCGTTCGGCGAAAGTCATGTAGGCGACGCAGAAGAGCAGGATCGAAATGACGATGACGACCTTGACCACCGTCCACACGGCGATCACGAGATCCGGCCAGAGCGAACCGAAGAAATTCTGTCCGAGTTGCATCCCCATATTGAGATACGGGATCAGAAAGCCCGGCAACAGCTGCTGCAGCGTTTCGACCATCATGCACGCTCCACGTTAATCGGCCCGAACATCTCACCGAGCGCCGCCGTCGTCGCGTGCGCCGCGGCGACGCGAACACAGCCCGGCGGCACGGACGCATCGGCCCGCGCGGTCAACAGCGCAGTGCCCTGCCCTTGCGTGACACGCACCGCAGCGCCGTCGGCGATACCGAGCTGCGCGAGCGTTGCCGCGCAGATGCGCGCAGTCGGCGCTGCCGCATCAGCAGTCTGCTGCAAGGCCGGCGCGCGCCGGACGAGCGGGTCGGAAGAATAGATCGGCACCTCGGCAATGCGCTGCAGCGCAGGCCGCTCGCCGCCCGTCGCCAGTGCCAGGCCACCGACGCCGTTATCGAGGCCGCCGACGAAGTCGGTTCCCTGCGGGACGATTTCGTCGCGAATCTGTTCGCTGCTGTCGTAAGCAAAACCGGGAAGATCGAGCAGGTTGCCGAGCACGCGCAGCACTTTCCACGCCGGGCGCGCATCGCCGAGCGGGCGGCAGACGCCCTTGAAACTCTGCAGGCGGCCTTCGCAATTGACGAAGGACCCGGACGTCTCGCTGAAGGGCGCCGTCGGCAGCAGGACGTCGGCATAGGCTTTCATCGCGTCGCTGGCAAACGGCGTCAGCATCACGACGAGCGCCGCCTGTTTGAGCGCGGCGACCGCCTGCTGCGGGTTGTGGCAATCGAGCTCGGGTTCGACACCGAGCAGGACATAAGCCTGGCGCGGCTGCGCGAACATCTCATAAGCATTGAGCGCAGTCGGCAGGGCCTTAGCGACATAACCGCCGACGCTGTTCGCCGCTTCGCCGATAAAGCCGAGGGTGGCGCCGGTCAGGCGCGCGAGTTCGGCTGCAAGGGCATGCAGCGCGCCGGCTTGCGCGCTCTGATCGGCGACGTTGCCGAGGAAGATCGCGCGTCGCTTTTCCCCAGTTTCGCCGCCGACGAGACTCCCGGCGATCGCCTGGCTGTTTTCGGAGATTTCGCAGTTCTCGAGGCCGGCAGGCACGCCGGCGCCCTTCAACTGGGCGACGGCCTTGACGACGCCGGCGAGCGCCGCGGCGAGATCGGCCGGAGCGACCGTCAGATGGGCATGCAGCTTGATCAGCGGATCGTCGCCGGTAACCGAGATCAGGCTGACCCGCCCGGCTTTCTGTGTTGCTGATCCCTTGGCCAGCTGGCGCAGGCGCTGGGCGAAGAGCGGATGATCCTTGCGCAGGAAACTGCCGACCACGAGCGCCGCATCGAGATCCTTGATCTCCGCGAGCTTGAGGCCAAGCCAGGGCGTCCCGGCGCGCTTGCCGTCAGCCGAAAAATCGCGCCGGCGGGGCCGGAAGTCGACGCTGCCCGAACCCATGCCATGCGTCAGTTTCTGCAGCAGGAAGAGCTCTTCCAGCGTGGCATGCGGGGAGCCGAGCGCGGCGATGGCCTCGCCGCTGTGCGTTCTGGCGATGTCCTTCAAGGCATGCGCGACGTAATCGAGAGCAACCGTCCACTCGACTTCGCGCAGCGCGCCGTCGACGCGAATCATCGGCCTTTGCAGCCGCTCGGGCGAATTCAATCCCTGATAAGAGAAACGATCCTTGTCGGAAATCCAGCACTCGTTAACTTCTTCGTTCTCGCGCGGCAGGACGCGCATGACGCGATCGAGCTTGACCTGCACGGTCAGGTTCGATCCCAGGCTGTCGTGCGGACTCACCGACTTGCGGCGCGACAACTCCCAGCTGCGCGCCGAGTAGCGGAATGGCTTGGAAGTCAGTGCGCCGACCGGGCAAAGGTCGATCATGTTGCCCGACAGTTCGGAATCGACCGTGCGCCCGACGAAGGTCTGAATCTCCGAATGCATATTGCGGTTGGCCATGCCGAGTTCCATGACACCGGCAACTTCCTGGCCGAAGCGAACGCAGCGCGTGCAATGGATGCAGCGGGTCATTTCCTGCATCGAAATCAATGGCCCGACGTCTTTCTGGAAGACGACGCGCTTGGCTTCCTGGAAGCGCGAAGCGCTGCCGCCGTAACCGACCGCGAGGTCCTGCAGCTGGCATTCGCCGCCCTGATCGCAGATCGGGCAATCGAGAGGGTGGTTGATCAGCAGGAATTCCATCACGCCTTTTTGCGCATCGACGGCGAGCTGCGAGTGCGTGAACACCTTCATGCCGTTGGTCACCGGCGTCGCGCAGGCCGGCATCGGCTTCGGCGCTTTCTCGACTTGGACCAGGCACATCCGGCAATTCGCGGCGATCGTCAGCTTCTTGTGGTAGCAGAAGTGCGGAATATAGGCGCCCACCAGTTCAGCCGCATCCATGATGGTGCTGCCGGGTGCCACCTGCGTTGCCTTGCCGTCGATTTCAATATCTAGCATGTCACAACCTTAAACGGTGGCCTTGAAGAAGCCGCTTCCCGCGCGCTGAACATCGGGCGGAACCAGGCACTTCTTGTTTTCAATGTGGTATGCGAACTCGTCACGGAAATGCTTGACGAAACTCTGCACCGGCATGGCTGCCGCGTCGCCGAGCGCACAGATCGTCCGGCCCATGATGTTGGGCGTCATGCTGGTAAGCAGATCGAGATCATCCGGCCGCCCCTGCGCGTGCTCGATGCGGCTGATGATGCGGTACATCCAGTTGGTGCCTTCGCGGCAGGGCGTACACTGCCCGCAGGACTCTTCGTAGTAGAAGTAGGACAGGCGCTCGAGCGCTTTGACCATGCAGGTCGTCTCGTCCATCACGATGACCGCGCCGGAACCGAGCATCGACCCGGCCTTGGCGATTGAATCGTAGTCCATCGTGCAGTCCATCATGATCGTGCCCGGCAGGACCGGCGCCGACGATCCGCCCGGGATGCAGGCCTTGAGCTGGCGACCGCCGCGCATGCCGCCGGCCATTTCGAGCAGGGTCGAGAACGGCGTGCCGAGCGGGACTTCGTAATTGCCCGGCTTGTTGACATGGCCGGAGACCGAAAAGAGCTTGGTGCCGCCGTTGTTCGGCTTGCCGGTCTCGAGGTAGGCGTCGCCGCCCATGTTGATGATGAAGGGGACGGCGGCGAAAGTCTCGGTGTTGTTGATCGTCGTCGGCTTGCCGTAAAGGCCAAAGCTTGCCGGGAACGGCGGCTTGTAGCGCGGCTGCCCTTTCTTGCCTTCGATCGATTCGAGCAGCGCGGTTTCCTCGCCGCAGATATAGGCGCCGTAACCGTGATGCGCAAAAAGCTGGAAGTCGAAGCCCGAGCCGAGGATGTTCTTGCCGAGCAGACCGGCAGCGGCCGCTTCGGCCAGCGCTTCCTCGAAGCGCGTATAAACCGCCCAGACTTCGCCGTGGATGTAGTTGTAACCGCAGCCTGCGCCCATCGCATAGCCGGCGATGATCATGCCCTCGATCACCGAATGCGGATTGAACAGCAGGAGATCCCTGTCCTTGAACGTTCCGGGCTCGCCTTCGTCGGAATTGCAGACGACGTACTTGTCGCCGGCATAGGCCTTGGGCATGAAGCTCCACTTGAGGCCGGTCGGGAACCCGGCGCCGCCGCGGCCGCGCAGGAAGGACTTCTTGACTTCGGCGGTCACCTGTTCGGGCGGGGTTTTCTCGGCCAGGATTTTCTTCAGCGCCGCATAGCCGCCGCGCTTGACGTAGGCGTCCAGCCGCCAGGCGCTGTCGCTCGCAGCGTCAAGGCCGACGGTGAGCATCGGATTGAGTGCACCGAGGATGGCCATTATTCGAGCTCCGAGAGCAGTTTGTCGATTTGCTCGGGCAGCATCGAACTGCACATCCGGCGATTGTTGAGCAGCATCACCGGCGCGTCGCCGCAGGCCCCCATGCATTCGCCCTGCTTGAGCGTGAACTTGCCGTCGGCCGTCGTTTCGTCGTAGCCGATGCCGAGCTTCTGCTTCAAGTACTCGCCGGCATCGACGGCACCCGAGAGCATGCACGGCAGATTAGTACACACGGTCAATTTATACTTGCCGACCGGTTTCAAGTCGTACATGGTGTAGAAGCTCGCCACCTCGTAAGCGGCGATCGGCGCCATGCCGAGATAATTGGCGACCGCCTCGATCGCCTCGGAGGAAAGCCAGCCCTGCTCTTCCTGGGCTATCGCCAGCGCCGCCATTACCGCCGACTGTTGCTGCCCGTCGGGATACTTGGCGATCTCGCGATCGATTTTTTTCTGGGATTCTGTGGTCAGCATCAGCGGTCGATCTCGCCAAAAACAATGTCGATTGTGCCGACCATCGTCACCACGTCGGCAATCATGTGGCCCCGCGTCATTTCATCGAGGGCCGAAAGGTGAACATAACCGGGCGAACGGATCTTCAGCCGGTAGGGCTTGTTCGCGCCGTCGGAAATTGCGTAGATGCCAAACTCGCCCTTCGGGTGCTCGATCGCCGAGTACACCTGGCCGGCCGGCACGTGCATGCCTTCGGTGCATAGCTTGAAGTGGTGGATCAGCTCTTCCATGTTCGACTTCATGCTCTCGCGCGGCGGCGGTGCGAATTTGTAGTTGTCGGTGATCACCGGCCCGGGATTGACGCGCAGCCAGTCGATGCACTGCTTGATGATGCGGTTCGACTGGCGCATTTCCTCGACGCGTACGAGGTAACGGTCGTAGCAGTCGCCGGTCGTGCCGACCGGAATGTCGAAATCGATGCGGTCATACACTTCGTACGGCTGTTTCTTGCGCAGGTCCCAGGCGATTCCCGAACCGCGCAGCATCGGTCCGGTGAAGCCGAGCTGCATGGCGCGTTCGGGCGTCACGACGCCGACATCGACGAGGCGCTGTTTCCAGATGCGGTTGTCGGTGAGCAGGGTTTCGTATTCGTCGACGATCTTCGGGAAGCGGCCGACGAAATCGTCGAGGAAATCGAGCAGCGAGCCGCTGCGCGTCTCGTTGAGCTTGTTGACCTGCGCAGCATTCTTCCACTTCGACGCCTTGTACTTCGGCATGCTGTCCGGCAGGTCGCGATACACGCCGCCCGGCCGGTAATACGCGGCATGCCAGCGCGCTCCTGAAACCGCTTCGTAGCAGTCGACCAGGTCCTCGCGCTCGCGCATGGCGTAGAGCATCATGGTCATCGCGCCGACGTCAAGGCCGTGTGCGCCGATCCACAACAGGTGGTTCAAGACGCGGGTGATCTCGTCGAACATCACGCGGATGTACTGCGCGCGAATCGGCACGTCGATGCCGGCCAGCCGTTCGATGGCCATGCAGTAGGCATGCTCGTTGCACATCATCGACATGTAGTCAAGGCGGTCCATGTACGGAACCGACTGGATCCAGGTGCGGTTTTCGGCGAGTTTCTCGGTCGCCCGGTGCAGCATGCCGATGTGCGGGTCGGCGCGCGTGACGACTTCGCCGTCGAGTTCGAGGATCATTCGCAGGACGCCGTGCGCAGCCGGATGCTGCGGGCCGAAGTTGAGCGTGTAGTTCTGGATATCAGGCATTGTCGACGTCCCCGTAGCTCTCTTCGCGAACGATTCGCGGCGTGACCTCGCGCGGCTCGATGGTCACCGGTTGATAAATCACGCGCTGCTGCTCGGGGTCGTAACGCATTTCGACGTAACCGTAGATGGGAAAATCCTTGCGGAAGGGATGGCCGATGAAACCGTAATCGGTGAGGATGCGGCGCAGGTCGGGGTGGCCCGGGAAAACGATGCCGTAAAGGTCGAAGGCTTCGCGCTCGAACCAGTTGACCGAATTCCAGACCGGCACCAGCGACGGGATCGACGGGAAATCGTCGTCCGGCGCGAAACAGCGGACGCGCAGGCGCCAGTTGTGGGTGATCGACACCAGGTGGCTGACCGCGGCATAACGCTTGCCGGTCCATTCGGCGTTGGCCCAGGCCGAATAATCGACGCCGCACAGGTCCATCAGTTCCTCGAAGCGCAGCTCCGGTTCGTCGCGCAGCGTCGTCATTACCGCGAGGTATTCCGAGGCATCGACGTCGACGGTGAGTTCACCGAGCGCTTCTTGCATGTTCCCGATACGCTCGGCGAGATGTTTTTGCAGGTTCAGGCGAAGCGCTTCAAGCTTGGCGGACATTACGAACTCTCCGAACTAACGGGCGATGGTGCTGGTGCGGCGGATCTTGTTCTGCAGCTGGATCAGGCCGTATACCAGGGCCTCCGCGGTCGGCGGGCAGCCCGGAACATAAATATCGACGGGGACGATGCGGTCGCAGCCGCGCACCACCGAATACGCATAGTGATAATAACCACCGCCGTTGGCGCAGGAACCCATCGAGATCACCCAGCGCGGCTCGGCCATCTGGTCATAGACCTTGCGCAGCGCCGGCGCCATCTTGTTGCACAGCGTGCCGGCGACGATCATCACGTCGGCCTGGCGCGGGCTCGGACGGAAAACGATGCCGAAACGGTCGAGGTCGTAGCGCGAACAGCCGGCGTGAATCATTTCGATCGCGCAACAGGCCAGGCCGAAAGACATCGGCCACATCGAGCCGGTGCGCATGTAGTTGATCAGCTTGTCGGCTGTCGTGGTGATGAAACCTTCCTGGAGAATGCCGTCAATGCCCATCGCTTACTCCCAATCCAGCGCGCCTTTGGCCCAGGCA
>CAISOB010000058.1 GCA_903886975.1 uncultured beta proteobacterium
CTCGATGGCGGCACCGGCAACGACACGCTGATCGGTGGTGCGGGCAACGACACCTACTTCGTCGACAGCATCGCCGATCTGATCACCGAGAACGCCGGCGAAGGAATCGACCTGGTGCAGTCGAGCGTCACCTACACCCTCTCGGCCAACGTCGAGAACCTCACCCTGACCGGTAGCGCCGCCATCAACGGCACCGGCAATGCGCTGGATAATCTTGTCCGCGGCAATGCGGGGAACAATACGCTGAATGGCAGCACAGGCAACGATGTACTCGAGGGCGATGCGGGCAATGACATACTCACGGACAGTTCAGGTACCGCGCTCTTCAATGGCGGAGCCGGCTCGGACTCGCTCACCGGCGGCGCCGGCGCTGAAATCTACCTCGGCGGATCGGGTAACGACACGCTGACCACCGGCGCCGGCAACGACGTCATCCTGTTCAACAAGGGCGATGGCGTGGATACCTTCGCCGCAGGCGGAACCGGAAGCGACACCTTGTCGCTGGGCGGCGGCGTTGCCTACAGCGATCTCATGTTCAGCAAGTCGGCCAACGATCTCGTGCTCAAGATCGGTACGAGCGATGAAATCGATTTCAAGAACTGGTATGCCGCCACGCCGTCGAAGCCGGTGGTCAATCTGCAAGTCATCGCCGAAGCAATGGCCGGCTTCAATCCGGGTGGTGCCGATCCCATGCTCGACCAGAAAGTCGAGAACTTCAACTTCGCCGGTCTTGCCGGGGCTTTCGATGCGGCCCGCGCCGCCAATCCGGCGCTGACCAGCTGGGCGCTGGCCAATGCCCTGGCGACCTTCCAGCTAGCCGGTTCGAACAGCGCGGCGATCGGCGGTGATCTTGCCTATCAGTACGGCAAGAACGGGACGTTGGCGGGCATCGCGCTGGGTGCCGCGCAGAGCGTGATCGGCGATGCCAATTTCGGCACGCAGGCGCAGACCTTGCAACCACTGTCGAGCTTGCAGACCGGCTCGGTGAGGTTGGGTTAAGAGCGGCAACAAGTGGCCGCGATCAACCAAATGTCCAATAGTCCGTCACCCCGGCGCAAGCCGGGGTCCGGGGCCGCGTCCTCCTGGATTCCGGCTTGCGCCGGAATGACGTCGCGGCGCCCCCGTTGGGCACGACCGTACCTGACGTCTTTTCCGGGGATTCCATGAAAGCAAACCTACCGCTGACCATGCTTCTCGCGGGCTACGCCAAATTGCAGGGCGCTTTCGCGCGCGCCCTGCCGCAAGCCGATCCGCGCCCGCTCGAATTCTATCCGCCGCTGCTGCGCCTGACCGAGTCGCCGCCCAATCCGCTCGGCAGGAAAGTCCTGTGGACCCTGCTCGGTCTGCTCGCCGCCCTGCTCGTCTGGGCCGTGGTCGGACAACTCGATATCGTCGCGGTGGCCGAAGGCAAGCTCATTCCGCAAAGCTATCTCAAGATCGTCCAGCCGGCGGAACAGGGGATCGTCAAGGAGATCCTCGTCCGCGAAGGCGATACGGTACATGCCGGGCAGGTGATGATGCGCATGGATACGCTGATTTCCGAAGCCGACACGAAAGCGATCGACGCCGATTACCGGCGCAAGCGGGCGACGCTCGCACGCATCGACGCGGAGCTTGCCAACAAGCCCTATGTCGCCGACCCCGATGTGTCGCCGGAACTCGCGCGCGAGATCGCGGCCCAGTACCGCGCCAATCGCGCGGCGCGCGATGCGGCGCTCGCCGAGGAAAGCACCCGCCTGGCGCGCCTGCGCTTCGACCTGGCGTCGGCCGAGCAGGTCAAAGTCAAGCTCGATGAGACCCTGCCCTACTATCGCGACCAGGATGCGGCCTTCGCCAAGCTCGTCAAGGACGGCTTTGCCGGCAAGCTGATGGCCAGCGACAAGCAGCGCGAACGGATCGAGAAGGAGCAGGAACTCAAGACGCAGATTCATATGATCGAGTCCGAGCACGCCTACGTCGTCGAGTCGGAGAAGAAGCTGGTGCAGATCGATAGCGACTATCGCCGCCAGTTGCACAGCGAGCGCAACGACGTTCAGGGCCAGGCCGAGAAGCTCGCGCAGGAAGTCGCCAAGCAGGCGCACCGCCATGAGCTTCTGGAACTCAAGGCGACGCAGGAGAGCCTGGTCAAAGACCTCGCGACGCACACGGCGGGCACCGTGGTGCAGCCGGGCACGGTGCTTCTGACACTGGTGCCCAAAGACGAGACACTGCGCGCCGAAGTCTGGATCAACAATGACGACATCGGTTTCGTTCGCCAGGGGCAAACGGTAAAACTCAAGCTCGCCGCTTTTCCGTTCCAGAAGTACGGCATGATCGACGGGGTGGTCGAGCATGTAAGCGCCGATTCGGCGGACAGCAATACGAGCAACGGCACTGCGCCCAACGACAAGCCCGCGCCGAAGACCCAGCCGCTCGTCTACAAGGCGCTGATCGGTCTCAAATCCATGGCACTCGAAACGGACGGCGAACGCTTTGCCCTGGGGGCCGGCATGCAGACCAATGCCGAAATCCTGCTCGGCACGCGCACGGTGATGGAGTTCCTGCTCTCGCCGGTGCGCAAGGCCTGGCATGAGGCGGGACGGGAACGGTAGGCGTCAAGCTGCAATAGGGCGCCACGCCGGCAAAAGAAGGTCATCCGGGAACGCTCGAATCCGGGCCATTCAGTCCGCCGTCTCCGGATTCCGGCTTTCGCCGGAATGACGATGCGCTTAACCCCTCCCGCCCTCCCCTTGCCGGGGGAGGAGCAAGGCGCAGGCGCCTTTCGTGGATTATTGATAGAGCGCCGGAAACTGCAGCCGCAGTTGCGTCACCTTCGGTATGTCGTTGATGACGATGTAGGGCTGGTCGGGATGCAAAGCCAGGTAATTCTGGTGGTAGTCCTCGGCGGGATAAAAGGCTTGCAGGGGGACGACCTGCGTGACCACCGGCTTGCCGAAGGTGCGTTCGGCGGTGAGCTTCTGGATCAGGGTCTGCGCGGCTTTTTGCTGCTCGCCATCGGTGTAGAAAATCGCCGAGCGGTACTGGCTTCCGGAGTCCGGACCCTGGCGGTTGAGCTGCGTCGGATCGTGCGCGACGGTGAAGAAGACATTCAGGAGCTGTTGATAAGTGACCTGCGCCGGATTGAAACGCACCCGCACCGATTCGGCGTGGCCGGTATTGCCCATGCCGACCATTTCGTAATGCGCCGTGTTCGCCGCGCCGCCGGCGTAGCCGGAGACGACCTCGGAGACGCCCTTGACGTGCTTGAACACGGCATCGACGCCCCAGAAACAACCGCCGGCGAAGACCGCGGTCTGCGTGCCGGCGGTCGCCGGCGCCTTGCTTTCGGCTTTCGCCTGTGCCAGGGCCGAACCCGCTCCGGCGGCCATGCCGGCGACCACGATCAGCGCGGCCGACCTGGCCAGCGCGGCCTGCAGCGTTCTGCGAAATAGACTATCCATGTTGACGTTTTCCTGGTTTGCCATGCTGGCGAAGATTGTCGCGGGATGCCGGCGCCAGCAGCGTACCGGCATCCCGTGTCAGACAACTACTTCTTCATTTCGTCCTTGCCCATGGTGTCCTTGGCCATGGAATCCTTCTTCATCGAATCTTTCTTCATCGAATCCTTCTTCATGCCGTCCTTGGCCATGCAGTCCTTCCCCATCGCGTCTTTCTTGGTGCAGTCCTTGCTCATCGTTCCCATCTTCATATCGTCCTTGCCCATCGCGTCCTTTTTCATCGCATCTTGAGCGAACCCGGTACTTCCGGCGAGCAGCAGGCCGATCGACATCAGGACGGTGGCTATGGTTTGCATCTTCATGGTGTTTTGCTCCATTGGTGAGTAAATGATCGGCAGCGTTGCCGGACTTTCAGGGCTTCCGAGCCGGGCGGCTCAGCTGCCTCCGAACCAGTTGTACCCCTGGTCTTCCCAGTAGCCCCCGGGGTAGTTGTTGGTGACGAAAATCGCCTGGATGTGTTTCGGGTTCTTGTAGCCGAGCTTGGTCGGCATGCGCAGCTTGATCGGAAAGCCATAGCGCGGCGGCAGGGTCTCGCCGTCGTAGGTGAGCGTCAGCAGCGTCTGCGCATGTAATGCCGTCGGCATGTCGATGCTGGTGTAGTAATCGTCGGCGCACTTGAAGCCGACGTATTTCGCGGAAAGATCCGCGCCGACGCGGCGCAGGAAACTCGCGAAGGGCACGCCGCCCCACTTGCCGATGGCGCTCCAGCCTTCGACGCAGATATGCCGCGTGACCTGGTCGCTTTGCGGCATGGCGTGCAGCTCGGCCAGGGTCCATGCATGCTTGTCGGCAACGAGGCCGCCCACCTCCAGGCGGTAGCTCTCGCCGTCGACCTCGCGCACTTCGTCTTCGCCGTAATAGGCGTTGAACGGAAACGGGCGCGTGATCATCGATTCCGGATAAGTCGGCGCAAGACGGTTGGGATCGAACAGCCAGCCCTGCACGCGGTCGTTGAAGCGCGAGACCTTCATCAAGGCGTTATCGACGCTGTCTTCATCGACGAGGGCGCAGCCCGAGAGCAGCGCCAGCCCGCCGAGGCTCAGCGAACGCTGCAGGAAGAGGCGGCGGGCCGGCAGTTCGAGGCGCCGGCCGATTTCCCTGCGCGCATCCTTGAGTACGGTCTCACCGTTCTTGGCCAGCCAGCTTGTGGTGTCTCTGTTCATCGTTCTGCCTCCTCAACGGCCGCGCAGCATGGCGACCAGCGTGCGCGGCACCAGCGCGACCATCGCCAAATGCACGGCGAAGAAGGCGACCAGCGCGCTCATGGCGAGAAAATGCACGCGGCGCGCCGCTTCGTAGCCGCCGAGCAATTCGCGCAGCATCGGGAACTGCACCGACTTCCAGAGCACGAGGCCCGAAAGCACCAGCAGCGCGCTATCGGCAATGACAAATAAATAAGCGGCGCGCTGCACCATGTTGTAATGCGCAAGGTCCTCATGCGCGAGACGGCCTTTCAGCGCGGCCGCGATGTCGGCGATGAAAGCGCGCGGCGACCAGGGGAAGAATTTGCGCGCCAGGCGACCGCTGATCAGGTTGCAGGCGAGATAAATGAGGCCATTGGCCACGAGCAGCCACATCGCCGCGAAATGCCACTGGATCGCGCCGCCCAGCCAGCCGCCCAGCGTGACCGCCTTGGGAAACGCGAAATCGAAGATGGGCGAAGCGTTGTAGATGCGCCAGCCGCTCATCGCCATGATCACCACGGCGATGGCATTCAGCCAATGCGTTGCGCGTAACCAGATCGGGTGTATGGTGTTCATGTTCTTGGCCATGGCATTTCCTTCGCGGGCGTTGCTGGATGCGTCGACAACGACGGCGGAGGTCGGTTGCATATTGTTCGCCGCGCTTCTGCAGGGTAGTTCGCCGCGCATTGGCAATCGGTTACACGATCGGGCAGAATTAATTGCAAGGGCTTTATCGCATTCTTTCGAATTGTTTTGCAGCGGCTGTAACCAAAGGCGTCTATGCAACGAACTGACGGACAAGAGCGATTGCGCGCCAGGGAGGATCGCCTCCGGGAACTGTTGCTCGCCGGTCTGTCCGGACAAGGCGCGGCTTACCGGACTTTCCTGAGCGAGCTCAGCGCTCATTTGCGGGCCTTCCTGCGCAAGCGCCTGGCACGCTTGCCCGACGAAGTGGAGGATCTTGTGCAGGAGTGCCTGCTTGCGGTTCACAACCAGCGCCACACCTACGATGCCGCTTTCCCGGTGTCGGCCTGGGTACAGGCGATCGCCAAATACAAGCTGGTCGATCTCTGGCGCCGGCGGGCCGCTCAGGAGCTTCTCACCGAACCGCTCGACGAAGAAACCGACATCCTTTCGTCGGCCGACGCCGACGCCGCCGAGGCGCGCCGCGACTTGAACAAGCTGCTCGACGGACTGCCGGACCGGCATCGTTTGCCGATCGTGTATGTCAAGCTCGACGGCTTGTCGGTGAAAGAAGCCGCGCAAATGAGCGGCATGTCGGAGTCGGCGATCAAGGTCGGCGTGCACCGCGGTCTCAAGGCGCTGGCCGCCAGAATAAGGGGAGAGGGATGAAAACCGAAGATCTGATCGGCATGCTGGCCACCGGCGCCCTCGCCGTCGATGCGCATGCGGCGCAGCGCCGCTACGCGCTGGCCCTCGGTATCGGCAGCGTGGCGGCCGTGCTGATGCTGCTCGGCCTGCTGCACGTGCGTTCCGATCTGGCCGAGGCGGCGCTTTCGCCCGTATTCTGGGTCAAGCCGGTGTTCGTCGCCAGCGTCGCTGCGGCCAGCCTGCGCGCCGCCTTGCGCCTGTCGCGGCCGGGCGCCAGCCTGGCCTGGATCCGCGGCGCCATCGCCGCGCCGGTGCTCGTCATCTGGACGATCGCCGCAATCGTGTTGCTCGGCGCCGAACCCGTCGAACGCGCACCGCTTTTTCTCGGGCAGACCTGGAAATCCTGCCCTTTCCTGATCGCCCTGCTCTCCGTCCCGCTGTTCATCGCCGTCATGTGGGCGATGCGCGGTCTCGCGCCAACGCGGCTGCGGCTTGCGGGTTTCGCCGCCGGCCTGCTGGCCGGTGCCGCGGCCGCCCTCGTCTACTGCCTGCATTGTCCGGAAATCGAGGCGCCTTTCGTCGGTTTCTGGTACCTGCTCGGCATACTGATTCCGGCCGCCGCCGGCGCCGCGCTCGGGCCGTCGCTGCTGCGTTGGTAGTGTCGCGGCGCGGCACCTGCCGCGTCGCCCGATCACCGGCATACGCGCCATGCACTGCATGACGCGGGCACGCCAATTGCTGATATGACAAACAGCGTTTGCCGACGCCTATCCTGCAGCCCGGGGTACGTTCCTGTTCGTCTTCTATCGCGAGGTGATGCCATGTCGAATGGTCAATTGAGCGTCGAACCCGAAGGTCCGTATGGACAAAGCCTGCAGGACCGGACCTGGGTGAGCGATCCGGCGGCCGGGACGATTGCCCGGGATGGCGGCGCCTGCGCTGCACCGGCTAATTCGACCCGACAGACCGCGCCCGCCCGTTCGGCAAATATTCCCGACGCGCTGCAGGTCGTGGCCGCCGCGGCCGGCTTCCGCTTCAACGGCGACGCCCCCTGGGACATCAAGGTGGCCGATGAACGGCTCTACCAGCGGCTGCTGCTCAAGGGCTCGCTCGGCTTTGGCGAAAGCTATATGGAAGGCTGGTGGGAATGCGAGCGTCTTGATCAGCTCATCCATCGCCTGCTCAGCGTCGAGGCCGATCAGACCATCGCCCGCTGGACCTACCTCAAAGCTTTTGCCGAGGCGCTGCGCCAGGCCTTCTTCAACCCGCAATCGAGCCGGCGCGCCTATGTCGTCGCCGAACGCCATTACGACCTCGGCAACGACGTCTTCGAGACCATGCTCGATCCGACCTTGAGCTATTCCTGCGCCTACTGGCAGCGCGCCCGAACCCTCGAGGAAGCGCAGCACGACAAGCTCGACATGATCTGCCGCAAGCTCGACCTTAAGCCCGGCGAGCGCCTGCTCGACATCGGCTGCGGCTGGGGAGGGCTGGCCCAGCATGCGGCCCGCCATTACGGTGCAAAGGTGCTCGGCATCACCGTCTCGAAAGAACAGCAGGCGCTGGCCCGCGAGCGCTGCGCCGGGCTGCCGGTGGACATCGAATTGATGGACTACCGCGACTTGGACGGCCAGTTCGACAAGCTCGTCTCGGTCGGCATGTTCGAGCATGTCGGGGTGCGCAACTACCCGGCTTTCTTCGCCATCGCCGAACGTCTGCTCAAGGATCAGGGCCTCTTCCTGCTGCACACCATCGGCAGCTACCGCCAGAGTCGCAAGCTCGATCCGTGGATCAACAAGTACGTCTTTCCCAACGGGCAGCTGCCGGCGGCGGCACAGATCGCCGCGAACGTCGAAGAGCGCTTCCTGATCGAGGACTGGCACAGTTTCGGCGCCGATTACGACCGCACGCTGATGGCCTGGTGGGAGAATTTCGCCGCCGGCTGGCCGCGCCTCGAGGCCAAATACGGCCCGCGCTTCTACCGCATGTGGAAGTATTACCTGATGAGTTGCGCCGGCTTCTTCCGCGCCCGCCAGGGACAACTCTGGCAACTCGTGCTCGCCAAGCGGGCGAGAAACGCGGTCTATCGCTCGATACGCCCGGGCGCGCCATGCGCGATTTCCGAAGGCCAGGCCTAGCGAAAATCGGCTGTGCCGGTACAATCCCTTTAGTCGTCATACCGGCGACGCCGGTAGCCAGCGCCTTCGCCTTCTGGATTCCGGCGTTCGCCGGAATGGCGGGCATTCATCGGGAGGGTCAGTTGTGAACTACGTGCGCTTGGGAAAGACCGGTATCAAGGTATCGCCGCTGTGCTTCGGCTGCATGACCTACGGCGATCCGGGCTGGCACTCGTGGGTGCTCGATGAGCAGGCCGCGCGGCCGTTCTACAAGACAGCGCTCGACCATGGCATCAACTTTTTCGATACCGCCGATCTCTATTCGCTCGGCAAGAGCGAGGAAGTGGCCGGCCGGCTGCTCAAGGAAATGGTTCCGCGCGACGAGGTGGTGATCACCACCAAGGTCTGCCGGCCGATGGGCCCGGGGCCCAACCAGCAGGGCCTGTCGCGCAAGCACATCATGGCTTCGATCGATGCGTCGCTAAAACGCCTGCAGACCGACTACGTCGACCTTTACGTCATCCACCGCTTCGATTACGACACCCCGATCGAGGAGACCATCGAAGCGCTGCACGATGTCGTGAAAGCCGGCAAGGCCCTGTATCTCGGCGCCTCGTCGATGTGGGCCTGGCAATTCGCGCAGATGCTGACGCTGCAGCGCGAGCGCGGTCTTGCGCAATTCGTTTCGATGCAGAACCTCTACAACCTCGTGCATCGCGAGGACGAGCGCGAAATGATTCCGCTCTGCCGCAGCGAAGGCATCGCCTTGACGCCCTACTCGCCCAATGCCCGCGGTTTCCTCGCCGGCAACACGCAGGAAAGCACGACCACCGTGCGCGGCAGCACCGATGCGATGACCCGGAAATGGCACCTGGGCAGCACCGCCGAGGATCAGGTGATCGCCAACCGCGTCGCCGACGTGGCGCGCCGGCTCGGCGTGGCCAGTGCGACCGTGGCCCTGGCCTGGGTGCTCGCCCGGCCGGGAATCACCGCGCCGATCATCGGGGCCTCGAAGGCTCACCATTTTGCCGACGCGCTCCAGGCGCTTGAGCTGACCCTCGACGTCGAGACGATGAAATACCTCGAAGAACGTTACCGGGCGAAGCCCGTCGCCGAGCACGAGTAGCCGCTGTCGTTAACCGGCATACAAGCAAGCAAATCGTCATTCCGGCGAACGCCGGAATCCAGAATGATGAGGCACGAACCGGGTCCCGGCTTTCGCCGGGACGACGATCTTATGAGCCAATTTCCGGCTTATGACAGAGCTTGGAAACTAGGCTCGGCGCCAGCTCGTCCCGGCTGCGCTGTCCTCGAGCACGACGCCGGCGGCGGCGAGCTCGCTGCGGATGCGGTCGGCCTCGGCGAAGTTTTTGGCTTTCTTGGCTTCGGCCCGCGCCGTGATCAGCGCGGCGATTCTTTCGGCTGGCAATTCGCCCTTCTCCGTGCTACCGCTCGGCGTCGCCTGCAGAAAGGCCTGCGGCTCGCGCTGCAGCAGGCCGAGCAGGCCGGCCAGCGCGCGCAGTTGCCCGGCGAGCCCGGCGGACTTGTGGCGATTGACTTCGCTGGCCAGATCGAAGAGCGCCGCGCAGGCTTCCGGCGTGTTGAAATCGTCGTCCATCGCGGCACGGAAGCGCTGTGCATGCGCTTCGTTCCAATCGACCGCCGCTTCCGCCGCAGCGACCGCCTTGAGCGTCGTGTAGAGCCGCGAGAGCGCCTGCCGCGCATCATCGAGGTGGCTGTCGGAGTAATTGAGCGGGCTGCGGTAGTGGGCGCGCAGGATGAAGAAGCGCACCACTTCGGCGTCATATTTCTTGAGCACTTCGCGGATGGTGAAGAAGTTACCGAGCGACTTCGACATCTTCTCGTCATCGACGCGAACGAAACCGTTGTGCATCCAGTAATTCACGAAAGTACCGTTGTGCGCGCCCTCGGATTGGGCGATCTCGTTCTCATGGTGCGGGAACTGCAGGTCCTGCCCGCCGCCGTGGATGTCGAACTGATTACCGAGCAGTTCGCTGCTCATCGCCGAGCACTCGATGTGCCAGCCGGGCCGTCCCTGGCCCCACGGCGATTCCCACGACGGCTCGCCGGGCTTGCCATGCTTCCAGAGGACGAAATCGAGCGGGTCCTGCTTCGACTGGTCGAGCTCCACGCGTTCGCCGGCGCGCAGGTCGTCGAGGCTCTTGCCGGAGAGCTTGCCGTAACCGGGAAACTTGCGCACCGAGAAATTCACGTCGCCGCCGGTAGCCTGGTAGGCCAGGCCCTTGCTTTCGAGTTCGCCGATCAATTTCAGCATCTGCGGCAGGTAATCGGTCGCGTGCGGCTCGAAAGTCGGCTTTTCGACGCCGAGCGCGGCGGCGTCCTCGTTCATGAAGCCGATAAAGCGTTCGGTCAGTTCGCCGATCGTTTCCTTGTTCTCTTCGGCGCGCTTGATGATTTTGTCATCGATATCGGTAATGTTGCGCACATAGGTCACCGCCAGGCCGCTGGCGCGCAGCCAGCGCTGCACCACGTCGAAGACCACCAGCACGCGGGCATGGCCGACATGGCAGTAGTCATAAACCGTCATGCCGCACACGTACATGCGAACCTTGCCGGGTTCCAGGGGAATGAAGTCCTGCTTTTCCCGGACCAGAGTATTGTAAATTCTGAGCATCTTCGGACTCGTGAAAGCGCCGCGGGGAAAAACGCGAACGCAAGGAATACTTGGGATTCGACGCACTTCTTGTTAAAATTGATGAGTTAAGTCACCAACTGCCGAAAAGTATATCACACCGATGCCTTCAAACTCCCCAACGCCTTTGCTGGCGCGCCTTTCAGCCATCCTGCTCGGCCTCGTCCTGAGCACCGCGGTTTCCCTCGCCCACGCCCAGACGCTGCCCGACGTTCAACGCCTGATGAAACAGGGTCAGATGGCACAGGCGCTGGAGAAGGTGGATCTCTATATTGCGAGCAAGCCGAAGGACGCGCAGGGCCGTTTCCTCAAGGGTTTGATCCTCACCGAAGTCGGACGCACGGCCGATGCCATCGCCGTGTTTACCAAGCTGACCGAGGACTTCCCCGAGTTGCCCGAACCCTACAACAATCTCGCGGTGCTATACGCCCAGCAGAAGCAGTACGACAAGGCACGCACCGAGCTTGAGATGGCGATCCGCACGCATCCGAGCTACTCGATCGCGCACGAAAACCTCGGCGACGTTTATGCCAAGCTCGCGAGCCAGGCTTACGACAAGGCGCTCCAGCTCGATTCCTCGAACACCGTCACCCAGACCAAGCTGTCGATGATCAAAGAGCTGATCAGCACTTCGGCCAAGCCGGGCGTCAAGCCGGGAGTCGCCGCGCATCCGGCCGAGCCCGACAAGGTCGCCGTGGCCGAGGTTGCCAAGCCGGCGCCGATCGCCGCGCCGAGCAAGCCGGCGGAGAAAGCGCCCGAACCGGTTCCCGTCGCCAAGGCGCCGGAAGCCAAGGCGCCCGAAGTCAAGCCGCCCGAAGATAAGACGCCGGTCGCCGCGAACGCCGAGGCGGACGTCAGCAGGACCCTGCAGGGATGGGCCAACGCTTGGTCGAACAAAGACGTGAAGAGCTACCTCGCCTATTACGCCAACGATTTCCAGACACCCAACGGCATGGCCCGCAAGGCTTGGGAAACCGAGCGCGCGCAGCGTATCGACAAGCCCGGCAAGCTGCAGGTCAGCGTCGACAACATCAAGGTCACGCTGGCCGGCGACAAGGCGACCGTCAGGTTCCGTCAGCATTACACGTCCGCATCACTCAAGACCTCCGCCAGCAAAACCGTGGTATTCGTGAAATCCGGCGGCAAATGGCTTATTCAGCAAGAACGCGTCGGCTGATGCGGCCGGTCGTACTCGCAATCGCGCTGATCGCCATCAGTGCGGCCGGGGGCGACCTGGCTGTCGCCGCAGGCAACCGCCCGGCGCCGCACGTCGTCATTCAGCCGACCTTTTCCGACTCGGGCCCGGAGCCGCAGTTGTCGAGGATTCTCGAAGAGATCGAGAAGAACCGCCTCGACACGGCGCTCGAACAAACCGAGGTACTGCTCAAGCAGTACCCGACTTTTCGCGTCGCGAACCTGATCAAGGGCGATCTACTCCTGGCGCGCAGCATGCCCTTGTCAACTTTCGGCAACGCCGCCAACGCGCCGCAGGAGAAGGTCAACGATCTGCGCGACGAGGTCATCGCCCGGCTCAAGGCCTACCGCAACCCGGCCGCCACGGCCAATTACGTACCGCGCTATCTGCTGCAAATGCGCCCCGACCAGAAATATGCGATCGTCGTCGATACTCAGAAATCGCGGCTCTATCTCTATGAAAACGGCGGCAGCGAGGGCGGCCGGCCGCGCTTTGTCGCCGACTATTACATCTCGCACGGCAAACTGGGCGGCGACAAGACCGATGAAGGCGACAAGCGAACGCCGACCGGTGTCTATCACGTAACCTCCAGCCTGTCACCGCAGAAGATCGGCGACTTCTACGGCAGCGGCGCTTTCCCGATCAACTACCCCAACGAATGGGACAAGCGCCAGGGGCGCAAGGGTCATGGCATCTGGCTGCACGGCACGCCGTCGGACACCTTCTCGCGGCCGCCCAAAGCTTCCGACGGCTGCGTCGTTCTGTCCAATGTCGACCTCGACGCGCTGGCCAAGAACCTGCAGATCGGCTTGACGCCCGTGATCATCAGCAACTCGATCGAGTGGCTCTCCTTCGACGACTGGCAGAATGAGCGCGGCGCGCTCAACAAGAAAATCGAGGAATGGCGCAGCGACTGGGAAAGCCGCGACGTCAACCGCTACCTGAAAAACTATTCGAAGAAATTCCAGACCAAGGACCAGGACCTCGAACAATTCGCGCAGCAGAAGCGCCAGGTCAATGCCGGCAAGGAATGGATCAAGGTCAAGCTGTCCAACCTGTCGATGTTCCGCAATCCCGGCAAGGAAGAACTGGTCGTCGTCACCTTCGAGCAGGACTACCAGAGCAACAACCTGAACAACCAGATGAAGAAACGCCAGTACTGGATCCGCGAGGACGGGAACTGGAAGATCGTTTTTGAAGGAGCCGCCTGATGTTGAAGAAACTTTCCCTGCTTGCCGCCGGGCTGATGCTCTCGCTCACCGCCCTCGCCGCCCCCAGCGTCGAAATGCAGACGAGCGCTGGAACCATCGTCATCGAACTGGACGCAGCAAGAGCGCCAAAGACCGTGGAGAACTTCCTGAAATACACCAAGGACGGTTTCTACGACGGCACCATTTTTCACCGCGTCATGGACGGCTTCATGATCCAGGGCGGCGGTTTTGCCAAGGACATGTCGGAGAAGGCCACTGCAGCGCCGATCGTCAATGAATCGAAGGACGGCGGCAAGAACCAGCGCGGAACGATCGCCATGGCGCGCCGCCCGGATCCCAACTCGGCGACGGCGCAGTTCTTCATCAACCTCGTCGACAATTCGAGCCAGCTCGACTACCCGAAAAATGGCGGCGGTTACGCCGTTTTCGGCAGGGTCATCCAGGGCATGGAGGTTGTCGACAAGATCGCCAAAGTACCCACCGGCAATCGTGGAAACTACCAGAACGTTCCGCTCGACCCGGTCGTCATCCAGTCAGTCAAACTCATCGCCGACAAGAAATAAGGAAGATACATGATCAAGCTGCACACCAATTTCGGCGTCATCGCCATCGAGCTCGACAGTGAAAAGGCGCCGCTCTCGGCGGCGAATTTTCTCGCCTACGCGCAAGCCGGGCACTATGACAATACGATCTTCCACCGGGTTATCCCGGGCTTCATGATTCAGGGCGGCGGCTTTGAGCCGGGAATGAAGCAGAAGCCGTGCAAGGACCCGATCAAGAACGAAGCCGACAACGGCCTCAAGAACGAGGCCTACACGCTGGCCATGGCGCGCACCTCGGATCCGCATTCGGCGACCGCGCAGTTCTTCATCAATGTTGCCGACAACGGCTTCCTCAACTACAAGGCGCCGACCGGCAACGGCTGGGGCTACTGTGTCTTCGGCAAGGTCGTCGAAGGAACCGACATTGTCGACCAGATCGAAGGCGTGAAGACCGGCAACGCGCGCGGACACCAGGACGTTCCTTCTGATGACGTCGTCATAACGCGCGCCGAAGTCTGCTGAATACTTCGGCGGTCTGAAAGTCCAGTGATCTATTTCATTTCAGACCTGCATCTGGCGCCGCAAACACCGGGCGCCGCCCGAGTCTTTCTCGATTTCATCGGCGGCCGCGCGCGCCAGGCCGAGCAGCTCTATATCCTCGGCGACCTGTTTGAAGCCTGGGCGGGCGACGACAGCATCGACGATCCCGACGATGGATTCAATCGGACGGTCGTCGACGCTTTACGAGTCCTGAGCGACGCCGGCGTCGGTCTTGCGGTGATGCACGGCAACCGCGATTTCCTGCTCGGCGAAGAATTCGCTGCGCGCAGCGGGGCCAAGTTGCTGCCGGATCCTTATGTGCTGTCCCTGCCGGCATGGCAGCTCGTTCTCTCGCACGGCGACCTGTTGTGCACCGACGATCGCGATTACCAGGCCTTTCGCGCCGAGGTTCGCCAACCGGCCTGGCGCTTTGCCTTTCTCAACAAGCCGCTGGCGGAACGCAAGGCGATCGCCGCCGCGCTGCGCGCCCAGAGCGAACAGGCAAAGCAGGGGAAGCAGCGGCAATTGATGGACGTCAATCCCGCCGCTACCGACGATTTCCTGCGCGCCCATGGTTATGCCACGTTCATTCACGGACACACGCATCGACCGGCGATGCACCAGAACCTCGTCGACGGCATCGCGGTCGAACGCTGGGTGCTGGCCGACTGGCACGAAGACCGCGGCGAGTGCCTGTGCTGGGATGGGCAGCAGCTGCGCCGCGAAGTGCTCTTGTGAACGGAAGCGCCGGCTTGCGGCCGTACGCCAAGTTGACTTTTCAACAACCCTTTCCATAACTGTCCATGAATCCAAATTCTGCAACCGCATCGTCAAATCCGCTTGCCGCCGAAATCGAACGTAACGTCGCTGTGGCGTTCGCCGAAGATGTCGGCAGCGGCGATCTCACCGTGCAACTCGTTCCGGCCGGCCGCATCGCGCGCGCCACGGTGGTCGCGCGCCAGGACGCGGTGTTGTGCGGAACGGCCTGGTTCGGACGCTGCTTTGCAAGCCTGGACACCGCCATTGCGCTCACCTGGAAGGCCGGTGACGGCGAGCGCGTTGCGGCCGATCAGGTCCTGTGCGAAATCGCCGGCCCGGCGCGCGCCCTGCTCACCGGTGAGCGTACAGCGCTCAATTTCCTGCAACTGCTCTCCGGCGTTGCGACCAAGACCCGGCAATATGCCGACGCCGTCACCGGCACGCGGGCGCAGATCGTCGATACGCGCAAGACGCTGCCCGGATTGCGACTGGCGCAGAAATACGCCGTCAGCTGCGGTGGCGGCGGCAACCATCGCCTCGGGCTTTATGACGCTATTCTGATCAAGGAAAACCATATTCTCGCGGCCGGCAGCATCGCCGGCGCCATGGCCGCGGCAAATCGGGTGGCCGAGGCAGCGGGCGGGCGCTGCAGCTTCATTCAGGTCGAGGTCGAGACCCTCGCCGAACTGGAGCAGGCGCTCGCCGCCGGCGCAAAGATGATCCTGCTCGACAACATGAGCCTCGCGCAAATGCGCGAAGCCGTGGCGCTGACTGCCGGGCGCGCCAGCCTTGAAGCTTCAGGCAACGTTACCCTGGAGACCGTGCGCGGAATTGCCGAAACCGGCGTCGATCGCATCTCGGTCGGCGCCCTGACCAAGGATGTCCGCGCCCTCGACCTGTCGATGCGCTTTCAGGATTGAGCGGGAACCGCTGATTTTCGCCTGAAAAAAACCGTCGTCGGCCTAAAATGATGTCATTATAATAGGCGCCACAAGAACCAGAACGCCGCTGTCCGGACGCCAAGGGAAAGGACCAGTTCATGCTATTTGCGCTGTTTTATGTGATCGCCATCACGCTTCTGATCCTGCATTTCACCGGATACCTCGCGCGACACAATCTCGAATGGCTGGTCCTGCTGCTCGCCGCGGCGGTTTTTCCGGCCGTGATTTACCTCTGACCGCGGCCGGCCTCTAGCCGCCGCTGTCGCTGCCAGTCTCGCGCTTGATGAAGCGCTTGACGGCGTCGGCATCGATATCCATTACCTCGACGCGTTGCGGCAGGCTTTCGATTCCCTGCATTGCCGCCGGCCGCTCCGGCAGACGCCCGAGTGCCTCGACGATCGTTTCCGCAAACTTGGCGGGCATGGCGGTCTCAAGAACGACTATCGTTTCCCCCGGCAGGCAGTTTTCTGCTGCGACCTTGAGGCCGTCGGCCGTATGCGTATCGACGATCACGCCATACTTCTCGTAGATCCCGCGTATCGTCGCCAGGCGATCGGCGTGCCGGCTCTTACCTGAGACGAAGCCGAACTGCGGCAGATCGGCAAAGTACCGCGTCGCGGCCAGATCGAAACTGCCACCGGCATCAACCTTGGCCCACAGCGCGCGGATGACGGCGGGATCGCGGCCGACAAGATCGAACACGAAACGCTCGAAATTCGACGCCTTCGAGATGTCCATCGACGGGCTCGAGGTCGCGTGTGTTTCCGCCGAGCCGCGCGGGCGGTAAAGGCCGGTACGGCAAAACTCGTCGAGGACGTCGTTCTCGTTGGTCGCCATGACGAGCCTGCTGATCGGCAGGCCCATCATGCGTGCGATGTGGCCGGCGCAGATGTTGCCGAAATTTCCCGAGGGCACCGCGAAGGAAACTTTCTCGTCGTTCGAAAGCGTTGCCGCAAAGTAGCCCTTGAAATAATAGACGATCTGCGCCGCAACGCGCGCCCAATTGATCGAATTGACCGCGCCGAGCTTGTGGCGGGCCTTGAAGGCGTGATCGTTGAAGACGGCTTTGACGATGTCCTGCGCGTCGTCGAACATGCCGCGCACCGCAATGTTGAAGATGTTGGCGTCCGGCAGCGAATACATCTGCGCGCGCTGGAAAGCGCTCATCCGGCCGTAGGGCGAGAGCATGAAGACACGCAGGCCGCGCTTGCCGCGCATGGCATACTCTGCAGCCGACCCGGTGTCGCCCGAGGTTGCGCCGAGGATGTTGATCGTCTCTCCACGCTTCGCCAAAACGTACTCGAAGAGATTGCCAAGCAACTGCATGGCCATGTCCTTGAAGGCCAGCGTAGGGCCGTTGGACAGTTCGAGCAGCGCGAAGCCGGGTTCGAGCCAGCGCAGCGGCGTGATCTCGCGCGCGTCGCCGCCGGGGCGGCCGTTGCAATAGACGGCGGCGGTATAGGTCTTGTCGACCAGGGCCTTGAGGTCTGCGGGCGGAATGTCGTCGATGAACTTCGAAAGAATGGCGAAGGCCAGATCGGCGTATGACAATCCGCGCCACGCGTCCAGTTCGGCGCGCGTGATCCGCGGGTAGGCCTCTGGCAGATAAAGGCCGCCATCGGGCGCCAGGCCGCCGAGCAGAATTTCGGTGAAGGTCTTGCGCGGCGAGCTCAGTACGTCACCGCGAGTCGAGATGTAATGCATGGTCATGAGCGGAGCTTTTGTGAGGACACGAGTCTACCATGCCCTCCCGCGGCGCGCCGTCTCAGGAAGAAGCGAAGACTGACGGGTTGCGCGGACTCAACAGGCGACGATGCGATTCTTGCCGGCGCGTTTGGCCGCATAGGTCGCTGCATCGGCACGCCGGATCGCCGCGTCGAGCGATTCGTCGGCACCCTTGGCGACGACGCCGGCGCTGAACGTCATCACGCAATCGGTTCCCGGTACAGCCTGTGCCGAAAATGCGCACAGAAAGCGGCTAAGCACCGCTGCGGCATCTTCAAGCCCGGTATCAGGCAACAGCAGAACGAATTCCTCGCCGCCGAATCGGCAAAGCACATCGGAAGGACGCATCGCCTTGTGCAGCACGTCGACGAGATGCACCAGTGCGTTGTCGCCGGCCTGATGACCGAGGGTGTCGTTTACGCGCTTGAAGTCGTCGAGATCGATGTGTGCCAGTGCGATTCGGCCTGCGCTACGGCGCAGGCGCGCCAGCTCACGCTGACTCGCAGCCGCAAAACCGCGTCGATTCAGTGCGCCGGTCAAGGGGTCGGTGCTTGCCGCTGCGCGTGCTTCGAGCAGTGCTTCCTCGAGCGCGGCGATGCGCAATGCAGCGGCCTGCAACTCGAGCATTCCCGCTTCGCGGATCACCGTCTTCGGCAGACCGACGACAGTCGCCGCCGTCCTCCCGGCAAAGTGCGTACCGACCGCGCAAGGCGACACCGCAGCGAGGGCCAGGCGACGATGCAGCCGGCGCGACAGGGGCCGATTCGACTGCACAGTTTGCGGGTCATTACGGTTCATTGCCATCCTGCTCCGTTGCTCGCACCGGAAAGTCGATGCTTATGAGTCTCTTTACGGACGAAAGCAGGAAATCTTGAGACGATTCATCGCCGCTGCGCTGCGGCGCAAACGCCGGGCCGCGACTTTTCATGCCGCAGAGCAGAACGACAGCACCCGCAACTTGGCGTCAGCAAGTGCCCTTGTCCTTTCAAAGGGCTGGAAGGGATAAGACTTTTGCCACCAGCGCCCCTGATCGTCACGCAACCACCAGCCGGCCGGCGCCTGTTTCTGCCACTCCGCCGCAAAGTCGGCCTCGACTTGCGGAACGTAAATGCCTTCGGCATAGCCGACTGCCGTCGACATGGCCTGGTAGAGTATCGCGCGGTCGTGATTCTCCCGGCACACCAGCAATTCAAGTTCCGATGTCGCCGCCGCGGCGTCGCGGATTGCCACCTCGCCCTCGTCGGTCAGACCGAGCGTGCCGCCGTCGAGTTGCGCTTTGAGTTGCGCGAAGCGCTCATGCATGCGCCGCAGCGGCCGGTCGATGTCCGAACCGCCGTAGGGCAAGGGGTTGGCAGCCCGGTCAAAGAACGGCGCGACCAGGCGTTCAGCCTGAATGACGACGCCCTGTGCGGAATAGGTGAGAACGTGCGTCGGCGTGGACTCGCAGGCGGCGAGTGCCAGCGACAGCACTACGAGCCACGCGCCGCGTCCGGTTTTCATAGCAGTTCTTCGAGCCGCAGGCGAATGAGCGCGCCTTTGACCACCGGCAGCGCTTCGATCCTGACGATCGCTGCGTCTATGCTCTTCTCGCGGGTCTTGTGCGTGAGCATGATGATGTCGGTCTGTTCTTCGCCCGCGTCCGGCTCGCGCTGCATCATGGCTTCGATCGAGATCTGATGATCGGCAAGAATGCGCGTGATGTCGGCGAGCACGCCGGGCTTGTCCTCGACGCGCAGGCGCAGATAGTAGCGGGTGATGACCTCGGACTGCGGCAGGATCGTCAGATCGACCATCGCATCCGGCTGGAAAGCGAGATGCGGCACGCGGTGCTCGGGGTCGGCGGTGTGCATGCGCGTGACATCGACGAGATCGGCGATGATCGCCGAGGCGGTCGGCTCGGCGCCAGCGCCCTTGCCGTAATAGAGCGTTATGCCGACGGCATCGCCCTTGACCAATACGGCATTCATCGCGCCTTCGACGTTGGCGATTAGCCGCTTGGCCGGAATCAGCGTCGGATGCACGCGCAGTTCGACGCCCTCGGCGGTGCGCTTGGTGATGCCGAGCAGCTTGATGCGATAGCCCAGCTGCTCGGCATATTTCATGTCGGCGGCTTCGAGCTTGCTGATGCCCTCGATGTACACCCCTTCGAAGCTCATCGAATTGCCGAAGGCGATGGCGCTCATGATCGTCAGCTTGTGCGCCGCGTCGATTCCGTCGATGTCGAAGGTCGGATCGGCTTCGGCATAGCCGAGGCGCTGCGCCTCCTTGAGAACGGCCGCGAAGGGTAGCCCCTTGTCGCGCATTTCCGAGAGGATGAAATTGGTCGTGCCGTTGATGATGCCGGCGATCCATTCGATGCGGTTGGCGGTGAGCCCTTCACGCAGGGCCTTGATGATCGGAATGCCGCCGGCCACCGCCGCTTCGAAACCGACCATCACGCCCTGCTCCTGCGCAGCGGCGAAGATCTCGTTGCCGCAGGTAGCCAAGAGCGCCTTGTTGGCCGTCACCACGTGCTTGCCGTTGGCAATCGCCTTGAGCACGAGTTCCTTGGCCACGCCGTAGCCGCCGATCAGTTCGACGATGATATCGACATCAGGGTCGCTGACCACGGCGAAAGCGTCGTCGGTCACTCTGCACGCCCCGGCGGTGACCTTCCTCGCCAGTTCGAGATTTTTGTCGGCGACAACGGTTATCTCGATCGGCCGCCCGGCGCGGCGGGTGATTTCCTCGGCATTGCGTTTGAGTACCGTAAAAGTTCCGCCACCGACAGTGCCGATGCCCAGAAGTCCAACGTTGATCGGTTTCATTTCAAAGCCTTCCTGAAGCAGAACGAGGGAATGTGCATTCCCTCGCGAAAATAGAAGCGGTGCGCGTGCTGCCGCTGCACGCCCGAATCGAGCGCCAGCGCGTCGCAGCCGAGCGCTGCAGCTTTTGCCGCGAGCCAGTCGAGCATCATCTTGCCGGCGCCCTGCGAGCGGCGCGCCGCATCGCTGACCAGATCATCAACATACAGGCGGCGTCCCTCGGCGGTGTTTTCAATCAAGCGCCAGAGCGCGACGCAAATCACTTCCGCATCATCGACAACGACGGCCAGGCGAGCGCCATTGGCGAAGATCGTGGCGAGGCGTCCGGCGTAATCGGCCGGCAGTTGCGGGCGCAGCTGGCGATGCACCGACTCCGCCCTCGCCAGCCATTGCCCACCAGTGACGGCGCCGGCGTCGTCGGTCAGCGGAATGACATGCATCCTACGCCTCGTGCCGCCTGCGATAACTGTCGAGGAAGCGCGCGATGCGCGCAATCGCTTCGCGCAGATCGTCCTCGTGCGGCAGGAAGACAAGCCGGAAGTGATCGGTCGCCGGCCAGTTGAATCCGGTGCCCTGTACCAGCAACACGCGCTCCTTCTGCAAGAGTTCGGCAATGAAATCCTGGTCGTTGGCGATCGGATACATTTTCGGGTCAAGGCGCGGGAACATGTAGAGCGTCGCTTTCGGCTTGACGCAGCTGACACCCGGAATCGCGTTCAGCAGCTCGTGCGCGAGATCGCGCTGCCGGCACATACGACCGCCGGGCGCCACCAGATCGTCGATGCTCTGATAACCGCCAAGCGCCGTCTGGATCCCGTACTGTCCCGGCACGTTCGAACACAGCCGCATCGACGCCAGCATGTCGAGCCCCTCGATATAATCGCTCGCCTGGCGCCGGTCGCCGGAAACGAACATCCAGCCGGCGCGGTAGCCGCAGGAACGGTAGTTCTTCGATAGACCGTTGAAGCTGATCGTCAGCACATCCTCGGACAGCGAGGCGATCGCCGTGTGCTTTTCTCCGTCATAAAGCACTTTGTCATAGACCTCGTCGGCGTAAATGATCAGGCCGTATTCGCGCGCGATGGCGATGATTTCGAGCAGCACGCTGTCGGGATACAAGGCGCCGGTCGGGTTGTTCGGATTGATGATGACGATGGCGCGCGTCCTGGCCGTGATCTTGGCGCGGATATCGCCCAAGTCGGGTAGCCAACCGCTCGCCTCATCGCACAGATAGTGCCGCGGCGTGCCGCTCGAGAGGCTGATTGCCGCGGTCCACAGCGGGTAGTCCGGCGCCGGCACGAGCACCTCGTCGCCGTTATTGAGCAGCGCGTTCATGGCCATGACGATCAGCTCGGAAACCCCATTGCCGATGTAGATATCGTCGAGCGTCACACCCTTGATGTGCTTCTGCTGGCTGTAGTGCATCACCGCCTTGCGCGCGGCAAATATGCCTTTCGAGTCGGAATAGGCGGCGGCATTGGGCAGGTTGCGGATGATGTCGAGCTGTATTTCTTCCGGCGAGTCGAAGCCGAAAGCGGCGAGATTGCCGATATTGAGCTTGATGATCTTGTGGCCCTCGTCCTCCATCTGCTTGGCCTGCTGCAGCACGGGCCCGCGAATGTCATAACAGACGTTGGCCAGCTTGTCCGACTTGAGTATGGGTTTCATCATATTGAACCGTTGCGGCTGCCGCTAGGCAAGCCGTCCTCTTTTGAATACATTGCGGGCACAACTTTTCGCGCCGCGCGTGCGCGCCTGCAAATTGCGACCGGCAAAAAGTTATAATCCTACTTTATCGCTCGATGCATCGCAATTTTATGAAGCTACAGGCCACCCCATTCGAAGGTCAGAACACCTTTACCGCGTACGGCGATGGCTATGCCAGCGTCAATGCGGTTCGCCACAACGGCAACCTGATCGTGCTTCCCGATCGCATCATCCCGGCCTGGACGCAGGCAACTTTCGAGACGCTAGCCATTGCCGATTTCGAGTTGCTCGCCAAACTCGACGCGGAGATCATTCTTCTCGGCACCGGTGCTCGCCTGCGCTTCCCGCGCCCTGAACTTCTGCGGCCGCTGATGGGCGCGCGCAAGGGGCTCGAAGCCATGGATCTTGCGGCGGCCTGCCGTACTTATAACGTACTCATCAGCGAGGGGCGTAAAGTCGCCGCCGCCCTGCTCTCTGCCTGATCGCTTCGGGATTCTCTCCCCTCTCATCAGCATTCGTCGCTTCTGCATTCAGTCTGGACTGCCGCATCAATGAAACGCATCGCCCTCAAAATTGACGCCGACACTTATCGCGGGACCCTTGCCGGGGTTCCGGCGCTGATCGCCATCCTCGAGCGTCACGAGGCCCGCGGCACTTTCTTCTTTTCGCTCGGCCCCGATCACAGCGGCCGCGAAGCGCGACCGGCCTCGCTCGGCAAATACTACGGCCTGAGCACGCGCCTATACGGGCGCCTGCTGCCCGGTCCGAACATCGGAGCGCGTTGTGCCGAGACCCTGCGCCAGGCGAGTTCCGCCGGCTTCGAAGTCGGCATCCACGCCTGGAATCGCGTCAGCTGGGAGCAGAAAGCGCAAGGCGCCGCGAATCCCTGGATCGAGGACCAGATGCGGCGGGCCTGCACGAGTTTTAGCGAGATTTTCGCCACAGCGCCGACCGTACACGCCGCAGCCGGTTGGCGCATGAATCGACACGCGCTGCGCCTTACACAGCGACTCGGCTTCGACTACGCCAGCGACAGCCGCGGCAACCATCCCTTCATGCCGGTCATCGATGGCGAACTAGTCGCCTGCCCGCAATTACCGACGACCTTGCCGACGCTCGACGAAATCCTCGCGCTCGAACCGGGGTTTACGCCTGAGCACGCCGCCGATCGCATCCTGCAGTTGTCCGCCGCAATCGCCGGCGACCATGTCTTCACGCTGCGCGCCGAACTCGAAGGAATGAAGTTCCCCGACGCCATGGAGCGCTTGCTTGCTGGATGGAAAGAGAGCGGCTGCGAAATCGTCGCACTGCGCGACATTGCGGCGACGCTCAACCGCCTGGAACTGCCGCGCCACTCGGTGCACTTTGCGCAGGCCCCCGGCCGGCCCGGACTGCGATTGACCCAGGGTCCGTTATTCCCCTGAAAGGCGGCCAAGGCCGCCCTTTTCTTGTTCTGCGAGAGATTTCAGTCGCGACGCCCGCTCAAGAGCATCAGGATATTGAGCAGATTGACAAAGATGTTAAATACATCGAGGTACACCTTCAGCGTTGCCGCGATGTAATTCGTCTCGCCGCCATGCACGATCTGGCTGATGTCGTAGAGGATATAACCGGAAAAAATCATGATCGCGACCGCAGAAACGGTGAGCGACAGGACCGGGATCTGGAAGAAGATGTTGGCGAGCGAAGCCAAAATGATCACCACCAGACCGATGAAGAGAAACTTGCCGATGAAGCTGAAATCCTTCTTCGTCACCGTCGCGATACCCGCCAGTGTGAAGAAGATCGCACCGGTACCGCCCGCCGCCGTGGCGATCAGCGAACTGCCGTTGGAAAAGCCGAGCGCGACCTGGAGCATCGGCGAGAGCATCAAGCCCATGAAAAAAGTGAAGCCGAGCAGCAAAACGACGCCTAGGGCGCTGTCCTGAGTGCGCCGAATACCCCAGATGAAAGCGAAAGCGCCACCCAAAAACACCAGAAGGAAAAGCATCGGACTGCCGGTAAAGAGCCCCATCTGCACCCCGACGATTGCGCCGACGACGGTCGGCAGCATCGACAAGGCGAGCAACAAATAGGTGTTGCGCAAGACCTTGTTCTGTTGCTGTGCCAGCTCGACGCTCGGCTGACCGGTAATCTGAAATTGCGGTTGCATGGAATTGTCCTCCCAAAGAAGTTGCCTGCTACGAACCACATAGTAGTGAGTGGCTAAGCTTGACACAAGTTGCAGCACAAGCAGTAACAGTTTGTAACCTCATTTGGCCGCCGGAGGAGCCAGCCCGGCGCTTAGCGCTTGACGCGTCCCGCTTCGTCGCCTTTCATGAGTTCGAGAATTTCCTCTTTCGTGACGTAATTGAAATCGTTTAGCGCATAGATCAGCCCGGCAGCGAACGAATCGCCGCCGCCGATGCGATCGACGATGTTCCTGATTTCGTAGGGCTTATAAACGCCATCGTCGATCGGGGCGAATTTCGCACTGTTTGTCTTGACGTCATAGAGCATGGCGCCCCAGTTATTGTGGCTGGCCGAAATGCTTTCGCACAGCGTGCACGCCACCTTCTTCACATGGGGGAAACGCTGCGCGAGTTTCGCGGCCACTTCCGGATACTTGTCGATCGCCAGTTCGCCGGCCTCGACGCGCGATCCTTCGGCCTTGATCCCGAAGACATCCTGGGTATCCTCTTCGTTGCCGATCACCACATCGACGTAGGGCAGCACTTCGCTCATGACCCGGCCTGCAAGTCCTTCCGGCGAGGTACACGCTTCCCACTCCCACGGTTTCTTGCGGAAATTGAGGTCGCACGAGACGGTAAGCCCTTTTTCCTTCGCCTTCTTCACGGCGAACACGACCGCATCGGCGGCCTTGCGCGATACGGCCGGCGTGATTCCCGCGTCAGGATGGTCCCGACCCCAGCAAACATGCCGGGAATCGCGGACCGAATTGCGCGCAACGATTCAATCGCCGCATCGGTACGCAGCGTCAGCTCCATCGCCCTGATCCCGTTATCGAGCAAGGTCTGCGCCACAGGGACGGCGTCCCGCACATCGTCGATGACAAGAACCGCGATGATTCCGCTTTTCGCGATGCGGTCCACAAGGTCCTGCGGCACCAGCATTTGCTTATTCGCACTCATCGTGCCCCTCTCCGGCTGAAATGTTTTGCATTATATTCGGCCGTATTTCTTGCAGAGACCATAGACCTATTCCCTTCGCGACGGCCGCGCGCTATGACTCGAGCGGTTATTTCGTCATACGGCCGAGGGTCGGCTATAATTCGCGTCCGACGGAAGGTTGGCAGAGTGGTCGATTGCACCGGTCTTGTTTACTCGAGCGCCATTGCGGAAACGCATTGGATGTAAGGAGTCAAAGTCGGAGAAGCCCCAGGCAGAAATGCCGAGGTAACGCCGAGCGAAGCCTGGCCTCGGCCAGGAACGTGTAGAGACTTGACGGCTCCCGCCTAAGGCTGAACCAGCTAGGGCGAAGGCAAAGTCCAGACCATCAAACAGACGCGCGCGTCTGGTGGCGAAAGCCATAGTGGCAAGGAAAACCGGCAGGAGTTTACGCTCCTCCAGGGTTCGAATCCCTGACCTTCCGCCAGATAGACCAGTCAAAGCCGCTCTACTACTTGATTTCTGGATTTCGACCTAGGTTCTACCCACATTTATACCCATACCGATTTTGGGCGGCAAAGCCTCTCAAGACTGCCCCTATTTGCAAGCGTTATGCCAAAACGCGAGGAGAACGCCAGCGCCACGCGCTCCATCGATCGGCATTCTATTGCGCTCTATTGCGACATGTTGCCGAGGTTATTCCTACGTGTTGCCGTCAAGGAATTCATTGGAGAAACTGAACGCCAACAGGAGATTGATGTCAAAGTAATACGCAGAAGAGAAGCTGCGTGAATCCCCTCCTGAAAGCCCTGCCCCGGCTTGATGAAAATCGCCGGGGCTTTTTTTTGCCCTTGATTGCGAACGTCTAGACGAGCGCTCTTCGTGCCGTTACGTTGCAACGCCATTCCTGCACGAAGGCAACCGCGCCGTCACCACTGCTTACGGAATCGAAGCCACGGAACGAAACCCACCAGTTGCCAAGGCCGATCATGACGGGCTCGTATGACTTGGGAAGCGATCCGACTTCCGTCTGATTTCCCAAAACTCTCAATTCGGGAACGGCATAGCCGCTCGAAGTTCTGTTGCGTGAGACGAAGCTACTCGCGAGGCTCCCGTTGGAATATACTCTTTGCATACAGAATTCGCTTCGGTGGAACCGGGTGCCCGCCGCTCAGCTTGCCCAAGCGTTCAGCCCGCCATTGAATAGCAAGGGGAATGCCAGCCGGACCGGAACGCCCCCTCACATTGCTGGCCACAGCCTTGACGACCATGCCGCCGCAAGTACAGCGATTCTTCCGGAATTCCGTGCAAATATTGTTGACAGCTATTGCAGTCTTCTACGTGCCAGCTATAGCCATTGGAGTAATGAGCTGGATTTGATGCAACCAAAATCCCGGTGCGGGGGTCGTATAGGACGTTGCCAGGAATTTCTTGGCAATGCTTTGTAGGTCATCGAATGGCAGCACTTCGACTAGTGATGGAACGATTGTGAAGAAAATCTTGCTGTTGATAGGTCTTGTTCTGCTGACATCAGCGCGTGCTACGCCACTCGATGCAGACCAATTAAGTCCCCATGAGCTGAAACCGGAGCGGCAGCAAGCTGCAGCGGCGTATTTGGCGACCGAAGTGCTGACCCGATTTCACTACAAGCCAAAGCCGCTCAATAAGGCCCAGTCCGAAAAGATATTTGATCAGTATCTGAAGTCGCTAGATCCGGAGAAGTCTTTCTTCGTCCAGTCCGATATCGATCAAATGAGTGGCTATCGCTCTGGGCTTGGTGAAGCCATCATCGAGGAGAACCTTGCCGCGCCCTTCGCCATATTCAATCTCTACGCCCGACGTGTCTCCGAGCGATTCACTTATGCACGCGGCTTGCTTAAGCAGGGCTTCGACTTCCGGGAGAAGGAAAGCTATCAATATGAGCGTGGGAAAGCAGTCTGGGCAGCGTCGGAAGGTGAAATGCGAGAGCTGTGGCGCAAACGGGTCAAAAACGACTGGCTGAGGCTCAAACTGGCCGGAAAAGACGACAAGGGTATCGTCGAGATTCTTGATAGTCGTTATGAACACTCTCTGAAGCGCATGGGGCAGGCAAAAAGCGAAGACGCCTTTCAGGCCTTCATGAACGCGTACACGATGGCCATCGAGCCCCACACGAATTACATGGGGTTGAGGGCGGCGGAAGACTTCGACATATCAATGAAACTCTCTCTGGTTGGGATAGGTGCGGCGCTGACCGAGAAGTATGGGTACACCATAATTCGCGAACTCGTGCCGGGCGGCCCTGCTGCCCTTTCGGGGCAAGTGGAATCTGGGGATCGGATTCTCGGTATTGCCCAAGGTGAAAATGGCGCGATGACCGACGTTCTGGGCTGGCGTTTGGACGATATTGTCGCGCTGATTCGCGGCTCACCGGACTCGGTCGTCCTCCTCGACGTCCTTCCGGCTGGGGTCGGTCCGGACGGCACGCACAAGATAGTTTCGCTTGTTCGCAAAAAGATCGTGCTCGACGATCAGGCTGCCAAGGAATCGATCCTCTCGGTCGCGGACGGCAAATTAACTCGCCACATCGGCGTAATAACGCTTCCCGCGTTCTATCAGGATTTCGAGGCTCGGCAAAAAGACGATCCACATTTCAAGAGTGCGACGCGTGATATATCACGCCTATTGGAGGCGCTAAAGACTGAAAGGGTCGATGGGGTACTGATCGATTTGCGCAACAATGGAGGTGGTTCGTTGAGCGAAGCGATCGATCTCACCGGCTTGTTTGTTGGCAAAGGGCCCGTAGTTCAACAGCGCAATGCCCGGGGTGAAATCACGGTTGAGAGCGACACCAACACGGATGTTGTCTGGACCGGCCCTCTTGGGGTCCTGATTAACCGGGGCTCGGCATCAGCCTCAGAGATTTTTGCTGCAGCTATTCAGGACTACGGCCGGGGCTTGGTGATCGGCGAACCGAGTTTTGGGAAAGGCACGGTTCAAACCGTGATCGATCTCGATCATGTCGCCAAGAGCGACAAACCCCAATTCGGTGAGCTGAAAATGACCGTCGCCCAGTTCTTCCGGATCACTGGCGAGACCACACAGCTTCGCGGCGTAAAGCCGGACATACTCTTGCCGACGGCTTCAGACACGGAAGAGTTTGGGGAGGCCAGCTACGAAAATGCCCTCCCGTGGATGCAAATAAAGGCCGCAAACTATTCGCCAAAGGGCGATCTGAAACATCTATTGCCCGGGCTGCTGAAAAGCCACGATGCTCGGGTAAAGAAGGACAAGGATTTTCAGTTCCTTCAAGAAGAACTCGCCGACTTGAAGCTGCAGCGCAGAAAAAAGGAGGTCTCTTTGAACGAAAGCGAACGTAGACAGGAACGTGGGGCGGAGGCAGCGCAATTGGTATCTCGCAAAGGGGTGAAAGATGCGGGACCGAGCACTTCAGAAAATGTTGTTGGCAAGGGAATCAGTCCAGGGACAGAATCGGTACTTCAGGACGATGGCTTGCAGGCTGATGAACGTAATCTCGCCAATGAGTTAGCGTCCGAGAAGAATCGCAAGAACGCCAAAGATATCCTGCTCAATGAAGCAGCCCATATCATTTGTGACGAAGCGGGCATGCTGAAGATAAGCAATAGTGCCAGGTTCGCGGCGCATGCGAAACTCGTTTCGATTTCACCGCTGATTCCTAATCCAAGACAGGCGCCGGATGCAGTTCGGCCAAGCCTGTAGCAAGGAAACAGCCTTGCGGTTCGCTCGCAGTGGGATTTCTGCCTCCTCAAATTCGCCTGCTCCGGTGCAATGACTTCTCACGCAAGATGGTTTCTTGTGTTAGGGGCGTTCAACGCGAGCATTGCTGTGGCATTAGGCGCGGCCGGCACCCATGCGCTTAAGGGACAATTAGTGTCAGCTGAACCAGCGAACTGGTTTGCGGTTGCCCTCCAGTATCATCAATATCACTCTCTTGGCCTCATTCTGGTTGGCATGGCAGCCGAACGTTTTCCGTCATCAAGGTGGTTCGCTTGGTCCGGTTGGGTTATGCTTTCAGGGATTCTCCTCTTTAGTGGGAGCCTATATCTCCTGAGCCTTGCTGGCATTCAGGCAATGCATAGGCTGATTCCGATTGGTGGTGTTGCCTTCATTTTTTCTTGGCTGTTGTTCGCAATTGGCGGGATAAGACTTAGGTTGCCAGGAGGCTAGTTTGCGCTGGGTGTAGGTGCGGTTTCAATAAGCCTTGGGCTTGGCTCACATTGCGCCCATCACGCCGGCCAAGAGCGAACCAACCCCGCCGTCGTGCTCGATGCTTGCGTGCTCATACATCAAGCCACGCAAGCCAAGGCACTTCAATCCCTACATCTACATTGGGGCGCCCGAGCAATAATACTCGTCGACCCCGGGATAGACCTGTTTGCCGACAAGCTCAGCAAATTGATCGTTGACGCGCGCCTTCACGAAGGTAGGATTATGATCAACGAGGGGTAGATCGATCACTGTCAAGGTCACGTCGATAGTTGGCGTGGTACGCCCGCGAGTGCCTTCAGTCATGAACGGATATCTGTTAGCTTGCTAGACACGCAGGCCATGAAGTGAGCAGTATGCAGAAAGCAAGAAGATGCGCATAAGACGTCTATCACGTTTCTTCTCAGTAGTCGCCGTGAGCCTATTGATGCTCACCGGCGCAACCTGTATCGGTGCGGAGCTGATTGACTATCGCTTTAATGACCTGTTGATCAGCGTCTGCAAAGTTGATTCGCGAAACGAAACGCTGCGTATGTTCTGGAAGGACGATAACAAGCAACCCTTCAACAGGTTCTCCCGATTGAAGATTTGGCTCGCTGCCCGAGGGGAGGATCTTGTATGCGCAACAAACGCCGGAATTTTCGATCAAGATTACCGGCCGCTAGGGCTGTATATTGAGAACGGTATCATTCTGCGCAAGCTAAACGAGCACAAGAATGCTTATGGCAATTTCTACCTACAGCCAAACGGTGTATTCCTTGTCCGGCACGATTACGCAGAAATTGTCGACACCGATCGCATGGCGTCCGAAAGAGAACAAATCTTACCGGGCGTTTTGTTCGCGACCCAATCCGGACCATTGCTGATACAAAACGGGACGATAAATTCCCTTTTCCCCATCGAATCGGAGAATCGCTTAATCCGCAACGCGGTATGCACAATTTCTCAGTACGAGATTGTCCTCGCAATTTCTCGCCGACCAAGCAGTTTCTATGACTTTGCAAGATCGTTACAAGAAATCGGCTGTACCAACGCACTCTACCTCGACGGGAAAATTTCCCGCATGTACCCGGGCGCGGATTCCGACGTAGGTCCTGGCTTCGGCGCGCTTATCGCCGTTACCAAAAAGGCAATTGCAGAAAAATAGTATTTCGAGAACGAAAATTTAACTTTCATTCTTTATTTTCCTAGAACGAACTTCGCTATAGAGTGAAGCCAATGAAAGATATATCGGACGCCGCAATTTGTGCGGACAGCGTTCGCACAAATTGCGCTAGTCAGCTTTCAATACCCATCAAGGCGTCTTTCCGACTGACAACTCCCCGATGACTTTCTTCATAGGCTGTGGCAGGTTTCGGATCAATTACTCAGCGCTCATTGTTTCCTTTGAGTCAGAGCGTGTGATCAGCATAGTGAGCCAATGCTGCGGCCTGTCCAGCGATGGTGGTACTGGATGAGACAATAAATGTCTGACGTCCGGGACCGTTTCCCAGCGCCAAGGCCAAACTGAGTGCGGCAACGCCAGCTACGGCCAACCGTACGTGGTTGCCGCAACTGGTCACAAATCCGCGGATGGCTTCAATGCCCGTCGTAGTTGCGGGGAACTTCATTGCGACTGATTCCTTGCCGTGTTCTAAGGCTACAACTTCATAGACGCCATTTTTCGAGGCGATACCAATACATAGGGCTGAGCTCATTGTTATCTTCACTTTCCACTACTTAATAGTCATGTCGACCGAACATCCACCGCATTCTTGTGCGTTGGTGACCGGGCGCACCGGTTTGAACAACGCGCCACCCGGGTAAGTCGTTGTCAAAATAGTGAATTGTTTTGGTAACTTTCCGTAGCAAGGCAGTCGGAGCATGGGTTTGAAGCACACCGGCAAGAATCCAGCCACTAGGTAGGTCGGCCTTCACTGCCGTTGGCGGACCGCCCAAAAAAGCTCCGCTATGGGTTGTTCCACATTCGGTGGCCGCGAAGTCATCTCCAATGACGGCTTGATTGCGCCGGTTGCAGCCGGCTGAAGTCTCATTCATCCCCATTTATACCAATTTTCTTAAGGTAATTTTAAGACTCATCAGTGCATGCTATCCAGCGCAAGACATGCCGATGAATTCGCGAATATCAGTCGCCCGCTATACCCCGGTGTTTCCGCTGTCCTGTTGAAGAAAGTGCCTTTTGGTTGGACCATTCCCTGAATGTCGTATGTATTGGAAGGAACCGCACTATGCTGAAGAATATCTTCTTAGGTTTGCTGATGATCGCTAGCACGGCGTTCATCGGTGGCACGGCGTTCGCTGACGAACACGAACCAACTCTCAATCAGGTCTATCGGTCTGCCGAAGCCGGTAATTTGGGTGAAGCGCAGACAATGATGCAGCAGGTGCTGAGCGCACATCCGAACAGCGGCAAGGCACATTTTGTCGAAGCCGAGCTGCTGGTCAAACAAGGCCAACTCAAGAAAGCCGAAGCAGAACTGGCAACGGCCGACCGCCTCGCCCCCGGTCTGCCCTTCGCAAGACCAGAAGCGGTTCAACACTTGAGGGGGATGCTCGGTTCATCGCGCAACCTGCGGCCCGTTGACCTTCAACCCGCTCAGTCAATGCCACAGCCGGTCAGTGAATCTTCGAACCCGTGGGGAATGCTGTTGATCGGGCTTGGCTTGATTGCGTTCATCGTCTTCGCTGCGCGGTTGATGGCGCGGCGAAATGCAGCGCCCGTTTCCGGTAGCGGCCTCTCCGCTGGCTATGGCCCGGGGGGTAGCGCTACCTCCTACGGCCCACCTTTGCAACCTTATGGTGTAGGCAGTATGGGTCCTCTGGGCTCGTCGCAAGGACCGGGCGTGGGTTCTCGAGTCATGGGTGGCCTAGCGACTGGCGCCGCTGTTGGCGCCGGGATGGTGGCCGGTGAGGCTCTAGTGCATCGCTTCATGAATGGCGGCCAGGACTCTCTCCGACCGCTCCAAAACAACTTTGGCCTATCAAGCCCGGATACCGGCGTTGATGACATGGGAGGTACCGATTTTGGTGTCTCCGACACGTCATCGTGGGATGACAGCGGTTCGATTGGCGACAGCGACTGGAACTGACTGCGGTGAGAATGACGCGCGACGTTTGCTTTAATTGCCCCGGGCGGCCAGTTGCTGCGCAACGTCGCGTTTCCCCAATTTTCTCACGGCAGCAATTGCCCCCAGTTGACTGGCCCGGGGCCTCGTCTTGCCCGACTCCCAATTCGCCAAGGTCTGAACCGAAACATCAAGTAATGCCGCCATGTCCTTTGCTGTAACACCGAGGCGTGCACGGTGTCCTCGCAGTCCGTCCGCTCTGAAGCGGAAATTACCGATTCCCTCTGGATCAGTGGCCGGCGCAGCGCGTTTTGCGGCTCCGTCTTTGCGTAATTGCCGTTCTACTTGAGTCAGTTGACGCTTAAGCTCTGCGATCTCAGACCGGAAACGACTGGATGCCCTTCGCAGGACCTCGGTTTCAGTGCGTATTTCTTTGCGAGCGATTTTGACAATTTCCTCTTTGAGGGTAGATACAAGCTTTGACATGAATAGCGTTCCGTCCTTGTGAAAGAAGATGTTGCAGGGCTAATGTGAATTCGATTTCTAATTTGGGAGGCAGTTTCGGCCGCGGCAGCTCGGACAAATTCCAAGCGTCGTCGTGACGCGCAGCCGTCCACCGTAGGGTAAGGCCCCGACTGCCTCTGGTTCGTAGACTATCCGATGACACTGTACTCCCAAGCCCCGGCGTCTTTCAAGTACCATCAATACGTGCTGGCGACCCGTTGCGGTCACTCAAGCCTTGAAGAAGCCACCGTTGAAAGTGGCGGGTAAGCTGACGGACATGTTAGCAACTGTGTTGAAAGTCAATAGAGGGACACCAAGGAGAATGATGTTTCAACATAGCATTCATGATGATCAGCAATTTTCGCATGCATGCGGTCAGGGCGACCTTAGCTGGTTTCCCGCGGGCAAGCAGGCGCAGGTAGAACGCTTTGATCACGGGATTGCA
>CAISOB010000059.1 GCA_903886975.1 uncultured beta proteobacterium
CTTGGAGAGAATCCGAAGCCGTCGATCATCGTCAGCATTCAATTCAATGGGCTTTGCTACGCGCATGGCAGTGACCTCCTGCTTACTTGGAGGGCCAATTGTTATTTAAGTTCCGTTATTTATGACGCACTACACTAGGTGCTTGGTTTGCGGGTGGCTCGCTTCTTGTATTCACTTTCGCAGCGGTGTCGGGAAGTACCGTTGGTGCATTGGTCGGATTGCTGCTCTGGATCGGCTCGGACGCTGCATGCGAAGACGTCGTGTTGCCGCCAGCACCAAGCGACGCGAGGCCAGCGAAAGCGGGCAAGCCACGCCATCGGCCATGAACGCATAGGCGCATTGGGCCGGTGTTGTTAAGCTCTTCTTCCGGACCGGCCGCGATTCCCGCCCGTATCGCACCCGTGCTGAACAAATCCGCGCAAGTACGCTGGCGACGCAAAGCTTTGGCTTTCTATCCCGCTATTCTCGTGGTGGCCGGGCGGAGGAGGCAAATCTTCGTCTTGGCGCAACGGCTCTCTCGGCATGTGGCTTGCTTGTAGCGCAGTTGAGTGTCTGATCTGCGATTGCGCTGCATTGACTGGGCGACTACCGCTCGGCCACGGCCGATTGGGAGGGAGGTCTGCCGTGCAAAGCGATAAGAAAGTTCTGCTCATGGTATTGGCGGCGATTGTGGCAATCGAGGTTATCGGCTGGGAGCGACAGCAAATCCGGACGCCGAAGAGCGCGAGTGAGGCTCTCTTACGGCAAGGCGGTCCCGGTGGCAGTCCGAATTGCCGTTGTGGTGGTATGAGTTGACGGCGCCGCAAGCACGGCGACCGTCGCGCAGGGCGCAATGCGGGCGACGCGCAAGGGGCGATTTCTTTCGGGAGTGGCGTTATGCAAATACCAATGAACAAGCAAGGCTTTGCGACGCTGATCGTGTCGCTTATCGCGATGCCGATGCTTGCCGCTTGCGGCGGCAAATATTACGAGGTCAGCCAAGCCGGTGGTGGCAAGACCTACAACACCCGCGACATCGATCACGACGACGGTCGTTTGCGCTTCAGGGACGAGGTGACTGGCGATAAGGTGAGACTCGACAACTCCGAGGTCAAAGAAATCACACGGCAGGAATACAAGAACGCCACCGGAAAATAGACTTTGAAATCCTGCGGCAAGAATTCAGCGGCCGCGCCGAGTACGCAGAGATTGTGCGTCGCGGGCCGGATTTCAGACGCGCCGATGTGAGAGGCGCGGCTCATGCCTGCCGATGGCAAGTCCCCGGACCTTGAATCCGCAACGGCGGCACCTGGTTCTCCTGAGGGCGCGCTGTGGTACAAGGACGCCATCATCTACGAGCTGCACGTCAAGGCCTTTTTCGACAGCAATAACGACGGCATCGGCGACTTCGCGGGGCTGATCCAGAAACTCGACTATCTGCAGGACCTGGGCGTCACTGCCTTGTGGCTCCTACCCTTCTATCCGTCGCCGTTGCGCGACGACGGTTACGACATCGCCGATTACCACGGCATCAATTCCGACTACGGCACGCGCGCCGATTTTCGCCAGTTCGTTCGCCAGGCGCACCGCCGTGGCTTGCGCGTCATAACCGAACTCGTCGTCAATCACACATCGGACGCGCATCCGTGGTTCCAGGCCGCGCGGCGCGCACCGCCCGGGTCGAGCAAACGCGATTTTTACGTATGGAGCGAAAGCAACACCCGTTATGCCGGAACGCGCATCATTTTCAGCGACAGCGAAACATCCAACTGGGCTTACGACGATGTGGCGCGGGCCTATTACTGGCACCGCTTCTTCGCGCATCAGCCGGACCTGAACTTTGCGCACCCGTCGGTCAGAAAAGCCATCGTCAAGGTGATGCGATTCTGGCTCGACCAGGGTGTCGATGGCTTCCGGCTCGACGCCATTCCCTATCTCTGTGAACGCGAGGGAACGAACAACGAAAATCTTCCCGAGACCCATGCCGTGGTCAAGGAAATCCGGGCCGTGATCGACGCACATTACCGCGGCCGACTGCTACTCGCCGAAGCCAACCAATGGCCCGAAGACGTACGCGACTATTTCGGCGATGGCGACGAATGCCAGATGGCCTACCATTTTCCGCTGATGCCGCGCATGTACATGGCGATCGCCCAGGAAGACCGCCACCCGGTCGTCGAAATCATGCAGCAGACGCCGGAAATTCCGGACAATTGCCAGTGGGCCATTTTCCTGCGCAACCACGATGAACTAACACTCGAAATGGTGACCAGCAAGGAGCGGGATTACATGTACCAGATGTACGCCGCCGACCGGCGCACGCGCATCAATCTGGGCATTCGCCGCCGCCTTGCGCCGCTGATGGAAAACGACAGCGACCGCATCAAGCTGATGAACGCGCTGCTGATGGCGATGCCCGGATCGCCGATCATCTACTACGGCGACGAATTGGGCATGGGCGACAACGTCTATCTCGGCGACCGCGATGGGGTGCGCACGCCGATGCAATGGAGCCCCGACCGCAACGCCGGTTTTTCCCGGGTCGATCCGCAGCGCCTCTACCTGCCGCCGATCATGGACCCGGTCTATGGCTACGAGGCAGTCAATGTCGAGGCGCAGGCGCGGGATCCCTCGTCGCTGCTCAACTGGACACGCCGCCTGCTCGCCGTGCGCAAGAACCATAGCGCTTTTGGTCGCGGCAGACTAATCTTTCTTGAGCCGGGCAACCGCAAGATTCTGGCTTTTCTGCGCGAAGATGGCGTCGAGACATTGCTCTGTATCGCCAACCTCTCGCGCACCGCGCAGCCCGTCGAACTCGATCTTGCGGCGTACAAGGGGCGCGTCCCGATCGAGTTGTTCGGGCGCACCGCCTTTCCGCCGCTCGGCGAATTGCCTTATCTGATTACCCTGTCCGGCTACAGTTTCTATTGGTTCCGTCTGGCGTCCGACGAGGCGGCGCCAAGCTGGCACGCGGAGCGCGCGGCAAGCGACGATACGCCGCTGCTGGTGTTCTTCGACGGCTGGCACAGCATCTTTCGCGAACGCGTCGTGCCGTGGCGCATCGCGCTGGCGGAAAAATTGCGCGCGCAGCTCGAGAGTGAAGTGCTGCCGCGCTTCATCGCACGTCAGCGCTGGTACGGCGCAGCCGGCGCGGGCATTGGGCACGCAGCGCTCTTCGACCACGTCGAATGGAAGGACGAGCGCGATGCCGTATGGCTCCTCGCACTGTTTCGCGTCGATGCCTGCGGCGCCGCGATGGCGGGCGCGGCGACCTATTTCTTGCCGCTGGCCTTGGTTTGGGAAAGAGGTGACGAGCGCGAAGATGCGCGCCTGCACGCGATGCAGCAGGCCGGCATCGCGCGCGTGCGCATGCAGGCTCAACTCGGGCTGCTCGCTGACGCTTGCGCCGACGAGGCTTTCAATCTTGCCCTGGTCGAGGCGATCGGCAGCGCACAGTCTTTGCGCTGCGGTCACGGCACGATGCGCTGCACTCCAACCGCGGCCTTTGCCGCACTGGTCGGCGACGACCCGGTGCAGTCGCTGCCGGTACGGTCGCTGCCCGCGCAAAGCAGCAACAGCGTCAGCGTCATCGGGCAGCGGCTATTTCTGAAGGTTTATCGGCGCTTGCAAAAGGGAATTTCGGGCGAACTCGAAATCGGCCGTTACCTCACCGACGTCGCGCATTTCCCCAACTGCGTTCCGGTCGCCGGCGCGATCGAGTACGTTCCCGATGCCGAAAGCCAAGATGCCGGCGACAGCATGACCCTGGTGATGCTCCAGGCTTACGTCGACAATCAGGGTGACGGCTGGAACTTCACTCTCGATTACCTCGGACGCTTCCTCGAACAGATACAGGCGACGCCGGTTCCGACGACGGCGACCGAGGCGCCCGACCGTCATGGCGCCTATATGACGCTGATGCGCACGCTGGCGCGGCGAACCGCCGAGTTGCACCTGGCGCTGGGGCGAGGGAGCGACGATCCGGCATTCGCTCCCGAAATCTACGCCGACGGCGAAATCGCTGAACTTGCCATGATCGCCGTGGGCGACGCGGATGCCGTGCTGGCCCAGCTCGAAGCGGCCTTGCCGACGCTAAAGCCGGCTGCGCAGGACGATGCCCATAAGCTGCTGGTACGGCGGACGGAGCTTGCCGGGCGGATCACCGGATTTTCCGCTCACGGCTATACCGGGCTGAAGATCCGTCACCATGGCGACTACCATCTCGGCCAGGTGCTGCTCACCCGGAATGACTTCGTCATCATCGATTTCGAGGGCGAGCCTCTGCGCACCACGGCGCAGAGGCAGCGGAAGAGTTCGCCGCTGCGCGATGTTGCCGGCATGCTACGTTCCTTCGACTATGCGGCGCGCACGGCGCTCGCCGGCGTTGCCGACGAAGCGCTCACGGCTGGCGGCGAACTCGAAGAGCAGGCCGAGCTCTGGCGAGCCGAAGTTGAGGATGCGTTCCTGGACAGCTACGCCGAAGCCATGGCGGCCGGCGCGCCCGCGCTTTGCGGCGCCTGGCCGGAGGCGCGCCGCCTGCTTGAGTTCTTTATCCTGGAAAAAGCGATTTACGAATTGCGCTACGAGCTCGCCCACCGTCCGGACTGGGTGGGCATTCCGCTACACGGCATCCTGGCGTGCCTTGCCGGACCCGAGACGACAGGCGGACTTCGTCCGCCGGCTTAGCAAGGAGAACCGCATGCAACCGATCGACATGGCGCTTGAAGCGCTGCATACCTTCATCACCGCGGTCGCAGCCTTCCTGCCCAACGTGTTGCTCGCGGCGCTGATCGCCATCACCGGGTGGTTGCTGGCCAAGGCGGCGCGTTTCGCCATCGTCAAGACCCTGCGCTCGATAAATTTCCATGTGCTAACCGAGCGCGGGCGCATCGACGCCTTTCTGCAGATGGGAGGTGCCGCGACCGATACTACGGCCGTGCTCGGCATTCTGGTGTATTGGCTGGTGATCGTCGCCGCTCTGATCCTCGCCTGCAATACCCTGGGTCTTACCTATGTCACCGACCTGCTGTCGCGAATTGCGCTGTTCGTCCCGCGCGTCATGCTGGCGGTCATCATCATCGCTTTCGGCGCTTACTTCGCGCTCTTCATCGACGGCACAGTCAGCGTATATGGCCGCAACGTCGGATTCGACGAGGCCGGGCTGCTTGGCCGCCTGGCGCGTTACGCCGTTCTGTTCTTTGTCGTGCTGATCGCCCTTGACCAACTCGGTATTGCCGGCGATATCATCCGTCTCAGCTTCCTGATCAGCCTGGCCGGAATCGTTCTGGCCCTGGCCCTGGCCTTCGGCCTCGGCGGGCAGCGATGGGCCGCGCAGCTGCTCGAGCGCTGGTGGCCGCAAGCCAGGAACGACGAGACGAATGACGATGAATAGACCACCGGGAGGAATTGTTTAGGCACCCAGCGTATCAAAGGTGGAGGCGCAGCGATCCTTTCGACGCAAGCCTTCGCGGGTCGCTTCGCCGTGCATCGCGCCTTTCGAAAGCGAGCCCATGAACACAGCGCTGCCCGCCGATCCCGCTCCGTCCGACGATCAAGAGCTTGTCGCCCGTTGCGTACAAAAGGCCAGCGAGCTGATGTACCGCAACCTCGGTCCCTATGGATTTCTCGCCGCGACGCCGGGCACCGATTCGCGCCGGCGCGGCTACGACCGCGTATTCGGGCGTGATGCGGCAATCTGCGCGATCGCTGCTGCGCATTGCGGCGACGCGCAGCTAATCGCCGGGGCCGAACGCAGCCTGCTCACCCTGGCCGCGCAGCAGGCAGCCAATGGACAGATTCCCAAGTACGTCGATACCGCCAATAACAGCGCCGATTTCTGGTATCTCGGCTGTATCGACGCCACCCTGTGGTGGCTGATCGCCATCGCCCATCTGGCGCCGCACCGGCCGCGGCTCGAACGGCGCCTGCGTCTGCATGTCGCGCGGGCCATCGACTGGTTATGCTGCCAGGAGCATCAGCAAATCTTTCTGTTGCAGCAGAACGAGGCGAGCGACTGGGCCGACATCATGCCGCGCTCGGGCTTCGTGCTTTACAGCAACGCGCTGTGGTACTACGTCAAAGGCCTTTACCGCCTGCCGCACGCGCAAGAGACCGCGACAAATTTCAACGATCTGTTTCACCCCTCGGGTCGGCACCATGCCGACTACAAGCGTCTGCGACTGCTGATTCACTACGCACGCCACAAGCCCACCGAACGCGAGATGTACTTAAGCTATGTCAATCTCGCGCACTGGGGCGACGAAGGCGATGTCTTCGGCAATCTGCTGGCGACGCTGTTCGGTCTTGCCGACGAGCATCGAAGCAACCGCATTTTCGCGCGCATAGCACGCAATCAGGAGAACGCGGCCTATCCGGTGCGCGTCACCTGCGTGCCCATCGGTCAGAACGATCCGGTTTGGCGCACCTATATGGGACGGCATCGCCAAAACCTCGAACACCGCTATCACAACGGCGGCATCTGGCCTTTCGTCGGCGGATTCTGGGTAATGGCGCTCGCCGCCGCCGGGCGCAAACGGCAGGCGGCGAAGGAACTCGTCGCGCTGGCGCGCGCCAACGCCGAGTACAACTGGCAATTCAATGAATGGTTTCACGGGCAGAGCGGCAAAGCCGAAGGTATGGCGGGGCAGACCTGGAATGCGGCGATGTTCCTGTTGGCGCGCCACGGTCTGGAAGCACGGGTCTTCCGCCATATTTATGACCCCGCGGCTCGACGGCTCGCGCTGGCGCAAGCGCGGACCCGGATCGAGCCGAAACCGGACGGGACGCTGGACTGACGGCATGACGCTTGCTGCTGCCTGGCAAGGCGCGGAAAGCAGTACGAATTCGGGGGCCGCTCGTCTTGCGCCGGGAGATTGCCGATGAAACCCTCACGTGATACGCCGCCCGATGTCCGGCCTGACTTACCAAACCCGATCGATCCGGACGTCCCCGACCTGCCGGGTACAGACGAGCCGCCCAAGCCTGGCCCGCCGGAGCGGCCGGATGAATCGCCGGTGCCGATCAGAATCGCGCGCCGCAGAGCGTAGCGCCCGAATTCCTTCGTGGCCCCTGCGGGCACGCGGCGGTGCCGATCATCGGGAACGGCCGGGAACCAATTGAAGGTCCGGCCGCTCGGATTCGGGTTGCCTCTGCTAGCATGCCCCAATGTCCGCCTACGTCGTCACTGCATTACATTCTGCCGAGGCTATCGCGCGCGACCTTTGGGAACGCCTCGCCCCGCGCGGCGATCCTTTCCTCAACGCCGACTTTCTGGCCATCCTCGAACGTCACGGGACCGCCGGCAGGCCGCTCGGCTGGGTGGCGCGTCACGTACTGGTGAGCGATGCGCATGGCCACGCGCTGGGTTTGTTGCCGCTTTATCTGCGCTTCAATTCGCACGGCGATTTCATTCACGACTGGTCCTGGGCGGCGGCCTACCAGCAGGTCGGGCGCGTCTATTACCCAAAACTGCTGAGCGGCTTGCCACATACTCCCGCCGCCGGCCCGCGCCTGCTGGTCAGTCCGGGACCCGCTGCGCCGGCGATCCGGCGCGCGTTGATCGAAGGCGCGCAGGCACTGGCCAACGAATACGGCGTCTCGTCGTGGCACGTCGCATTCCCCGTTGAGGACGACCAGCAGGCCTTGCAGAGCGCGGGACTTCTGACGAGCCGCAATGTGCAGTTTCACTGGCTGGCCGGTGACTATGGCGACTTCGACGGCTACCTCGGCAGCTTCACGGCCGAGAAACGGCGCAAGGTCAGAGCCGAGCGACGGCGAGTGCGCGAAAGCGGGCTGGCCATCGAGGTGCGGCACGGCGACGAAATTGACCCGGCCGAGTGGCCGCTGCTGCACGCGCTCTATGCCTCGACTTTCGACAAGTTCGGCAATTACGCGGTGTTCTCACCCGCCTGCTTCGCCGATCTGGCGCAAGTGCTCGGTCGGCGCATGGTCGTATTCATCGCCCGTGACGGCCGCGAACCGGTTGCTCTGTCGCTCTGTTTTCGCAGCGACGAAGTGCTTTACGGCCGCTACTGGGGTTGTCGCGGCAACTATCACAGCCTGCATTTTGAACTCTGCTTCTATCAGGGAATTGCCTACTGCCTGCGCCAGGGGCTGCGCCGCTTCGAGCCCGGCGCCGGCGGCGAGCACAAGATCGCGCGCGGCTTCACGCCCACGGTCGTGCATTCGCTGCACTGGATCGCCGATCCGGCGATGCGCCGGATGATCGCCAGGCATCTCGAGTTACAGAGCAGTGCGGTCGAAGCCTACCGCGACGAGGCGGCTGAGCATCTGCCTTTCCACGCGACACCTTAGCCGCATTCAGCCCTGCGTCACTTCACGCGACCTCGATGCGGTTGATGACTTCGCCGACGCCGAGCAAATACCAGGCGTCCATTTCGGCGCGAGTCCTTTCGCCCTGGCTCGGCACCCGGCCTTCAAGCGTCACCTGACGGTTGTGGCACTTGACCTTGATCTGTGCGGCGTGCACATTGGCGTCGGCCTCGAGTACCAGGCGCAGGGCCTCGATGATTTCGTCGTCGTTATCGTCTTCGGGCGGCAGGACCGCAAGATCATTGACCACCTCGCGGCAGCCGCGCGACCACCACGCCAGAACCCCGGCCAGCCGTTGGTGGGAGAGACTGATGACCTCTCCGTGCAGCGTAACGATGCCGTCGCTGACCGAAACCTCGATCGTGCCAGCGGTGTCGGGGCCGGCGTTGCGCAGGGTCTCACGCTGCCCCTTGACGCGCGCGTACACACTGCAATTCTGGAATTCGACTTCGCGCAGCAACCACGCGCATACGGCGTCCCGCGTCGCGCCGTCGACTGGCGGCTGGTCGGTGCCGACGCGCAGGCGGTCGACGACGGCGCTGATACCGGCGACACTTGCCGCTGCACTTACGGCCCGGCGCTTGGCGCCGATGTCGGCGATCGAGCCGGCCAGCGTCACCGTCTCTGCGCTTAGCTTGATGTCGATCGCAAAGTCTTGCAGATCGATTCGCGCGCCGTGTTCGATGGCCGCCTGAACCCGCTTGAGTAGCGCATTCTTGTCGGGCATGTGACTCCCCTTCTAATTTCGGCTATTCCGGACTGAGTCCTTTCGCGCGTAGCCAGTCGGGATTGAACAGGCGCTGGAAGTAAAGGGCACCACGGTCGCAGAGCAGCGTTACGACGGTGTGGCCAGGGCCCAGCTCGCGCGCCACCCGGACCGCTGCGGCGACGTTGATACCGCTCGAACTGCCGACGCACAGGCCTTCCTCGCGCAGCAGGCGATAGACCATGCTGACCGCCGCTTGATCGTCAATCTGCACGGCGTCGTCGATCGGCGTGCCTTCGAGATTCGCCGTGACGCGCGAGGTGCCTATGCCTTCGCTGATCGAGCTGCCTTCGGACTTCAGTTCGCCGGTCTTTATCCAACTGTAAAGTGCGCTGCCTTGCGGGTCGGCGAGCACGATGCGAATTTGCGTACCGGCCTGCACGCCGCGCTCCTTGAGGAAACGCGCGACGCCGCCCAGCGTTCCGCCGGTACCGGTGGCGCAAACGAAAGCATCGATGCGGCCAGCGCAGTCGCGCCAGATTTCCGGCCCTGTCGTTTCGTAGTGCGCCTGGCGATTCACGACGTTGTCGAACTGATTGGCCCAGATCGTGTTGGCCGGTGATTCGGAAGCCAGGCGCGCGGCGATTTTCTGGTAGTTGTCGGGATCGGCGTAAGGCTTGGGTGGGACCGGCCGCACGTCGGCGCCGAGCACGCGCAGCAATTCCATCTTCTCCGGCGATTGGCTGTCGGGAATGACGATGGTGCAGCGATAGCCGCGCGCGGCGCAGATATGGGCCAGGCCGATGCCGGTATTGCCGGCCGTCCCTTCAACGACCGTCCCGCCGGCACTCAGAAGAGCGCGCCGCTCGGCGTCCTCGATGATGTAAAGCGCGGCGCGGTCTTTGACCGAGCCGCCGGGGTTGAGGAACTCGGCCTTGGCGAGAATCTCGCAGCCGGTCTCGGCGCTCAGCCGGGCGAGCCGGATCAGCGGTGTGTTGCCGATGACGCCGACGAAACCTGCACGGACCGAGCGTGCCGGGGGCTGCATCGAGAGCGCGCTGAACGGTTTCGATTCAGCGGCCGCCACTTGCCGATTTTGGCTGCGGTACGATGCGCAAATACGGTCGTGGCGCTTTCCAGCCGGACGGATACTTGGCCCGCGCTTCCTCGTCGGAAACCGAAGGGACGATGATCACATCTTCGCCTTGTTTCCAATTGACCGGCGTCGCCACCTTGTGTTGGGCCGTCAGTTGCAGCGAGTCGAGTACGCGCAGCAATTCGTCGAAGTTGCGCCCGGTCGCCATCGGGTAGGTGAGCATTAGCTTGATCTTCTTGTCGGGTCCGATGATGAACACCGAACGTATCGTCGCGTTGTCCTGCGCCGAGCGGCCCTTGGCGTCGCCGCTGGCATTGGGGTGAATCATGTCGTACAGCTTGGCGACCTTCAGGTCGGGGTCGCCGATCAGCGGGTAGTTCATGTTGCAGTTCTGCGTTTCTTCGATGTCGCGCGTCCAGCGGTCGTGATCGCCGACCGGGTCGATGCTCAGGCCGATGACCTTGGTGTTGCGCTTGTCGAATTCCGGTTTGAGCTTGGCCACGTAACCGAGCTCGGTCGTGCACACTGGCGTGAAATCCTTCGGATGTGAAAACAGGATGGCCCATCCATCGCCTATCCAGTCGTGAAATTCGATCTTGCCCTGGGTTGTCTCGGCGGTAAAGTCGGGAGCTTCGTCTCCTAAGCGTAAGGACATCGCATACCTCCAAAGTGTCGGTCAATTAGCTTGAACCACCCGCGCTGCGCGCTCGGCGGCTCGGAAGAATACGCGCGGAAGAATGCAGAAACGGCGATCAAGATAATGCGCGCGCAGAAATTTAGATAAGTGTCGCGGCGCTTAGTTCAGGCCCGGAAATCAGCGCCCATCGTCCGGTCGCTTCACTCGCCGCGCAGCCCTGCGCGATTGCCGCCTGACATAGAGTGCCATCAGCGGGGTTACCGAAATGCCGTGCGCTACGATGGAGACGGCTATCGCCGTCAGGGTGAGCGTCAGCACCTGATCGGCCGCTGCGCCGGTCAGACCGTGGCTGAGCGCGAACATCAGATAGTAGATCGAGCCAATGCCGCGAATCCCGAACCACGAGATCATCAGTCGCTGATCGCGCGAAACCGCCGCGCCGCGCAGCCCCAGCCACACCGATAGCGGACGTACGACGAGCAGCAGGCAGGCGACAAAAGCACTGGTCGCCGGGTCGAAGCGGGTGTAAGGCAAAAAGAAACCGACGACAAGGACAATCAGCAATTCGGCGATTCGTTCGAGCTGCTCGGTGAAATCGCGCGCCGCCTGGGCCATGTAGGCGCCGGCGAGTTCCGGGTGGGTGGCTACGGCAAGGTGGGCCTCCTTGTCTTGCAGTCCGGCCGGTCCGGCCTGGACGTCCTTGACCTCCGGCTCGCCGCGCGGCTCCTTGCGAATGCGCTGCAAGGCGAGGCCGGCGGCGAAGACGGCCAGGAAGCCCGACGCGCAGGCGAGCTGCGCCGTGCCATAGGCAAGCGCGATCAGGCCGAGCGACACGAATTCGTCGAGACCGACGGCTTCGCTGTGCGAGGTGCGCAGATAGAAGACCAGTTTGCCGACCAGCGTTCCCAGCGCGATGCCGATCAATAGACCGCCGGACAGCGCCCAGAGAAAATCGACGGCCAGCCAGTGCCAGGCGCCTGTTCCCAGATCGTGCAGCCCAAGCAGGCCGAGACCGAGCATCACGAAAGGGAAGGCCGCGCCGTCATTAAGTCCGCCTTCGCCGGTCAAGCTGAAACGCAGGCGGTCGCGGTCAGCCGGATCGTCGACTTGAACATCTGAGGCCAGGACCGGATCGGTCGGCGCAAGGATTCCGCCAAGAAGAATGGCCGCGCCGAGCGGCAGCGCAAACGCAAGATAGGCAATCGCCGCGACGAGAACGACGGTGATCAGCATCGCGAGCAAGGCCAAGCGCAAAGGCAGGTTCCATTGCCGCCCCCAAAGCGGCAACCCGAGCTTTAAGCCGACCGAGAACAGCGAGATCAAGAGCGCAACTTCCGAGACGCGTTCAAGTACTGGCGCGTAGTCGGCCGGATTGGGCATCAGCGGCCATAGACCTGACATGCCAACGCCATAGCCGGCGGCGAGATAGAGCATTGACGCGCTGAGCGGCAGGCGCTTGAGCAGCGATCCGGCGAGCGCCATGGTAATCATCATTGCGCCGATGATCAGCGCCCAGAGTGCGAATGACACGGCCCCTCCCGTTTTAGCCAGCCCCATGTCGACCTGCGCAAGGGCATGAGGTTCGCTTACACCGCATGCGCGCCAGGCATGGCGATTGCAGGCTGGCGTCGATCGGATCCCCGATGCGGACCGTGCGCCCAATCGCTCGGATTACCTGATATCAACGACGATGGATCGACTTACAAACACTGTCGCTCTTGCACCGAGCGGCAGCCGCTTGCGCCGCGGCTGGGGAGACGGGTCGTGGATGGCACAGCAGCGCACGCGCGGCGGAACCGGGCAGGCAATCAGCATCTGCGAACTGGCGTTCGATGCCTGGCGCCGCCCGACGGGCGATGGGCTGAATGATCAAGAGCTCGCCTTGGCGCTCGCCGACTACGCATGCGAAAACGCGTTTACCCACGTCGCGCTTCTGCGCGCCGGCGAAGGCGGGCCAGAGGACCCGACCGGGCACTTCGCCCAGGTGGCGCACGATCGGACGCCGGACGATCTTATCTTCCTCGTCGACAGCCTGCATCAGGCCGGCATCGGCGTCATCGTCGATGGCCTGCCGGGACCTTACGCCGGGCCTGCGGATGAGCACGCGGAATTCGACGCGGGGCGCTGGCAAATAGGCTCCCAGCTCCGGTCGAACGTGCTGTTCTGGCTCGACCGCTATCATATCGACGGCCTACACTTCGCAGCGCTCGATACCATGCTCTATCTCGACTACGGGCGTAGGCCCGGCGAGTGGCGGGCCAACCGGTACGGCGGCAAGGAAAACCTCGCTGCGGTTGATTTTCTGCGCGAACTCAATACGACGATATCGCGCGATTACCCCGGCGTGTTTACGATCGCCGCCGGTGTTTCTGGCTGGCCGATGGTCTCGGGCGCAGTGCAGCAGGGCGGTCTAGGCTTCAGCCTGGTGCAGAGCAGCGGCTGGCCAGGGGCGATACTCGGCTATCTTCGCAACGACCCGTGGTTCCGCAAATTTCACCACGATCAATTGACCGAATCCGTCGTGCACGCCTTTGACGAGAACGCCGTCCTGGCGCTGAGTTTCGATACGCCGGATCAGGTTCACGGCCCGGGCGCTCTGCTCGAGCAGATGCCGGGCGATGCATGGCAACGCCGCGCCGGCTTGCGCGGCTTGTTCGGCTATATGTGGGCGCATCCAGGTAAGAAACTGCTGCGCATGGGGGCGGAATTCGGCATGCTTGCCGGCCAGCACAAAAGCAAAGCGGGCGAAGCCGAACGGGCCCGGGTGGATTCCGAGGACTGGGGTGGATTGTGGCGCTGGGTGGGCGACCTCAATCGTCTGTACTGCTCGCAGCCGGCGCTGCATGCGCTCGACTTTGACGCTGCCGGCTTCCTCTGGATAGAGGCGAACGACCGCGAGAACAGCGTCTTGTCCTTTCTGCGCTGCGCGCGCGACGGCAGTCCGGTGCTCGTCGTCTGCAACTTCACGCCGGTGCTGCGCACGAACTATGTCGTCGGCGTGCCGGCGCATAAGATGTGGCGCGAAGCGTTGAATAGCGAAGCCTCCATTTATGGCGGCAGCGGCGCTGGCAACTTCGGCCGCGCCGAGGCAATGCCCGTGCCGGCCCACGGTCAGCCCATGTCGCTCGCGTTGACGCTGCCGCCGCACGGCGTCCTGTTTTTCGTTCCCGAAGATGATGGCAGCGCGACCTTGTGATCTTCCGGCCGAAGGAAGAAAACGTGCGCAAATCGAGACGCTGACGCCGCAAGTCGATGGCGGACGCTTCGCCGTAAAGCGTGTCGTTGGTGAAGTACTGAGCGTCGAAGCGGATTGCTTTGCCGATGGCCACGACGTGGTGCGCGCGATCGTCCGCTGGCGTCGCGCCAATTTGTCGGATGGCTCGGCCGACGGCGACGGGCCGTGGCAGACCGCGCCGATGACCGCGCTGGCCAACGATCGCTGGCGCGGCCTTGTACGCATCACCGAGTGCGGCCGCTGGTGGTATACGGTGAGTGCCTGGGTCGACGCCTTTCTCTCCTGGCGCGGTGAACTCGCGCGGCGCAGCGACGCCGCCGATATTCGCAGCGCGCTGCTCGCCGGCGCTGCGCTGGTTGAATCGGCGGCGGTGCGCGCCGCGGCCAGCGACGCCGAGGCGCTCCTCGCGTGGGCCGAGCGCCTGCGCGCGGAAAGCGCCGGCGGCGAGGTCGAAAACATGAAAACTCTGGCGCTCGACACGCGCCTCGCCGAGTTGGCCGGACGCTATCCGGATCAACGCTTTGCCACTCTCCATCCGCCGCTGCCCCTCGACGTCGATCGCCAGCGCGCCGGCTTCGGCGCCTGGTATGAAATGTTTCCACGCTCGGCGGCTGACACCGCAGCGCACGGAACTTTCGCCGATTGTCTGGCGCGCCTGCCGGCCATCGCGGCGATGGGCTTTGACGTGCTCTATCTGCCGCCCATTCATCCAATCGGTCGCGAACGGCGCAAGGGCGCCAATGGCAGCCTGGTCGCCACGGCCGCTGATGTCGGCAGCCCGTGGGCGGTCGGCGCAAGCGAAGGCGGTCACCACGACATTCATCCGCAACTCGGCAGTCTGGACGATTTTCGCCGGCTCGTCGCCGCGGCGCGCGAACAGGCGATCGAAATCGCCCTCGACATTGCTTTCCAGTGCGCCCCCGACCATCCGTGGGTCGCGGCCCATCCGGACTGGTTCCGCCGGCGTCCGGACGGCAGCGTGCAATACGCCGAGAACCCGCCGAAGAAATACCAGGATATCTATCCCTTCGATTTTGAAAGCGATGACTGGCGCGCCCTATGGCAGGCGCTTGCCGATGTGTTCAGGCACTGGATAGGGGAGGGTGTGCGCATCTTTCGCGTCGACAATCCGCATACCAAGGCTTTCCCCTTCTGGGAATGGTGTATCGCCGGCATCCGCCGGGATCACCCGGAAATCATCTTTCTCGCCGAAGCCTTCACCCGGCCGAGCGTAATGCATCGTCTGGCCAAGATTGGTTTCAGCCAGTCCTATACCTACTTCACCTGGCGCAACACGCGCGCCGAACTGACCGCCTATTTCGAGGAACTTGGGCGCGCCCCGGGCCGCGACTATTTTCGCCCGAGCGTCTGGCCGAATACGCCGGATATTCTTCCCGAGTACTTGCAGATGGGGGGGCGCCCGGCTTTCATCGTTCGCCTCGCTCTGGCCGCTACGCTCTCGGCGACTTACGGCATTTATGGACCGGCTTTCGAACTCATCGAGCGGCGCCCGCGCGAGGTGGGCAGCGAAGAATATCTCGATTCCGAGAAGTATCAGCTGCGGCAGTGGCCGCGCGACAGCACCGACAGTCTGGCGGCGCTGATCGGCCGCATCAACCGCATCCGGCGCGAAAACGCCGCCTTGCAGACCAACATCGGCCTGCGCTTTCTGCCGATCGACAACGAGCAGCTGATCGCCTTCGCGAAGCGTTCCGACGACGGCATGAACGTCATCGTCGTCGTCGTCAATCTCGATCCGCACAACGTTCATTCGGGCTGGCTGACCCTCGACTTCGACCTCCTCGGCATCACCGGAGGCAGCTCGTTCCAGATGCACGAACTGCTTTCAGGCATCCGTTACCTGTGGAGCGAAGCGCGCAACTTCATTCGTCTCGACCCGCAGCGCATGCCCGTGCATATCTTCGCGGTTCGCCAGCGGCTACGCAGCGAACACGACTTCGATTACTTCCTCTAACGAAAGCTGCCGCGGGGCGCAGGGAATGTCGATTGCCCCCAAGCTTTGTCGTGGCGCCGGCACTACCGACCGGGCCATGGCCCGCGTCAGTGCCGATCGATTTGCCTGTCTTCCTGCCAAGAAGGGACCTGACCATGGAAACACGAACCATTGAAAGAACCGTGGAAACAAGCGGCTATGAATCCGACAGTGCGCCCCTTTACAGTATTCGCTGGGCGGCTGTGATTGCCGGCCTGGCCGTCGGGCTGGGCGTGCACCTCGTGTTGTTGCTGGCCGGTCTGGCAGCAGGCCTTGCCGTGCTGGGCAGCGGTGAGCGCCCCGACGGGACCAGCCTGTCGCTGGCTGCCGCCATATGGAATGCGTTCAGCCTGCTATTCGCCGCCCTGGTCGGCGGCTATATCGCCGCCCGCTCGTCGGGATTGCGCCGCGCGGCCGACGGTGTTCTGCATGCGGTCGCCGCGTGGGGTGCGTCGATGGTCTGCTACCTCTTCCTGGTCAGTGCATTGACTGGAAACACGGTCGCCGGCTTGCTCGGCGTTACGACCGCTACAGCGCGAATGAACATCGGCGTCAGCGCCAGTTCGAACGCGACGATGACTGATTTGCTCAGCGCGCTCGAACGCGGCGACCGCGACAGCGCCGCGCGTCTGATGCGCGAACGCTTCGGTTTGAATCCGGACGAGGCCGATCGCGCCGCCGATCGGGCGCTGGCCATGGTCGGCGGTACTCGTGCCGGCGCGCCAGCCGAAAAGGTAAACGAAGCGGCCAGGACTGTGTCGGCGGCGAGCGCCTGGATGAGCCTTGTTATCCTGCTTTCGCTCGCCGCCGGCGCCGGCGGCGGGCTGCTCGGAGCGCGCGGTACCCGCGAGCGTGCCGTGCCAAGCTACCGGCGCAACCGCCATATCGTGCACCATCGCCGGGGCGAAGGTCTTGCTGATGCCCGCTGATATCCTGGACACGGCCTTTTCAAATGGGGAATGGCAATGTCGCGCGTGATCTGGAAAGGCGCGGTGAGCTTCGGCCTGGTGCACATTCCGATAGCGCTGATGCCCGCGACCGTGCAGCGCGGCATCGATTTCGACTGGATCGACAGGCGCAGCATGGATCCCGTTGGCTACAAGCGAATCAACAACGTGACCGGCAAGGAGATCGAGAGCGAGAACATCGTGCACGGCATCGCCTATGAAAAACACCGCTACATCGTCCTCAGCGACGAGGAGATTCGCGCGGCCTATCCGGCGGCGACACAGACCGTAGACATCGTTTCCTTCGTCAAAGCCGAGCAGATTCCCTTTCTCTACCTCGACACGCCGTATTTTCTGGCGCCCGAAAAGCGCGGCGAAAGAGCTTACGCGCTGTTGCGCCAGGCGCTCGAAAAGAGTGGCCGCCTGGCACTCGCCAATGTCGTTCTGCACACCAAGCAGCACATGGCGGTGGTCATCCCGATGGACAGGGTGCTGGTTCTCAATACGCTGCGCTGGGGCAACGAAGTGCGCAGCAGCGAGGAGTTTGGACTCAAGGACGAAGTGGCAAACGCCCGCATCGGCCAGCGCGAACTCGAAATGGCCGAACGCCTGATCGCCGACATGAGCGAGGACTGGGATTCGGCGCGTTACGAAGAGGGCTTCAGCAAGCAGATCATGGCGCTCGTCGAACGTAAGGCGCACCAGGGCAAGCTCGAAACCGTCGGCTCGGCCGAGCCCGCGCCCGAGGATAGCGGGGCCGAAATCATCAGTCTGACTGAGCTCCTCAAGCGCAGTCTAGCCGGCAAGGGCAAGGCGACTCGTGCCAAAGGCAAGCCGGCCGGCAGCGCAAGCCGCGGGCGGCGGAGCAAGGCGGGTTAAGCAAGGCGACGCTATGGCTCGAGCGCAATCGACAAGCGGCAAAGAAGCACGCGCCAGCCGCTCCCGCGCGCCCGAGGCCTTGCGCGATTACGCGCGCAAACGCAACTTCGGGCTGACGCACGGACCCCCGGCCGCCACGCGGCGGCGCTGCGAGAATGCCGCCGAAGGCGGACAATTTGTCGTACAGAAACACCACGCGCGCCGCTTGCACTACGATTTTCGCCTTGAACTCGAAGGTTCGCTCAAGAGCTGGGCCGTGCCCAAAGGGCCGAGCCTAGATCCCAAGATCAAGCGCCTCGCCGTGCATGTCGAGGATCACCCGCTCGATTACGCCGCTTTCGAGGGAACGATTCCGGCGGGCGAGTACGGTGCCGGCGAGGTGATTGTCTGGGACCGCGGGCGGTGGCAGCCGAGCGAAGGCGACGCCGGCGCGGCGTTTCGGCAGGGCAAACTCAAATTTCGCCTGTTCGGAGAGAAACTCTCGGGCGGCTGGACTTTGGTGCGTACCGACCTGCCGGGCAACGGCGACAAGGAGCAATGGCTGCTGATCAAGGAAGACGATGCGGCGGCGCGCCCCGCTGCCGAATACGATGTGACTGTCGCCGCGCCTGGCAGCGTGCTGTATGCAAGCGGCGCCGGGAAAGCGAAGGAAGAAAGCCCGAGCAAGCCGAACAAGAGTCAAGCGCGACTCGATCGGGCCACGGCGGCGTCACTTCCGGGGCGCCTGTCGCCGCAGCTGGCGACGCTGGTCGATGCGGCGCCCGTCGGCGACTGGCGGTACGAAGTGAAGTTCGATGGCTACCGTCTGCTCGCCCGTATCGCCGAGCGCAAGGTACGACTCTACACGCGCAGCGGTCAGGACTGGCGCGCGAAGTTGCCGCAGATCGCCACGGCCCTGCAGGCGCTTGGATTGGAGTCGGCGTGGCTCGACGGCGAAATCGTCGTGCTTGACGCGCAGGGCGTGCCGGACTTCCAGGCCTTGCAGAATGCCTTCGAGGAAAGACGCGGCGAAACCATCATCTATTACCTGTTTGACCTCATGTACCACGACGGTCTCGATCTGCGATCGGCGCCGCTTGAGCAGCGGCGCGCCCTGCTCAAGACGCTCCTGGCGCGCAGTGCGGATGACTGCCTGCGCTATTCCGATGACATAACAGCCAAAGGTGAGGATATCCTGCAGAGCGCCTGTGCGCTCAAACTCGAAGGCCTCATCGGCAAGCGCGCCGGCAGTCCCTACGTGTCACGCCGCAGCGTCGACTGGGTCAAGCTCAAATGTAGACAGCGGCAGGAATTCGTCATCGGCGGCCATACCTCGCCGCAAGGTAGTCGCAGCGGCTTCGGCGCGTTGCTCGTCGGCGTGCACGATGGCGAGGACGGGCCCTTGCGTTATGCGGGTCGCGTCGGGACGGGGTTCAGCGTCGACAGCCTCGAGAGCCTGCACGCGAAGATGCAGAAGCTCGCGCGGCGGGAATCGCCTTTCGTCGACCCGCCGACCGGCAGTGACGCACGCGGGGTCACCTGGCTCGCGCCACGCCTGGTCTGTGAAATTGAATTCGCGGCGTGGACGCGCGAACGGCGCATACGCCACGCGGCATTTCGTGGCTTGCGCGAAGATAAGCCGGCGCGGGCGATCGTGAGTGATACCGCGGCCTCAGCCGAGACAGTCCAGCGGACCGACAAATCGCCGCCTAAGACCCGCGACAAGGCCGACGGCAAGCCGGAGGGAATGGCCATCACCCATGCCGAGCGCGTAATCGACGCGCAGAGCGGAACAACCAAGTTCGCCCTGGCCAAGTTCTATCTCGACATCGCGAAACACCTGCTGCCGCAGCTCGCGGGGCGGCCGCTGGCGCTCGTGCGCCTGCCGACCGGCATCGATGGCGAACAGTTCTTCCAGCGCCACGCCGGGACGCTATCCATTGCGGGAATTCGCACGCACGGCGAAGGCGAGGAGCAGTTGATCGAAATTGCCACGCCGGCCGCGTTGATCGGCGCGGTGCAAATGGGATGCATTGAATTCCACACCCGGAACGCCAGGTTTGCCGATCTCGAGCGGCCGGACCGAATCGTCCTCGACCTCGATCCGGACCCGAAGCTGCCATGGGCTCGCGTTGTCGAAGCGACCCATCTGGTGCTCGCGCTGCTCGACGAACTGGGTCTCTCGGCTTTCCTGAAAACCAGCGGCGGCAAAGGCATGCACGTTGTCATACCGCTTGCCCGGCGGCACGGCTGGGAGCAGGTCAAAGCCTTCAGTAAGGCGATTACGCAACATCTCGCACGCCACTTGCCGCAACGCTTCAGCGAACGCATGGGGGCGCAAAACCGTGTCGGCAAGATCTTTGTCGATTACCTGCGCAACCAGAAAGGCGGCACCACGGTTGCCGCCTATTCGGTTCGCGCGCGACCGGGGCTGGGCGTGTCAGTGCCGATCGCCCGCGATGAACTCGATCAGATCGCCGGTTCCGCCGCGTGGACGGTTCTTAACCTTGCGGATCGCCTGAAAAGCCTGCGCGGCGATCCCTGGGCAGATTATGCGCATGCGCAAGGAATCACCGCGGCGATGCTGGCCAGGCTGGACGTTGATCGGGCCTCCAACACTTAGCTGGTCGCGCAGCAGGCCTTGCCGTCGGCTTTTCCAAGCAGATCCGTGGCGTTTCCGCAGTCGGTTTGTCCGCTGGCCAGACTGGCAGCCGTTCTGCCTTGGCGTTAGACTGTTGCTGTGGACCTTCCAAAGCGCGTAATGTATCGAATTTTGTACGGGTGGCCTTTCCTGTTCGAGGCCGATTTGACAAGGGGTTATCGCATGGACATAAGACAATGGGGGCGTTTTGCCGCGGTGGCGGCATGCGGTCTGGGCTTGGCGACGATTGGGCAAGCGCAGATCAACGCACACACATTCAGGTTCGCAACGGCAGGCGCTGCCGGACACCCGATCGTCGTCGGCGGCGAGAAATGGGCCGAACTCGTCAGCAAGAAGAGCGGCGGCAAGATGACGATCAAGGTCTTTATGAATGGCGCGCTCGGCAGCGATCCCCAGGTCCTGTCGACCTTGCAGGATGGCACGGTCGATTTCTCGGCGATGAATTCAGGCATCCTGCAAGCGCAAGTCAAGGAATTTGCGATCTTCGACTTCCCCTTCATGTTCAACGATGGCAAGGAAGCGGACGCGATTCTGGACGGCGCCTTCGGCAAGAAGATGGCCGACCTGTTGCCGGCAAAAGGGATGGTTCAACTCGCATACTGGGAGCTCGGCTTCCGTGAATTGACCAACAGCAAGCGGCTGATCAACAAGGCGGATGACATTGCCGGCCTCAAGCTTCGCGTCATCCAGTCGCCCATCTACATCGAGACCTTCAATGCGCTCGGCGCGGTTTCAATACCGATGCCATTCACCGAGGTCTACACCGCACTGCAAACGCAGCTCATCGACGGGGAGGAGAACCCTTACTCGGTAATTGAAACCAGCAAGTTCAACGAAGTGCAGAAATTCCTGACGGTCGCCAACCATATCTACAACCCGCAATCGCTGCTGGTGAGCAAGAAGAAGTGGGACTCGCTGACCAAGGACGAGCAGAGTCTCCTGATGTCAACGGCCATCGAAGCGCGTGACTGGCAGCGTCAGAATACGCGCGCCATGGCCGAGACATCGCTGGTCAATCTGAAGAAGACGATGCAGGTCAGCATATTGTCGCCGGACGAACTGGCGAAGATCCGGGTCAAGATCAAACCGGTGATCGAGAAGTACAGTGCCAGCGTCGGGCCGGAACTGGTCAAAGAACTGCAAACCGAGCTCGATAAAGGCCGCAAGAAATAGATAGCAGGTCGCCGGCAATCGGCCAAGGCCTGAATGCGCCCCGGATGCCGCTGTCGCAGCGGTCTCTGGGGCGTTTCTTCAAGAGAACTGGGACGCTCGCGCTGCACGCAGCGATCTCGGCTGTATTTTGACACTCTCGGGCAAGAGTCGGCGCCGGGGGCCACCATGTGCGCCCCGAACTGATTTCGGATTTGCTGGTCTGACGGTGAGGGTTCAAGCCGGGCAATCGCCAAGCACCCGTCACCGAGGACTGCCGTGCCGATACTTGCGGGATTTGCAATCTTCCTTCAGTTATGCTTTGCCTTCCATGCGGTGAAAAGCGGCAGACCGTATTGGTGGATTCTGGTGATCATCGCTATTCCGCTCCTGGGTTGCCTCGTCTATTATTTCATCGAGGTGTTTCCCGAATCCCGGCTGTACCTTGATGCCGAGCAGGCGGCCCAGATGGCGGAGGTGCATGATCCGGAAGCGGACTTGCAGCGACGCGTTGCGGAATTGGAAGCCTGCGACAGTGTCGAAAACAGGCTCGCGCTGGCCGCGGAGTGCAGCAAGCTGCAGAGGTACGCCGAAGCGGAGCGGCTCTGCGAGAGCTGTCTCGCCGGCCCATTCCAGGCCGATGCGGCAGTTCTCCTTAACTATGCGCGCGCGGCCGTGGATAACCGCAACTGGGACAAGGCCACGGAAGTCATAGCCCGTCTCAGAATCGCGGCGCCAAACATGCGGCCGCACGAGGTGCGGCTCCTCGAGGCGAGAATTCTTGAGGGGCAGGGCGACAATGACGCTGCAATTTCCGTGTATCGCGGCCTGGTCGCCGAGTACGTCGGACTGGAAGCCCACTACCGCTACGCGTTCTTCCTTTCGCGACTCAATCAGCATGAGTCGGCGATGCACGGTTTCAATGAACTCTTCAAGCATTCGAGAAGCTTCCCCGCGTCGAATGCAAACGAGCAACGCTGGGTCGACGCGGCCCGTCAGGCCATGGTCAATATCGGAGCCGAACATTGAAATCCGGCCCCGGGTTCATCGGGCGCACGCCCTGACGATCGCGGGCCGCGCCGATTCGGGCGGCGATCGCCTAGTCCTGCACAATGATCTTGCCATCCATCTGCTCGTGGTCGGCGCCACAAAAATTATCGCAATGAAATTCGTAGACGCCCGATTTCTCCGGCGTCAATTGCACCCGCGTTACTTGTCCCTCGACCAGGTCGGCGCGTATCCCGAGATCCGGCACGTTGAATCCGTGCGCGAAATCGAGGGCTTCTAATTCCAGCGTTACGGCTTCACCTTTCTTTAGGACGATTTCACTCGGGGTGTAGGAGAAGCGTTGCGCCACGATGCGGATCACGCGACTCTGATCGTCCGATGAATTCGTCGCGCCAATTGCCAGGCCGATGGAAATCAGGGCGCAGCTTGCCAGCGCAAGAGCCAATCTTCGCCTTGCCGTCACGCTTAGGTCCTCGTCACCGGATATTCGGCAATCTTGTATTCGGCCTCGGGCACCTCCGCTTCGACTTCACGAAACCCCAGTCCTTTGTTGGGGCTTTGCGGATCCCATGCGACCGGGGTGCGCTTTTCCTGGGAACCCGGGGCCGGCAATGGAAAGATCAGCGATTTTGCCGAATGGTGCGCGATATGGCCGGTCATGTGGTGATTTTCCTGATGGATGTGGCCGTAGAAAACCGTGACGTGGCGGTAAGGCATCAGCAGGTCGATCGCCTGTGCGCCGTCACGCGTCGCCCAGTCCCACTTTGGCGCGAGATCGAACAGCGGGCGATGGGTAAAGACGACAATCGGGGCGTCTTTCGCCACGCTTCCGAGGTCCGACTGCAGCCACGCCAACTGCGCTGCGCCTATCGTTGCGCCGGGCTCCGATACATTGTCCACGACGATGAAGTGCACGCCCTTGTGATCGAAGGAATAATTGCTGGGCCCGAAAAACTCCTTGAAGGCGGCACCCCGATCGAGCGAGGCGTCGTGCTCGCCGGGCATGAAATGGACGTCCTTGACCCTGAGTGCGCTGACGATATCGCGAAACTCGGAAAGACGTCTGCGCCGCTCGAGCGGATCGTCGGTCGTATGGGTGAGGTCGCCGGTGAAGACGATGAAGTCAGGCTGGGTTTCCAGGGCGTTGACCGTCGCCACGGCTTTCTTCAGGGTATTGGCAGAATCGGGGTTGTCAGGTCCCTTGTAGCCCCAATGACTATCCGACAACTGCACAAAGTAGAATTCGTCGTAAGCGGCCATCGGCGAACTCTTCGACGGCGATTGCGCACAGCCCGCCAATCCGCTCAAGAAGATGGCGCCGCCGCCGAGGGCGGCAAGTTTCATGAAGTCTCTGCGATCAGTCATTTGCGATTCCTCCGTGTGGATTGAATGGTGGCCCGGAATGATTCTCCGGCCTCCGTCATGCACTACCGGTCGAACGGGAGAATTATTCCCGGATCGGCGTAAAGGCCACGCGCAGCTTGCGGGAATATAATCGGGCGTGTTGCGGTATACCGGAGATGAGGGTTACGTGACGGACAGGACAAAACGGTTTGAAGCGGCTGCACTGCCTCACCTCGATGCGGCTTACAACCTCGCGCGCTGGTTGCTGCGCGACGACCAGAATGCCCGTGACGTCGTACAGGAGGCGTACTTGCGTGCTTTCCGGTTCTTCGACGGCTTTAATGGTGGTGATGCACGCCCCTGGCTCATGCGTATTGTGCGCAATGCCAGTTATAGCTGGCTGCACGACAGCGGGCGTCATGCGGATGGCGTCGAATTCGACGAGGACAAGCATAGCCAGGAGCAGGTTTCCGATAGCGCTCTGGACAGGCCCAATCCAGAGCAAGCGCTGCTGCAAAAGATAGAGGCCGCCCGGCTCGATGCTGCGATCGAAGACTTGCCTCTCGCCTTCCGCGAAGTGCTGATCCTGCGAGAGATGGATGAAATGTCCTACGACGAAATCGCGCAAGTCGTGGCCATTCCCGTAGGGACCGTCATGTCGCGGCTGGCTCGGGCGCGAGCGCTGTTGCGCGCGGCGCTGTGTCAGGAACGAGGAGAAACAAATGGTCGATGATGCTGAAAGCGGCGCCCTGAGCGCGGCGATAAAGCGCAAGGCGACGCGCCATGCGGCGCCGCCCGGCTTGCGACAGGGCATCCATGCCGCAGTCGCGCGCGCCGCACCGTCTGAAAAATCGTCCGGATGGCCCGGTTGGCGATGGTTGCAGATGGCCAGCACGCTGGCTTGTGCCATTCTGGCGAGCGTTCTGATGACGCGAATCGTCCTGGCGCCGGAAGACTTGGTGCGCGTGAACGACGAGGTCGTTGCCGCCCACGTTCGCTCGTTGATGGTGGCGCATCTGGAAGATATCGCGTCGTCGGATCAGCACACCGTGAAACCCTGGTTCGCCGGGAAACTGGATTTTTCTCCGCCGGTAAATGATTTTGCCGATCAGGGATTTCCCTTGATCGGCGGTCGCCTCGACTACATCGACAAGCACTTTGCGGCGGCTCTGGTCTATCGCCGCCACGGGCACGTCATCAATGCTTTTGTCTGGCCCGTTCGTGATGCGGACAAAGCCAAGGCATTGAGCGAAACCCGGGACGGATTCAATCTTGTCGCCTGGAGCGTTTCGGGCTTGCAATTCTGGCTGGTGTCCGATGTAAATTCCGAAGAACTGCGAGCGTTCTCCCAACTGCTGCGCGGCGCCAAAAATAGCGCGCAATAAGCCGCAGCAGGCTCGGCGGCGGCACGCCAATTGCCTTCTCCAAGTTGCCGGGATGGACTTTTGATTGCCCGTCAAAAGGAGATATCCATGCTCTACTACGCTGCGGTATTTTTCGTCGTCGCCATCGTCGCCGCGCTATTCGGATTTGGTGGCATCGCGGCCGGCGCAGCGGGAATCGCCAAGATTCTCTTCTATATCTTTATCGTCGTCGCGCTGGTTTCGCTGATCATCAGTCTCGTATAGCCAAGCGCTGATCGAAGGAATACGGTGAAAGAGAATCACATCGATGGCCTGCTGGCGACCGGGTGGCGGCTCGCGCTCTGGGCCTTGCTTTTGGCCGCCGCGGCATGCAATGACTCGGGCATCAGCGGGCCAAGCAATGCCGCCACCTTGCCGGATCAGCCGCGGATTAGCGCCGGGGCGGCGGCGATCGACGAAATGACGCTTCCGACCCGCATCCAGCAGGCCTTGGACGCCGACAAGAGCATCAATGCGACGGCGGTTTCGTTGAGCGTCAATAATGGACAGGTCTTCCTCAACGGCACGGTGCCCGCCGAACAAATCACGCGCATCGATGCCATCGTCCGTGAAGTCACGGGCGTAAAGCTCGTCATCAACGCGCTGCGAGCCATTCCCGCGGCTTCATGACGAGCCGCTTCAAGCGTCCAGTGACTCCGGTCCGGATCTTGTTGGCGAGCGCCTGGCCGGCCCTGAGCCTCGCCGTCACGGCCTGCGTCTCCGGCGGAGCGATCGACGTGCGGGTACCGACCGTTGCCTCAAGTAATGTCTCAGTCAGCGTACACGACGAACGTGGATCGCTCGATCCCAAGCGCGCGGCAGCCGTCGTGCGCAAGCTCGACGCCAGTGGTGAAGCCGGTTTGCTGGCGCTGCATCTGCGCGAGGTTGAAAGCGCCATCAGCGAACCTCTGACGCTTGGCAACGATGCCCGCTTGCTGATCGACGGTCCCCAGACGCAAGCGGCGATGCTGCGCGCCGTCGCCGAGGCGCACCATAGCGTCGAGCTCGAGACCTACATCCTCGAGCCGGCCGGCATGGGCGATCGACTGGCGGCCCTGCTCGCCGCCAAGCGCGCTGATGGCGTGACGGTCCGCGTGCTCTACGACAGCATCGGTTCTTTGTCAACGCCGTCCGCCTATTTTGAGCGCTTGCGCGCAGCTGGAATCGAGGTTTGCGAGTTCAATCCGGTCAGCCCGTCGCGCTTGCAGAGCGATTCCAGACTGAGCATCAACAACCGCGACCATCGCAAGCTGCTGATCGTCGACAACCAGGTGGCATTTACCGGCGGCATCAATATCAGCGGTGTCTATAGCAGTTCGTCATTCGGCCGAAAGTCCAAGACGGACGTACGCGAATCGGGTTGGCGCGACACGCAAGTCTACGTGCGCGGGCCGGTCGCCGGTCAGTTTCGCGCGCTGTTCGACACCAATTGGCACAGCCAGCATTGCGGCGACGAATTTGGGATACCGCGCACCGCGTCCGAATCGGACGCGCCGCGGGCCGGCAGCATGGCGGTTCGGCTGGTCGCGGCCGATCCGCTCGCCCAACGCAGCGAACTCTACGTGGCGCTGCTCTCGGCGGTTGAACTCGCGCGGCATCGCGTATGGCTTACCTACGGCTATTTCGCGCCCGACGAGCGCCTGCTACGCGCCTTGCGGGGCGCCGCGCAGCGCGGCGTCGACGTGCGCCTGATGCTGCCAGGCTTCAGCGATTTCTGGGCGCCGTTATATGCCGGACGCGCGCACTACAGCGCGCTGCTCGATGCCGGAATCCGCTTGTTCGAGCGGCGCGATGCCCTTCTCCATGCCAAGACCGTCGTCATCGACGGCGTCTGGTCGAGTGTCGGGTCGACCAATCTTGACTGGCGCAGTCTGGTGCATAACTACGAGGCCGATCTGTTGGTCCTCGACGCGCGCTTTGCCAAGGAAATGGAAGCCCTGTTCATGCTCGACGAATCGGCAGCGCAAGAAGTGCTGAACAGCGAATGGCGCCAGCGAGGCATCGGCAGCCGCTTGCTCGAATGGCTGGCGCGGCGCTGGGAATATTTTCTGTAAGCACGGGTCTCGCTACGGGCACGGCGGTTGCCCGGGCGAAAAGTGCTTCGCGACTGCGTCGGGCGCTGTCGATTTCACGGGCTTTGCGGACAGGGCAGGCGAAGGCGGCAATACCCGGCGCAGCCGCGCGAGCCGACCGATGCCGCAGAGAAACCGGATTCCCTGGTTCGGTTCAATGCAGCTTGACGCGCGGCTGAATGCGCGTCGAAAGCCATTGCCCCACGGTCAGGATGAAGGTGCGGATCGTGCCAAGCAGCAGGGCGAGGTGGCGCCGATACAAGATCCAGTAAGTAAAGCGTGCAGCCAGTCCGTCGACCGTCAATTCGTGGCCGTAGCGTGTCGCGACCTTGCCCACGGCGTCGTCGTGTCCGAGCGAAACAATGCTGCCACGGCCCTCGTAGTTGAACAGCAGCAGCGTCTTGCCGGCCACGCGACGGCGCAGCGAGACGGCGAGCAGCTTGGCCTGCTGACCTGCCGCCTGCGCGGTCGGTGGCACAGGCGGAGCGAACAGACGCGGGCGGCAGCTGGCGCAATCGCCGAAGGCGAAAACGTTTTCGTCTTCAGTGGTTTGCAGCGTCGCCAGGACCAGCAACTGGCCCTGGCGATTGATCGCCAGGCCGTCGAGCGATTGCAGAATGTCCTGTCCGCGCACGCCGGCGGCCCATACGGTAAGCTCGCAATCGATATGTTCGTCGTCATCGAGAACGATGCCGCCGGCGCTGACCTCGGCGACGCGCCGCCCAAGGCGGATGCCGATATCGCGCGCCAGGAGATCAGTGTGCACGCGCGCTGCAACGTCGGCCGGCAAGGCGCCGAGCAGGCGCGGCTCCATCTCGATCAGCGTAATGCGCAGCGGACGTCGCAAGCGCGCGAGCTGGACGCCGTACGAGGCGATGATATCGGCAGCGCTCGCAAGTTCGGCAGCCAGTTCGCAGCCGGTTGCACCGCCGCCGACGATGGCTACGCGAACCGGGTCGCCCGAACCCAGTTCGGCGCGCGCGCAAAGCGCGAGCAGGCGGCGATGGAAGCGCTCGGCGTCGGCCTTGCTGTTGAGCGAATGGGCGTGGGTGCGAACGCCCGGTGTGCCAAAATCGTTGTCGACGGCGCCAATGCAGATGACCAGCGTCGCGTAATCGATCGGCCGGCTCGCGGCGATCTCAAGTCCGGCCTCGTCGACCAGCGGGGCGAGCCAAATCTGCTTGCGCAAGCGGTCCACCGCGGCGAGCTTGCCAAGTTCGAAGCGGAAGTGATGCTCGCGTGCCTGCTGCAGAAAATCGAATTCGTTTTCGCTTGGCCCCAGGGTGCCGGCCGCGACCTCGTGCAACAGGGGTTTCCACAGGTGCGTGAGCGTCGCGTCAACCAGCACGATTTCGGCTTTTTCGCTGCGTCCCATGTCGTCGCCGAGTCGTGCCGCCAATTCGAGGCCGCCGGCGCCGCCGCCGACGATGACCATGCGATGCAGCGCCGCCAGGCGCGCCGGCTTGCCGGCGAACGCCTCCGGCAGTTGTGCAGACCGCGTTGCGCCGCCCGCGAGGCCCGCCTCCTGGCGGGAAATTGCCAGGCCAGTATCGCTTAAATTGGTTTGCATGCCGAGTACCGTGTGATGAAGGGATGTCAAATCTGCTGCCGGCATCGTTCAACTTCGCCGCTTCGCCTGTTCCCTTTGCAAGTCGGCCCGCGTACTGATGCAAGCCGTGTTCCCGTGAGGGCCCAGTGAGCCGAGCCTTTTCCGGTAGGGCAGACGGGGCTCGTTGCAAATTTTTCATTCCCTGCGCAAGAATTACCGATCGCTCATCGCGCTCGTCTCGGCATGGCTGGCATCCGATTTGCCTGTTCCCTGCGTGTCATACTCAAAGGACGACGCCATGAGTGAGCTGAACGATCAACAAGTCGCCACCCTCGACCGGCTGCTGGTCGAACGCGAACAGTCGCTTAAGGTCGATGTGCATGAACACATCGGCCGTTTGCGCAAGATCGGGGACGTAATCGAAAACGACGCGGGCGGCGATCTTGCCGACCAGGCCGACATCGAGCAGCAACGCGAGGAAGAGAACGGCGCGGTGGTGCGCGATGTGCGCGAATTGCGCGCCATCGAATCGGCGCAGAGACGGATCGCGCGCGGAGAAGGCGGCATCTGTATCGACTGCGGCGACAGCATCGATTTCTCGCGCCTCCTGGTGCAACCGACGGCCTTGCGTTGCGTTTTTTGCCAATCGGCTGCCGAGCACGTCGCGATGCTCACGGCCAGCGCCGAAAGCGGGGTCGCCGGAATGGGGCGATGAGCGCGATTGTTCCCGATGCGCTGATCGCCTCGCGGATTCAGTTCGCCGCCAACATCACCTTTCACATCCTCTTTCCCGCCGTCAGCATCGGGCTCGCCTGGATGCTGATGTATTTCAAATTCAAGTTCGACCGCAGCACGGACGCCGCGTGGATGGATGCCTATCGATTCTGGGTCAAGGTGTTTGCCCTGAGTTTCGCCATTGGCGTCGTGAGCGGCGTGACGATGAGTTTTCAGTTCGGCACCAACTGGCCGGGGTACATGCAGACCGTCGGCAATATCGCCGGCCCGTTGCTGGCCTACGAAGTGCTGACAGCCTTCTTTCTCGAAGCCAGTTTCCTCGGCATCATGCTGTTCGGCGCGGGCCGCGTCAGCAAACGGGTGCATACCCTGGCGACTTTTCTCGTCGCCCTCGGCACGACAATTTCGGCGTTCTGGATTCTTGCCCTCAGTTCATGGATGCAAACTCCGGTCGGCTTCGAAATGCGGGGAGGCCGGGCGCACGCCATCTCCTGGCCGGCGATCCTGTTCAGCCCTTCATTCCCGTACCGTTTCACGCACATGCTGCTGGCCGCCGGATTGACGACGGCGTTCCTCGTTGCCGGCGTTTCGGCGTGGCGCTGGCGTCTCGGCGATCGCCGCGACGATGTGCGCGCCGCGCTGCGCAGCGCCGTGCAGCTCGCCGCACTGCTCATCCCACTGCAGATCGTGGTCGGCGACCTACACGGGCTCAACACGCTGGATCACCAGCCGGCCAAGGTGGCGGCCATCGAAGGCTTGTGGGAAACCCAACGCCACGCTCCGGCCATTCTGTTCGCTCTGCCGGACGAGGCAGCGCAGACCAATCGTTACGAAATCTCGATTCCCGGCCTCGCGTCGTTCTACCTCAAGCACTCCTTCAACGCCGAAATTCACGGTGTGAAAGAATTTCCTGGTGCGCATCCGCCGGTTGCTCCGGTCTTCTGGGCTTTCCGCATCATGGTCGGGGTCGGCTTGCTGATGCTGGTCGTCGCCTGGACCGCGCTCTGGCAACTGCGTCGGCGCGGCGAGCCCGGATCGCTGCTCTGCCGGGTGCTGGTGCTGATGACCTTCTCGGGCTGGCTGGCTTTGGCCGCAGGCTGGTACGTAACCGAGATCGGGCGCCAGCCCTGGCTGGTATATGGCGTACTGCGGACGGCCAATGCGGTCACCGATGCGCCGGCCGGACGCGTCGGCCTGACGCTGGTGATGTATCTGCTGTTGTACGCGGTGCTTCTTGTCGCTTTCGTTTCGGCGCTGTTCCATATGGCACGCAAGGCCGGCACGAGCCCGCAGGCGACGACGATGAACGCGGTTGCCGATCCTTTCCGCGGCGACGACAAGCAGTCCGGGGTCGACAATCATGCCTGAACTTGCAAACCCGACCGGTTGGTTGCCGCTGATCTTCATGGTCGTCATGGGACTCGGCGTTCTTGTGTACGTCGTGCTCGACGGTTACGACCTGGGCGTAGGCATCCTGATCAGTCTGGCGAGCGAGGCGGAAAAAGACGCCATGATCGCTTCGATTGGCCCATTCTGGGATGCCAACGAAACCTGGCTGGTCCTCGGCATCGGCGTTTTGCTTACGGCCTTCCCGCTCGCTCATGGCATTGTCATGGGCGCCCTCTACCTGCCGGTGGCGGCGATGCTGCTCGGCCTTATCCTGCGCGGCGTCGCCTTCGACTTCCGCTTCAAGGCGCAGGACAGCCACAAACCCTGGTGGAATCGCAGTTTCTGCGCCGGCTCCCTGCTCGCCGCGCTGGCGCAAGGTTATATGCTCGGATTGCTGGTCGTCGGCTTTGAGCGCAGCGCGCGCAACATGCTATTTGCCGCTTGCATCGGCCTAGGCCTGGCCGCCGGCTATTGTTTGCTCGGCGCCGGCTGGCTGCTGATGAAATGCGACGGCGATCTGCAACGCCGCGCCGTGGTCTGGGGCCGGCAAGCGCTGTGGCTGACCGCACTAGGCATCGTCGGCGTCTCGGTGGCGACGCCGCTCCTCAACCGCCAGATCTTTGACAAATGGTTCGCCGTCCCCAACATCTTCCTGCTCGCGCCGATTCCGGCGCTGACGCTAATCCTCTTCATTTTCGCCGGCGTCGCGCTGCGCTCCCTGCCGTCGCGCTTCGATCGCCAATCGCATGGCTGGGACTGGGTGCCTTTCGCGGCGACGGTCGCCATCTTCATTCTCGCCTTTCACGGTCTGGCCTATAGTCTCTTCCCGTGGATCGTGCCGCAACGCATGGATATCTGGCAGGCGGCGGCAGCACCCGAGTCGCTGATCCTGATCTTGGCCGGCGTAATCGTCGTCTTGCCGGTGAACATCGCCTACACAATTTTTTCGTATTGGGTGTTCCGCGGCAAATCACGCAATTTAGATTACGGTTGACGAATGCCGGGACAGCCAACGTTCAATTGGCGCCGGGCTGGCTGCCCAACTGCTGCGTCAGGTCGAGGAGTTCGTTGGCGTGCTGTTCCTCGACCGCGAGCACTTCCTCGAACAGGCGCCGAGTGGTCGGGTCGTTTTCGCCGATGTAGCGCACGATCTCGCGATAGCTCTCGATGGCGACACGCTCTGCGACAAGGTCTTCCTTGATCATTTCGAGCAGGTTGCGGCCCTCGACATATTCGGCGTGGCTGCGCTCGACGAGGGTTGCGGGCGAGAAATCGGGATCGCCGCCGAGTTGCGTGATGCGCTCGGCGAAGCGGTCGCCGTGCGCCTCTTCTTCTTGCGCGTGTTCCAGGAATTCGGCGGCGATGCTCGCCGACGCGAGCCCTTTGGCCGTGTAGTAATGACGCTTGTAGCGCAGGCTACAGACGATTTCCGTGGCCAGCGCCTCGTTGAGCAGACGCAGGATGGTGTCGCGATCGGCGCGATAGTCTTCGGTGACGGCGCCCGCTTCAATATGCCGGCGGGCGCGTTGACGCAATGCCTTGGTATCGGACAGGGCAGGGGCGTGCGAATTGGCCATGGGGATCTCCTTGTTGGAATGTTGGGCGGCAATGCCGGCTGATAGGGGCAAAGGACGTGCCGACACACTGGCGACACGCCCTCTCGGTGCCGCGGGCACGCCAAATGCAGCGCTTGCCGGGCCGCCATCCCGCCTGACGATTGCGAGCGAACGCCGGACAATGAATGAAATCGATGCCGTGATGACTGCTTATCCCTGGCTGGCGCTTGCGCTCAAGTGCCTTAGCGGCGCGCTGGCCGGCTATATCGTCCACGCCGTCGCCGATTGGACGGTGCGCCGGGCGGCGGGGCATCGCGCGCGCTATGCGCTTGCCGAGCGCGTCTTGCGCTTTACGCGGCGCCCCGCGCAGTGGCTGATCATTCTCCTGCTGGTGCACCTGTCGCTGGCCGACGCCGTACAGCCCGCCGCGATTCTGGGCCTGCTGCGGCAGACTCTGGCTATCCTCATCATCGTGTTGGTCACCGCTTTCGTCCACAGGCTGACCGCCGCCGTCGCCGACGACGTCGTTGAACGCTATCCGATGACCGCCAGCGATAATTTGCACGCGCGCAGCATTCGGACCAAGGTTCAGGTTCTCGCGCGCACGGCGATGTTCGTTGTCGGCTTGCTCGGCGTCGGCTCGGTGCTGATGACCTTCCCCAACGTGCGCCAGATCGGCGCAAGCCTGCTGGCTTCGGCCGGCCTTGCCGGCATCGTCGCCGGGCTGGCTGCCCGGCCGGTGCTCGGCAACCTGATCGCCGGCCTGCAGATCGCACTGGCCCAGCCGATACGCATCGAAGACGTTCTGATTGTCGAAAACGAATGGGGCGTCGTCGAGGAAATTACCGATACCTACGTGGTCATCCGCATCTGGGATGAACGGCGGCTGATTGTGCCGCTCGAATACTTCATCCGGAATCCGTTCCAGAACTGGACGCGAAACTCGGCGCAACTGGTCGGCAGCGTGTTTCTCTGGGTCGATTTCGGCATGCCGCTGGCACCGCTGCGCGAGAAACTCAAGCAGGTCGTCGACGCGGCGGCCGAGTGGGATCGGCGCGTATGCGTACTGCAGGTGACCGACGTTTCGGAACGCGCCATGCAATTGCGCGTGCTGCTCAGTTCCGATGATGCCGGGCGCAACTTTGATTTGCGTTGCAAGGTTCGCGAAGCGCTTCTGGCTTACATGCAGGAGGCGTTTCCGGCAATGTTGCCACGGACGCGCGCCACCTTGACAGCGTTCGGCGAAGGTATCGGCACATCGCCCTAGCCCTGGCCGGATCGGAGGCGTTGGGCGGGCGGCGGGGCGGCGGATTTCGTCTTCGAACCGTGCGTGCCGGCGGCGAGGGCAAACTGGCTTGTACTTCAATTGATACACAGAAACGAGATCATCCTATGGACGCGCATGCCGCACCGCTCGAAGCAGGACAGCCCTATCCGCTGGGCGCGACGTGGACCGGAGACGGCGTCAATTTCGCGCTGTTTTCAGCCCATGCCACGCGCGTTGAACTGTGTCTGTTCGACAGCGGCGGGCATAACCAACTGTCGCGCCGCGATCTGCCCGAATGCACCGACGAAATCTGGCACGGCCATCTGGCGGGCGCCGAACCGGGCCTGGTCTATGGCTATCGCGTTCACGGGCCTTATGCGCCCGAGGCGGGCCACCGCTTCAATCCGAACAAACTATTGCTCGACCCCTACGCGACCGAACTGGTGGGCCGCCTCAAGTGGAGCCCGGCGATCTTCGGCTATGATCTGCACACCAAGAAGAAGGGCTACAGCAAGTCGGACAGTGCACCGTTCACGCTCAAGGCCCGCGTAAAAGTTCCGACCGTGAAGCCGGCGGCGCGGACGGCGCCACACATTCCGTGGCAGCGAACGGTGCTCTACGAAATGCATGTGCGCGGTTTCACGCGCCAGCACCCGCAGGTGCCCACCAAGTTGCGCGGCAGTTTTTCCGGGCTGGCTGCACCGACGGTCATCGACTATCTGAAGGCACTCGGCGTCACCTCGGTCGAACTGCTGCCGGTGCACGCCTTCGTCGATGACGCTTATTTGACCGACAAGGGATTGCGCAACTACTGGGGCTACAACTCGCTCGCCTTCTTCGCGCTCGAATCGCGCTACCTGACCGGCGGCGATCGCAGCGAGTTCCGCGACATGGTTGCGCGCCTGCATGACGCCGGACTGGAAGTCATCCTCGACGTGGTCTACAACCACACCGCCGAAGGCAACGAACTGGGTCCGACCCTGTCATTCAAAGGCATCGACAACGCATCCTACTATCGGCTTGTCGCCGATGACCGGCGTCACTACATCAATGACACGGGCACCGGCAACACCTTCAATCTGAGCCACCCGCGCGTCGTGCAACTGGTTCTCGACAGCCTGCGCTACTGGGTAGATCAGATGGGGGTCGACGGTTTCCGTTTCGATCTCGCGACCATTCTCGGGCGCGAAGATCATGGTTTCGACCGCGGTTCCGGTTTCTTCGATGCCTGTACGCAGGACCCGGTGCTCAACCGCGTCAAGCTCATCGCCGAACCCTGGGACTGCGGTCCCGGCGGATATCAGGTCGGCGCGTTTCCAAGCGGCTGGGGCGAATGGAACGACCGCTTCCGCGATACCGTGCGCGCTTTCTGGCGCGGCGACGAAGCGCAGGCGGCTTCGCTGGCCACGCGCCTCACGGCCTCGGCCGACCACTTCAACCATCATGGCCGGCGCCCGTGGGCGAGCGTGAACTTCGTCACCGCGCACGACGGCTTTACCCTGCACGATCTCGTCTCCTATAACGACAAGCACAACGAGGCCAACGGCGAAGATAACCGCGATGGGCATGGCGAAAACCTGTCGTGGAACTGTGGCGTCGAAGGGCCGACCGAGGACAGCGAAATCTGCGAACTGCGCGAGCGGCAAAAACGCAATATGCTGGCGACATTGTTGCTGGCAAGCGGGACGCCAATGCTGCTGGCCGGCGACGAATTCGGTCGGAGCCAGCATGGCAACAACAATGCGTATTGCCAGGACAACGAGACGAGCTGGGTGAATTGGGCCGGAATCGATGACATCGGCGAGCGCCTGCTCGAGTTTGTGCGCTACCTGCTGCGCTTGCGCAGCGCGCTGGCAGTGCTGCGGCCGACAAGCTTCGCCAGCGACCATGATGTGACCTGGCTGAGTCCAACGGCGATTGAATTGCGCCAGGAAGATTGGGGAAACCCGCAGATGCGCAGCTTCGCCATGCTGAGCAACGCCCGTCGCCGGCGCGGCACAGCGTTGCAACCGGGCGAGCCGGAAATAGTCTTGTTGCTGTTCAACGCTGCACACGAGAGCGTCGAGTGGACGCTGCCCGCCATCGCCGGGAAGGGCGAGTGGATTCGGCTTCTCGATACCGCGCCCGGCGCAGCCGTTCTTCCCGACGACGCTGCTCTTGCGCCAATTACTCCGGCGCAAACCGTTGCTGTCGCAGGCCGCTCGCTACTCCTCTTTGCTGCGATGTCGAGCCCCGAGGAAGCGGACTTCATCCGCAATTTGCAAAGCGCCAGCGCGGGAACCCGGCGCAGATGAAATCAACCGGCGCAGCGGGTTCAGCGAATCCGTATCACCGCGAGCAAGAGAGTGTGCTCAGTTCCGGTCCCGATCGAGGGAAGGCGGAGCCCGGATTGCACTGCGTACATGCGATGCCTTTCGGTCCCCGCCCGCTTGCTGCCGGCGGAATGCAAGGCGGTTACGAGTTCCGCTTGTGGGCGCCGGCGGAGAAGCGGATCGAGGTCGGGCTGCTCGGCACGGTTGGCGGCAAGCGCTATTACCGTTGCTCCGAAAAGGACGGCTGGCACAGTTGCCGGATCGACAGCGCGCGTCCCGGCGATCTCTATGTCTTCCGCCTGGCCAGCGGACTCGAGGTTCCGGATCCGGCGTCGCGCTGCAATCCGCAGGACGTGCATGGCCCCAGCCTGCTGACCGTGCCGACCGACTTCGTCTGGGATGCCGACTGGGCCGGCAGACCGTGGGAAGAAGCGGTCATTTATGAATTGCACGTCGGCACGTTCACCCCGGAAGGCCGCTATGCGACCGCCGAAGCTTGTCTCGCCGAACTTGCCGGTCTAGGTATCAGCGCGATTGAATTAATGCCACTGGCCGACTTCCCCGGGCGGCGTGGCTGGGGCTATGACGGTGTATTACCTTTTGCGCCAGAGTCGAGCTACGGGACCCCCGACGAACTCAAGCACTTCATCCAAGCGGCGCATCGTCTCGGGCTGATGGTCTTCCTCGACGTCGTCTATAACCATTTCGGGCCGGACGGGAACTATCTGCATATCTACGCGCCGCAGTTCTTCACGCGCGAGCACCAGACGCCGTGGGGCGGCGCTATCAATTACGCCGCGCAGAACAGCGCCACGGTGCGCGACTTCTTCATTCACAACGCGCTCTACTGGCTTGAAGAATTCCGCTTCGACGGCCTGCGGCTCGACGCAGTGCATGCCATTTACGACAGGTCGCAACCGCACTTTCTCGAGGAATTGTCGCAATGCGTCCGCGCCTATGCCCGATCCTGCAATCGCCATATTCATTTGCTGCTCGAGAATGTCGCGAACGAATCTCGCCGGCTCGGACCGCCTGGCGAACCCGGGCGCTACGATGCACAGTGGAACGACGATTTTCATCACGCCGCGCATGTCGTACTGACCGGCGAGGGCGATGGCTACTACAGGGATTTTGCCGAACGCCCGTTGGCATTCCTCGTGCGCAGCTTGGCCGAAGGTTTTGCCTTTCAGGGCGAGTACTCGGCTTTCCATGGACGGGCGCGCGGCGAGCGCAGTGTCGGCGTGCCGGCCAGCGCCTTCGTGAATTTCCTGCAAAACCACGATCAAGTCGGCAATCGCGCCTTCGGCGAACGCCTGCTCACGCTGGTCGATCCGCAGCGCCTGCGGGCCCTGGTCGCGCTGCAGTTGCTGGCGCCGTCACCGCCGCTGCTGTTCATGGGGGAGGAAGCCGGCGCGCTGACTCCATTTCTTTACTTTTGCGATTTTCATGGTGAACTGGCGCGCGCCGTACGCCTCGGTCGGCAGGGCGAATCCCCCGAGTTCGCGCAAGCCGCCGACCGGGGCGAAAGCGCACTGCCCGACCCTGGCTCGCCACGGTCTTTCGCTGCCAGCAAGCTCGATTGGGCGGCGCGCGCCGGCGGTGCGGGGCGCGAATGGCTGGCCTTCTACCGGCTTCTGCTCGGACTGCGTCGTGACTGCGTCATGCCGCTCATATCGCAACTGTTGCCGGCCCGGCACGGCCTGCTGACCGAGAGCGGGGAAAGTTTCGAGATCGTTTGGCCGACGGCCGACGGTGCTGCCCTGGTCTTGCGCGCCAACCTCGCTGACGCAGTGTCGCCGCTCTTCCCGACGCCGCTGCTCGCTCCTTTCGCAGCGATCGGCGCGCCGGCGGACGATCCGGACTGTCTCGGTCCGTGGGCGGTACGCGCGTACGTATTGCCTGCCGGCGCGCCGTCATGAAGCGAGCACTCGACGCATTGTGCGCGTATTTCGGCGTCGCTGTGGCCTTTGAGGTGGGTGTGGGGCGCACTTGCGGCGTATGCGACGAGAGCAAACGCGCAATCCTTGCGGCGTTGGGGCAGCCGCTGAATGCAGGTCGTGAGGACGAGGACGCCGCGGGGGTTCTCGAGCAATTGCGCGCGCGTGACGCTCAGCGCATTCTCGCGCCGGCTCTCGTGCTGCAAGCCGAAGCCGGGGCGCTACGGCTGTTACCGCGCCTGCCGGCGGCGCTTGCCGGGCAGGCGCTGCGCTGGCGCATCACGCTGGAGGGCGGCGGCCAGCGCAGCGGGCTGGCGGTGGTCAAACGCACCGCTGAAGCGGAAGGCGAGGGCGAGACGATAGCCGATACGCAGGACAGCTCTTCGGCCGCAGTGCCGACGTCGCTGACGCTGGCGATCGATGTTCCACCAGGCAGCCACCGCCTGGCGTTGTTTCTGCCCGGGCCGCCTGCGCCGCCGCTGATCTCCGTCGATCTCTTCGTCTGTCCTCCGAGCGGCTTCGATGCGGAACGGGCCGCCGAGGGCCGGCGTCTGTGGGGGCCCAGCGTGCAAGTTCACGCGCTGCGTTCGGTGCGCCACTGGGGCATCGGCGATTTCGGCGACCTGCGCCGCCTCGTCGATCTGGCGGCCGACGCCGGCGCGCATTTCGTCGCCGTTAATCCGCTGCACGCCCTGTTCCCGCACGACCCCGAACGAGCGAATCCCTATCGCCCGTCGAACCGCGAGTGGCTCAATGTGCTGTATCTCGACATCGAGGCGATGCGCGATTTCGGCGAAAGCCGCGATGCGCGCGAACGCGCCGCTGCGACGGATTTCCAGGCCCGTCTCGAGGCATTGCGCGAACAGCCGCTGATCGATCACAGCGGCGTCGCCGCCGCCAAGTTCGAGATGCTCGAGCTGGTCTACCGTCATTTTCGCAAGGAGCACCTCGAACGGGCAACGCAGCGCGCCGGGCTGTTTCGCGATTTTCAGCGCGCGGGCGGCGACGCGCTGCGGCGACACGCGCTCTTCGATTGTCTGCAGGAATACTTCCGTCGTCTCGATCCGCCGATCAGCGTCTGGACAGCCTGGCCATCGGCCTATCGCGACGCTCACGGGCCCGCCGTTGAGGTCTTCGAACTCGACAATGAAGAGCGCATCGAGTTTTTCGAATACCTGCAGTGGCAAGCCGATGACCAGTTACAGGCCGTCGCCCGGCGCGCGCGGGCGCGCGGAATGCGCGTCGGCTTGTGCCGCGGGCTAGCCGCCGGCATCGATCCTGACGGATCGGAGAGTTGGTCGCGGCCGGCGCTGTATGCGCACCACATGCGCGTCGGTGCGCCACCGGGCGCATCCAATCCGGGCGGCGAGGACTGGGATTTTTCGCCGGCCATCCCGCAGCAGCTCGTGGCCGATGGCTACGCTGCATTCCTGGCTACGGTGCGGGTCAATATGCGGCATGCCGGCGCACTGCGCGTCGACCGCGTGGCGGGCCTGATGCGCTCTTTCTGGTTACCGTCCGCCTTGTCTGCGAAGGCCGATGGAGGCAAGAATGGAGGCCGCCGCGGTGCCTACGTCGGCTATCCGTTCGAGAACCTGTTCGCCCTGCTGTGTCTGGAAAGCCGCCGCCAGCGCTGTATACTCATCGGCGCGGAGCACGGCAGCTTGCCGACGGCGCTGGCCGACGCGATGGTGCGCCACGGCGTTCTTTGCTGCCACGCCGCAGGCTGCGAGCGCAGCGCGGAAGATGCCTTCGCTGCCCCATCGGCTTGGCCGCGCACGGCCGTGGCGGTACTGCGCGAGTCACCTGCCGGCGCGCCTCCGTTCAGCACATTGGTCATGGCGGCATACCGCTTCTTGGCACGGTCCGCGGCGCTGCTGGCGGAAGTGCGGCTTGAGGATGTATTCAGCAAGTCGCTGCCGGGCACGGGCGAAAATGATTATCCGAACTGGCGCCGCAAACTTGACGAAGCGCTTGGCGAAATCGCCGCCAATCCGACTTGGCAAGCGATCGTCACGGCAATGAATGACGAACGGGCCTGTCCGCCTTTGCCGCTGGGCGGCGGCCCGAGCAATTTCCGTCCCGAGAGCGCGGCGATTCCGCGCGCCACTTATCGTCTGCAGTTCCACAGCGCATTCGGCTTCGACGCTGCGCAAGCCGTGCTGCCTTATCTTGCCGAACTCGGCATCAGCCATGTCTATGCCGCGCCTTTTCTCAAGGCCAGGCCGGGCAGCCGGCACGGTTATGACATCGTCGATCACCGCATGGTCAATCCGGAGATCGGCAGCCGGCAGGATTTTGAGCGCTATTGCACGCGCCTTGCCGAGCTCGGTTTGAGCCAAGTGCTCGACGTCGTTCCTAACCACGTTGGTGTCCTGGGCGCGGACAATGAGTGGTGGCAGGACGTCCTCGAAAACGGACCGGCTTCGGAACACGCCGAGCATTTCGATATCGACTGGGAGCCCCCGTTTGCCGAACTGCGCGGCAAGGTTCTGCTGCCGGTACTCGCCGACCAATATGGGCTGATCCTCGAGGCGGGGGAGCTGGTGCTGGACTTTTGCGCCGAACGCGGCGAGTTCAGCGTGCACTATTTTACCCACCGCTTTCCGATCGATCCTTGCGACTATCCTCTTCTGCTGGCCGCCGTGAACGGCGTGCAGGCAGGCGAAGCCGACGACGCGGCCTTGGTGACCGTCTTGGCCGCCTTGCGCAATTTGCCGCCACGTACCGCCGGCGATCCGGAACTGCAGGCCGAGCGCCGGCGCAACAAGGATCTTTTCAAGAAACAGCTGGCCGAGCTTCACGCACGGCTGCCGGCGCTGCGCCAGCGTGTCGCGGCTCGCCTCCAGGTTTTCAACGGACGCCCCGGCGAGGCGCAGAGCTTTGACGCGCTGAACGATCTGCTCGAACGACAAGCGTACCGGCTGGCATCGTGGCGCGTTGCCGCCGACGATATCAACTATCGGCGTTTTTTCGACATCAACGATCTCGCGGCACTGCGCATTGAAAACGACGCGGTCTTCGAGGCAACGCACGCGCAGATTTTCGCTTGGCTGGCCAATCGCTGCGTCAGCGGCTTGCGCATCGATCACCCGGACGGACTGTCCGACCCAGCGGGCTATCTCGAACGCCTGCAGGCGCGTTATGCGCAGCTCAATCAGCCGACAGACGCACCGGCCGGGACGGCAAGGCCGGCTCTCTACGTCGTCGTCGAGAAGATTGTCGGCGAATTCGAGGCTTTGCCCGACGACTGGCCGGTGCACGGCGATACGGGTTACCGCTTCGCCAATTTCTGCAACACGCTCTTCGTCGATGCGGCGCAGGAATCGCGCTTCTCGCGGGTCTACCGGGCGTTTACCGGTGAGGTGCGCGACTTCGGCGAAGTGTTGCTCGAATCGCGCGAACTGGTCATGACGCATTCGCTGACGGGAGAACTCGGCAGTCTGGCTTACCTGTTGCACGACATCGCACAGCACGACCGGCGAACGCGCGACTTCACGCGCAGCCGCCTGCGCGGCGCACTGATGGAAATCGTCGCCAGTTTCCCGGTGTACCGCAGCTATATCGGTCCGCGCGGGGTCTCCGACAACGATCGCCGCTATATCGAGCGCGCGGTTGACGCCGCCGCCCGTCGCGGCCTCGCGGGTGATGCGAGCGTTCTGCATTTCGTCCGCGATGTTCTGCTCTCGGCCCCCGGTGAGCCGGTCGCGGCCTTGCGCCGGCTCAAGCTCGCTTTCGCTCGCCGCTTCCAGCAATTCACGGCGCCGGTCATGGCCAAGTCGATGGAGGACACGGCCTTCTACCGCTACAATCGGCTGGCCTCGCTCAACGAAGTCGGCGCCGATCCGCGCAGTTTCGGCACTACGGCCGACGATTTCCACGCCGCCAGCGAACACCTTTCCTGCTCGCATCCCTTCGGCCTGCTGGCCTCATCGACGCATGACAGCAAGCGCTCCGAAGACGTACGCGCGCGCCTCGACGTACTCTCCGAAATGCCCGGTGCCTGGCGCCTGGCGCTGCGCCGGTGGCGGCGATTGAACGCCCGACGCAAGTCGCGCGTCGGGCACGATAGTGCGCCGTCGGACAATGACGAATATCTTCTGTACCAGACCTTGCTTGGAATTTGGCCGCTGCGCGCGCCCGATGCTGCCGGCATTTCCGAACTATCGGGCCGCGTCGAGGCCTATATGCTGAAAGCGGCGCGCGAAGCCAAACAGCACACCAGCTGGATGAATCCCGACGCCGCTTACGAGGCGGCCTTGACGGCATTCGTCAGGCGGCTTCTCGTTCCCGGCCCGGCGAGCGACCGGTTTCTCGCCGACTTCCTGCCGTTCCAGGCGACCATCGCGCACTTCGGTTGTCTGAACAGCCTGAACATGCTCTTGCTCAAGCTAACCGCGCCGGGTGTGCCGGACATCTACCAGGGATGCGAACTGTGGAATTTCAGTCTGGTCGATCCGGACAATCGCCGGCCGGTCGATTTCGCGTGCGCGCGCGAACACCTGACGACACTGCAGCGCAATCATCCGCATGGCGCTGACGCCGAGGCCGTACGCCGCCTCTATGGGGCGCGCGCCGATGGTTGTATCAAGCTCTACCTGCTTTGGCGTGGATTGCAGGCACGAAAGGAATTCAGCGCGCCGCTGCGCCACGGCCGCTATGTTCCGCTCGAGGTCAGCGGTCCGGCTGCTCGCCACGTCGTCGCTTTCGCCCGTGTCCATGAACAGCAAACGTTGATCATCGTCGCCACGCGTTTGCTGTATGGCCTCTGCCGCGGCGATCCCATGCGCGCGAACGACCCCGAAGGCTGGATGAACACCGTGGTCAATCTGCCGTGGGCTTGGAACGAAGGCGTGTGGCACGATGCGCTGACGGGTCGGAATGTCCTGCCGACCCGTCTCGGCAGGCATGCCGCAATCAACCTCGCGCCACTGTTCGATCCGCTGCCGCTGGCTCTGCTGTTGCCAGACTGAGCCGCCACGGCCGGCCGATATCGCGCGTCAAATCCGACGGCGCGGGACAGCAGCTTTGCGATCGCGCAATAGTCCGTGGCATGTCGCTTGCCGACCGCAAGATAATCGACACGGAAACTCGTCTTTATGAAGCAGACTAGCGACCACGAACGCAATGCCAAGCGCCGACAAAAGGCGGAAGGCAAAAGTGCGCTGCGCTCCGCACGACCACTGATAACGTATGGCGACGATGAGACGCCGACCGAACCCAAAGTTGCCAAGGCTGCGCGCGATCGAATTCGACAAGCCGAGAGTGACGTGAGTCGCGGCCTCAAAGATACGGAGCAGCGCGGCACCCCTTCCAATGTTCCCGGTCCAGGGCCAGATCCTCAGCGTTCGCCGGGGGCAATGCTGATTGAGGCGGACGGCGGGGCTTTGACGGGAGCCGAGCGGCGTCGGCCTGCCGGCGAGCATCGCAAGTAATTGGCGAGAGCCGGCGATGCAATTCACTCACGTCCGCAATCACTGAAGCGCAGAAGATTCCTCACCGGGCATCGGAAAAAAGGCGCGCGTCCTTGAAGTTCTTTCCGCACATCCTGCCGCCAGGAAGACCGCTACGGTGCGGCCCACAGGCAAATTCAGGGCATGTGGTTTGCCATGTTAAGTGGTCCGCTTCACAAATGACGATACATGCCCAGACGAAATCCAAGGGCGAAGACTGTGGTGCCGGGTTCCCATCCCGCGCCAGCCAAGTTGGCGCCTAGCCGACCAATCTAGCGTTCATGTGCCGCCGTCGAAGAAGCGCACCACTGCAAGTGGGAGAGCGAGGTGGCGCCTGCTTGCCGACTGAAGTCAATCCACTTATCAATTACGACAGGAGAGCTTGAGATGAGCAACATCTATTCAGAAAACAGCCCGACACGGAGTACCCGGTCAGGCATCATCGCGTCGCAGGCCGGCAGCTCAGAGGGGCCGGGCCCTGAAATCATGGCGGCTAGTACGCTCGAAGGCGACGATGTGGTGAATGGCAAAGGCGAGGATCTTGGCGATATCAAGGAAATCATGATCGACGTGGCCAGCGGGCGCGTCGCTTATGCAGTGTTGTCGTCCGGCGGTCTGCTCGGCATGGGCAACAAGTTGTTCGCTATTCCGTGGAGCGCCCTGACGCTCGACGCCGACCGCAAGTGCTTCATCCTCGACGTAGACGCGGAGCGCCTCAAAGCGGCGCCGGGTTTCGACAAGGACCACTGGCCCTCCATGGCCGACAGTACTTGGGCAAGCGAGGTGCATGCTTATTACGGGCAGCGTAATTACTGGCAGTCTGATATAGAAGGACTCTAGCACTTCGCATGTCGGGCGGCGCTGCGAAGTTCGTGCTGCCCGACCGTTGAGTTGATCGGCAGGCGCGCCGCCGGCGCCGACGTAACTTTCTTGGGAAACAATCATGGCTACTAGCCACACTAAGCAAACCGCCAACGCAGACAATGCAGTAGACCGCGCCGCGCACGGCGCGCACGAGATGATAGACCGCGTCGCCGAAAAGGCGAGGCCTGCGGTGGAACGACTGCGCGACGAGGTCGACAGCGCCGGACAAACGATACGCACCGGTGTTGATCAGCTTGGCCGAGTGCCCGGACAGTGGCTCGAAACGAGTCGTGCCTGCGTACGTGACTATCCGCTCGCCTCGGTCGGCATTGCCGTCGCCGCCGGCATGCTGCTGCGTCGGCTGCTGGTGCGTTGATAGCACGGTGGCCGGCCCGGAGACGGCCTTGGGCGGGACCGCCGGGGCCACGGGGCTCCGGATTTTGCCAGAGGACCGCTGCACGCGCGCTTATGTGCGTTGCCGAACAGAATGCCGCGCGTAGCGAGTCGACAATGGGTTCGCAAACGGCAGAGCTGTGAAACTGCCGCGACACGGAACCCGAAACCAATCTGGAGAACGGCTATGAAACCTAGCGGCATTCAACTCTTACATGCGAGCGCGCGCCAAATGGCGACGTTGGCGGCTGTGATTGCGGTCCTTGCCTTCGCGCCGGGGACGGCCATGGCTGCCGAAAAGGACGCGCACCAGGATCGCGCCGAATTGCGGGTCACGGACTTGCACGCCAAGCTAAAGATCACTTCGGCTCAGGAAGCTCAGTGGGCCAAGGTCGCCCAGGTCATGCGCGACAACGCCAAGGCCATGGACACGCTTACGCAGGCCAGGATCGGTCATGCCAAAGACATGACCGCGGTCGATGATCTGAAATCCTACGGCGAGATTGCCGATACCCATGCCGACGGAATAAAGAAGCTCACTGCTGAATTTTCCCCTCTTTACGACAGCATGTCGGATTCGCAGAAAAAGGAAGCCGATAGCTTATTCCGCCACGGTGATCGCAAGCATGCCCACAAGATGGCATCCGGTAAATGAAGAAAAGGCCAGGACCTGGTTGGCCGTGCTCGGTGGATCGGCAACGGCCTGCGACAACACAAACAAACACGGAAAGGAAGCTACGATGAAATCGGCATCGGAAGGAGTCTTCACCCTGACTGCGAGGCAGTGCGTGATGGCACTCGTGATTGGCGGCTTGTCTATAACGTCGGCGCTGGCGCGGGATGACCGCGACCATGACCGGGATCACCGACATGATCGCCACGAGTGGCGCGGCGATCATCATGGCTACTGGCAACCGTACGCGCAGCCGGTCTACGTTCCGCCGCCGGTGTATTACCAGCCGCGGCAATCGCCTGGAATCAGTCTCTTCTTGCCGCTCGATCTTCGCCATCGATAAGGGCGGCGCTCGACTGCCGCCGCCACCTTGCCGCGCCTAATCAAAGCGCGCAAGGCGGTACCGCAAAAGCGCTGGAATTGCACTACGCGCGTAGGTGAGTTTGCATTAAATGATCTCGGTCAATTCCTGCGCCGATCCACGACAGGCAGGGTGAGCACCGAACTCACCGCAGACGATTCACCCCCGTACACCACCGGCGCCACGGTGAGCGTTTTCTGCACTTGAATCGTTTCTACCGGCAAAGTCACGGCTTCGAAACGTTCAAGGTCATGCCAGAGCGAAAACAATTCGCTCTCATGAAAGAACAGTCTTTTCGGCTGCAGACCAAGCACCTTGGTCGCGTATTCCTCCACTTCATCGCGCGAGGAAAACAGTAGCACCGGGTGAATTTGGACTTCCGTTGTTCCGTCCACCAGCTTGGTCAATTCATCCTGCTTCCTGGCAAGCTGCCAATAACGCGTCTTCGGGCACTTGATATACAAAAGAAAATAGGGCGAGACAAAGCTCACGAAATAATAGATTGCATTCGGTGATCGGCGCGGCGTGGACTTAAAGAACATGGTTTCTCCGTCTAAAGCAGTTGCCCCCGAATATCCGCCGGATTTATCCTTTTCATGGTTTCGATGTGCTTGCCATGCCGTCCGCCTTTCAAGCGGCCACCTTGTTGCGTGTTTGCGCTGGCGGATTTAGCTCGGCATGACTTTGTGCCAGGAAATCGAGCAGCCGCCTTTCGGCGGAGTGTAATCCGCCAATCGCGGCGCCCGCGTCCTGCAAGCTTTCCCACAGCGTCGCGGGGCTGGTCCCGTCGTCCGCCAGACTTTGCGCGAGCGCCAAGACCTGTGGATGCACATACGATTTTCGGGACACGGCGACCGTGTTGCCGAGCCGACGCGCGACCGCCATCAAAATCTGCTGTGGCGTGGCGCCGGGGGTCGACTCGTTCTTTGCAAAGTAAGCGCGCCGCGTCAATTCGAGTGCTTCGACGGTCCCATGCCAGGTTCGAAAATCCTTCGCGGTAAATCGCTCCCCAGCGGCCTCAAAAAGGTAGTCATTGACGTCGCCGGAGCCGATACCGCGCACACTCCCGGACTCTTGGAACTGAAATAACTCCTGGCCTGGCAGATGTTTGCAGCGGCGGACCACGCGAGCAATGCGCGGATCGTCGAGACTAAGTTCCTGGCGAACCCCGCTCTTGCCTCGGAATGATAGGCGGACGCGGCCCCGCGTGGTGATCTCTGCGTGCCGGTTGCGCAGCGTCGTCAGACCGTATGAACCGTTCTGCCGCACATAGGCTTCATTGCCGACGCGCGCGAAGGTGGTGTCGAGTAGGCGTACCAAGGTCGCCAGCACCAGCCGATGTGATACGGATTTGCCATCGTCGAGAGCAAGGTCGGCGACGACCCGGCGACGTATGGCGGGTAGTGCCCGCCCGAATGCTTCGATGCGGTCAAATTTGTCGGCATTGCGCAGCGCACTCCAACTCGCGTGGTAACGGTACTGCTTGCGCCCGCGCGCATCGCGTGCCGTCGCTTGCAAATGACCCGATGGCCAAGGGCAAATCCAGACCTCCCGGTACGCAGGCGGTATCGCCAGTCCCCGAATTCGCTCGAGGTCGGCAGCATCGAGTGGCCGGCCATCGGAGCGAAGGTAACTAAAACTCCCGGGGTTCCCGCGGCGGGTGATGCCGGGAAGCAGCGCATCGCTGACGTAGATCAGTCCCCCTGGCAGAGCATGCGGCAAGCCGGCGGGCGCCCGTGCTGGTGCCCGCGCTAGCCGATGTGACTGAACCTTCGCCACCTAGTGTAGTGCGTCATAAATAACGGAACTTAAATAACAATTGGCCCTCCAAGTAAGCAGGAGGTCACTGCCATGCGCGTAGCAAAGCCCATTGAATTGAATGCTGACGATGATCGACGGCTTCGGATTCTCTCCAAG
>CAISOB010000060.1 GCA_903886975.1 uncultured beta proteobacterium
CTGGCGGTGTCGGTGTCGGCGCTTTCGCCGATCCCAACGTCGGGGCCGCCAAGCCGGTCACGGTCAGCGGTTTCGCGCTCGCCGGTCCCGACGCCGGCAATTACAACATCGTGCAGCCGGCCGGATTGACCGCAGACATTAACGCGGTCGTGCCGGTACCGACATCGGCCGATCCTGCCGTAACTCCCGGAGCAGCGGATGCCAGCGCCGGACTGATGAGTCTCTGCTTCGGTGGCCTTGGAGATTTCACCGGCGCGCCTTGCCGGAATGAGGAACAGCGCAGCTTCACACCAGCACTGACGGTTCCGGTGCGGATCGTCAATGGCGGGGTGCGATTGCCGGCGATGGTTCAAATGAAGAATGAATAGACGCGGGATACCCGTCATACGCGACTTCGCGGCAGATCTTGAGCTTGTATGCGATTGCCCGGGCATTGCGTCTAGAATACCGGTTTCCCGCGCATACCCAGATCAGGAAGCCGTGTCGCCCATTGCCGAAATCAAACCCGAGCAATCCGTCGAGTTGCTCAAGGAACTGCACATTCTGACGCGCGACGGCAAGCTCAACCAGGACAGCCGGCGCAAGCTCAAGCAGGTCTACCACCTGTGCAACTTCATCGAGCCGCTGCTGGCCGAAGCGCTGGACGAGAACGCCGACATGGTCCTCGCCGATCATGGCGCCGGCAAGTCCTATCTCGGCTTCATTCTCTATGACCTGTTTTTCAAGGTGCGCAGCAGCGGCCAGATCATCGGTGTCGAAGCGCGCCCCGAACTCGTCGAGAAGTCGCGCGAACTCGCGCAGCGTCTGCAATTTCCTCGCATGCGCTTTCTCGATCTGACCGTCGATGAATCCATCACATCAGCCGCCCTGCCCGCGCGCGTTGACATCGTCACCGCGCTGCACGCCTGCGATACGGCCACCGACGACGCGATCCGCTTCGCGCTGCACAAGCAGGCGAAATTCATCGTTCTCGTGCCGTGCTGCCAGGCCGAAGTCGCAGCGCTACTGCGCCAGAACAAGAACGCATCATTTGCCAGGACCGCGCTCTCGGAAATCTGGCGGCACCCCGTTCATACGCGCGAATTCGGCAGCTTGCTGACCAACGCCCTGCGCTGTCTGCAACTCGAGGCGCACGGTTATCAGCTGACGGTTACCGAACTCGTCGGCTGGGAACACTCGCTGAAGAACGAATTGATCATCGCCAAGTACACCGGCCAGGTACGCAAGAACGCCGAGGCCCGCCTGCAGGAAATTCTGCGCGAGCTCAATCTCGAAGCCCTGCGCGACCGCTTTATCTATTCCGAGAAGGCAAGCTAAATACCCGCCCGCCACATGGAAAACTGGATTATCCGCATCGCCGCTTGCCTTTGCGCGGCCGGTAGCAGCGCCCTGTTCTGGACGCTTGGCGCGTTCGTCGCCGTACCCTGGCGCGAAAGCCGCATGCTCGCGCTCAACCTCGTCGAGTTGCAGCTCATCGGCGCACCGCTGCTACTCGGCCTGGCCGTCGGCTGGGGCGCGTTGCACATTCTGGCGATCGCCGATCGCCAGCTTCACCCGCGGATTTACGCGGCAGCGTGCGCACTGCTGCTTATCGCGAACCTTGCGGCCGCATCCGCCGGCCTGGCGTGGACGCAGGCACGCGGGTTCTGAGAATTGCGCTGAAACGCACCCCGAACCGCAAGACGCCAGAGCAGCGCTATGCCGTTGTATTGATCTTTGCTCCAACGGTCTGACCGTTGGCATTGACCGTTGGCCGTGCTTCGGTCTCGGCGCGTGCGCGATTCGCCGCTTCGCCTTCGTCAACAGCCTGAGTGGGCTTCGCCTGCTGCGCTTGTTGCGCTTGTTGTGACTGCTGCGCTTGTTGCGCCTGTTGTGACTGGCGCAACTGGCTGTTGGCGGCGGTGATTGTCGCCGAATTCGCGCTTGAAGCAACTGAACCGACTTCCATGTCTGACTCCTCGTTTCCGGGAATTGGCCAATCCCGACAAAGCCAGCATAGCCCATTGTCGGGCCGTCTGCACAAGCAACCGACAAATGGTCGTTCGCTGACTATGACGGTGGCTTATTATAAACCGGCTATTCGCATAAAGATGCCAAGCGCGGCCTGAAAAGGCTTAATATTCTGCCGTTCAGATCGCAATGCCCCCCTCCCCCAATGGCTATGATGCAAACGAAAACCAGGCGCTGGACCTTGATCATCGCAACGACCGTGGCCGTCCTGCTGATTGCCGGCTTTGTCGCCTTCCAGTTCGCAGTCCGCTCGCTTAAGGGACACATCGAGAAGGCGCTCGGGCCGCAGGGCGAGGTCAAGGAAATCCACGTCAACCTGACCGGCATTGAAATCATCGGCATGCGCATACGCGCGCCGCGCAACCCGGACACGCCCTGGCCTGCCGAAGACGAGCTGCGCGCCGAACGCATCAGGATTGTTCCGGCCATACTCGACTTGCTCAGCGCGCACGTGGTCGTGCGCAGCATCCGCATTGAAGGCGCTTATATTTCGATGTTGCGCGCCAAGGACGGCCGCATGCGTGTATTGCCCGATCTGCTCGAGAACAAGAAGACGGCGTCGGATGCTTCGGCCAGCACCGGCAAGAAGGACAGCACCGCGATCAGCATCGGCAAGGTCGAACTGGCGGATGCCACTATCGAGTTTTTCGATGCGACGATCCGGCAGCCGCCATTCAAACTGCGCCTTGAACAGATCAACGCCACTATCGGCAAACTCCAGCTTCCCGAGCTCAATGGCGATAGTCCGATCAAGGTCGAAGGGGTCATCAAGGGCGTTCGCCAAGACGGCAGAGTTTCGATCACCGGATCAATTGAACTGGGCAGCAAGGAATCGGGCCTGACGACGCGTCTGCGTGGCGTCGACCTGATTGCACTCCAGCCTTACCTGATCAAGGCGGCCGAGACGGGCATAAAGAAAGGGGCGCTGGATCTCGAACTCAATTCTTCCGTGCGCAAGGGGCTGCTGCACGCCCCGGGCACGCTTACGCTCAGCGACCTGGAGCTGTTGCCGGCCGGGCCTGCGGGAAAAATCACAGGCCTGTCGGCCAACGCCGCGGTTGCCCTGATGAAGAACAAGAAAGGGAAAATTGCGGTCCGATTTGTTCTCGACGGCGACATCAATGACCCGCATTTCTCGCTCAACGAAACCATGCTGAAAACGATCGGCACATCCCTGGCGGACATGCTCGGCGTCAGTGTCGGCGGGCTGGTCAAGGGTGTCGAGGGTATCGGCCGTGGCACGACCAAGAGCCTGGGCGACACGCTGAACAAACTGATCAAGAAATGAGGTCGCGCCGGACTCGACGATTGAACGCCACCGCGCGCCGGTGGTCGGGACCAGCATGAGCCTCGCGCGCACGATCCGCGGCAAAGCCGCAAGCCATGCTTGCTCGCTGCTGGCACTCGCCTTCGCCGCAGGGTTCGCGGCGAGCACCGCGGCCGACGAGCTGCCCAAACGCAAAGTCGGCCTGTGGGAAATCAATGTGCACATGCAAGGCGTACCCAACATGGGCCCGATGCAACAGTGCATCGACCAGAATACCGACAACCTGATGCTGCAGCACGCCAAAAACACGGACTGCCGTGCCGTGGAGGTCAAGCGCGCCGGCAGCACGGTAAGCATCCATTTGGTATGCAAGATGCAAGGCTCGACGGCGACGACCGACGGCGTCTTCGAAGGCTCTTTTGATTCGAGTTACAAGGGCCGGATGACCACGCGCTTCAACCCGCCCTGGAATGGCATGAGCATATCCACCATTGCGCACGAAGCGCGCTGGATCGGCCCGTGCAAGCCCGGCCAGAAACCCGGTGACTTGATCATGCCGAGCATGGGCGGCTTCAACCTCAACGAGTTGATGAAGCAACAACGCTGAGCGTCCTCGTCGGGTCGAGTCATGCGTCTCGCGTGATCCGAATCTTTTCCCGCAGCAGCAGCGTCGCCCGGGCCACATCGTCTTGCCCGCAGATCGCCGAGACCACGGCAATGCCCTTGGCGCCCGCCCGCATGAGCGGCGCACAGTTGTCCGCGTTAATGCCGCCGATAGCCACCACCGGCCAGCGCGCTGCCGCGACGAGCCGGGCGAACAGCGGCAAGCCGGTCGCGGCGGCCGCATCGAGCTTGGTGCCGGTCGGATAGATCGGGCCGATGCCAACGTAATCGACGCCATCGGGAACGGCAGCGAGTTCAGCGGCGTCGGAGACCGATACGCCGAGAATCTTCGGCGACCCGATCAGCCGACGCGTTTCGGCGACCGGCAGATCAGCCTGTCCGACATGCACGCCGTCGGCATCGACCGCCAGGGCGATATCGATATGATCGTTGATGATCAGCGGCACGCCAAGTGGCGCGAGCGCTTCCTTGAGCGCGCGGGCCGTCACCAGCCACTGCCGCTTCTTCCAGTGTGGCGCGCGCAGCTGCACGACCGTCGCGCCGTTCTCCGCGGCCAGCCGGGCGGTTCGCACCATCGCCTCGGCGCTGCCGCAAAGATCGGGGTCGAGAACAAGATAGAGCGAAAGATCAAGCGCATTCGGCATTTTCATATTCAGCATCGTATTTCGCCCGCCAGTCCGCGCAGGGTTTCCGGACTCAGGCGGTACAGCGCATCGAGGAAATCGGCCTTGAACGATCCCGGCCCGCGGCAGCTTGCCGCGGCGCGTTCGCCGCACAGACCGGCCATTGCGCACGCCGCTGCCACCGCGTTGAGGCGGTTCGGTGCGCTCGCCGTGAAGGCCGCAACCAGCGCCGACAAGGCACAGCCAGTGCCGACCACGCGCGTCATCAGCGGATGACCCCAGGGTGCTGCCCAGGTCGTCGCGCCATCGGTGATGAAATCGGTTGCGCCGGTCACCGCGACGATTGCGCCAGTCGACCTCGCGAGTTGCTCGGCTGCCGACACTGCGGCGTCGGAACCCGTCGTCGTGTCGACACCGCGTCCGCCGCTGCCCAAAAAACCTGCCAGCGCCATGATCTCCGAGGCATTGCCGCGAATCGCCGCCGGCCGGCAGGCGATGAATTCACCGCAGGCGCGCGTCCGGTAGTCGAGCACGCCGACCGCTACCGGGTCGAGCGTCCACGGCACGCCGGCCTGATTGGCTGCGGCGACGGCCTGCTGCATCACCGTGAGCCGCGCCGGATAGAGCGTACCGACGTTCACCAGTAGCGCGCCCGAAATCGCCGTGAAAGCCGCCGCCTCTTCCTCGGCGACGATCATCGCCGGCGCCGCGCCGGCGGCGAGCAGAACATTGGCGGTGATTTCCTGCACGACCTCATTGGTCAGCAAATGCACGAGGGGATTGGCCGCGCGCAGGCGCGCCAATTCGTCGGCCACGATTTCGAGCGGCAGGGTATTCACCATATGCAACGGCCCTGAAAGCAAAAGGATGCAAGTATACGCGCGCCGCGTCAGGATGCCAGCGCACGGGAAACGTCATCGGCGGCTATATATGTTTTTGTCATTCCGGCGAAAGCCGGAATCCAGAGGGCGGAGGTGCGCACTGGATCCCGGCTTTCGCCGGGACGACGCTTTGACACGCCAGGACGACGCGTTCTTTCGGCGCCGCTCAACCGCCGCTCAGCGCCTGCACGATAATGAGTTCCCTGGCCGCACCGAGCGGCAGCGCAAGGTCAAACAGCTGTTCGCCGTCAACGAAGAAGCGGATGTGCGGCCGTATTCTTCCTTGTTCGTTGATCATGCGAAAACGCATTCCCGGATAGCGCCGGTCGAGTTCGGCGACCACGGCGGCCAGCGTCGCGCCGCTCGCCTCGATTTCGGCGCGCTCGGTGTAGGAGCGCAGGGCGCTCGGAATGATCACCTTCATCGCCGGTCGATTTTAAGGAAGTTCGGCAACTTCGACGGCGTAGATTTCCGGCAGATGGCGGGCGACGCACGACCACTGCCGGCCTTCGTCGCGGCTCATCCAGACTTCGCCGCTGCTCGTGCCGAAATACAGGCCGACCGGGTCGCGCCGGTCGCCGGTCATCGCCTGCCGCTTGACGGTCCACCAGGCCTGGCTGTCCGGCAAGCCGCCGGCCAGGCGCTGCCACGTCGCGCCGGCATCGTGTGTTGCGTAGACCGCGGGCCTGCCGCCCGGGCTGGTACGCGGCCACACCGAGGTCCCGTCCATCGGGAAGACCCATGCGCTGTCGGCATCGCGCGGGTGTATGACAATGGGGAATCCGACGTCGCCGATCGCTGCCGGCATGCTCTTGCCGATGTTGCGCCATTTCCGTTCCGGCCGGTCAAGACGGTAGATGCCGCAGTGGTTCTGTTGATAGAGACGATCGGGCTGGCTCGGGCAAAGGCGCACGCAATGCGGATCGTGAAAAGTCGCGTCGGCCGCATCGAATCCCTCGACCACTTCGAGACCGTCGATCAGTGCGCTGAAACTTGCGCCGCCGTCGAGCGACTCATGCACACCGCCGCTCGACATGGCGACATAGAGATGCGCGGCGTCGCGCGGATCGACGATGATCGAATGCAGCTTTGGCCCGTCCGGCGTTCCATCCTGCACCGAACCCATCCATCGCTGGTAGCGCGGATCGTCGTTGAATCCCGGCACCGGGGCCCAGGTATCGCCGCCGTCTGCCGAACGGAACAGGCCTTGCGGCGAAGTACCCGCGTACCAGACGCCGGGCTGCGCCGCATGACCGGGCGTGAGCCAGAAGGTGTGATCGACCGAGGGTCCGACGGCACCATCGCTCGCCTTGGCAAATGCCGGCGGCCGCGCGGCTTCTTTCCAGCTCTGCCCGAGATCGGTCGAGCGAAAGATCGTCGGGCCTAGGTGGCCGGTCTTCGCCGCAGCGAGCATGGTTCGGCCGTCGCGTGGATCGAGTACCAGGTGGTTGATGATCTGGCCGAGGAAATGCGGTCCGTCGACGCGCCAATTGTCGCGCGCCGCATCGCCGCGATAGAGCCAGGCGCCCTTGCGCGTGGCGACGATCAGCAACAGCGCGCGCGGAGTCGGCGCGGCGCTCCTTTCTGGTTCGCTTGGCATGCTTGTCCTCCTGTGAAATCAATGGGAGCGAACGGCACGGCGACCAAGTCAGGCCAGGGCCGCGAAATCGCACCGGTTTTTTCGACCGGGCGGCGGGACAGGCGTTCCCGGAAGCGAATCGAACGTCAGGGACTTGCAAAGACCAGCGCGGGTTCGACACGCAGCGTCTCGCCTTCGCCGGTAATCAACATTTCGCCGTCCTGAACCAGGCATTGCAGAGTCATTGCGCGCCGGGCGAGCGCGGCAAGCGCCTGCGTGCCGGGCTGCGATAGCCGCAGGACAGTCAGATTGGGCAGTTTCTCCAGCGTCGCGTGATTCTGTTCCCACCATATTTCCGCGATCCGGCCGCCGTATGAAAACACGACGACGCGCGCCGCCCGGCCCGAGGCCTTGCGCAGCCAGCGCTCGTCGGGCTGGCCGACGACGATCCAGAGATCGATAACGCCGGTCAGGTCGCGCAGCCACAGATCCGGCTCTTCGTCGGTCGACAGACCCTTGCCGAAAGCCAGCGCAGCGTCCGCATAGCGCATGAAGGCAAGCAGGCGGACCATCATGCGCTGGTCATTTTCCGAAGGATGGCGGGCGAGCGTCAGTGAAAAGTTTTCGTAGACGTTGCGATCCACGTCCGCGACCGCGAGTTCGACCTTGAAGATCGTTGCCTTGAGTGCCATGGGATTTTCTGCGCCGCATAATTCCGGCGGCCTATGGTGGGAAGGAGGCCGCTATACTAGCGGAAAAACCGAATCGTTCGGCTATTCGAATCCCCACACCGATGCCATCTTGCTCCGCCGTTCTGACCTTCATCGCCCTGGCCGGCAGCGTCGTGCCGCCGGCCATCGCCTTCAGCGCGACCGATCCCTTCAACAGCGAGGCGATCGCCCCGCCGCGTCCGCTGCTCTTCCCGGCGGCGGAGCGCGCCGACCTTCCGTGCCAGGCTGTTGCGCCGGGGACCGTCTACGGCGTGCTTGAAGTCGTCGATCTCGCGCTTTGCCAAAACCCGCGAACGCACGAAGCCTGGGCCAGTGCCCGCGTGCAGGCCGCGCTGGTCGGCCTGGCGCAATCGGAGTATCTGCCGGCGCTTGACGGCAGCGTCGGGATCGAGCGCATTCGCAGCAATGGCCAGAACGCTACTGCGCGCAGCGCTTCGCTGACGCTCTCGTGGCTGCTCTACGACTTCGGCGCACGCTCGGCCAACCTGGAAAACGCCCGGCAGCTCCTGAGCGCCGCCAGCGCCAGCCTCGATGCGACGGTGCAAAGCGTATTTCTCGACGCCTTGCAGTCCTACTTCAACACCCAAGCCGCACGCGCCGCCGTCAGTGCCGCGCGGGAATCGGAGAAAGCCAGCCGCGCCAGCCTGTCGGCCGCCGAAGTGCGTTATCAGGTCGGCACCGGCACGCCGGCCGACCGCCTGCTGGCGCAGACCGCGTGGTCGCAGGCGACGCTAAACCGCATCCGCGCCGAAGGGGTTTTGCAAAACGCGTTCGGCACGCTGGCCAACGTCATGGGGCTGGACGCCGGCACGCCGTTGACGCTCGCCGACATCCCCGAGGCGATGCCTGACGATGCCTTCGAACGCGATGTGGACACGCTGATCGCGCAAGCGCGCGAGCGTCGCCCGGACCTCAAGGCCGCCGAAGCGCAGCAACGCGCCGCCCAGGCCGGCGTCGAGCAGGCGCGCGCGGCGGGGCTGCCGACCCTGTCGCTGGGAACCGGACCGAGTTGGGTCGGCGGCAGCGGCGATACCATCAACACCCGCAGCAACGCGATCGGCCTGACGCTGACCCTGCCGCTGTTCTCCGGTTTCAGCACCACTTACAACGTGCGCTCGGCGCAGGCCCGCGCCGACGTCGCGGGCGCCCAGCGCGACAGCGTCCGCCTGCAGGTCGCGCTCGACGTGTGGACGGCCTATCAGAGTCTGATCACCGCCACCCAGGCGATCCGCACAACCGCCGATCTGCTGGCCAGCGCCGAGCAATCGGAAAACGTCGCGCTCGGCCGCTACAAGGCCGGTGTCGGCAGCATCCTCGACGTGCTCAACGCGCAAAGCGCATTGGCCGACGCCCGCCTGCAACGCATACAGGCGAGGCTCGACTGGAACGTTTTTCGCGCGACGCTGGCCAAAGCGCTCGGCGCTCTCGACAGCAGCCTGCTCAATCCAGCCACCAGGACGCCATGAAAGCCATCGTCAGCAAGTCCTTATTGACCGTCATCATTGTCGGCATCGCTGCCGGTGGCGGCTATTGGTATTACCGCAGCTCCGTGCCGACACCCGAGCAACGCTACCGGATACAGACGATCGAGAAGGGCGACCTGGTGCAAACCGTCTCGGCCAACGGCACGCTCAACCCGGTCGTCCTGGTCAGCGTCGGCACCCAGGTTTCGGGAACCGTCACCAAGCTTTACGTCGACTTCAACGACAAGGTCAAGAAGGACCAGCCGCTGCTCGAACTCGACCGTTCGCTGTTCGCCGCCCAGGTCAGGCAATCGGTCGCCACGGTCAATAACATCCAGACCACGCTCGATCTGGCGCGTGCCAGCGAAGCACGCCTGCAAGCGCTGTTCGAACAGGAATACGTTTCGCGGCAGGAACTCGACCAGGCCATCCAGGCGCGCAAATCCGCCGAGGCGCAGTTGGCGCAGGCCAAGGCCGCAGCCGACAAGGATCAGGTCAATCTCAATTACACGATCATCCGCTCGCCGGTATCGGGAATCGTCGTCGATCGCGTCGTCGATCTCGGCCAGACGGTCGCCGCCAGCCTGCAGACCCCAACGCTGATCAAGATCGCCCAGGACCTCTCCGAAATGCGCATCGATTCGAGCTTTGCCGAAGCCGACATCGGCCGCATCAAGGAAGGTCAGCCGGTGCGATTTACCGTCGATGCCTTTCCCAATCGCAGCTTCACCGGCGAAGTGCAGCAGATCCGTCTCAATTCGACGGTGACGCAGAACGTCGTCACCTACAACGTTCGCGTCTCGCTGCAAAATCCCGAACAGATCCTGCTGCCGGGGATGACCGCTTACGTCAGCATCGCCGTAGACCGGCGCGACGATGTGACTATGGTTCCGAACTCCGCCTTGCGCTTCAAGCCGGCGGGCGCCGAGGAAAAAACGGCGGCCGACGACCCCGCGCCGAATGGCGAAACCCGCCGCGACGGCAAGGGCAAGAAGCGCGAAGCCAATAGCGGTACGGTGTACATCGTCGACGGCAAGACCATCAAGCCGGTCAGCGTACAGATCGGCATCACCGACAACCGCAACAGCGAAATCGTCGGCGGCGATCTGAAGCTCGGCGACAAGGTCATCGTCGGCGAGAACTTCGCCGCCAACGGCAAACCCAGCAGCGTCGGGGTGAGACTCTTCTGATGTCGGAAACGGTTATCCGCGTCGCCGGACTCGGCAAGTCCTACGTCACCGCCGCCGGCCTCTTCCCGGCGCTCAAAGGGGTGGGCCTGGAGATCCGGCGCGGCGAATTCGTCGCCATCATGGGGCCGTCGGGTTCGGGCAAGTCGACCTTCATGAACCTGCTCGGCTGTCTCGATACGCCGACTTCCGGCGAATATTGGCTGGTCGGGCGCGAAGTCGCGCACATGCCCGGCGACGAGTTGGCCTTGCTGCGCAATCGCACCATCGGTTTCGTTTTCCAAGGCTTTAACCTCTTGCCGCGCATGACTCTCGAAGAAAATGTCGCCCTACCGCTTGTCTATTCGGGCATCGCCCGCGAATCGCGCCGTGGGCGCGCCCGCCAGATGCTCGCCAAGGTCGGCCTCGAAGGCTACGCGGGATCGCTGCCGGCGTGCATCTCGGGCGGCCAGCAGCAGCGCGTGGCGATCGCCCGCGCGCTGATCAACGCGCCGCGCCTGATCCTCGCCGACGAACCGACCGGCAACCTCGACAGCCACACCGGAGAGGAAATCATGGCGCTGTTCGGGCAACTCAACGGCGAGGGAATCACCGTCGTGCTGGTCACGCACGAAGCCAACATTGCCGCCCACGCCCGGCGCCAGGTGCGCTTCTTCGACGGTCACATCGTCAGCGATGTGCAGACCCCGCGCCCACTCAGCGCCGTCATTCCGGCGCAAGCCGGAATCCAGTAACGGCGCCGATGAAACAGCCATGCGTCTACATCCTCGCCAGCCGCAGAAATGGCACGCTTTATACCGGAGTGACTTCCAATCTTGTGCAACGCGTTTGGCAACACAAGAACGATGCGGCGGAGGGATTTACGAAGAAATACGGCGTCCATCTCCTGGTCTGGTTCGAGGTCCATGTGACGATGGAATCGGCAATCGGGCGGGAAAAGACCATCAAGGGATGGAAGCGCTCCAGGAAACTCGAACTCATCGAGTCCGTCAATCCACAGTGGTTGGATTTGTACGAGGAGCTACTCTGATGTGCCGCGACTGGATTCCGGCTTGCGCCGGAATGACGGAGTCTGTGATTTTGTCGATGTCGTCATTCCGGCGCAAGCCGGAATCCAGCCACCATCCCGATGCAGCAGCCATACGCATGCACTCAGCCCAAGCGCACGGGTACCCGGATGACCGCTTCTTCGAGGCCATGCCATGCTGAAAGCCATGCTCGGCGAAGCGTGGCACGCCATGCACTGCAACCGCATGCGCACGGCGCTGACCATGCTCGGCATGGTGATCGGCGTCGGCTCGGTGGTGCTGATGATGGCCATCGGCCAGGGTGCGCAGTATGCGGTGGCACAGACGATCAGCACCATGGGCAGCAATCTCTACGTCATCATCGCCGGTTCGACGCAAGCGGCCGGCGCGCGCTCCGGCGGCGGTTTCGGCTTCACCCTGCGCGTCGCCGACGCCGAAGCCATTGCCGAACTCGACGACATCACTTACGTCGCGCCGGTGCACCAGGGCACGCAACAGCTCGTCTATGGGGCCAAGAACTGGAGCTCCGTCGTCGTCGGCACGACCCCGGCCTACCTCGACGCGCGCTCGTGGTCCGTCGCGAGTGGCTACGTCTTCGGCGATTCGGACCTGCGCTCGGCAACCCGCGTCGCGCTGATCGGCAAGACGGTCATCGAGAACCTGTTCGAGCCCGGCGAAGACCCGCTCGGCAAGACGATACGCGTGCGCCAGACGCCATTCATCGTCATCGGCACGCTCGGCGCCAAGGGCCAGAACCTCGACGGCCGCGACCAGGATGACACCATCATCGTCCCGCTGTCGACGGCCCAGCGCAAGGTGTTCGGCGTGCCGTTCGCCGGCTCGATCCGCTCGATCATCGTCCAGGCGAGTTCGGCCGAAGCCATGCCATCGGTCGAAAAATCGGTCACCGCGCTGCTGCGCCAGCGCCACCGGCTGCGCGAGGGCGCGGAGGACGATTTCTACATCCGCAACCTCGCCGCCGCCGCCGATTCGGCAGCCGAAACGACGCGCGTGATGTCGCTGCTGCTTGGCGCCATCGCCTCGGTCTCGCTGCTCGTCGGCGGCATCGGCATCATGAACATCATGCTCGTTTCGGTCACGGAGCGAACGCGCGAGATCGGCATCCGCATGGCCATCGGCGCGCGCCAGAGGGACATCCTGACGCAGTTCCTGCTCGAAGCGGTGATGATTTCGATTGCCGGCTGTCTGATCGGCTTGATCCTCGGCATCGGCGGGGCGCTGCTGACCAACGCCATCACCGACATGGTGATCGTCATCTCGGGCGGCTCGGTCATCGTCGCCTTCGCCGTCGCCGCCGGGGTTGGCGTATTCTTCGGTTTTTATCCGGCACGCAAGGCCGCGGCCCTCGACCCGATCGAAGCGTTGCGGTATCAGTAAGCAAGACCTTTTTCAAGGATTCGGTATGCCCGCATACGCCCTCGGAGATCTCGTCCCGCAAATCGATCCGCAATCCTGGATCGCGCCCAACGCGACCGTCATCGGTGACGTGCAGCTGGCGCGCAACGTGTCGATCTGGTGGAACACCACCGTGCGTGGCGATACCGACCGGATCAGCATCGGCGAGAACACCAACGTGCAGGACGGCTGCGTGCTGCACACCAACAAGGGCATCCCGCTTGACATCGGCCGCAATGTGACGATAGGCCACATGGTCATGCTGCATGGCTGCACCATCGGCGACGACTGCCTGATCGGCATCGGCGCCGTGCTGCTCAACCGCTCGGTGATCGGCAAGAACAGTCTGGTCGCTGCCAATACGCTGATTCTCGAAGGCAAGGTCTTCCCCGAGCGTTCGCTGATCATGGGTTCGCCGGGGAAAGTCATCCGCCAACTGAGCGACGAAGAGGTCGCCCGCCTGCCTGGCAGTTCCGAGCGTTATATCAAGAACTGGCAACGCTATCAGAGCGAGTTGGCCAAGCTATGAATCACTCACGCGTGGAGTCGCCGATGAAAGGTCTGTTATTTGCACTCGCTTTGCTGCTCTTCGGCCCGAACCTTGCCGCGCAGAGTGCGGAGGTCAGAGTGTTGAGCGCCGGTGCCGTCGAACCCGGCGTGCACGCCTTCGCCGATCAAGCACAGAGCGAGCTGGGCATCGAGATGCGGATCGAATTCAATACCGCGCCGCAGATCGCCAAGCGCCTCGCCGCCGGTGAAGTCTTCGATATCCTGATTTCGCCGCCGGGCGTCATCGACAAGGCGCTCGCCGACGGCCAGGTGCTCGCCGCGGGCCGCGTGGCGATCGGCCGCGTCGGCGCCGGTATCGCCGTGCGCAGCGCCGCACCGGCGCCCGACGTGACCACCGTCGACGCCTTGAAACAGGCACTGCTCGCCGCCGACTCGCTGGTCTATAACTCGGCTTCGACCGGCCTCTACCTCGACCAGCTGTTTGCCAGCCTCGGCCTGTTCGATCAGCTGCAGGCCAAGACCACGCGCTATCCCAACGGCGCGGCCGTCATGGAACACCTGATCAAGGGCCAAGGCAGGGAAATCGGTTTCGGCGCAATCACCGAGATCAGGCTTTACACCGACAAGGGCCTCAAATTCGTCGGGCCGCTGCCCGCCGAAGTGCAAAACTACACGAGTTATGACGCCGCGCTGATGCGCGGCGCAAGCTCGCCGGAGACGGCTGCGGCGGTGTTGCGCCAGCTCGCCACGCCGACGGCAAGGGCGGCGTTCGCGGCCGCCGGGATCGAATAGCGAAAGCGATTTTCCACAAATCCGCTTCCCCCTGAGGCGCGCCCGGCGGGGCGGAAAAAAAAGATTCGGCATCGACGGCTGGAACGTATATGATGTTGACATCTTTGCTCATGTCATAGCCATGAACAGCCTTTTTCTGCCCGCGCCAAACAGCGCCGCCCCGGCATCGAAACGATGGCCGGCCTGGGCGCACTACGCGCTGATCGCGACGACGCTTATCGCGCTGATGGTCGGCTTGATCGCCGTCGAAGCGTGGCAGGAAAAACTGCGCTATCGCGAGCGCGCCACCGTTGCGACGCGCAATATCGCCGCCCTGCTCGACAGTCGTATCAGCGATGTCGCCGACAAGGTCGATGTCGTCTTGCGCGACGTCGGCAACCACTATGAGGAGCAAGCGGAACAAGGCCGCCTGACCGCGACGTGGCTGAACAGGCAGTTGCAGCGGCACGAAGCCCTGCTGCCGGAAGTGAGCAACCTGCGTGTGCTCGACAAAGACGGCTTCGCCCGTTATGGCGGCGGTCTCCCGGCGGGGAATCCGGTCAGTCTCAGCGACCGGGAATTTTATAGCCGCGCCCGCGACGATCCGGCGAGCCGCCTGATCGTATTCGGTCCGATCTTTGGCCGCATCAGCCAGCAATGGGTACTCGTTTTCGCACGCCGCCTGAATGCGCCCGATGGATCATTCGCCGGCGTCGTCTATGCCAATCTGGCCACTGCGTATTTCGACAAGATCTTGTCACCGCTGACGCTCGGCAAATATGGCGCGGCGACCCTGCGCATGACCGATCTTTCGCTCGTGCACCGCTACCCGGACACCCACGGGCAGGTCGGCAGCAGGGAGGTATCGCCAGAGTTGCGCGAGATGGTACAAGCTCATCCCGAGCGCGGCGACTATCTAGCCAGCACTGCACTCGATGGCATCGAGCGCAGCAATGCCTACCGCAAGCTTGAACGCTACCCCTTCTACGTGATCGTCGGCCTCGCCACCGAGGACTATCTGGGCGGCTGGCATGACAACGTCTTCATGCTTTCGGGACTGGCGGGACTGGCCATCCTGTTGACCGGCTTCGCAGCCATGCTCGTCTATCGCACCAACCGCCGGCTGCTCACCGATATCGAGCAACGAAAGCTGATCGCCGCCGAGCTTGAACAACACCGTGATCACCTCGAAGAACTGGTCAGTACGCGGACGAAGGAACTCGAGCGGGCGGTGGAAAATACGCGGCTCTTCGTCAAAATGGCGCCGATCTGCATCGCCATGTTCGATCGCGAGATGAATTATTTGTCGACCAGCGACCTCTGGCTGACCGAAATCGTGCGCGGGCGGCGGCAGCTGCTCGGAAGAAATTGTTACGAGATCAATCCGGATCTGCCTCAAACGTGGAAACAGGCGCACCAGCAAGGCCTCGGCGGTCGCGCGACACGCAACGACGCGGACCCGTGGTGCCCTGCCGATGGAAGCCGCCGTTGGCTGTACTGGGCGGTCGCCCCGTGGCGGCATCCCAACGGGCAGATCGACGGCGTCATCATCTTTGCCGAAGATATTACACGGCGCAAACAGGTCGAGCAGGCGCTGCGCGCCAGCGAGGAGCAGTTTCGCGCCTTCTTCAACACGCAGGCCCTGGGCACGGCAATGGTCCTGCTCGACGGAAACTTCCTGCGGGTCAATCAGACGCTGTGCGAGATGACCGGTTACCGCGAGGACGAGCTACTGGCCATGGGCCCAGCGAAATTGACGCATCCCGACGACCGGCCGCAGCTCGACGCGTTGCTGACGTTTCTGGGTGGGAAAGGTCTGTCCTATAAATCGGAAAGGCGCTACATCCGCAAGGACGGCGAAGTCATCTGGATCCAGGTGAATGCGGCCCTGGTGCGCGATGAGCACGGCAAGGTCCTTTACGCCGCGGAAACGATTCAGGAGATCACGGCGCGCAAGCTGCACGAGGCGCGGATCGCCGACGCCATGGTCAAAGTCGAGCTGGCCAACAAGGCCAAATCCCGCTTCCTGGCGGCGGCCAGCCATGACCTTCGCCAGCCGCTGTCGGCGCTCAGCATTTATATCAACGTGCTGGCCGACAAGGTCGCACCGGCCGAGCAGCAGTTTGTCGCGAACATGAAGGAATGCGTCGCGGGACTGAGCAACCTGCTCAACGACCTCCTCGATTTGAGCAAGCTTTCGGCCGGCGTCGTCAAAGTCAATGTCGATGATTTCCCGATCGCCGACCTGCTCGACAGTCTGCAGTCCGTATACAGCCCCGTCGCCGAATCGCGCGGACTGCGGCTGCGCAGCGTACCGTCCAAACTGATCGTGCGCACCGACCAGGTACTGCTGCACCGCATTCTCAGCAATTTCATCGACAACGCCTTGCGGTACACCAACCGCGGCGGCGTCGTCGTCGGTTGCCGTCGCCGCGAGGGCCGCGTGTTCGTCGAGGTTTGGGACAGCGGCGTCGGCATTCCGGCCGACAAGCGCAGCGAGATCTTCGAGGAATTCAGGCAGCTCGGCGACGAAGCGCGCAACAGCGGTAGCGGCCTGGGGCTGGCCATCGCCGCCAAGACCGCCGACCTGCTCGGCCTGGAAATCCAGTTGCGTTCCCAGGTCGGTTGCGGCTCGGTGTTCGCCATCGAGATCGCGCTCGGCCACGCCGATACGCTGCCGGCGCCGCCGGTGCGCGTTACGGCCCGTCGCGCGCTGCGCATCGCGCTGGTCGAGGATAACCGACTGGTCCGCGACGCGCTGACAGCCGCCATGCAGGAATCCGGCCATCAGGTAGTCAGCACGGCGAGCGGCGACATGATGCTGACCGCGCTCGGTACGCAGCCGCCGGATATCGTGGTCTCCGACTATCGCCTGGCGCATGGCCTGACCGGCTACGAGGCGATCTCCGTGCTGCGGGCGCGGTTCGGCACGGCGTTGCCGGCGATCATCATCAGCGGCGACACGGATCCGCTGCTATTGCGCCGCATGAATGACCGCGGCATCGTCGTGCTGCACAAACCCCTCGATCTTGAGGAACTGCAGGCCTATCTGGAAGACCTGAGCTATCCGGCCAACGCGACCAGCAGCTAGCGGGCCAGGTAATTGTTCACTGCGAGTTACTTGTGATTTTAGCGATTCGATCATTATTGATCGATCGCAATACAGTATCCTTCTGCTCTGCCCGCGCCTGTCCGCGCCGCGCTTGATCCTCGGGGAAATCATCATGAAGAAGGTTCGCATTGCCGTCGCCGGCGCCGGCCTGATCGGCCATCGCCATATCGAGGAGATCCAGAAGAATCCACGCTGCGAGCTCGCGGCAATTGTCGACCCATCGCCGCCCGCCCAGTTCGCCGAGACGGCTGAAAATGCCGGCGTCCCCATCTATAAATCGCTGGCCGAGATGTTCGCCATGGACAAGCCGGACGGGATCATTCTGGCCACCCCGAATCAGATGCACGCCGATCAGGCCCTCGAGTGCATCCGCGCCGGCGTGACGATCTTCATCGAGAAGCCGGTGGCGCACACGCTGGCCGACGGCATTCGCGTCTGCGAAGCCGCCGAAGCGGCCGGGGTCAGCATCCTGGTCGGCCACCATCGCCGCCATAGTCCCATCCTGCATCAGGCGGTCGACGTCGTGCGCTCGGGCGTCCTCGGACAGCTGGTTGGCGTCATCGGCAGCGCCGTCTTCTACAAACCCGACAGCGAGGGTTATTACGACGGCGCCAATGCCTGGCGCCGCGAACCCGGCGGCGGCCCCATCCTGCTCAACATGATTCACGAGATCGGCAACCTGCGGGCGATGGTCGGCGAAATCGTCGCCGTGCAGGCCTTCACCTCGAACGCGACACGCGGTTTCAAGGTCGAGGACACGACAGCGGTCAACCTCAAGTTCGAAAATGGCGCTCTTGGCAGTTTCCTCCTCTCCGACACCGCGGCCTCGCCCAAGAGTTGGGAGCAGACCTCGCAGGAAAACAAGGCCTACCCGACTTACCCCGATGAGGACTGCTATACGATCATCGGCTCGCGCGGCTCGCTCGGCGTGCCGACCATGCGCCTGCACTATTACACCCGCGACGAAGACCGCTCGTGGTACAAGCCGTTCACCCGCAAGACGCTGCCGCTCGAACGCAAGGATCCGCTCGCCGAGCAGATCGAACATTTTGCCGCGGTGATCCGCGGCGAGGCCGAACCGCTGGTCACGGCGCGCGACGGGCTGCAGAACCTGCGCGTCACCGAAGCCATCGCCGAAGCGGGCAAATCCGGTCGCATCGTCGACACCACCGTTCGCTAAGCGCCATTCCGGCGAATGCCCAGCCCGTCATTCCGGCGCAAGCCGGAATCCAGTAGAGCACGGAACTGGACGCCGACTTTTGCCCTTATGTACGGGCTTTAGCCGCGCGGGTCGGGAACGAAGCCGGCGCCGGCCGGGAAAGGCATCGGTTCGGCGAGGCGCGCCGACGGAATGATTCCGCGCGCGACGAGATTGGCGCGCGAGTCGTAGTAGATCGTGATGATTTCGTCGGGCGTATCGCTGCTCCTCACGAACTCGACATAGCGCGTCGGCGAATACTCGCGTTCGCCGTGGCCGGTGCCGAGTTTATTCAGCTTGACCTGGTCTTTTTCGCGCGCCGCCAGGCGGGATTCGGGCTGGTCGGCGCGTTGTTCGGCCAGCGCACCGGCAGCGGACGCTTCATTGCGGCGCTTGCTCGCGCCGCTGTCGCCGTCGCTATCCATCTTCTCGGCGGGCGCGGACCGGCTCTCGTGCGCAACGGAACTTTCGGCGTCGCGCGCCGAGTCCACATTGCTCTTTTGCCGCAATTCCGCGCGCGGCTCGATCGCCGGTGATGGCGGCGGCGTGAAGGTCTGCGGCAGCGCAGTCTTCTCGCGATACACGGCAACGCCGATGACGCCGACATTGCCCGGCCGGCCGGTGCGCGCGGCATAGCTATCGGGCAGCGCGGTAAATACGAATTGCGCGACGTCCTCCATGCTCTTGCGCCAGCCGTTGATGCCATAGCTTTGCCGGCCATCGATCACATAGCCCGATTGCAGCGTCGCCGCCGTCTGGCCGGTGAGCACGTTGATGCCATCGACCGAGAGAACGGTGAGCACGCGTTCGGCGCGCTTGCTGCGCAGTTCGATGGAATAGCGATCGCCAGGCGTTCCGGCCACATAGAGCTTGCCGTCGTACCGGTAAGGCGTGAGCCGTTCGCCGGTGTTGCGGTTGATCACCGTCACGTCGACGAGGTAGGCAGCGAGGCTCGTCTGGGCGTAGCCGAGGGTAGCGACAAGAGCGATGGCGCCGAGCAGGCGGGAAGCGATGGGCTTTATCATGGGTTCCTCCGTAAGAAATTTTGCGATGTCCGCAATGCTATAAACGGAGAAGCTGGTAAAGCGGGGTTAAAGCGCCAGATTACTTTAGCGCTTTGAGATCGTCGGGCAATACGAAGTCCGGATAACGCGCCCGGAAGCGGGAAAGACTTTGCGCGGCCTTGGCCTCGTGGCCGGCGGCGCGAAGTTCGCGAATCTGCTGCAGCCAGGCTTGCGGCGTCGCCGGCTCGGCTGGGGATTTTTCGAGCGCATTGGCGCCGGCGGCAGGCGTATCGGCGCGACGCGCGGCGTCGAGTTTGGCCGGCGCACTGGCGGCCGCGGCGGCCTCGCTGCGAAGGCCGCCGTCAGCGTCCTTCGCGCGCGCGTCGCCCGCATCACTGCTGCGGTTCTTCTTCTCGGCCGGCGCTGCCTCGAGCGGAGTTGGAAGCGGCGCTGGCGCCGGCGGCGCGACCAACCCCGATGCCGCGCCCGCCTCGCGCTTGGCGCTCTCTTCCTGCGCCGGGAAGGCCCGCGGCGCGGCGGTGGCCGGCGCCCTGGCCGGCGCGGGCCGGCCCGCTGGCGCGCGCTCGTGGACTGCCGGCGCCTGGGGCTTGTTCGCCGGCGCCGCCAGCTGCGGTGGCGGAACTGCGAGGCTTTGGCGTGTGGTGTCAGTCGCGGCGGGCTGATCGTGCGCGCTGTCGATTTCCCGGCGCTGATCGCGTTCCTGCTGGTCGATGACCTGCCAGGTGACCGACAGTCCGAGGACCGCGACGGCCACCGCCGATGCCGGCCTGAGCCAGGCTTTCCACCAGGGTGCGCGTGCCCTTGACGGCTTGGCGAGGTGGGCCGCCAATTCGGCGCGCGCCGCCGCGAGGATGCGCTGGTCGAGCAGCGTGTCGGGTTCGCTCGCGGCGCCCTCGCGGTAGAGCGCGTGCAGTTCGTCGGCCCTGGATTCGGGCAAATCGGCGGACGGCGGCACCGGGCGTTCGCTCATGGCCACTCTCCCGCAAGTTCGCCGCGCAGCTTCGCGTAGGCATAGCGCAGGCGGCTCTTTGCGGTTTCGAAACCGGCGCCCGTGGCATTGCCGATTTCGTCGACCGTCAAGCCGCCCTCGGCAGCCAGCAGAAAGGCTTCGCGCTGCGGTCCCGGCAAGGCTTCGACGGCAGCGACCAGGCTGCTGGCGAGTTGCGCGCGCTCAAGTAGACGCTCGGGTTGCTCACTCGCCGGCGCGGGATAATCCGTCCAATCGTCGGCGCCCGGATCGACCTCGAATTCGGCCAACCGGCCGCGCGCGCGAAAGCCGTCGATCAGCCGGTTGTGGGCGATGCGAAACAGCCAGGTCGTAAATTTCGCGGACACCGCGTAGGCGCCGCGCGCGCGTATCACCGACATCCAGATCTCCTGAAACATCTCGTCCGCCTGCTCGCGCCGACCGCACTGATGCAAGAGATAACGGAACAGGCGGCCGCGATGGCGCGCGTAAAGCGCCTCGAAGGCCGTGCCGTCGCCATCGCGATAAGCGAGCATGAGCGTCTCGTCAGTGCGCGAGTCTTCCATGCCGCTAGTGTAAACGAGACGATTCGCCGTTCGGGGTCGATATGACGCGAATCGGGCGAAAATACCGTCATCCCGGCGCAAGCCGGGATCCAGTTTCGGCGCCGAATTCCCGGATTCCGGCGTTCGCCGGAATGACCGGTTTCAACTCAGCGCAGCCGCGCCTCGGCCTGCATGCACAGGCCGCTTTCCCCATGCGTCGCTTGCGCGACGACACGCGCGCCAAAGACCTCGGCCTGCAAGACTATGGCCTCGCCGAGCAGCGCGGTCGCCATCGCCCGGTAATTGAATTCGGCAAGCCGCGCGCCGCCCGCCTGTTCGGCATGAGTGGCCAGCAGCGTAGCGAGCAGCGGGCCGTGAATGACGAGGTTCGCGTAGCCTTCGTGCTGGCGGCAGTAATCGGCGTCGTAATGAATCCGGTGGCCGTTGAATGTCAGCGCCGAATAGCGGAACAGCATCGTTGCGCTCGGCGTGACTACGGTTGGGTGCGCGGCGGACGCAGGCGCCGCGATCGTCATGGCCGGTCCGGGCGGCGTGGCGTTGCGGTAGACGATGTCGTGTTCTTCGCGAACGAGCAGTGCGCCGCGCGGCGATCTTAATTCATGGCCGACCGTGACGAACACCAGATCGCCGGAGCGGCCCTTCTTGTGATCGATCTTCAGAATCGTCGAATCCTTGCGCGCGATCGACCCGATGCGCAGCGGCTCGATAAAGCTCACGCGGCCGCCGGCCCACAAGCGATTGGGCAGCGGAACGGGTGGCAGGAAGCCGCCGCGTAACGGGTGGCCGTCAGGGCCAAGCCCGCTTTGCGGGACGCCTTCGAGAAAATAGATCCAGTGCCACAGCGGCGGCAGCTCTTCGCCGTCGGCGATGCGCCCGGGTGCGTGATAGTCGACGGTGGCTACCAGGAGCCGGGCCTGGCGCAGGGAAATCAGATCGGTATCGTTGCGGCTTCTTCCGATCCAGCCGCGCAAGTGATCCAGGTCAATTGCGCCCATCGCGTCGCCGCAAACGAAATTACGCGACCAGTAGTTCCGGTATGGTCACGAAGCGGAAACCGAGCTTCACCAGGCCATCCTTGATCGCCTGCGCGGTCGCCACGGCATCGGCATTGTCGCCGTGCACGCAGATGCTTTGCGGATTGATCGGGATGCGCTTGCCGTTGATCGAGATCAGCGCGCTTTCCTCGACCATGCGTTTGACATGCTGCAGGCTGGCTTCGGCGCCATGGATCATCGCCCCCGGCTGGCTGCGCGGCACGAGGTTGCCGTCGTCGAGATAGGCGCGATCGGCGAAGACCTCCTCGACCACGGGCAGCCCTTGATCGCGGCCGGCAGCGATCAGCTGCGACGCGGCCGGGGCCAGCAGAATCAGCGTGGGGTCGAGACGATGAACGGCGCGCGCGACGGCATCGGCGACCTTGCGATCGGCACAGGCGACGTTGGAGAGCGCGCCGTGCGGCTTGACGTGCGTGACGCGTACGCCCTGCGCCCGCGCACAGGCGTCAAGGGCGCCGATCTGGTAGGTCAGCATGGCCTCGAGCTCGCCGAGCGGAATATCCATGCGCCGCCGGCCGAAGCCCTGCAAATCGGGATAAGCCGGATGCGCGCCGATGCTGACGCCATGTTGTTTGGCCAGGGCGGCGGTATTGAACATCACCAGCGGATCGCCGGCATGAAAACCGCAGGCCACATTTGCCGAATTGACGATGCGCAGCATGGCGTTGTCGCTGCCCATCGGCCAGGGTCCGAAGCTTTCGCCGAGGTCGGCATTCAGATTCAGCAGTTGCGCCATCGCAGTTACTCCCCAAAACGATCAGATACCCAAGTAAGCCTTCTGGATTTCCGGATTGTCGAGCAAGTCGCGACCGCTGCCGGCAAGCACGATGCGCCCGGTCTGCAGGACGTAGCCGCGATTGGCGATTTCCAGCGCGCGCTTGATGTTTTGCTCCACCAGCAGAATTGTAATCCCACTCGCATTGACTTGCTGGATGGTATCGAGAATCTTGGTTACCAGTTTCGGGGCAATGCCCCACGAGGGCTCGTCGAGCATCAGCAGGCGCGGCTTGGCCATCAAGCCCCGGCCTATCGCCAGCATCTGCTGCTCGCCCCCGCTCAGGGTGCCGGCGACCTGCTGCCGGCGCTCCTTGAGGATAGGGAACAGCGTGAAGGCGTAGTCGAGCGACTCTTCGATTTCAGCGGCGTCGCGGCGCGTGAACGCACCCAGGCGCAGATTCTTTTCGACGCTCAGCTTGGGAAACAGGCGGCGCCCTTCCGGCACCAGCGAAAGACCCAGTCCGGTGCGCTGATGCGCGGGGACCTGGGTGATGTCGACGCCGTTGAAAACGACCTTGCCGGCGGCCACCGGGTTGAGCCCGGCCACCGCGCGCAGGGCGGAGGACTTGCCGGCGCCGTTGCCGCCGACCAGCGCGACGATTTCGCCGGCCTCGACCTCGATGCTGACATCGTGAACCGCCGGCACCTTGTTGTAGCGGATGGCAATGTTCTGAAGCGAGAGCATGCTCATTCCCCCAGGTAGGCCGCGAGCACCGCCGGGTTGCGGCTGATCTCGGCGGGCGTACCCTCGGCGATCTTGCGGCCGTAGTCGAGGACGATCATGTGATCGGCGATCGGCATGATGCCCTCCATCACATGTTCGACGATCAGGCAGGCGATGCCGCGCAGCTGGATCTCCTTGATCAGGTGCACCGCTTCATGAACTTCGGACGGGGTGAGCCCGGCCATGATTTCATCGAGCAGCAGCAGCTTCGGTTCGGTCGCCAGCGCGCGCGCGAGTTCGAGGCGGCGCTGCTCGGCGACTGTGAGATTGGAGGCGGTCATGGCGATGCGCCCGGCCAGACCGCAGAACTCGAGCGCCGCCAGCGCGCGCTCGCGCGCTGCGCCCACCCCCTTGTTGCGCAGCATGGCGCCGACCATGACGTTCTCGAGGACCGTCAGCGAACCGAAACTGCGCACGATCTGGAAGGTTCGGGCGATACCCAGATGGGCCATCTGCGCTGACGCGTGGCCGGTGATGTCCTTGCCGAGAAAATGGATCGTGCCCTCGCTCGGCTGATAAAAACCGGCGATGCAGTTGAACAGCGTCGTCTTGCCGGCGCCGTTTGGCCCGATCAGGCCGACGATCTGGCCGGCCTGCAGTTCGAAGGAGATGGCTTCGTTGGCCGCCAGTCCGCCGAAGCGCTTGCCGAGGTTCTCGACCACCAGTAAGCGGCTCATCCCCTGGCCTCCGGTTTTGCGTAACGACGCCGTATTTGCCTCAGCCAGCCGACGATGCCCGTCGGATAGTAAACGGCCACGACGATGATGATCGCCGCATAGAGGATGAGGTCGGTACCCATGCCGCTGCCGCCGAACGCCTGGCGGGTCACTTCCTCGATGCTGGTGAGCAGCGTCGAGCCGAGGACCGGCCCGAACAGGCTGCCGACACCGCCGAGGATGGTCACCAGCGCCATCTTGATCGAGAGCGAGGTCGACAGCACCGATCCGGGGTCGATGTACAGTTCCTTCTGCGCATAGAACGAGCCGCCGAGCGCGGTGAAGAAGCTCGAGATGGCGATCGCCACCAGCTTGTAACGCGTCAGGCTTATCCCTAAGCTGCTCGCCGCATCCGGCTCGTCCTTGATGGCGCGGAAATAGTAGCCGAGGAAGCTTCTTTCGATGGCCCAGTTGGCGAGCAGCGTCACTATAAGCAGGCCCAGGGCGATGTAGTAGTAAGGCAGCTTGGAGGTGTTGAAGACCATGTTCGCCCAACCCTGCTCGGCCAGGGGAACATTCAAGCCGACAGCGCCGCCGACGCTTTCCCAGTTGGTGAACAGGACCTGCAGAATCTCGGCGACGGCGATGGTCGCCATCGAGAAATAATGTCCCTTGAGACGGAAGCACGGCCAGCCGATGGCCACCGCGAAACACGACGAGACGAGGCCGCCGGCCAGCATGCCCAGCCACGGGCTGATGCCGGCGTGGATGAACAGCATCGTCGAGGTATAGGCGCCGATGCCGAAGAAGGCGACATGGCCGAGCGAGACTTGGCCGGCATAGCCGCCGAGGATATTCCAGGCGACACCGACCTGGGCGAACATCAGGATCAGGATCAGGAAGTTCTGATGCGACGGACTCGTCACCACCAGCGGCAGGATGCAGGCGACCGCGAGCGCCAGCGCAAGCGTTGCGTTGCGTCGCGTATTTGGTCGATGCGCGGTCATGATCAGGCTCTCCCCATCAGGCCCTGCGGGCGCACCAGCAAGACCAGGAGGAACAGCGACAGGACGATGGCCATTTTGTATTCCGGTCCGAGCAGGAAGCCGCCGACCACTTCGACGACGCCGACGATGATTCCGGCCCAGAAAGCGCCGCTGACGCTGCCGAAGCCGCCGAGGGCGACGACGACGAAAGCGATCAGAATGAAATTGGCGCCGACTTCCGGGAAGATTGGAAAGAAGCTCGAGAGCAGGACGCCGGCGACGCCGGCGCACGCTGCGCCGATTCCCCACGCCAAGGCGAACATCCGTTGCGACGGGATGCCCATCAATTGCGCCGCGTCCTTGTCCTGCGCCGTGGCCTCGAGCGCCGCGCCCAGGCGCGTACGGTTGATGAACCACCAGACGGCGCCGGTGGCCAGAATCGCCCCGACGCCGGCGATAATCTGCGGCAAGCCGAAGTGCAGCCCGGCAAAGACGACCTTGCCCGACGAGTAGGAATTTTCGATGGTGCGAAAATCCGGCTTCCAGAAAAACTGCGCCAGGCCACGAAACAGGATCATCATGCCGAAGGTGGCGAAGATCTGCGATAGCGGCGGCGCATTGATGATGCGCTTGATCACCAGTTGATAGACCACGAGACCTAGCGCGAACAGCATCAACACGGTCAGGGGCAGCGTGATCAGCGGGTCGAGGGCGAACAGCGAGAACAGCCAGAAACTCGAATACATGCCGAACATCAGGAATTCGCCATGCGCGAAGTTGACGATGTCCATGACCCCGAAGATCATCGTCAGCCCGACCGCGACCAGGGCATAGATCAACCCGATCAGCACGCCCGAGAGCAAGGTTTGCAGCAGGATTTCCCCGGTCATCTCATCACCGTGAAATGGAACAAAAACTCAGGAATAAAATCAGGCCGCGAAAATCGCGGCCTGGAAGCACGTTCAGCGCTTGTCCCAGCCTGGCATCGGCCAGATGAGATCCTTGCTGGCCAGGGCGAACGGCCAGACGGTGACGTACTTGCCGTCCTGCACCTGAACGATGATGCCGGAACCCAAGGTGTTCTGCCCGGTCGCGTCGAACTTGACGCCGGCCCACGGCATGATCAGCTGGCTGCCCGGCATATTGGTCTCGCTGAGCGCCTTGCGCACCGCTTCCGGATCGACGGATTTCGCGCGGTTGATGGCGTCGGCCAGAACGAACAGACCGGTGAACGAGCGCGCCGAATTGCCGTTGAAATCGACCTTGTATTTCTGCAAATAGAGATCGTTGACCTGCTTGATCAGCGGATTGCGGCTGGTCAGGTCGAGCGCCCATACCTCGCGCGACAGCACGTAATTGCCGTCCTTGCCGAGCGTCTTGAGGAACTCCGAATCGTTGAAGCCGGCGTCGTTGGCGAGGATGGCCTCGGGCGCGAATCCCTGTTCCTTGTACGTCTTCATGGCCAGGATGGCGTCGCCCAGATACGACGATTGCATGATCAGGTCGGCACCCGAAGCTTTGAGGCGCTGCACTTCGGAAGTAAGCTGGGTGCTCTTCGCCGGGTAGATGATCTTCTCGACGATGTTGTAGCCGAGTTCCTTGCCGAGCCGCTCCTCGAGCTTGTTGGTCTCGGTGCCCCACAGGGTGTTCTCGTTAACCAGTGCGATGCGCTTCGGCTTGACCCCCTTCTTGGCTTCGACGTCCTTGAGGAATTCGAAGAAGTTATGAACGAAGAGATCGTCATGCGGCGTGGTGCGGAAGAACCATTTGAAGTTGCGCTGCGTCAGCGTCGCCGACGACGACTCGGGATTGAGGAAGGGCACGCCGTAGCGTTCGGCGACCTGGCTCGCCGTTACGGTAACGGCGCTGAAGTAGCAGCCGATGACCGCCGCCACTTTATCCTGGGTAATCAGACGCTCGGTCTCGGTCGCGCCGACCTGCGGATTGCCCTGGTGATCGGCGAAGATCAGCTTGATCTTGGCATTCTTGAGATTCGGCAGACCGGCGCCGGCGGCCAGCGGGATGTTGATTCCCTTGGCGCCGTTGTTGATCATGTCGGCCGCGAGTTCGAGGGCATTCTTCATTTCCAGCCCGGTCGACGCCGCCGCGCCGGTCAGCGGATAGACCGCTCCGATGCGGATTTCCTCCTGGGCGCGGGCGCTGCCCCAGAAGCCAGAGGTCAGCACCAGAGCCGTCGCGACGATGGTTCGTATAGTTTTCATGTTCATCGTTACCTACCTCCAAAGAAAGTCAAAACGATATACCCCGACCACACAGTCGCCGGTATTATCCCGGGATTTCGCGCTTCCCGCCATGCTTATCTAAAGACGGGCACATTTATTTTTCTTGCATTGCCGGCTGCCTGGCTTCGGGGTGCTTCACGCACCGGAATGCGCAGCAAGCACTGTGCCACACTTGATCGCCAGCGAGCGCATTGATTACACGGAAAGAAAAGAAGCATAAGGATGCCTCGCGCGCGAAAGCGCACCATCCTTGTGAGCAGGGGAGAGCGCCGAACTCATTTTGGTGCGCAACTGCGGCACTCCGCGCTCGACCTTTACGACCAGTCAGAGGCGATCCAGGCGTCGCTCAGATCGTCGTCCAACGACGGTCCGTCGGACATATAGGCAACGATGCGGTTGGCCCAGGCCCGCCATTGGGCTTCCCGAACGAGAAGCGCCTGCCGCGCTTCGGCTCCGCTGACGGCCGCGAAGCGGATGCATTCCCCCGGCTTTAGCTGGCCGAGCCGGGGCAGGTCCGCGCCAATGACGGTGGCAATTTTTGGATAACCGCCGACCGTCTGGCAGTCGACCAGAAGAATGATCGGCTGTCCGTTGCCGGGAACCTGAATGGCGCCCGGTGTCACGCCGTCGGAGACAATGTCGGCGGCTTGCGCACTGGCATGCGCGAGTTGGACGCCTTCAAGCCGCATGCCCATGCGGTCGGTCTGCGGCGTCACGCGGTATTCCGAAGCGAGAAATTGCCGCACGGCTTCCGGCGTGAAATGGTCGACCTGCGGCCCGAGCACGACGCGAATCGGACCTTCGCCTTGCGACCAGGCGGCGGCCTGGCATTCACGATACTGGCGATGACGCTGCGTTGCACAGGGCAGCAGGTTGCCGGTGACGATCGGTTTTCCGTCGATGCCGCCCATCACCGCCCGCTGGTAGGTCGACCGGCTGCCGAGTTGCAGCGGCGAGTCGATGCCGCCGCTCACCGCGAGGTAAGCGCTGCCACCATCCGGCAGCGTCGCGATCTCCAGTACTTCTTGTGAATCGAGCGTGAAGCTCGTCCAGGCCGACATCTCGCGAAGCGTCCCGTCGATGCGCCGCAGCTTTGCCCCGATCTCGCCGGCAAGCGCCAGGCGAACACATCCGCGCTTGACGCGCAGGGTCGGACCGACGGCGCGGATTTCGATGCAGGCGCAGTCCGGCGCGTTGCCGAGCAGCGCGTTGGCGCAGCGCGAGAGCAGCGGATCGAGGCAACCGGAAACGGTAATGCCCATGTGGCGAAAACCGAAGCGGCCCTCATCCTGGATGCTGTTGCCGATGCCGCCGGCAATGACCTCGATCAAGGCCTCGCTCATGATTCTTCCGGCAGGAAAAGCAGTCGGCCTTTATCGAGAGTGCCGGCGGCGGCTGCCGCTTCCATCTCGAGATAAGCCTGGCGTTCGATCGCTCGCCAGCAGACGCGATCTCCAGAAGCGAGGAGCGAGGGCGACTCGGCATCGTTCGCCGAGAACATCGGCACCGGTGTTCGCCCGAGCAGGCGCCAGCCGCCCGGGCTCTCCCATGGATAGACCGCGCACATCGACCCGGCAACCGCCAGCGAACGCGCCGGCACCGCCTTGCGCGGCGAGGAGAGACGCGGCATTTCGAGGATCGCAGGCAGCCCGCCCATGTAGGCAAACCCGGGCATGAAACCGATCATGTACACCTCGAATGTCGCTTCGCACATCAGCGCGACGACGGTTTCGCGGCTCAGCCCTTTGGCGACGGCCAGGTCAGCCAGATCGGGCGCTAAATCGTCGTCGAAACAAACGGGGATGCGCCAGCGCCGGCCCTCCTGGCTCGCCGTACCCGACGACTCGGCAAGATGCATGAGCGCCGCGCCGAGCCGCTCGCCGTCGCAGCAGAGCGGCCTGTAGTAGACGGTCAAGGACCGGAACGTGGGAACAACATCGATAACGGCGCCGATGCCATCATCATCCGAACCGTCCCTGCCCGCCGCCCTTCGCGCCTGCTCGAGCGCGCCGGCGAAGCCGAGGACGCGTGCATGCACCGCCGGGGCTATGGTCGTACCGAACTCGACCGTCCATGCCGCATCGCCGAGCGCCAGCAAGCGGACACTCGCGCCGTGCTCAGCAATCGTGGTATCCATACGCGCTGTTCAGAATTAGGAAAGACATTTCTTCAGCGACACCGCCAAGCAAACGCGTGCGCGAACCTACCCGCCAATCAGCGGGCACGATAGAGCAGGCTCGGATGCACGTCCTGCAGCACTTTCTGCATGCCTTTGCGGCTCTTGAGATTGAGAATGACCGGCGAGCGTGTGTTGGCGGCGATCTTGCCGCTTTCAGCTTCGTCGCGATAAACGATCAGCACCACCGCCACGTCTTCGACGCTTTGCAGCCCGATCAGCGCACAATCGGCATCGGAGAGCTCGATCTGATATTCGATATCGAGCGCTTCCGGCGCAACGATCGGGAACATCACTGCGGTATCATCGACCGATTGCAGCCAGAAAACGGTGGCTTTCCCTTCTTCATGAAAGAGCTTGAAGCGCTTGCAGTTCTCGAAACCGACAATGCCTTTGGCAAAGGTGAATAGCGTGTCCGGGTCAATGGGGACGTTTTTCAAGCCGAACCGTTCGATATCGATTTTCATGGACTTCCCCTGGGAGACGCGCGCCGGATTGGCAAGACGGCCATTTAACTCCAATCGGCCAAGGCCTGCAACACGCTGAAGGCATAGTGGCAATGCGCGATATCGGCGGCGCTTGAGTTTTCCCGCTCGATTGCGCATAGTTCGCGCTTTTTTCAAGAAACCGGACATTGATGGCATCTCCCGTTGAACAAGGCATCACGCTGAAAATTGCCGAAGAAATCGGCGCCCGCCGCGAACAAGTCAGCGCCGCCGTCGCACTGCTCGACGAAGGCGCGACCGTGCCCTTCATTGCACGCTACCGCAAGGAAGTCACCGGCGGCCTCGACGACATCCAGCTGCGCCTGCTCGATGAGCGCCTGAGCTATCTGCGCGAACTCGAAGCGCGCCGCGCCGCAATCGTCGCCTCGATCGCCGAACAGGGAAAACTCACGCCCGAACTCGCCGCCCAGATCGGCGCTGCGGAAAGCAAGCAGGCGCTCGAAGACCTCTACCTGCCGTACAAACCCAAGCGCCGCAGCAAGGCGCAGATCGCTCGCGAGGCGGGCCTCGCGCCGCTCGCCGAGGCCTTGCTGGCCGACCCGACACTGGGTCCTGAGGCCGAAGCCGAACGCTACCTCACCGCCGAAGCGCAAGCGCTCGGCTTCGCGGACATCAAGACGATCCTCGACGGCGCCCGCCAGATCCTCATGGAGCAGTTCTCCGAAGACGCGGAACTGCTCGGCGCGCTGCGCACTTACCTCGAAGAGCACGGCGTGGTCAAGGCGACGCTGATCGCCGGCAAGGAGCTTGAAGCCGCCAAGTTCCGCGATTACTTCGACTACTCCGAACCGCTCCGTGCGATTCCTTCGCACCGCGCGCTGGCGCTCCTGCGCGGACGCCACGAGGGCCTGCTGCAAATCGCCCTGCTGCTCGACAGCGAAGTCAAACAATTCGATCCGGCGCAAATCCCGCCCGGCCACAATCCGTGCGAAGCGCGCATCGCCAGGCGCTTCGCGATTGCCGACCAGGGCCGCGCCGCCGACAAATGGCTCTCCGACAGCGTGCGCTGGACCTGGCGCGTCAAGATCTCGCTGCACCTTGAACTCGATCTGATCAACGCCCTGCGCGAGCGCGCCGAAGTCGAGGCGATCCGCGTTTTCGGTTCCAACCTGCACGACCTGCTGCTCGCCGCGCCGGCCGGCCGGCGCGCGACCATGGGGCTCGACCCCGGCCTGCGCACCGGCGTCAAGGTGGCCGTCGTCGACGCCACCGGCAAGCTGCTCGAGTGCGCCACCATTTATCCGCACGAGCCGCGCCGCGACTGGGACGGCGCGCTGCACACCCTGGCGCTGCTGGCCAAAAAGCACGGCGTCGAACTGATCAGCATCGGCAACGGCACCGCGTCGCGCGAGACCGACAAGCTCGCCGCCGACCTGATCAAGCAATTGCCCGACTTGCACATGAGCCGCGTCGTTGTTTCCGAAGCCGGCGCCTCGGTTTATTCCGCGTCCGAATACGCCTCGCGCGAATTCCCCGAACTCGACGTCAGCCTGCGCGGCGCCGTATCGATCGCCCGCCGCCTGCAGGACCCGCTCGCCGAACTCGTCAAGATCGATCCGAAATCGATCGGCGTCGGCCAGTACCAGCACGATGTCAGCCAGAGCAAGCTGGCGCGCGCGCTCGACGGCGTCGTCGAGGATTGCGTCAATGCCGTCGGCGTCGACGTGAACACGGCCTCCGCGCCGCTGCTGACCCGCGTTTCAGGACTCAATAGCACGCTCGCCGCGAACATCGTCGCGCACCGCGATGCGCACGGCGCTTTCCCCAATCGCCTGGCGCTGCGCGCCGTGCCGCGCCTCGGCGACAAGACCTTTGAACTCGCCGCCGGTTTCCTGCGCGTCGCCGGCGGCGACAATCCGCTCGACGCGTCGGCCGTGCACCCGGAAGCCTATCCGCTGGTCGAGCGCATCCTCGCCGACATCAAGAAAGGCATCGGCGAAGTGATCGGCGATGCACGGTTGGTCAAGACGCTGGCGCCGGAAAAATACACCGACGCGCAATTCGGCCTGCCGACCGTTCGCGACATTCTCAAGGAGCTTGAAAAACCCGGCCGCGATCCGCGCCCCGAGTTCAAGAGTGCTGTGTTCCGCGACGGCATCACCGACATCAAGGACCTGCAGCCGGGGATGCTGCTCGAAGGCGTCGTCAGCAACGTCGCCAACTTCGGCGCCTTCGTCGACATCGGCGTGCATCAGGACGGCCTCGTGCACATCTCGCTGCTCTCGAACAAGTTCGTCAAGGATCCGCGCGAAGTCGTCAAGGCCGGCGACGTGGTCCGCGTCAAGGTCGTCGAGGTCGACTTGCCGAGGAAGCGCATTGCGCTCACCATGGTGCTCACCGACGCTGCGCCCGCACCGCCGAAAACAGGCGGTGCGCCGCTGTCGAACAAGGCGCGCGAGAAGCAGTCGCGCCAGGCGCCCGCGGCCGGCGCGATGGCAGATGCCTTCGCGCGGCTCAAGCGCTAAGTTGAGAAGATGAGGAATAGGTCGTCACACCGGCGAACGCCGGTGTCCAGTGTCCGGCCGACTGGATTCCGGCTTTCGCCGGAATGACGGCATGCGGCTTGGGCCGCGTAATCCGGAAGGGAAAGCATGCTCAAGATTTACGGCATCAAGAATTGCGACACGATGAAAACCGCGCTGGCCTGGCTCACGGAGAAAGGCATTGCCTTCGAGTTCATCGACTACAAGCAGGCCGGCCTCGTCGAGAAACTCCTTCCGGACTGGAACCTGCGCGCCGGCTGGAAACTGCTGCTCAACACCCGCGGCATGATGTGGAAGCGGCTTTCCGACGACGAGCGCGCCGATGTCGATGAAGCCAAGGCGCTGCGGCTGATGGCCGACTATCCGACGCTGATCAAGCGGCCGGTCGCCGACAATGGCGGCGAGTTGCAAGTCGGCTTTGATCCGGAAAGCTACGCGCGCTACGCGCACGCCCTTGCGGAGAGTGAATGACAGAGGCGATGACCGAAGACTACGTCCAGCGCTTTCTCTTCGACGGGCTCGACGTGCGTGGCGCGCTCGTCCGCCTCGGCCCGGTCTGGCAACAGCTGCTCGCGCGTCGCGACTACCCGGCGCCGGTGATCGAACTGCTCGGCCAGATGTGCGCCATGACCGCGCTGCTGACCGACAATCTCAAGCAGCCCGGACGCCTGACCATCCAGTTGCGCGGCAAGGGCCCGATCTCGCTGCTGGTCATCGACTGCAGCGCCGAGCTCAATGTGCGCTGCATGGCGCAGCACGAGGCGGCGCTCGGCGCCGGCACGCTGGTCGAACTGCTTGGCGCCGGCCAGCTGATGCTCTCGCTCGACACGCCGGCGATGCGCGTGCCCTACCAGAGCGTCGTGCCGCTCGTCGGCAGCAGCATTGCCGAAATTTTCGAGCACTACCTCGGCCAATCCGAACAGATCGCCTCACGCTTTTTCCTCGCCGCGACGCCGGCCGGCGCCGCCGGCCTCTTCCTGCAGAAGATGCCCGACGGGCAGACGCACGACACCGACGGCTGGGCGCGCTGCACCGCGCTGGCCGCCACCGTCAAGGACGAAGAACTGCTCGCCCTGCCGACCGAGGCGATGCTGACGCGGTTGTTCAACCAGGAAAGCGTGCGCATCTTCCCGGCGCGGCCGGTCAGCCACAATGTTCCCGAGGACTGGGACAAGATGCGCAACATGCTGCGCACGCTCGGGCGCGAGGAAGTCTATGCCGCCGTCACGAAGCTTGGCGAGATCGTCATTCGCGACGACCTCGGCAACCGCGAATACCGCTTCAACAAGGCGGCGATCGACGCGCTGTTTTCCAACACGCCGGACACGCCGCCGTCGGTGCACTGACCGTCAACCTCCGAGGAACACCGATAGGTCGTCGTTCCGGCGAAAGCCGGAACCCAGTGCCTTGAATCTCTGGATTCCGGCGTGCGCCGGAATGACGATCTAGGGCAAGATTTTGGGCGGCGCCCGGCAATCAGCCGGGCGCCGCGCCACCCAGCGCCCACGCCGCCTTTAACACCCCGCTGCGCCGCTCTTCCGGCAGCATCGCCAGGCCATCGACGAGCCACTCGAGGCTGGCGTTGGGAACCAGTTTCGCTGCCTCGACAAGGTCACTGGCCAACGCCAGCGTCGCGTTCGGCGAATCGTCGAGTACATGGCGCGCGGTATTCGAGCAGGTGCGCGTCAGCTGCGCGCGCAGCGTTTCGGCGCCACGCAGAAGTTGCAGCACCAGGGCCGGCAGCTTCCAGCGCTCGGCGCATTGCGTGGTCAGCTGCTTGAAAGTGAAACCGCAAGCCTGCATTTGCGCCTGCGCACTGCGCTGCGCATTTCCGGAACGCAGCAGGCCATCGGCCTTCTGCGGAATCTCGGCGGCATAGACCCACAGCAGCAGATCGCCGGCGCCGCCCAGCAGGGCGGCAACGGCCACCTCGTCGGGGTTGAGGTCCGCGCGTCCGGTCGCCCAGGTCAACGCGATCTGCGCGGCGAGGCGCGCGCGCGTTTCGACGGCGATCAGGCCGTGGTTGCTTTCATCGACTTCGGGACTGGAGAGCAGCAGTTTGCGGAACTCATCGACGCCGAGCTGCAGGATCGCCGCCAGCGCCGTCGTCGTTTCGCGGCCGAGCCGGTGCGATTTGCGGCGCTCGGCTTCGCGCAGCAGCAACAGGCAAAGCAGCGGATCCTGCAGCACGATATCGGCCAGATCGTTGGGCGCCAGCAGCTCGCCCTCGGCCTCCTCGAGCTGCGTCATCAGCAGTTTCGAGCGGCGCATGACCGGCAGCGCATGGTTCTCGAAGTAGGCCGCCCACTGCCCGACGCCCCAGCGGGCTTTAAACGAGTCCATCTCGTTTCTCCGGCGCCGAGCCGAGCCGCCACAGCGAAGTCACTTCGGCCGCGCGCGCGGCGTGCAAGGCGTCACTGCGATCGAATGCGCGCGGATGCGTCGGCCGCGTGTCGAGCCGCCCGAGGACCACCAGACCGGCAGCGGCGATGCGCGCAAGCAATTCGTCGCGGCTGCGCAAACCCAGGTGCTCGGCGAGATCGGAGAGAATCAGCCAGCCCTCGCCGCCCGCATCGAGATGCGCCGCGAGACCATCGATATATCCAAACAGCATGCGGCTGTCGAGATCGTAGATTGCCGCATCGAGCGGCGAACTCGGCCGCCCGGGCAGCCATGGCGGATTGCAGACGACCAGCGGCGCGCGCCCCGGCGGAAAGAGATCGGCAGCGACCACGCTGACCTGCCCGTTCAAACCGAGCCGGTCGATGTTCTCGCCGGCGCAGGCGATCGCCCGCGCGTCCTGGTCGGTCGCCACGACGCGCGCGATGCCGCGCCGGGCGAGCACGGCGGCCAGCACGCCGGTGCCGGTGCCGATATCGAAAGCCAGGCTACTCGCGGCGAGACCCGCCGGCAGCGGCGCATCGGCGACGAGCGTCACGTACTCGCCGCGCACCGGCGAGAAGACGCCGTAGTGCGGATGAATGCGCCCTTCGAGCGCAGCGAGCGCCACGCCCTTCTTGCGCCACTCGTGCGCGCCGATCAGTCCGAGCAGTTCGCGCAGCGAAGTAACATATGGCGCGTCGGCCCGCCCGTAGGCTTCGGTGCACGCCGCCTGCACGTCCGGTGCGCGGCGCAGTGCAATCTCATGCTCGGCGAGACAGGGAATGAGCAGCATGCCGAGCGTACGGGCGCGCTGCGCCTGCGCCATGCGCTGCAGGTGGAAGGCTTCGGCCATCGGACGTGGCGCTTCGCCCGGCGCCTTCGCCTTGTGCGGCCGGCGCGCGTGGCTTTCGATGCGGCGCGCCATGGCCTGCAGCAACTGCCGCGCGTTCTGGAAGTCGCCGCGCCAGAGCAGCGCCGTTCCGCCGCAGGCCAGCCGGTATGCCGCATCGGCGGTCAGCGTGTCATCGACGACCTGCACCCGCGCCGGCGGCGCGAGGCCCGCTTCCGATCGCCAAAGCGCGGAGCGGCTGGCGCCCTCTTCTGTCCAGCTGATCAGCGGGCGGGCTGTGTCCGGTTTACGGCGCGTGGTATCCATGCATCTCCATCAGCGATTCGAGAATCGGGGTCTAGAGGAAACGCTGATTAAGCCCTATCCCGTCATTCCGGCGAAAGCCGGAATCCAGTAGGGCCTAGGCACTGGACAACGGCTTTCGCCGGTGTGACGGTCTATTCAGCGTTTCCCTGGCGGCCGACGGCAAGTATCGTCGTCGCCCGCAGCGAAGTCAAAAGCGCCAGCAGCGGCGCCGACGCTCAAGCGCCCGGGAAAAAGCCGCGCACGATGTCGATTTGCGCCGCATCGAGAAACATCGGCGCATGCCCGACCTCGGGCACTTCGATGACTTGCGGCCGCGGCCCGCGCGCGGCCATGGCCTGCGCCGTTTGAACGGTCAGCAGATCGGACCGGGCGCCGCGCAGCAGCAGCGTAGGGCAGCGCACGCGGTCGTAGATCGGCCACATATCGATCTTGCCGTCGGCGGTCGCGCTGCGAAAGGTAGTGGCGATCGCCGGGTCATAGCGCATCTCGAGCCCGCCGCCCGCGGCCGGGCGGATGCTCGATTCGGTGAGAGCGCGCCACTGCGCGTCGCTGAGCGCACCGAAGGGCGCGCTCACCGCCCGGATGTAATTCTCGGCGTCCGCGACGCTGGCGAACTTCGGTGCCCGTCCGAGATAGTCGGCGATGCGCCGGACAGCTTCGGCGGTGATCACCGGCCCCACATCGTTGAGCAGCAGCCGCGTCACCGGCGAACCGGGCAGGCTCGCCAGCACCATGCCGATCAGCCCGCCCAGCGAAGTCCCGAGCCAATGCACGCCATCGACATCGAGGCGCGCGATCAGCACCATCATGTCGTCGACATACTGCTCGACGGTATAGCCGGCCGGATCGCGCAGCCAGTCGCTCAAGCCCCGACCGACGATATCTGGGCAGACGACGCGATAGTCGCCGGCAAGAGCGCGCGCCAGCGCGTCAAAATCGCGGCCGTTGCGCGACAGGCCGTGCACGCAGATCAGCACACGCGGATTGTCGCGCTCGCCCCATTCGGTATAGGCCATGCGGTGCAGGCCCGAGGGCGACGCGCACAAGACGCTGCGCTGCACGAAGTTCTCGCTGTTCATGGGCATGCCCGCGGCCTTACCGCAAGTGACGATCGGCCGAAGATACAAAGAAAGCCTTCCGAAAGCAATCAGTTCGCGGCAATGCAATCGCATGAATGTTGTCGGCATCCCCGGCTCGTCACAGCGTCATTTTCGCGCCCGCGCGGAATTACGACGGAGACGCGGGCAAAGGATCGCCGGAATTTCGCTTCCATGCCCACGGCGCAAGCCGAGTTAATTCGGTTACAACGGAACATTGCGACGATGGGCGATGACAAAGCACTAGAAAATCATCGCGCAACGAGGCATCGCAAAGCGGTTTCAGTTTACGAGAAGGAGGACGACCATGCCATCGACAAAATTCGGATCGAGGCTGACCCATTTGATTTTTCATGCCGTGCTGGCCGAAGAGCAGAGGCGTCACGCATGAGCACCAAGCTGCTGCCGCTTGAATCCATCAGCGCACGCATCCTGGTCCTGCGTAAGCAGAAGGTCTTGCTCGACAGTGACCTGGCCAAGTTGTATGGCGTGGAAACCCGGCGGCTCAATGAACAAGTCAAACGCAATCGCGAGCGCTTCCCGCAGGATTTCATCTCCGAACTCGGTGCCGACGAATTCAGGAACTTGAAGTCGCAATTTGCGACATCAAGTTGGGGCGGCCGTCGTAAATTGCCGCTGGCCTTCACCGAACACGGGGCCATCATGGCAGCCACCATCCTCAACAGTCCGCGCGCGGTCGAGGTCTCGGTCTATGTCGTGCGCGCCTTCGTACAGTTGCGCGAACTGGCGGTCACGCATCGGGACCTGGCCCGGCGTCTTGCCGAACTCGAAGAGAAGACCGAAGCCCTGGCCCTCCAGCAAGATAGCCTCGCGCACAACACCCGCGTGCAACTAAAACAGGTTTTCGAGGCCATCCGCCAGTTGATGACCCCACCCGATCCGCCCCGACGGCCGATCGGCTTCGTGATCGAAAAGGACGACAAGCGCAACAAGAACGCAACCAAAGGGCGCAACCAGAAACCAAAGGGGTCAGAGTGATTAACCTTTCGAAACCAAAGGGGTCAGAGTGATTAACCTTTCGAGCCGAGCATAGGTCCATGCCGCGTCGCCCTCGCGTCCTGCTTGCGGGTTACCCCTTGCATATCGTTCAGCGCGGCATCAACCGCGAGCCGTGTTTTTTCGCCGAGGAGGATTTTCATTGCTACCTCCACTGGCTGGAAGAAACGTCTCGCGCTTGCGGCTGCGCGGTTCATGCCTACGTCCTCATGACCAACCATGTTCACTTGCTGCTTACCCCCAATGCGATGGGCGCCGCGGCGCAGCTCATGCAGGCACTGGGCCGACGTTATGTACTCTACATCAACCGCTTCTACCGGCGGACGGGCAGCCTCTGGGAAGGGCGCTACAAATCCAGTGTGGTTCACGCCGAAGACTATCTCCTTGCCTGCCAGCGCTACATCGAACTCAATCCAGTCAGGGCGTGCATGGCCGTTGATCCCGGGCAATACCGATGGAGCAGCTATCGCAGCAACGGCCTGCGGCAATTCGACAGTCGGCTTGCACCGCATCCGCTCTACCTGAGCCTTGGCGATTCACCGGATACCCGCTGCGCCGCCTATCGCGAATTGTTCCGCCCGCAACTCGATGCCGAAGCGGCAGCAACCATTCGCGACGCCCTGCGTCTGGGCATGCCATTGGGCAGCGAGCGATTTGCCGAACGCGTCTGCCGGCAAGTCGGCATTCGGCGCAACACCGGGAAACGCGGTCGCTCCGCCCATCAGGGAACTGCCGGGATAAGTCTTCGGCCCGGACAAATGGATTTTGGATTCTGAGGGAGGGTCGGAAATGAAAACACTGATTTTCAGTAGGAGAAATGAAATGTCTCTGATTAACCTTTTCAAACTAAGAAGGTCAGCTAGTGTAGTGCGTCATTTAGAAGTGCTCTTATTTAGTTTGGCCCGCGCTCGGGTGACCTTGGCCAGGATGTCCGACGCCTTGGCCGTCCAAATGAAAGGCTTAGGATTGGCGTTGTGGGCTGCAATGTATTCGTTAA